>NZ_JBIFFM010000001.1:0-539938 GCF_043556995.1 Sulfitobacter sp. 1A15106 | reverse complement strand
TGCTCGGGGCTGCGCGGGCAAGAGCAAGACTGATGGGTGAATCAATTCGTCGCACCAAACTTATGGGTAACTGCAAGCCGGCGACGGCCGTCTGATCTCAGGCTCGATCTGATGGTAAGTCCGACCTTATGTCCGACTTTATCAATCGCCCTCAAATCGAAGTTCTGTCTGCTGCCGATGGTGAACGCCGCCGGTATTGGTCGGATGATGACAAGCTGCGTATTGTAGAGGAGAGCTTTATTGGCCACCGTCAGGTGACAGCCACAGCTCGGCGGCACGGCATTTGCCGGTCGCTTCTGACCACTTGGCGGCGGCAGTATCGAACTGGTGAGCTTGGGTCTTCTGGCTCTGTATCGTTTGCGCCGGTGACTGTGCCGAAGGAAGTTTCCACGTCGCAGGCAAATCCGATCGATGCCAGTCCACCTCCGGACTGCCGGATTGAGGTGGCTCTTCCGAATGGGCGTCGACTCATCCTCCCCATCGGCGTGGAGCCCGAAGCGCTTGCCCGGATTCTGACAGTGGTGGACGGGCAATGATTGCGTTTCCGGCGGGCGTGAAGGTCTGGATCGCAGGCGGCGTCACCGATATGCGGCGGGGCATGAACACGCTGGCGCTACAGGTGCAGGAAGGGCTTGGCCGTGATCCCCATGCGGGTGAGATATTTTGCTTCCGGGGGCGTAAAGGCGATCTGGTCAAGATCCTGTGGCATGATGGCGTGGGCATGTCGCTCTATTTGAAGCGCTTGGAGGCAGGTAAGTTTATCTGGCCGGTAAGCCGGTCGGGCGAAGCGGTGCAGGTCTCGGCGGCGCAGTTGGGTTATCTTCTGGAGGGCATCGACTGGCGTAACCCACGCTGGACACAACGGCCTGCAAAGGCTGGTTAATTTGCGCCAGGTAGCCTGTTTTTATTGGTGCTTCGCGGCTTCGGCTGGTAAATATTGGTCATGTCTGATGCCGCCTCCGAACTCGCCAAATTACGCGCTGCCCTGGCCGCCGCAGAGGCCCGTGCAGATGTGGCGGAAAGCGAGCTGGCGCAGGCCCGCGCGGTTGTCTCCTGCTCCGAGGCGATGATCCAAGAGCTCAAGCTCGAGATCGCCAAACTGCGCCGTGACAAATACGGTATCTCGTCAGAACGACGCGCCCGGCTGATCGATCAACTGGAACTGCAGCTTGAAGAGATGGAAGCGGCGGCCACCGAGGATGCCTTGGCCGCAGATCAAGCAAGCGAGAAAGCCAGCACGGTGCGCGCCTTCACGCGCCGCCATCCGGTGCGCAAGCCGTTCCCCGATCACCTGCCGCGCGAACGGGTTGTCGTCGAAGCACCGGCCGCCTGCACCTGCTGTGGCTCGGACCGGATCGTGAAGATGGGCGAGGACATCACCGAGACGCTGGAGGTGATCCCGCGTCAGTGGAAGGTGATCCAGACCGTGCGCGAGAAGTTCACTTGCCGGGCCTGCGAGAAGATCAGCCAGCCGCCGGCGCCGTTCCATGCGATTCCGCGCGGATGGGCCGGGCCCAGCCTGATCGCAATGCTAATCTTCGAGAAATATGGTCAGCACCAGCCGTTGAACCGGCAGGCCGAGCGCTTTGCCCGTGAAGGTGTAGAGCTGAGCCTGTCCACCCTGGCAGACCTGGTCGGGCACGCGACTGTCGCCCTGCAGCCGATCCATGCGCTGATCGAGGCCCACGTGCGTGCCGCTCACCGCCTGCATGGCGATGATACCACCGTGCCGCTTCTGGTGCGGGGCGGTGCAAAAAAGGCCCGGCTCTGGACCTATGTCCGTGATGACCGCCCCTGGAATGGTGGCGCGCCGCCGGCGGCGTTCTTCCGCTTCTCCCGAGATCGCGCGGCAACCAATCCCAATCAGCATCTGGCAGAATGGCAAGGGGTGCTGCAAGCGGACGCCTATGGGGGATACAACGACCTCTATCGAGAGGACCGAGACGCGGGGCCCGTGACCAGTGCGCTGTGCTGGTCGCATGCGCGCCGGAAGTTCTTCGAACTGGCCGATATCGCGGGCAACGTCCGCAAGGGCAAACCTGCCCATCAGATCTCACCGGTCGCACTGGAAGCGGTAAAACGGATCGATGCCATCTTCGACATCGAGCGCGAAATCAATGGGCTGGATGCTGATGCCCGGCTCGCCGCCCGACAGAACCTGTCCCTCCCCCTGGTGAACGGCCTCCACGACTGGCTGCAGGAAGAGCGCGCGAAACTGTCCAGGCACAACAAAGTGGCCAAGGCGATCAACTACATGTTTGAGAAGCGTGGCCGTTGGCAGGCCTTCACGGCATTCCTCGAGGACGGGCGTATCTGTCTGACGAATAATGCGGCCGAACGCGCCTTACGTGGCGTTGCCCTGGGTCGGAAGTCGTGGCTCTTTGCAGGGTCCGAGCGCGGCGGTGAGCGGGCGGCCGCCATGTATACCCTTATCGTCACCGCCAAAATGAACGACATCGACCCACAGGCCTGGCTCGCCGATGTTCTCGCCCGGCTGCCCGACATGCCCGTCTCGCGCATCCATGAGCTTCTGCCTTGGAACTGGAAAGCCCTATCCCTTCCACAAGCAGCGTAACCATGCAGCTGAACAAGGTGTATTCCGTCAAGACAATCAACCGCGTCGCTGTCGAACTGAGCGAAACCGTTGATCGGATCTTCGATCTCGCCATCGGTATGGAAACCGAAGATGGTGTGATCTGGGTCCACGGCCCCGGCGACGATAGCGTGATCGCCTTCACTCCGCTTGGGATCGGAAACCTGCAAGCGCTCATCTTAATGAACCGTGATCTCGAGCGATGACCCACCTGTGGCCTACGCCGGATGCTTACCCTTCACGATATAGCCCGCGACATTCTTGCTATAGGCCGATTGCACATCCGTGGGCATGTCGGAGGTGGTGAAGACGAAGACCACCATACGCTCCAAGGCGGGATCGGCCCGAACGACCTCCAAGAACTCAAGCCCGCCCATGCGCGGCATATTGAGGTCGAGCGTGATGATATAGGGCGGCAATCGTCCGTGCCGCTTCACTTCCTCCGCCAGAAACTCAAGCGCTTGCTGGCCGTCGTGGCAAACCGCCGTCTCATTGACGATCTTCAGCTTGCGCATCGCCCGTTGCATGGCCATCACGCTGACTTTGTCGTCATCGACGATAAGAAATTTCGCGGGCGTCGTTTTCATCCGATACTCCTTTCCGACTTTCGTCACGCTGCGGCCGCCACGGGCAGGGGTTGATGCGTTTGAGGTGCCAGTGGAAGCTCAACCACAAAGGTCGCGCCGCGCCCTTTGTCAGGGTCGGAAAATAGCGTGACCTTGCCTTTTTGGTGGGCCGCAAGCTTGCTTACGATGGCGAGTCCCAAGCCGCTCCCCTCAACCTCATCGCGGGGTTTAAGGGTCTGAAAGAGTTCAAATATCTTTTGCTGATGCCGAAGCTCTATACCCGGCCCATCATCGCGGACGGTCAAGACAAGGTGGTCCTGCCGCCGTTGTGCACTGATATGGATCGTCCCATGATCCCGGTCATGGTGTTTGATCGCATTCGAGATGAGATTGCCCAAGATTTGCTGCAAGGGTGTCAGCTGCGCGTCGACGACCTGCTCCGCCCCGGTAAAGGTGATTTTGAAACGGCCTTCGGTATCGATGTAACGGGCGAGCTCCGTCACCAAGCGGCCAAGATGGACAGGCTCCGGCGCAGGCTGGTCCTGCCCTGCGCGGGCGTAGTCCAACAGATCGGCCAAAAGACGGTTTAGCCGGTCGATCCGTTGTTGAGACATCAGCAAATAGCTTCGGCTTTCGGCACTTAGCGCGTTGTCCTCGTCCTCCAGCACCCAAAGGCTCAATTCATGCACCGCCCGGAGGGGCGACCGCAGGTCGTGCGCAGCGACATAGGCAAATTTCTCCAACTCGATATTCGAGCGCCGCAGCTCCTCCGCCGTGGTGCGGAAGACGGTCAATGCGCGCGCCATCTCTCCAAGCTCGTCCCGCCCTCTCACGGTAATCGGATGGTCGAGATCCCCCCGAGCAATCGCGGTCACGGAATCGGTCAAGCGTCTGATCCGGCGGTTAAACTGCCGTTCGATAACCAAGCCGTTTGCCATCGCAATCACGAGAAAGGCGCAGGCCATGGTGAGACCCACGGTCCAAATGACCTGGTTGATGGTATCACGCAGGGCCTGCGTCGCAGCATCCACCCGCTCTAGGGTATTCTGGGTCAGATCGGAGGAGATATCGGAAATTTCCACGATCATGGGGAGATGTTCGGCTTGCAGCCTTTCGAAGCTATTATTGAACCGCAGGCGGGCCATTGTATGGGCAAAGAACCCTGTTTCGGGACGCAGCAGCAGGTCGCGCAACGCGTCAATTTGGCGGGCAAGTGACCGCCTGCTTGCTGTTTCGTGAATGCGCGGTAAGCGGGCTATGGCATCCTGGAAATGTTCTTCGACAAGTAGTTTCGCGCGCGGGAGTTGAAGGGGCTGGTTCTGTAGCCCTTGCGACATGACGATATTGATCAGCGTGTCGAGACTGAGCCGAATGTCATTCAAATTGACCGCACTTAACAACAATTCGGGAAAGCGGGACGTAGGATTTTGAAGCTGGCCGGAACCCGAAGTCCTAAGGGCTTCGGCCAGCAAAGCTTCGGTTTGCCTAGAAAGCCGATAGGCCAGATCGTCGATAATGAGGTGACTTTGCTCTTGAATTTGCTCGACAACATCGAGGGTTGAGACGATTTGCGCCTCCGCGCGCCGCATCTCCAGAAGGCTGACTACTGCCGCATCCGTCGCGCGCCGTGCCATCTGGAGACGCTGTTCCAGCCGGGCCGCTAAGGGGGGCGGGATCTCGGACGTCGACAGATCATCTAAGAGTTTGGAGATTTCGCTGATCTTTGTCCCGATTTCCTGCCCAAGGACTGATGGTGAAGCTGTGGTATCTTGCTGACTTAACTGTTCAATTGAAAGGAACACACCATTCAAAGACCGCTCGATCTGCTGGGAAATGGCCAACATCGGTAGCGCCGATTGGCTCAGATGAGCATGACTGGCCAAAACAGCGCGCATTTGCCCCGTAGCAACCCACCCGGCTAGGCCGATGATGCCCGCAACGAGCAGAAAAGCGGCCCTGAGACGGGTGCTGATACGGCTCCCGAAAAGCTGCAGGAGGCGCCAAGGGGGGTGCATCGTTTTCATACCTTGTGAATAGCCGTGACCGATTAACGCAATGTTAATCGCCGTCGCCCTAAAACCAGCGCCATGACAGCGGGAAGGGGTCATGCCCCGGCGTATTGGAGGATCGAATCGTGTCAGGCGGCCGCAGGTTGACAAGACGAACGGTTTCAATCGGATTGGGCGCCGGTCTCAGCACGCTGATCGCCGCTCAGGCATTCGGTGAGGCGATCGATATAAAGGTGGCCGCGCAGGCCCGCGATTTGGGAGGAAACGCAAAAACGCTTTCGGTGCTGTTGCCTGAAGGGTCGCGGGCCAATCTCGCGCCGGTTGCAAAAGCCTTTACAGAACGGACCGGGGTCGCGGTCGACCTACAAGAAGTGCATGTAGATCAGATCAACGCGGAACTGATGCTTAATAGTGTACTCGGGGAGGCGCGATATGACGTCGCTTTGCCCGCGACTTTTGGTGTCGCAGATCTGGTGGCCGCAGGGGCGGTCCATGCCTTGGATGGCCTCGCCGCACGCTATGAACCGCCGGGGTTTCGCGACCCTATGCTTTATCAAGACGGGGATAGGTTCGACGGAAAAATATATGGATTTCAAACGGATGGCGACGCCTATTTGATGTTCTACCATCGTGAGATGCTGCGCGATCCGGATGAACAAGCGCGCTACGCCGATCGTTTCGGCTATCCACTTGTTCAGCCGGAAACTTGGCAAGAACTGGACCAGCAAATCCGGTTCTTTCATGCACCAGAGGCCGGTCGGTATGGCGGATTGTTGTTCCGCACGCCGGGGTACCTCGCATGGGAATGGTGGGTGCGGTTTCACGCCAAGGGCTATTGGCCTCTGTCCCCCGATATGACGCCGCAAATTGCAGATAATCCGGGGGTGGCAGCGCTCGAAGAGTTGATTGCGATCACGGACTGCCTTGCTCCCGAAACTTCGAGCCTGGGGCTGTTTGGAAATTGGTCGCGATACGCGAAGGGCGATGTCTATTGTAACATCGGCTGGGGCGGAACGCAGAAATACCTTAACTCTCGTCGATCATCGATGCGCGGACGGATGGTTTATGGGCCAACCCCCGGAGGGCAGGTGGGGGAGGAACTGCTCGAAATCCCCTATTTCAATTGGGGATGGAGCTTTGTCATCAGCGCGGTATCGACCCAGAGAGAACTCGCCTATCTATTCGCCCTCTTCGCGGTCACGCCAGCAATGTCGACGCTCGCCGTTCGGCAGCCGGATGGGTTTTTCGATCCCTTCCGCCGTGAGCACTACAGTGACCGGGGCGTGGAAGCGGCCTATTCAAAGTCTTTTCTTGAGGTGCATCGCGCGGCGCTTAAAGGGGCGATTCCTGATTTCTATTTGAAAGGGCAATCAGAGTATTTTCAAACATTGGGGAGGGGATTGGATAAGGCCCTTCAGGGTGAGGTTTCGCCGAAAATGGCCCTGACCCGGGTGGCACAGCAATGGCAGTTGATCACCAGCCGGGTTGGACGCGAAAGGCAAATACAAAGGTGGGCGCGCCTGCGAGCGAAATATCCGCCCAATGCGCGTCGATTGCTATGGGATATCGCTTGATGGAACCTTTAGTTTTAATTCGGGTTAGCAGGGCGTTTTGCTCATGCGCTGATCGCAGGGAGGTCGCGATATGACGCAGCGGCTGTTAAGGTTACCTGCCGACCATGAGCTACCTTCGCGCGAAGAGCCGCAGCCTCTCGGGCCTGATGCGGAGGAGTTTATCCATCTGGTAAGTCACGATCTGCGCGGCTCCATTCGCGCGCTGTTGGAACTGCCTGAATGGATCGCCGAGGATATTGAGGAGGCGGGACTGGAGGTAAGCGCTTCGGTCCACAGTTCCATCGCCTTGATGAAGCGGCACACGCGGCGGTTGGATCGGATGTTAGTCGACCTGCTTCAATACTCGCGCGCCGGAAGGAGGCGCAATGCGACCGTGCTTGAGCTTCGTCAGGCCTTTGATGCCGCGTTGGAGGAAGTCGGGCCGCCCAGTGGTTTCCGGGTTGATCATTACTTCGGGTGCGACTCTTTCGTCGTTGACGATCAGGACCTGCACTCGCTTTTCGTGGCGTTGATTGGAAACGCGATCAAGCATCATGATCGGTTTTCCGGGCGGGTCGAGGTAGTGGTAAAAAACGAAGGGGAGGCCATGATGCTGACCGTTTCCGATGATGGGCCGGGAATACCGCCGCGTTATCATGAGCGTGTCTTCCAGCCGATGATTACTTTGCGGTCGCGCGATGAGGTTGAAGGGTCGGGCTTGGGGCTGGCCTTGGTTCGCAAAATCGCGGCGGCCTATGGGGGCCATGCCTGTTTGGTATCCACCTGTAATGAGCGTGGTACGACTGTATCCGTGCGTTTGGAGGGCGTGGCTATGACATAGCATAGGTGAAACCCCGGGGAGCCAAGGAACACCTCTGGCGCCACTATCGACGCCAATCGATGCGAAGGAGGAGATCATCACGTCCCAGTTAGAACCTTATGCAAAAGGCATTCCGCGCTTGGCGCGGCTGGAAAGTGAGGCTAAGCGAGAGGTCATGCAGCTTTTCCTTCTTTCCGCCCTCACCATGTGCGCTTTTGCGGCGAACTCAATTTTGACCCGAATGGCGGTGGAAGGCGGGCATATCGATCCGGCGGGCTTTGCCCTTGTGCGGGTCGGTGCGGGGGCATTGGTTTTGGGCATCTTGGTTGCGCTGCGGGGTGGACGGCTGCCGCTTTTGCGGCGCAACAGGATCGGCGGGGCCGTGAGTCTCGCTGTCTATATGATCGGGTTCAGTCTGGCGTATCTGACGTTGGACGCGGGGCTCGGTGCGCTCATCCTTTTTGGCGTGGTGCAGATTACCATGTTCACCTACGCCGCTTTGACCGGCGCGGCGCCCACCGCGCGGCAGATCACAGGTGCTGCGGCGGCTTTTGCGGGATTGGTTTTGGCCCTCTGGCCTGATGGGCAGGGTTCCACTGATCCAATCGGCGCCGGGCTGATGGTTCTGGCGGGGATCGGCTGGGCCGCCTATACGATCATCGGTCGCACATCGGGCGATCCGCTGGCGGCGACTTCGGCAAACTTTTTGCTCTGTTTGCCGTTCATGCTCATCCTGCCCGCTTTTGCGGGGGCGCATTTCAGCCTGACGGGGCTTTTGTTGGGCGCGCTTTGCGGCGTGCTGACTTCGGGCCTTGGCTATGCCCTGTGGTATGCGGTGCTGACGCGGATCGACGGGGGCACGGCGGCGGTGGCGCAGCTAAGCGTGCCGATCATCGCGATCCTCGCCGGGGCGCTGCTCTTGGGTGAGCCGCTGAGCTTGACGCTGGTCCTCGCGACGGCCTTGGTTTTGGGCGGGATCGCTTGGGCGATCAGCGCAAAATCGGCTCCAAAGGATCGTAGGTGATCGCCGCCTCCGTTGGGCCAAAAGCGACTGTGCCGAGGCTATCGGGCTTGTGGGGGACTTGTGCCAGTTCCGTTTGGGTGACCCATTGATGCCGCGTGACGATGGCCTCCCGGTCTTGCCAATCGGGGGCGATTTGGGCGGATCCGAGGATGTGGCATCTGAAATAGATATCCACCTGATGGAAATCGCCGCCGGGGTCATGGAACTCATTGACCAAACAGGGCGCGCCGACAGAGATCGTGAGGCCCGTTTCCTCAAAGACCTCGCGGCGCAGGTTATCGGGGAGGGAGGCGCCGGCCTCCACCCCACCGCCGGGGGCGCACATCAGGCCCAGCCGATCATCGGCATAGGCGTTGACCAGCAGCAGCCGGTCTTCGTGCAGCAGCACGGCGCGGGCGGCCAATCGAGGGCAGGGTCGGGGCATCGGCATACTTTCGTCAGGTAACGCGCCAAGACCATTTCACAGTCGGGGCAATCAGTCTATCTGGAGGGCATGATGAGATTTTTCACCCTGCTGATTGCCGCGATCTGCTTGGCGATCCCCCTGCCTGCCGCGGCCGAAAACGCGGCGGGGCGCTGCGTGGTTTTGCTGCATGGGCTGGCTAGGACCGAGATGTCTTTTGCCGTGATGGAAGCGGCCTTGGCCGCCGAAGGCTACCGCGTGGTGCGCCCGGGCTACCCTTCGACTGAGGCCAATATCGCGGAATTGGCGAAACAGACCCTGCCGCGCGCGATTGAGGCCTGCGGCACCGCGCGGATCGATTTCGTGACCCATTCCATGGGCGGTATTTTGGTGCGCAAATGGGTGGCCGAGGCCGGGGCCGACCGAGTCGGGCGCGTGGTGATGCTGGGGCCGCCCAATCACGGCAGCGAGGTGGTGGACGAACTGGTCGAGAACCCTGCGTTCGAGTGGTTGAACGGCCCCGCGGGGGCTGAGATCGGCACCGATGACGCGGCCTTGCCGAACCAATTGCCGCCGGTCCCTTTCGAATTGGGCGTGATTGCCGGATCACAGTCGCTCAACCCCTATTTTTCGAGCCTTTTGCCGGGGCCGGATGATGGAAAGGTCTCGGTCGCCTCCACCCGTGTGGCGGGGATGAAAGACCATATCGTCTTGCCGGTGACCCATACCTTCATGATGAACAACCCGCGCGTTATCGCCCAGACCATGGCCTTTCTGAAAACCGGCAGTTTTGATCGGTCGATGACCTTTATCGATGGCGTCCTGAATGCGATCGGCTGCCCGGAAGCGGGCTGCCTGCCGGGGGTGGGAGGGGACGATGCCAAACCTTGATCTCGTCAATGCGGAGGTGCTTCACCCCGAGGGGCTGAGCCGCGCGCCGTTGTCTTTTGCCGACGGGGTGATTGCCGATGCCCCGGTCGGGCGGCCTGTCGATCTGACCGGCTTTCAAGTCATGCCGGGGATCGTCGATCTGCATGGCGACGCGTTCGAGCGGCATCTGGCACCGCGTCGCGGGGCGATGAAACAACTATCCGAAGGGTTGGTCGCAGCGGAGGCAGAGCTCGCGGCGAATGGCATGACCACCGCGGTTTTGGCGCAATTCGTCAGCTGGGAAGGCGGGCTGCGGGGGCTGGCGTTCGCCGATCAGGTCTTTAGCGGCATCCGCGACACCGCGCCGGAATTGGTCACCGACATCCGCCCGCAGCTTCGGTTTGAGACCCATATGCTCGACCTTTACGACAGTCTGCCGCAGCGCATGGCGGATTGGGGCGTGGGCTATGTGGTGTTCAACGATCACCTGCCGCATGATCGTTTGGCGGCGGGCAAGACCCCAAAACGGCTGGTCGGGCAGGCGCTGAAGGCCGGGCGCAGCCCGGAGAGCCATTTGGCGCAGATGCAGGAGATGCACGCGCGGCGCGATGAGGTGCCCGCGGCCTTGGACCGACTCTGCGCGGAACTGGCGCAGCGTGGCGTTAAAATGGGCAGCCATGATGACCAAACCGCCGAGGGCCGCGCCCTTTGGCGGGCGCGGGGCGTGACGCTGGCGGAATTCCCCGAAACGCAGGAGGCCGCCGAGGCCGCGCACGGGGCGGGAGATGCGGTCATCATGGGCGCGCCCAATGTGGTGCGCGGCGGGTCGCATAACGGCAACCTTTCGGCGCTGGACCTGATCACTATGGGGCTTTGTCACGCGTTGGCGTCGGATTACCATTACCCCTCGCCGCGCCGCGCCGCCTTGATGCTGGCGCAGAGCGGATTGCTGGACCTTGCGGGCGCTTGGGCGTTGGTCTCATCCGGGCCGGCGCAGGTCTTGGGGCTTACGGATCGCGGCACGCTGGCGCCGGGCAAACGCGCCGATATCGTCGTCTTGGACAAGGCCACGGGCCGGGTCGCCGCCACTTTCGCAGCGGGGCAGGTGAGCTTTATGTCCGGCGCGGTGGCGGAACGGTTCTGTGGCTGACCTCAGCCGCGGGTGATCTGGTTTACATGACCCATCTTGCGGCCCGGTTTGACCTCGGCCTTGCCGTAAAGATGCAGCGCCGTGTCGCGGGCGCGGGCGAGTTCGGGCACGCGGTCCATGTCATCGCCGATGAGGTTGGTCATCACCACATCTGCATAGCGCTGCCCATCGCCCAGGGGCCACCCGGCCACGGCGCGGATATGCTGCTCGAACTGGTCGATGGTGCAGCCGTTCTGGGTCCAATGGCCAGAGTTATGCACCCGCGGGGCGATCTCATTCACGATCAGCCCCTGCGGCGTGACGAAAAGCTCGACCCCCATAACGCCCACGTAATCCAGTGCGTTCAGCACGCGACCGGCAAGCAGCACTGCGTCGGTGCGCTGTGCATTGCTGATCTTGGCGGGCACGGTGGTGGTGTGCAGGATGCCATCGCGGTGGACATTCTCACCAGGGTCGAAACAGGCAACCTCGCCCGTGGCACTGCGCGCGGCGATGACAGAGATTTCGGCGCTGAAGTTCACGAAACCTTCGAGCACGGAAGGCGCGCCGTTCATCTCGGCCCAAGCGGCGTCGAGGTCGGAATCGTCTTTTAGCCGCGCTTGGCCCTTTCCGTCATAGCCGAAACGGCGGGTTTTGAGGATCGCAGGCGTGCCGATTTGGGCCACGGCGGCCTTCAGGCTGGCGGCGTCGGTCACATCGGCGAAAGGGGCCACGCGCAGGCCAAGATCGCCGAGGAAGGTTTTCTCGGTCAGCCGATCTTGGGAAACGCGCAGCGCCTCGCGGCCCGGGCGCAGCGGGGTGATCGCCTCGACCATGTCGAGCGCTTCGGTGGGGATGTTCTCAAACTCGAAGGTGACGATGTCACAGGCATGGGCGAAAGCCTCCAGCGCCTTGTGGTCGTCATAGGGGGCGGTGGTCACCGCATGGGCCACATCGGCGGCGGGCGGGTTGGCGCCCGGCTCGAAGATATGGGTGCGAAAGCCAAGCCGTGCTGCGGCGACAGAAAGCATGCGGCCCAATTGGCCGCCGCCCAGAATGCCGATGGTGGCGCCGGTTTGCAGAGGGTCAGTCATGCGGCACCTCGGGGATCGAAGCGCTAAGTGCGTCGCGCCAATCGTCCAGCCGTTTGGCCAATTCCGGGTCTTGCAGCGCAAGGATGCCCGCCGCCATCAGGGCGGCATTGGCCGCGCCTGCGGCACCGATGGCCATGGTCGCGACCGGGAAGCCGCGCGGCATTTGCAGGATGGAATAGAGCGAATCCACCCCCGACAGCGCCTTAGTCTGCACCGGCACACCGATCACCGGCACGCGGGTTTTAGAGGCCATCATGCCCGGCAAATGCGCCGCTCCGCCTGCGCCCGCGATGATGACTTGCAAACCCCGGTCCACCGCCGTTTTGCCATAATCCCAGAGCCGGTCCGGCGTGCGATGGGCCGAAACGATGCGCGCCTCGAATGGGATGTTAAGCTCGTCCAGCAGGGTTGCTGCTTCGCGCATGGTGGCCCAGTCGGACTGGGACCCCATGATGATGCCAACCGGGGGCGTGGTCATTGCTGCGGGCCTTCTCATGGTGGATCAGAGCGCGCACTATACCCATCACGGCCCATCTGGCAACGCCGATTGCCGCGGGCCCTAGGGATAATGGGTCAGGCGATGATATCGGGCGTCAGCCGGTCTTCGATCTGGGCGATCAAATCCTTGAGGCGCAGTTTGCGTTTCTTGAGCCGTTGCAGGGTCAGTTGATCCCCCGTGCCGCGTTCGACCAGCGCATGGATGGCGTCATCCAGATCGCGATGTTCCCGTCGAAAGACCTCAAGCTCGACACGCAGCACTTCGTCCGTTTTCATCGACAGATCGGTAGGGGCATTCATGGGCAGGTGATTCCGTTGGGCATCTGAACCTTGAATATAAGCGGTTGAGATCATTTGGCATAGCCCTTGCGCCCTTGCCCAAGCCCCCCCATATTCAATGCAACGGGCTGCCGGTTGCGGGGCCTGTGAAACACTGTCGCTTGACCTGATAAGGACGTGTCGCATGACGAAATTAACGCTTGCCTCTTACCCGCATATGCTTGGGTTTGAACAATTGGAACGGGTGCTTGAACGCAGCGCCAAGGCCGGAAACGAAGGTTATCCGCCGTTCAACATCGAGCAAACCTCGGACTACAGCTATCGCATCACGCTGGCGGTAGCGGGTTTTTCGGAACAGGATCTGTCGATAACCGTTGAGGATAGACAGCTCGTGATCCGTGGGCGGCAGTCCGACGATGGCGAAGACAGGGTGTTTCTGCACCGTGGAATCGCCGCGCGTCAATTCCAGCGCTCGTTCGTACTGGCCGATGGGGTCGATGTGGGCGAAGCGGTTATGGAGAACGGTCTGCTGCATGTCGACCTGACCCGCGCCAAGCCTGAAACGGTGGTTCAAACCATCAAGATCAAGAAGGGGTAACATCATGCAAGACGCAATCACCCACGGAAACGACCGTATGGTCTATGTCAAAACCATCGCTGTCGCCGACCTGCCGCGCGAGGTGCGCGATCAGGCCGAGGGGCTTGAGCTTCTCTATGCCGTTCACGATGCCGAAGGGCAGCAGCTTGCGCTGGTCGGCGATCAGAAACTCGCCTTCTCATTGGCGCGAGAGCATGACTACCGGCCAGTGATGGTGCATTGACGCCGCGCGGCACGACGATACGCTAAGCCCGATGCAAGGCCGCAGTCCACTGCGGCCTTTTTTATTGGGAGCGGCCTTATGGATTTCGATTTCGACTGGGTAGACGCCTTTACCGACCAAGTCTTTGGCGGCAATGGCTGTGCCGTGGTGCATGGTGGGGCAGGGCTGCCGGATGAGCTATGCATGGCCTATGTGCGCGAAACATCCCTCGTGGAATGCACCTTTACCGGCCCGTCGGAGGTCGCGGATTTCAGGGTGCCATACTACCTCGCCAGTCGAGAGATACCCTTTGCGGGCCACCCCACCATCGCCACCGTCGCAGCGCTGCGCCATCGCGGGTTGATCGGCGAAGGGCCACTGCGGTTGGAGACCGGCGCGGGGATCGTTGAGGTCGAGGTGCGCGGCTCCCAAATCGCCATGACCCAGATCGCGCCGGTTTTCGGGGAAGAAGTGCCTGCCGATCTCGTCGCCAAGGTGGGCGGCGTGGCTCCGGCGGATATCATCGCGCCGCCGCAGGTGGTCTCCACCGGGCTGCCGTTCTGTATCACCGTCCTGCGCAGTCGCGCCGCCTTGGAAGGGCTGAAACTCAACCCCGAAGCGCTCGCGGCCTATAATGCCCATCTGGGGCAGGGCAGCGATATGATGGAGCCCTTCTGGGTCACCCTCGAGGGCGCGACCGCTGCGGGCAATACTTATGCGCGGCTGCTGCTGGCCCCGCCCAGCCCCGCCGAAGACCCTTTCACCGGTTCGGCGACGGGTGCCATGGCGGCCTATCTCTGGGCGCGCGGATTGATCGAGAGCCCGGCCTTCGTGGCCGAGCAGGGGCACCTCATGGGCCGCCCCGGACGGGCGGAGGTCGAGGTGCTTGGCCCCCGCGATGCGATCACCGGTGTCCGCGTGGCGGGGCAGGGGCGCGTGGTGATGTCGGGCCAAGTCTTCATGCCCGAGATGGCCTGACCCCAAACGTAAAACGCAGCCCCGAGGGGCTGCGTTGTTCTTGGCAAAGACTGATCGGTTTACTCCGCGATCAGCCCCATGTTTTCGAGCTTCAGCAACACCTGATGCGCGCAGTTGTCGACCTCGACATTCTCGGTCTCCAGCACCAGTTCGGCGTTCTGCGGCACATCGTAGGGGTCGGAAATGCCGGTAAATTCCTTGATCTTGCCCTCCCGTGCCAGCTTGTAGAGCCCCTTACGGTCGCGGCGTTCGCATTCCTCGATGGAGGTTGCGACATGCACTTCAACAAAGGCACCAAAGCTTTCCACATCCTTGCGCACCGCGCGGCGGGTGGCGGCATAGGGCGCGATCGGTGCGCAGATGGCGATGCCGCCGTTCTTGGTGATCTCGCTTGCGACATAGCCGATGCGGCGGATGTTCAGATCGCGGTGCTCTTTCGAGAAGCCGAGTTCGGAACTGAGGTTTTTCCGCACGATGTCACCATCCAGCAGCGTCACCGGGCGGCCGCCCATCTCCATCAGCTTGACCATCAGCGCGTTGGCAATGGTGGATTTACCCGAGCCGGAGAACCCGGTGAAGAAGACAGTGAAACCCTGCTTGGAGCGCGGCGGGGAGGTGCGGCGCAACTCTTTCACGACCTCGGGGAAGGAGAACCACTCAGGGATCTCCAGCCCTTCACGCAGGCGGCGGCGCAGCTCGGTGCCCGAGATGTTCAGGATGGTGACGCTGTCCTTGTCCTTGATCTCATCCATGGCCTCATATTGCGCGCGTTCCTGCACCCAGACCATGTGTTTGAAATCGACCATCTCGATGCCCATCTCCTCCTGATGCGCGCGGAACAATTCCTGCGCGTCATAGGGGCCATAGAAATCCTCACCGGCGGAGTTCTTGCCGGGGCCAGCGTGGTCGCGGCCCACGATGAAATGGGTGCAGCCGTGGTTTTTGCGGATCAGCCCGTGCCAGACGGCCTCGCGCGGGCCAGCCATGCGCATGGCGAGGTTCAAGAGCGACATGGAGGTGGTGGCGGCAGGATACTTATCGAGCACCGCCTCATAGCAGCGCACGCGGGTGAAGTGATCGACATCGCCGGGTTTGGTCATGCCGACAACGGGGTGGATCAGCAAGTTGGCCTGCGCTTCACGGGCGGCGCGGAAGGTGAGTTCCTGATGCGCGCGGTGCAGCGGGTTGCGGGTTTGGAAGGCCACGACGCGGCGCCAGCCCAGCTTGCGGAAATAGGCGCGCAATTCGTTGGGCGTGTCGCGGCGGGCGCGGAAGTCGTAGTGCACGGGCTGCTGGATGCCGGTCACGGGGCCGCCGAGATAAACGTTGCCCGCCTGGTTGTGCAGGTAGTTCACCGCCGGATGCGCCTCGTCATCGGCGCCAAAGACCTTCTCGGCCTCGCGCGATTTGTTCGGGGTCCAGCGGTCGGTGACGGTCATGGTCGCGAGAATCACGCCCTCTTGGTCGCGCAGGGCGATGTCCTGCCCTACTTCCAGCTTCTCGGCGAAAGCCTCGGTCACGTCGAGGGTGATTGGCATCGGCCAGAGGGAGCCATCCGCCAGACGCATATTCTCGACCACGCTGTCGTAGTCCTCTTCGCCCAAGAACCCTTTCAGCGGGTTAAAGCCGCCGTTCATCAAGAGTTCCAGATCGCAAATCTGACGCGGGGTGAGGTCGAGGCTCACCAGATTGCCTGCCTCCACCTTCAGCTTTTGCGACGACTCGTAAGAGACGTAGAGTTCGGGGATCGGCGTGAGGTTGCTGGGCATCATGACTATCACTTTTCTTCAGGGAACAGGCGGCTTTGGTCCCGGCTGCCATAGCTGCAAAAGATGTGAAAAGTCTATAGAACTAGGGGGTATCGCCCCGTTAAAGGCCGAAATCCCATGATCCGAGGGAGGCCTGCAATTCGGGTGCTGAGGGGCGGCGGAAACCGGAATTATCTCCGCCGCGCCTTCGTCTGACTTAAACGTCTTCCTTCACCTCGGCCCCATAGCCGAGCGGGAGGGAGGTATCTTTGCCGTCATCATCGCCCACTTCGGCAAGGAAGCGCTCGGCTTCGAGTGCTGCCATGCAGCCCATGCCGGCGCTGGTGACCGCTTGGCGGTACTTGTGGTCGGTCAAATCGCCTGCGGCAAAGACGCCGGGGATGGAGGTCTCGGTGCTGTCGGGTTTGGTCACGACATAGCCGCCCATGTGGGTCTCCAGCGTGTCTTTGACCAACTCGTTGGCAGGCGCATGGCCGATGGCCACGAAGACGCCCTTGGCGGGGATGTCGGTGATCTCGCCGGTCTTGGTGTGTTTGACCTTCACGCCCTCGACGCCGAGCGGGTTGTCGGTGCCGTAGACCTCATGCAACTCATGGAACCACAGCGGCTCGATCTTGGGGTTCTTCATCAACCGGTCGATCAGGATCTTCTCGGCGCGCAGCTCGTCCCGGCGGTGGATCAGCGTGACCTTGGAGGCGAAGTTGGTGAGGAACAGCGCCTCTTCCACGGCAGTGTTGCCGCCGCCGATGACCACGATCTCCTGACCACGATAGAAGAACCCATCGCAGGTGGCACAGGCCGAGACGCCGAAGCCCTTGAACTTTTCTTCGCTCTCCAGCCCGAGCCACTTGGCCCGCGCCCCGGTGGCGAGGATCACGGAATCGGCGACGTAAGTCGTGCCGCTGTCGCCCTTGGCGTGGAACGGGCGGCTCGACAGGTCGAGGTCGGTGATGATGTCGCCGATGATCTCGGTCCCCATGGCCTTGGCGTGGTCCTGCATGCGGATCATCAGGTCGGGGCCCTGCACCTCGCTGTCGCCGGGCCAGTTCTCGACCTCGGTGGTGGTGGTCAGCTGGCCGCCCGGCTCGATCCCCTGCACGAGGATCGGCTCCAACATGGCGCGGCTTGCGTAGACCCCGGCGGTATAGCCCGCAGGGCCGGAGCCGATGATCAGTACCTTGGTTTTACGTGTCTCGGCCATCTGGCGCCCCCGGGCTGTCATTGATATTGCCCGCCTCATATAGCGATAGCCGCGAAGCCGTTAAACCCCTGCCGTCACCGCCCCGTCATTACGCTTGCGTGAGCGGTGAGGGCGGTCGGCCTCAAGGGGCGCGATAAAGAATATTGCGCTTGTGTGAAACTTTATTGCGCGTACCACGCAGGCTGCTATAAGAATCGAAAATTCACTGAGGATGTTATGGCGGGTACACGACTTGATCCGATAGACCGGATGATCTTGGCCGAGTTGCAATCTGATGGCCGGATGACGAATGTCGAACTGGCCAAACGTGTCGGCATCTCTGCACCGCCCTGTTTGCGCCGGGTGCGCACCTTGGAAGAGCAGGGCTATATCAAAGGCTATCATGCAGATGTCGATGCGCGTGAACTGGGCTTTGAGGTGCAGGTCTTCGCCATGGTCGGGCTGGCCAGTCAGGCCGAGGCTGATCTGAGCGCGTTTGAAGAGAAATGCCGTGGTTGGCCGCTGGTGCGCGAGTGCCATATGCTGAACGGTGAGGTCGATTTCATCCTGAAATGCGTGGCACCGGATCTGTCGAGCTTTCAAAGCTTCCTGACCGGGCAATTGCTGACCACGCCCAATGTGGAAAGCGTGAAGACCAGCCTCGTGATCCGCGGGGCCAAGGATGAGCCCGGCGTGCCCTTCGACGTGTTGGAAGCGCGGCTGTCGACAGCGCCTTGAGATCAGCTGTCGGCGCGGTCTTCTGCCGCCTCGGGCGCGCGGGGGTGGGCGAGGGGGCCGAAATCCCGCCCATGCGCGATCTGCGGAAACATGGATAGAAAGCGATCCCGCAGGCCGGGTGTTGCGTCACGCAGCGCTTGAGCGCCGGGGTGAAACGTCTCCATCTCTAGCCCGCCTGCCTTGATCACCGCATGGCGCGACAGACAGATATGAAACAGGCGCACCGGAGTTGGCGGGGTGACCTCGATCACATTGACCCCATCCACGAATTCGCACAGCGGGGTGAGCAGGCGGCTGCCCTCCGCCTCGGCCCGCAGGTGGGGCGGCGTCTGGAGTACCCGTGCGGCGGGGCCGAGGGTGAGGAACGAACTCGGGCGCCCCTCGCCGAAACTGTCGGGCATGATGCGGATGAGGGGCAGCCGCCCACTGTCCGCCGGGATGAAACGGCTCGACCCGATCCAGATCAACTGCGCCGGACCTCCGGCACTCGTGTGGATCATGTCGCCGGGCTGGAGATCTTCGATGGCGATGTCGCCCTGCACCGTTTGGATTGGCGTCCCGCGGGCGAAGGCCGCGAAAGCGGCTTCGAAAAGTGGCGCAGTGGGGGCGGTGTCTTGCCCGATATAGAGCGACCCGTCGGCGCGGAGCGCGGCGACTTCATAGCTGCGCATCGGCGCGGGCGGTGGGCCTTCGGCTTTGGTGGCGGTCTCAGTCATGCAAAACCCTTTGTCGGCCCGGCACAGCGCTGCCGTGGGCGGCATGCACCGGCTCGGGCTGACGGATACTGCGCCATGTTCTGCGGGATTTGTCAAAATATCCGGCCTGAGTGCTGCGCTTTGCGCGCCAATCTTGGCTGAATGCGGGGGGCTGTTTCCGGGCCGGGTGCGTGATCGCCATGTTCGCATGAAAACGCCCCTCGCAACGAATCAACGGCACGAGGGGCGGTCTGCTATACCGAGCGCGTGGCACCGGTACCGGGGGAAACCTTTCAGGCGGTCTTGCGGACCGGGGCGTTGCCGGAGCGTTTGGCGATGAATGCGGCGCGGCGCACACCGCGGGCCCATGGCATGACGGTGTCGGTCTTGGCCGCTGTCTCGACAACGGATTTGATGAAGCGCGGGTTCTTTTTCATGGCTTTGTTCCTCTTCGGGTCACGCGGGCATCGTTGCATCCACTATCGCAGTGCAATCGGGCCGGTTTTTGACCGTGGGCGAGAAACTTGTGAGAATTTGGCGGCTCGAAAGGGCGGTTTTGGGCGCCTTTGCCATACTTCGAAAAACGTTAATTTTCTGTGGTTTGCAGGGGGTGCGGGAAACAATGGGGCCGCAAAGGGCTGATTGTACCAGATTTCGCGACAGCAATGCGGCGCGAAACGGGCAGGCTTTGCCGCAATCTCGCCCCGTTCAGAGGGTGATCGCCGAGAGCAAGCGGCCATAGTCCGCTTCTTTGGCGTGGGTCGTGCGCCGGTAGGAATAGAATCGCGCGGCATCGGCGTAGGTGCAATGCCGCGTCCATTCCGCATGGCCCACGCCTGCCGCGCGCAGCCGGTTGAGGCCAAAGCCTGGCAGGTCGAAATGCAGCCGGTCGCCTTCGCCTTGGGCAAAGTAGCGGGCAAACTCAGGGTCGGCGTTCATGAAGTTGTCCAGAAACTCCGGCCCGACCTCATAGGCGCGCTGGCTGATGGAGGGGCCGATCACCGCGGTGATCTTTTCGCGGGTGGCACCAAGATCGACCATGGCGTCGACCGTCGCCTCGAGTATCCCGTCAAGCGCGCCGCGCCAGCCTGCATGGGCCGCGCCCACCACACCGGCCTGCGCATCGGCAAAGAGCACAGGCTGACAGTCGGCGGTCAGGATCGACAGGGCGATGCCGGGGGTTTTGGTGACCAAGGCATCGGCGCGGGGCTTGTCGTCGTGCGGCTCCGTCACGGTGACGACGGTGGCGGAATGCACCTGATGCACGCCGACAAGGTGGTCGGCCGGCAGGCCCATCGCCTCGGCGGCGCGGGCGCGGTTGATGCGCACGATTTCGGATTGGTCCGAGCTGCCGCTGCCGCAGTTCAGCCCGGAAAACACCCCCGATGACGCGCCGCCACGGCGGGTGAAAAACCCGTGCCGCAAAGGCGCAAGCGCATCGGATGTCAGAATTTCGAGCGTCATACTTCTGTTCCCGGGGGCGGGGTCTGACCTTTTTGGTAGAGCCCCATCACTTTGAACAGGTTTCCCATTTCCGCCGGGTGCGTCAACCGTCGATGTGCGGCAATATGGTTGCCAAGCGCGTCGCCGGTCAGCGCCTCGGCCAATTTCTGCGCGCGGGGGGTGATGCCCAACCGCTCCAGAAAAACGCCTTGGGTGACCACGCGGCTATGGGGGCAGGGGCAGGCGCGTGCCAGCGCCTCGAAATCGACATGGGCGGTCAGGTCGGCCTGCCCGGGATTGGCGAGGGGATCGGCGGGGCTGTGGTTCTCTAGCGCTTGCAGCGTGTCGCCCAAGGCGCGCCAATCGCCATAGTCGATGATCAGCCCCGCCCCGCCATGGGCTGCGATGCGTTTGCCGATATCTTGCATGATCTCCGCCGCCGAGGCGCAAAGCTCAACAAGGTCGCCGTCTTTCGTATCTTCCACCCGATGGGCAAGGGCGGGCTGTGGGGTCACGGGGCCGAGGCCAAAGGTCAGCGCCCTCTCTGCCGCGCCCACCCGGCGCTCGGCCCAGCCTGCGCCTTGGCGGATGAATTGCCGGATTGGCAGCGCGTCGAAAAATTCATTGGCGATCAGGAACAGCGGCGCATCTGGCAGGTCAGCGGCACTTTCGGCCCAAGTGACCTCGGCCCCTCGCAGCGTCTCGCGCTGCACCTCGCGTAAAGAAGGAGAGGCTTCGACCAGCGTGACCTGCGCCGCCGCCTGAAACCCCGGCACCCGCGCCGTGGCGCGCAGAATATCGGCCATCAATGTCCCCCGGCCCGGCCCAAGCTCGGCCAGTGTGAAGGGGGAGGGGGCGCCCTGATCCAGCCAGCTTTGCGCCAGCGACAGGCCGATCAACTCGCCAAACATCTGGCTGATCTCGGGGGCGGTGATGAAATCCCCCTCCGGGCCGAAAGGCGCCCGGGTGGTATAGTACCCCCAGTCGGGATGCAGCAGGCAGGACTGCATATAAGCGTCCAGCCGCATCGGCCCTTCCAGCGCGATCCGTGTGAGCAGATGGTCCTTCAGGCTCATGCCTGCCGCCGCGCTCGGATGATGAGGAAGACGCCCACGGCAATCATCGGCAGCGATAGGATTTGCCCCATGGTCAGCCCCCAGCCGCCGATATGCCACGCCAGCCCCAGCGGGTTGCCGGGGGTGACGAATTGCGCGTCGGGCTGGCGCAGGAACTCCACCGCGAACCGCGCCGCGCCATAGCCCGCAAGGAAAGTGCCGCCGATCAGCCCCGGCATTTTAAGCGCGCCGCGTTTCCACGCCATCCAGAGCAGGACGCCGCCCAAGAGCAGCCCCTCCAGCAGCGCCTCATAGAGCTGCGAGGGGTGGCGCGCGCAGATGCCCGCCACATCGGGGCAGAACTGCGCCGCTTCACCGGGGAAGGCCACGCCCCAAGGCAGATCGGTCGGGCGGCCCCAGAGTTCGGCATTGATGAAATTCGCAAGCCGCCCCAAAAACAGCCCCGGCGCCAGCCCCAGACAGACCATATCCCCGGTCGAAATCACCAGAATCCGGTGCCGCCATGTATAGAAAAGCCCCGCCAGAATGACCCCAAGCGCCCCGCCATGGAAGGACATGCCGCCCTCCCAAAGCTGCAAGATCGCGGCGGGGTTCGACAGGTAATAGGCCGGTTGGTAAAACAGCACATAGCCCAAACGCCCGCCAAGGATCACGCCCAGAATGACCCAAAAGAGCAGGTCCTCGACCTGACCGGGCTTCATGACCGGCGTGTCGTTCTTCCACAGATGGGGCCGTTTGACCGCCGCGGTGGCGACGCGCCAGCCCAGCAGAATGCCCACGATATAGGCCAGCGCATACCAGCGCAGCGCGAAGGTGGAACCAAACAGGGTCACCGAAAAGATTTCCGGCGCGATATCGGGGAAGGGGAGCATGGCTATCATGCTGTTGATTGAGCAAGGCCGCGCGGGGAAGTCAACCTTGCGAGTAAGGGCTGCGCGCCCCATATAGAGGCTAACAAACCTCCGGAGGCCAGACATGCAGACCCGTAACAAGTTTTTCGACGATGTATCACAGATGATGACAAACGCGATGGGCGTCGCCCAAGGCGCCAAGGACGAGGCCGAGACCGCCTTCAAGGGCATGCTCGACCGTTGGCTCGCCGATCGTGATTTCGTCACCCGTGAGGAGTTCGACGCGGTGCGTGCCATGGCGCAGAAGGCCCGCGAAGAGAACGAAGCGCTGAAAGCGCGGCTCGACAAGCTCAAAGCCAAGGACTGAACCCGATAGAATTTGATCAGCCGCCCCGGGCCGGGGCGGCGATCCTTCGCGTGGACAGAGGCCGTTTGCGGCCAGTCGCGCCCCCTGCCTCCAATTTATAGACGATTTCCGCGATTTACCCACAAGTTATTGCGGTTATCCCCTATCAATTGTGGTTATCCCCAAGAAAAAACTTGCCAGACTGTTCCGCTGCAAGCACCATATCTTGTATAGGTGATGTGAACTTACACGCCTATTTGTGCAGGCTTCCATGCATGGTGGGCCAGGTCCCGCCCCGTGGAGCAGATTGAGAGGTGGCGAAATGGCCCTGTCCGAGCATTACCTTGAAGAAGAAATCCACCCCATTGATATCGTTGAAAATCTCGCGGCTCATCATGATTGGGAATTCGACCGCGTGGCGGATGACCAGATCGCCATGGCGGTCGAGGGGCAGTGGCGGACCTATTCGATCACGCTGGCATGGTCAGCTTACGACGAAACGCTGCGCCTGATCTGCACCTTTGAGATGGAGCCTCCGGCTGAAAAACTGCCGGAGCTTTACGAATTGTTAAACCTCGTCAACGATCAATGCTGGGCGGGGGCCTTCAGCTTCTGGGCCGATCAGCAGTTGATGGTCTACCGCTACGGGCTGGTTTTGGCGGGCGGACAGGTCGCGGGGCCAGAGCAGATCGACACGATGATCGGTGCCGCCGTTATGAGCGCGGAACGCTACTATCCCGCGCTGCAATTGCTCGTCTGGGGCGATCAATCCCCGAAGGCCGCGATGGACGTCGCCATTGCAGAGGCTTACGGCCGGGCGTAACAAAGTCCCCGAACAACTTCGGGGGATAGGATGAAAGACGGGAGAGTGGCACGCGACGGTCTGGTTTTGCTGGGCTGTGGCAAAATGGGATCGGCCATGTTGGAAGGCTGGCTGGCGCAGGGGCTGCCTGCAAGCGCGGTTTGGGTCGTGGACCCGAAACCGTCCGATTGGCTGCAAGGCACCGGCGTTAACCTGAACGCCGACCTGCCTGCCGCGCCAGCGGTGGTGCTGGTGGCGGTCAAACCGCAGATGATGGCGGACGCGCTGCCGACGCTTCAGGCGATGGGCAATGGTGAGACGCTGTTCGTCAGCGTCGCGGCGGGCACGACCATCGGCTATTTCGAAAGCGTCCTCGGCGGCGACACGCCCATTGTGCGGGCCATGCCCAACACGCCTGCTGCCATCTCCAAAGGGATCACCGCCATCGTCGGCAACGCCAAGGCGGGCAGTCGGTCCCTGGATGAAGCCGAAACGCTATTGAGCGCGGTGGGCGCGGTCGTCCGCCTGAACGAAGAGGCGCAGATCGACGCGGTTACCGGGGTCAGCGGCTCCGGCCCGGCCTATGTCTTTCACATGATCGAATGCATGGCCGCCGCCGGTGTGGCCCAAGGCCTGCCCGAGGAATTGGCGATGCAATTGGCCAAGGCGACGGTCGCCGGGGCAGGGGCGCTGGCGATGCAGGCTGAAGAGGATCCGGCGCAGCTGCGCGTCAACGTCACCAGCCCCAATGGCACGACCCAAGCGGCGCTTGAGGTTTTGATGGACGAGGCCCAAGGCTTCCCGCCCCTTCTCAAGCGCGCGGTCGCCGCCGCGGCGGACAGATCGCGGGAGCTGGCCAATGGCTGAGATCACTTTCGACGATTTCCTGAAAGTCGACATTCGCGTCGGCACCGTGACCCGGGCCGAAGCCTTTCCGGAAGCACGCAAACCGGCGATCAAACTCTGGGTAGATTTTGGCGAGGAGATCGGCGAGCGTAAGACCTCGGCCCAGATCACCGCGCATTATACGCCGGAGACGCTGGTGGGGCGGCAGGTCGTGGCCGTGGTCAACTTCCCCGCGCGCCAGATCGGGCCTTTCATGTCCGAGGTGCTGGTGCTCGGCCTGCCCGACAAGGACGGAGAGATCGTGCTTTTGTCGCCCGATCAAAAAGTGCCCGAAGGAGGGCGGATGCATTGAAAAAGATATTGATTGCCAGGCCTTTGCCCAAGGAAGTCACCGAAGCGTTGAAGGGCTGCAAAGTGACGGTGCGCGAGGAAACCGCGCCGCTCTCGGGCGAAGAAATGCGCGCCGCGCTGCGCGACTATGACGGGGTGATGCCGACCCTGGGGGATGCTTTCTCGGCCGAGGTTTTCGCCGATGTGCCCGAGCCGCGCTGCAAGATCCTTGCCAATTTCGGCGTCGGTTATAACCACATCGACGCGGCAGCGGCCCGCGCGGCGGGGGTGGAGGTGACCAACACCCCCGGCGCCGTCACCGATGCCACGGCGGATGTCGCCATGACGCTCATGCTGATGTCCGCCCGCCGCGCCGCCGAAGGGGAGCGGTTGAACCGCTCGGGCGCTTGGGAAGGGTGGCACCCGACCCAGATGCTGGGGCTGCACCTGACCGGCAAGCGGGTCGGCATCGTCGGCATGGGCCGGATCGGGCAGGCCATCGCGCGGCGGTGTCACTATGGCTTCGAGATGCAGGTCAGCTATTTTAACCGCAGCGCGAAGGAGTTGGAGTTCCCGGCCACCCGTGTCGAAAGCCTGACTGCGCTGGCCGAGGCCGTGGATGTGCTTGTCGTTGCCGTGCCCGGCGGCGGTGCCACGCGGCATTTGATCGATGAGGCCGTGCTCGGGGCGATGCAGCCCCATGCGCATCTGATCAACATCGCCCGCGGCGATGTGGTGCAGGAGGCGGCGTTGATCGCGGCCTTGCAAGCGGGGCGCATCGGTGGTGCCGGGTTGGATGTCTATGAATTCGAGCCCAAAGTGCCGCAGGCGCTGCGGGATCTCGACAATGCTGTGCTGCTGCCGCATCTCGGCACCGCGGCGCATGAAGTTCGTGTCGATATGGGGCTGATGGCGGTGGCCAATCTGCAAGCCTTCATTGACGGAGAGACCCCGCCAAACCGGGTTTAGCCGTCGCCCACGGCGGCGCGCCAGTGTTTGCGGCAGAGCGAGACATAGGTCTCGTTCCCGCCGATCTGCACCTGCGCGCCGTCCCGCATCGCTTGCCCTTCGGCGTCGCGGCGCACGACCATCGTGGCTTTCTTGCCGCAATGGCAAATGGTGCGCACTTCGCGCATCTCATCGGCCAGCGCCAGCAGGGTGGCGGAGCCGGGGAAAAGTTCACCCCGGAAATCGACGCGGAGGCCAAAACACATGATCGGCACGCCCAGATCATCCACCGCGCGGGCCAGTTGCCAGACCTGCTCGACCTCAAGAAATTGCGCCTCATCGACAAAGATACAGGCGCAGGGGCCTTGCTCCAACCGGGCTTCGATCTTGGCCAAAAGGTCTTCGCCCGGGGCGAAAGTATCGGCCTCTTGCCCGATGCCGATACGGGAGGCGATGCGACCTTCGCCCGCGCGGTTGTCGAACTGCGCGGTGAGCAAGAAGGGCACCATGCCGCGTTCCACATAGTTATGCGCCGCTTGAAGCAGCACCGTGGATTTACCGGCGTTCATGGTGGAGTAATTGAAGTAGAGCTTTGCCATGGGCAGGGTGTTACGCCGCCCATGACAGCGGATCAAGATGCAAACCCCGCCCTGATCTTAGGGCCGTACGCTGCGCGTCAGCCGCGCTTTTTGACGATGACGGAGCCGACGGAATAGCCCGCCCCGAAGGAGCAGATCAGCCCAGTGTCGCCGTCTTCCAGATCGTCGGAGTTCTTGGCGAAAGCGATGATCGACCCGGCGGAGGAGGTGTTGGCGTAGTCTTGCAGAATGTTGGGCTGTTCGCCCGGCTCAGGCTGCCGCCCCAGCACTTTGCGCCCAATGAAATCGTTCATCGACTTATTCGCCTGATGCAACCAGATGCGCTTGAGATCGGCGGACTCCAACCCGTTGTCGGCCATATGCCCGCCGATATGGTCGGCCACCATGGGTAACACTTCCTTAAACACTTTGCGCCCATTCTGCATGAACTGCATATCGCGCCGGTCGCTCAGCCCATCGGGGCGGGAGCGGCGGAGGAAGCCGTTGTTGTTGCGGATGTTGTTGGAATATTCGGTCGCGCAGCGGGTGGAGATGACGTCGAAACAGGGGCCTTCGACATCTTCGGCGCGTTCCAGCAGCGTGGCGGTGGCCACGTCACCAAAGATGAAGTGGCAATCGCGGTCACGCCATTCGAGGTGGGCGGAGCAAATCTCGGGGTTCACCACGAGGGCGGAGCGGATGGAGCCGGAGCGGATCATATCCGCCGCCGCCTGAATGCCGAAAGTCGCCGAAGAACAGGCGACGTTCATGTCAAAGGCAAAGCCCTTCACGCCGAGAAGCTCCTGAATCTCGATGGCCACGGCAGGATAGGCCCGCTCGAGGTTGGAGGCGGCGCAGATCACCGCGTCCACATCCTCGGCGCTCTTTCCAGCGGCGGCGAGCGCCTTTTGCGCGGCATCAATGGCCATTTCGGCCATGAGGGAAGGCTCCTCATCCGCGCGCTGGCGCAGCAGGGGGTGCATCACATTGGGGTCCAGCACGCCGGATTTATCCATGACATAGCGCTGTTCAATGCCGCTGGCTTTGACGATGAACTCTTCCGAAGAATGCGCCTTGGCCTCCAGGGTGCCCGCTTCGATCGCCTCGGCATTCTCGGCATTGTAGAGGTCGGCATAGGCGTTGAAGGCTTCGACCAGTTCGGCGTTGGTGATGGTTTGCTGCGGCGTGAAAACGCCCGTACCGGTGATGGCGGCTTGATACATCGGTGTGATCCCTTTCTCTCCAACGGCATGGCTGGTCTGATAAAGCTGAGCAGCCCCGGGCGAATTGCAAGGGCCGTTGTCATGTCGGTGCACTTTGATGCAGGGGGCAGCAAGGTGCAGGTTCCATACTTTAGCGAAACCGCACAGGACTTGCCACGGCTTTGACGGGGCAGACGTGTGAATGCCGCTACAGTTGCGAATTTTGATCGCCCCGGCCCCCGCGCGCTGGCTTGACTATGCAACCGGAAGCGCGCAGTGATTGAGCATTAGCAATCATTAATTGAACGAGAACAGTCAGGGTTTTTTTGAGGCAGCGGCCCCTCCGGCGCGTGATTTACAGGTCCACCATCCGCGGATGCCGCAGCCTAAAGCACAGAATTTGCTTACGGATTCAACCTCCGAAAAAGAGAGGTGTCATGAGGCGCAGTATTATCAGTCGAATGCTTTGCGAGCGGGCAAAGCGTTTTCGCAAGGACGAGGGCGGCGGCATGCTGGTCCTCATGTTGGTCGTGTTTTTCGGGATCACGATCTTTGGCGGGCTGGCCGTGGATCTGGCGAACCACGAGCGGACGCGGACCACCTTTCAGACCCACCTCGATAATGCCGTGCTCGCCGCGGCGAGCCTGTCACAAGACCTCGACCCTGAAGAAGTCGTGCGCAGCTATCTTACCTCAGCGGGGCTCGATCCTTCCGAGGTGGTGATCGACTCGAGCGAAGAAAAGATCGGCGGCATTCTGGTGGGGCGTACCGTCGAAGCCTCGCTCCCCGCCGGGCTGAACACCTATTTCTTCCGGTTTTTCGACATCGATTCACTCGGGATGACGATCAGCTCTGAGGCGACCGAACGGGTTGAGGATATCGAGATTTCGCTGGTGTTGGATGTGTCGGGGTCGATGGGGGAGAGGACCAGCGACCGCAGCGGGATCAAGCTGACCCTGCTGAAGAATGCGGCCATCGACTTCGTCGATACGATCCTAAGCGATACCGAAGAGGGACGCGTATCGATTTCGATCATTCCCTATTCGACCAAGGTAAATGCGGGAGAAGCTCTGCTGGGCCAGTATTCGACAACCACCGAACATAGCTATTCCCACTGCGTGGATTTCGATGGGAATGACTATGGTTCCTTGGCGATCGACCCCCAACAACAGATGCAACGGACAGGGCACTTCCAGTTCCAGAGCATGTCGAGTTCCAACCAGGAAAGGGGCCAATGGGTTTGCCGTAAAGACGCAGGCTTTGAAATTACTCCTTTGTCAGACTCGGTCGCGGCGCTGAGATCGCAAATCCTCGCTTTGACCGCCGAAGGGTCGACGTCGATCGACGTTGGTGCGAAGTGGGGGCTGGCCTTGCTCGACCCATCCGCACAGGGGCCGGTGAGCGGCTTGATCGACGCCGGTCTGGTCCCGCAGGAGTTTCAAGGCCGCCCGCACCCGCACGGGGCTGATAACAGTATGAAGGTTCTGGTGCTGATGACGGATGGTGAGAACTTTCCGGAATACCGTCTTGAGCCTGAGTATGCTTCCGGCGAGTCGGATGTGATCCGCACCGATTACGGGTCGGTGGTGTTCTATACAGTGGATTCTGCCGAACGCTCCAACGAATACGACGGGGATAATTCCTATCCTGAAGACTACTTTTATGCGACCCACCCTTGGGGCTCTGATCGTAGGTGGGATGATTACACACTGCTCAATCACCCCAGTCTAAGGCAATATAGGGATCAGGGGCAGGAAGAACGGCTCGACTGGCCCGAGGTTTGGGCCGAGATGTCCCCATATTACTACGGCTATAACCTCTATGGCCGGCGGCGGACGACAAGCTGGTGGGGCGGATCGCAGACTTGGAGTTCCCGCGCGAATAGTTTTTGGAACAACATGCACGACACCATCAGCGCGAGCGAGAAGGACCGCCGTCTGCGCCAAATCTGCGGCGTCGCGAACACCGCTGGCGTCGTGGTCTATTCCATCGGCATGGATGTCGACAGCACCAACTCCCTCAGCCTGTTGAAAGACTGCGCCTCTTCCGAGGCCCATTACTTCGACGTTCAGGGTCTGGAGATCCAAACCGCCTTCGACATGATCGCGGCGTCCATCTCTATGTTGAGGCTGACAAAATGATCCGCTTCGTCAAAGACCGCTTTCGCCGGTCCGAGGCGGGCGGGGTCACCATTGAGTTCGTCATTCTCTTGCCGCTCGTCTTTTACTTCTTCTTCCTCGCGCTTGAGACGGGCCTGTGGAGCGCGCGTGAGATCATGCTGCGCCGGGCCACGAATTTGGCCGTGCGGGACGTGCGTTTGGCCACCGGTTCTGTGCCAGGCTATGACGCGATGAAGGCGCTGATTTGTGAGCGGTCGGTTTTCGATGCGGGCTGCATCGAGAATATCCGGATCGAGATGCGCGCCATGCCGATTGCCGACTGGGCTGATCTGAACGGGGCTGCCCCCTGTGTCGACCGGGATGAGGATTTCGACCCGGCAAATGGCTTTCTGCCCGGTCAGCAGAACAACCTGATGATGATGCGGGTCTGTCGTTTGTTCGATCCGCTTTTGCCGGGGACAGGCTTGGGGCGCAAACTGCCCGAAGGGTCGGACGGCACATATGGCGTGCGGGTCACCACCGCTTTCGTGACGGAGCCGCGCGGATGAGGGGGATCGTATTCAAACGTTTCGTCCGGTCGGAAGAGGGCAGCCAGACGATTGCCTTTCTGGTTCTGCTGCCGCTGCTGGTCTGGTCGATCATGGCGATGCTGACCTTTACCGATGCCTTTCGGGTGCGCGGGATGGCGACAGATGCCACCGCCGTCATCGCCGACAGCCTGTCACGGCAGACGACGCCGATCAACGCCGCTGACCTCTTGGGCCTGCAGTCGGTGGCGGAGCAACTCACCGGTTACGAAGTCTCACTGCGCGTCACGCAGGTGCGGTGCATTCTGAATTGCGACAGTCTGGACCGCCGGATTTTGGCGGTGGATTTCTCGCAAGGTATCGGGCTGGACAGCCTGCTCGACCTCGACTTTATCGCGGGGCTTTCGCGCGAGCGGGTGCCGCTGATGGCCAATGGTGACCGTCTGGTGTTGGTGGAGACTTCTTTCATGCACGAGCCGATTGCGCAGATCGGCTTGGAGGGCACGGAGGTCAACGTCTCGCATGCCACACGGATGCGTTTCGCGCCTCAGCTTTGCTGGATCCGGTGCATCATCAGCTAAGCGGGCACCGATGCCCAAATGCGAAAGGGGCCGCCCGATGGGCAGCCCCTTTTCCTTATCCCTGAAGCGCTTTCACGCCGATCGCATCCTCGGCCTGCGCCTTGATCGCCAATGCGGCGGCATGGGCGCCTGCGGCGGTGGTGAAATAGGGGATCTTGTCATAGAGCGCGATGGAGCGGATCGACTTGCTGTCTTCGACCGCCTGTGCGCCTTCGGTGGTGTTCATCACCAGATGCACCTCGCCGTTCTTCATCATATCGGTGATGTCCGGGCGCCCCTCGTAGACCTTGTTCACCACATCGCAGGCATGGCCATTGGCGGTAAGCCATTCCGCCGTGCCACGGGTGCCGATGAGGGTAAAGCCTTGGTCTAGCAGGATCTTCGCCGCATCCAGCATGTTCTGCCCCTTATCCGCATCCTTGACCGACAGGAAGGCGCAGCCCTTGCGCGGCAGCGGGTTGCCCGCGCCCATCTGCGCCTTGAGGAAGGCGCGGGGGAAGTCGCGGTCCCAGCCCATGACCTCACCGGTGGAGCGCATTTCTGGCCCCAGCAGCGTGTCGACGCCGGGGAAACGGGCAAAGGGCAGCACCGCCTCTTTGACCGAGAACCAAGGCATATTGGGGTCGGCCAGCGTCATCGGGTCGCCCAAGGGCAGCGTGTCTTCATAGGCGGCCTGATCGGGGTAGGCGGGGCGCTGCGGGAAATTGCTCAGCGGCTCGCCGGCCATGATCCGCGCGGCGATGGAGGCGATGGCGCTGTCGGTCGCCTTGGCCACGAAGGGCACGGTGCGCGAGGCACGGGGGTTCACCTCGATGAGGTAAATCTCGCCGTCCTTCACCGCGAACTGGATGTTCATCAAGCCTACGACGTTAAGCGCCTTGGCCAGCGCGCGGGTCTGCTCTTCGACCTCTTCGATCACCTCGCGCGGAAGAGAGTAGGGCGGCAGCGAACAGGCGCTGTCGCCGGAGTGGACGCCCGCCTCTTCGATGTGCTGCATGATGCCCGCCACATGGACATTCTCGCCGTCGCAGAGCGCGTCGACGTCAAGCTCCACCGCGCCCGACAGGTAGCTGTCGAGCAGCACCGGGCTGTCGCCCGAGACCACCACGGCATTGGTGATGTAGCGCTCAAGGCTGGCCTGATCGCGCACGATCTCCATCGCGCGACCGCCCAGAACATAGGAGGGGCGGATCACCAGCGGGAAACCGATTTCCTTGGCGATTTCCATCGCCTCCGCATCAGAATGGGCGATGCCATTGCGCGGCTGTTTCAGGCCGAGGTTCAGCACAAGCTGCTGGAAACGCTCACGGTCTTCGGCCAGATCGATCATGTCGGGCGTGGTGCCGAGGATCGGAATGCCCGCTTCTTGCAAACCATTGGCAAGCTTCAGCGGGGTCTGGCCGCCGAACTGGACGATGACGCCGTGCAGCGTGCCGTTCTCCTGCTCGACGCGCAGGATCTCCATGACATGTTCAAAGGTCAGCGGCTCGAAATACAGGCGGTCGGAGGTGTCATAGTCGGTCGAAACCGTCTCGGGGTTGCAGTTGACCATGATGGTTTCATAGCCCGCATCCGTCAGCGCATAGCAGGCGTGGCAGCAGCAATAGTCGAACTCGATGCCCTGACCGATCCGGTTCGGGCCGCCGCCGAGGATCACCACCTTCTTACGGTCAGAGGGCCGCGCTTCACATTCCGCCTCACCCATCAGCGGGGTCTCATAGGTGGAGTACATGTAAGGCGTCTGCGCCTCGAACTCGGCGGCGCAGGTGTCGATGCGTTTGAACACGGCCTTGACGCCGAGCGCCAGCCGCGCGTCGCGGACCTGTGCTTCGCGGCTGTCGGTCAGCATGGCGAGGCGGGCATCGGTGAAGCCCATCATTTTCAACTCGCGGAAGGTATCGGCATCGCTTGGCAGGCCGCCCGTGCGAACGCCTTCCTCGGCCTCGATGATCTCACGGATGCGGGCAAGGAACCATGGGTCGAACATCGTATGCGTGTGCAGATCGTCATCCGACATGCCGTGGCGCATCGCTTGCGCGATGGTGCGCATCCGGTCGGGGGTAGGCGCCGATACGGCTTTGATAAGCGCCGCCATATTCTCAGGCGCGTCGCCGGGCAGGTCGCTGTTGAGCCCGGCGATTTCCACCTCGTCAAAGCCGGTGAGGCCCGATTCCATCGACGCCAGCGCCTTTTGCAGGCTCTCGTGGATGGTGCGGCCAATGGCCATGGTCTCACCCACCGATTTCATCGCGGTGGTCAGGTTGGGCTCGGCCCCGGGGAATTTCTCGAAGGCGAATTTGGGGACCTTGGTGACCACATAGTCGATGGTCGGCTCGAAGGAGGCGGGGGTGACGCCGGTGATGTCGTTGTCGAGCTCGTCCAGCGTGAAGCCCACGGCGAGCTTCGCGGCAATCTTGGCGATGGGGAAGCCCGTGGCCTTGGACGCCAGCGCGGAAGAGCGCGACACGCGCGGGTTCATCTCAATCACCACCATGCGGCCATCGGCAGGGTTCACCGCCCATTGCACGTTGGAACCACCGGTCTCCACCCCGATCTCGCGCAGCACCGCGATGGAGTGGTTGCGCATGATCTGGTATTCTTTGTCCGTCAGCGTCAGCGCGGGGGCCACGGTGATGCTGTCTCCGGTGTGCACGCCCATCGGGTCGATGTTCTCGATGGAGCAGACGATGATGGCGTTGTCGGCGGTGTCGCGCACCACCTCCATCTCGTATTCCTTCCAGCCCAGCAGGCTCTCGTCGACGAGGATCTGGCCCATCGGCGAGGCATCCATGCCCGAGCGGCAGTAGAACTCGTAATCCTCGCGGTTATAGGCCACGCCGCCGCCGGTGCCGCCCATGGTGAAGGCGGGGCGGATGATCGCGGGCAGGCCGACGTATTCAAGCGCTTCGAGCGCGAGGTTCACGCCGGCGGCGAGGTCTTTCTTACCGTCTTCGCGCTTGGGCGCGGTGACGATGGTGGCCTTGGGGTTTTCGATGCCCAGGCGGTCCATCGCTTCGCGGAAGAGCTTGCGGTCTTCGGCCATCTCGATGGCTTCGCGCTTGGCGCCGATCATTTCGACGCCGAATTTTTCAAGCACGCCCATTTCTTCGAGCGCGAGCGAGGTGTTGAGTCCCGTTTGCCCGCCCATGGTGGGCAGCAGCGCATCGGGGCGCTCTTTCTCGATGATCTTGGCGACGATTTCGGGCGTGATGGGCTCGATATAGGTGGCATCGGCGAGCCCGGGATCGGTCATGATCGTGGCCGGGTTGGAGTTGACGAGGATGACGCGGTAGCCTTCCTCTTTCAGCGCTTTACAGGCTTGGGCGCCGGAATAGTCGAACTCGCAGGCTTGTCCGATGACAATCGGCCCCGCACCAATGATCATGATCGACTGGATGTCGGTACGTTTCGGCATGGCGGCCCCCTAATTTTGCAAATTGTCCTGCCTTATAGGGATGGCGGCACGGGCTGCAAGGGGGGAATGGCTTTGACGGCCCCAGAAATAAGGGCGGGGCCGCCGGTTCAACCTTTGCAGGCGCTATGCAATGGCGATCCGCCGGGGCGGAAGCGGTCAGCCCGCGGGCGCGGCCCCGTCGGCGTTTAGAAAGATGCGCAGCGTGGCTTCGAACTCGCGCGGTTTCTCTGCGTGCAGCCAATGCCCCGCGCCGGGGATTTTGGCAAAGCGCGCTTGTGGGAACAGCGCCTTGATCGCATCGCGATGTTCGGGCTGGACATAGTCCGAGGCACCGCCCGACAGAAACAGGGTCGGCCCCGCGAACTGGCCGGTCACATCCTCGGGCCAGCCGATGATCTTGGGCATCTCCGCCTCAAGCGCGTCGAGGTTCAGCCGCCAGCGCTTGCCGGGCAGGTCGAGCGATTGGGTGAAAAAGCTTTGCAAGGCGCGCTCCACCCCCGCCTCGGCCAGCTGCGCCTCGGCGTCCGAGCGGCGCTCGACCCCGCTTAGGTCCACGCCGCGCATGGCGTCGATGAACTTTTGCTGCGTGTGGCCATAGGTGACGGGCGCGATGTCGGCGACGATAACGCGGCGCAGCAGATCGGGCTGGGTCAGCGCCAGCATCATCACCGCCTTGCCGCCCATGGAGTGGCCGCAGATGTCCACCGGGCCGCCCAGATGCGTGATTACCTCGGCCAGATCCTGCGCCATTTCGGGGTAGCTGTGGGTGTCGTGATGCGGGCTGCTGCCGTGGTTGCGCATGTCGACGGTGACGACATGACGGGCGTCCGCGAGGCGTTTGGCGATCACGCCCCAGTTGCGGCCAGAGCCATAGAGGCCATGGACGATAAGCAGGGTCGGGCGGTCGGCGGTGGCTTCGCCATATTCGGAGTAATTCAACATGCAGGCAAATTACGGGCATTGCAGCCCGGGGACCAGAGCGATTAGATGCGCCCATGATTGACCGCCAAGATTTCGACACCCGCGCCGAGGCGCTGCGCCCTCTGTTCGAGGACCGTCTGCGCATCAAGGCCCGCGATCTGCGTGAGGCATTTCACCGCGCCGGGCCGGAACTGCCGCGCGGCATTCGCGGCGATGGGATGTTGCTCAGCAAGACCGAGCATCTGGTCGCCAATCCCCATATCGCCCGCCAGTTGGAGGATGCCCCGGTTTGGGCCGCCTTCAACCGGGTTACGGCGCATTTGAAAGAGATCGACCCAAAGGCCCGGCGGCGCGGCATCATCCTTGACCGGCTGGCCGTGGTGGCCTTCAACATCCTTGTGGTCATCGTGGGCTTCGTGATCTGGCTTTGGTGGCGCGGCTACGTTTAGGCCGCCGCGCCCAAGGGCTCAGGCCGGGTCGTAGTCCGCGTCCGTTACCTTTTCCATCCATTCGACCGCCTCACCGACCTGTGCCTCTTGCAGGGCGATATGGGTCATGGCGCTGTCGGGCGCGGCGCCGTGCCAGTGTTTCTCTCCGGGGCCGAACCAGACGACATCGCCCTTGTTCAACGTTTGCACCGGGCTGCCTTCGGTCTGGGCGCGGCCTGTGCCTTCGGTAACGATCAGGGTCTGGCCCAGAGGGTGGACATGCCACGCGGTGCGCGCGCCGGGCTGAAAGGTCACCGTCACCCCGCGCAGGCGGGCGGGGGCGGGGGCCGAGATCAGCGGGGTCATCTCGACCTCTCCGGTGAAGTAATCGTCAGGGCCGGGTTCAGAGGGGCGGCTGCCCTTGGGGTGAATGATCATGCGGTTCTCCTTTGCAGAAGAATGTGGCGCGGGGAGGGGGGATCGGCAAGGGGGCTATCCGGCGATGATCGCCCGGAAACAAGGCGCTTTGCGCCGCCATGCAGCGTCCGACCGCCCCATGGGCGGGCGCTTTTGCTGCCGGGCACATCATCTTGGCCGCAGATCGTGGATGAGAAATAAAGGGGTAGGAACGCAGGTTGCGATGCCCACCCGTGGTCGGGCGCCGCCCGGCCGGAGAGTAAAGTAGCCCCCGCATCGCTGTGAGGGCCAGAGAGCTTAGAGGTTCGGATACATCGGGAAACGCTGGCACAGCGCTTCGACTTCGGCTTTCACCTTGGCCTCGACCTCGGCATTGCCATCGGCACCATTGGCCGCCAGCCCGTCGACCACTTCAATGATCCAATCGGCGATCTGGCGGAACTCGGCCTCACCAAAGCCGCGTGTCGTGCCCGCAGGGGAGCCGAGACGGATGCCGCTCGTCACCATCGGCTTTTCCGGGTCAAACGGCACGCCGTTCTTGTTGCAGGTGATATGCGCGCGGCCCAGAGCCTTCTCGGTGTCGTTGCCCTTCACGCCTTTGGGGCGCAGGTCGACCAGCACAACATGGGTGTCGGTGCCATGGGTCACGGTGTCGAGGCCGCCTTTGATCAACTGATCCGACAGCGCCTGCGCATTGGCGATGACCTGTTTGGCATAGGCTTTGAACTCAGGCTGCTGCGCTTCGCCAAAGGCCACAGCCTTGGCCGCGATCACATGCATCAGGGGGCCGCCCTGAATGCCGGGGAAGATGGCGGAGTTGATCTTTTTCGAGATCGCCTCGTCATTGGTCAAGATCATGCCGCCGCGCGGGCCGCGCAGGGTCTTGTGGGTCGTGGTCGTCGCCACATGCGCATGGGGGAAGGGGGAGGGATGCTCACCCGCTGCCACGAGCCCCGCGAAATGCGCCATGTCGACGAGCAGATAGGCACCCACGCTGTCGGCAATCTCGCGCATCTTGGCAAAGTCGATCTGACGCGGGATGGCAGAGCCACCGGCGATGATCATCTTGGGCTGATGCTCTTTCGCCAGTTCGGCGACTTGATCGTAATCCAGCAGGTTGTCCTGTTTGCGCACACCGTATTGCACGGCGTTGAACCATTTGCCCGACTGGTTCGGCTTGGCCCCGTGGGTCAGGTGGCCCCCGGCATCAAGGCTCATGCCCAGAATGGTGTCGCCCGGTTGCAGCAGCGCGGTGAAGACACCTTGGTTCGCTTGGCTGCCGGAGTTCGGCTGCACATTGGCGAACTGACAATCGAACAGCGCGCAGGCGCGTTCGATGGCGAGGTTCTCGGCCACGTCGACATGCTCACAGCCGCCATAGTAGCGGCGCCCCGGATAGCCTTCGGCGTATTTGTTGGTCATGATGCTGCCCTGCGCCTCTAGCACCGCAGCCGAAACGATGTTCTCGCTGGCGATCAACTCGATCTCGTCGCGCTGGCGGCCCAGTTCGGCATCGATCGCAGCGGCGAGGGCGGGGTCGGAATCAGCGAGAGATTTGGTGAAGAAATCGGACATCAGGGGATCCTCATTGGAGCTGGTTTCGCGTGTTGCCTATCGGAAACCCGGCCTAAGGTGAAGGCTGTAAACCGACAGGTTGCAAGATATGTGCGTCAACACTGGTGGCGCACGGAATAATGTGATTGTTTTGGCCCCAAACGCCGATGATCGGAAACTTCGCCGGAATGAGCCTGCTGACATGTCCTTAAAGATCGCTTTTGTGGCCAGCCGGGCCAGCGTGGCACAGACGGCGCGGGCCGCTTTGATCGGGCGGTATGGCGATGTGCCATTGCGTCAAGCCGAGGTGATCGTGGCGCTTGGGGGCGACGGGTTCATGCTGCATACGCTGCACAGCACCCAAGACATGGACGCGCCGGTCTATGGGATGAACCGGGGCACCATCGGCTTTTTGATGAACGCCTACCGAGAGGGCGACCTGCAAGCGCGGTTGGCGGCGGCGGAAGAGGCGGTGATCAACCCTCTGGTCATGCGCGCCACCCATATCGACGGGACGATTTCGACCGCGCTGGCGATCAACGAGGTGTCTTTGCTGCGCGCGGGGCCGCAGGCGGCCAAGCTGCGCATCACGATAGATGGGCGTCAGCGGATGGAGGAACTGGTCTGCGATGGCGCGCTGGTGGCGACCCCTGCGGGCTCCACCGCCTATAACTACTCCGCCCATGGGCCGATCCTGCCCATCGGTTCTGACGTTTTGGCCCTGACCCCGATTGCCGCCTTCCGCCCGCGCCGCTGGCGTGGGGCCTTGCTGCCGAAACGAGCCACGGTACGTTTTGACGTGCAAGAACCGCAAAAACGCCCCGTGATGGCCGATGCCGACGGCCAGTCGCACCGCGATGTCACGACGGTTGAAGTTTCCTCGGACCCCAGCGTCAGCCACCGGATCCTCTTCGATCCCGGCCATGGGCTGGAAGAGCGGTTGATCTCGGAGCAGTTCAACTGAACGCCAAGGGCGGCGCCTTTCCGCCGCACCTCGCGCCCGCCGGAACCCAGACTTCGCGCCAGCGTTGAGCCTGCAAGAGCGGGATCCTCCCGCGTCTTAACAGCCGAAGAAAGGAGACCTAAGATGAATTGGGACCGTATCGAAGGCAATTGGAACCAGATGACCGGCGCGGTGAAATCGCAATGGGGCGATCTGACCGATGACGAAATCGCCGAAGCCCGCGGCAACCGCGAGCAACTCGTCGGCAAGATTCAAGAACGCTATGGCATCGCCAAAGACGAGGCCGAGCGTCAAGTCGATGACTTCGCCGCGAAATACTGAGTTTCGTCGGCAGAATTAGAAAAGGCGACCCTTTGAGGGTCGCCTTTTGCGTTTCAAGAGAGGCTCAAGCCTCGTGCCACGCGCGGTCGCCCTTGTCGTCTTTGACGCGGGTGGGCAGGCCGATGTCGTCGAGCAGACCAAAGAGGGGCTTGGGGTCCAACTCTTCGACATTGACCATGGTGGCGGTGTCATAGGTGCCATCGGCGATCAGCATCGCAAAGGCCACCGGGGGCACGCCCGCGGTGTAAGAAATGCCTTGGCTGCCCACCTCGTTATAGGCGTCCTTGTGATCGGCGACGTTATAGACGAAGACCTCTACCTCCTCGCCGTCCTTCACGCCTTTCACCAAGTCACCGATGCAGGTCTTGCCGGTGTAGTTGGGCGCAAGGCTCGATGGGTCGGGCAGCACGGCTTTCACCACTTTCAGCGGGACGACCTCCAGCCCCTCGGCGGTGGTCACGGGCTGTTCGGACAGCAGCCCGAGGTTTTGCAAGACGGTGAAGACGTTGATGTAGTGATCGCCAAAGCCCATCCAGAAGCGCACGTCGGCCTGCGGGTAGTTCGCCGACAGCGAATGCACCTCGTCATGGCCCGACAGATAGGCCTTTTGCTTGCCGACCACGGGAAGGTCCCATTCGCGGCCCACTTCGAACATCTTGTTCTCTTGCCACGCGCCTTCCTGCCAGCTGTAGACCGTGCCGGTGAATTCGCGGAAGTTGATCTCGGGGTCAAAGTTGGTCGAGAAATACTTGCCGTGGTTGCCCGCGTTGATATCGACGATGTCGATGGATTTGACCTCATCCATGAACTCATCCACCGCGAAACGCGCGAAGGCGTTGACCATGCCGGGATCGAAGCCAGCGCCCAAGATCGCGGTCACGCCCGCTTCGGCGCAGGCCTCGCGGCGCTTCCATTCGTAGTTGCCATACCACGGCGGGGTCTCGCAAATTTTGGTCGGGTCTTCGTGGATCGCCGTGTCGATATAGGCAGCACCGGTGTCGATGCAGGCTTGAAGCACCGTCATGTTCACGAAGGGGGAGCCCACGTTGATGACGATCTGGCAGCCGGTCTCCTTGATCAGGGCGGCCACGGCATCAGTGTCCATCCCGTCGACGGCATGCGCCTTGAAGACGCCGTCCTGCTTCATCGCGTTTTTCTCATGCACGCTTGCGATGATCGCCTCGCATTTGGAGACCGTGCGGCTGGCGATATGCAAGTCACCCAAACGGTCATTATTCTGCGCGCATTTATGCGCCACGACCTGTGCGACGCCGCCCGCGCCGATAATAAGAACATTGCGTTTCATAGTGTTGACCTCTTTCCTTGTCACGACAGGGCGGCGGCGAAATCGTCATAGTCGAAATCGCGCACCATTCGGGTGGTTCCGTCCAACTCGCGCACCGCGATGCCGGGCATCTTCACGCCGTTGAACCAGTTTTTCTTGACCATCGTGTAACCGGCCGCGTCCTGGAAGCAGAGCCGGTCGCCCGCTTTCAGCGGCGTATCAAAGCGAAACTCGCCAAAGATATCGCCCGCAAGGCAGGACTTGCCGCAGATCATCCATTCGTGGTCACCGCTGTCGGGAATGACCTTCGCAGGCTCGCGGTAGATCAGCAGGTCGAGCATATGCGCCTCGATGGAACTGTCGACGATGGCAAGGTTCTTGCCGTTGTACATCGTGTCGAGCACGGTGACCTCCAGCGTCGCCGCCCCGGTGATCGCGGCCTCCCCGGGCTCAAGATAGACCTCCACGCCAAAGCGGTCGGCAAAGGCCTTGAGCCGCAGTGCCAGGTCGTCGAGCGGATAGCCTTCGCCGGTGAAATGGATGCCGCCGCCGAGGCTGATCCACTCCATCTTGTGCAGCACCGCGCCGAAGCGGTCTTCGATCAGGGTCAGCATCTCATCGAAACGGGCGAAGTCGTCATTCTCGCAGTTGTTGTGAAACATCAACCCGCTGATCCGGTCCGCAACCGCGTCGATCGCCGCAGGCTCATGCTCGCCCAGACGGCTGAAGGGGCGAGCGGGGTCGGCGAGATCAAAGTCCGAAGTGGAGACGCCGGGGTTCACCCGCAGCCCGCGGATATGGCTTGAGGATTGCGCATCGAACTTGTCGAGCTGGCCGATGGAGTTGAAGATGATCTTGTCGGCATGGCCCAGCACCTCGTCGATCTCATGCTCGGCATAGGCCACCGAATATGCATGGGTCTCGCCGGGGAATTTCTCGGCCCCGAGCCGCACTTCGTAAAGCGACGAGGAAGTCGAGCCGTCCATATACTCGGACATGAAGTCAAAGACCGACCATGTGGCGAAGCACTTCAGCGCCAGCAGGCAACGCGCACCGGAAAGCGCGCGGAGGCGGGCGATCTTTTCCATATTGTCGCGGAGATTGGCCTTGTCGATCAGGTAATAGGGTGTCTGCACGTCGAAAACCTTTCTGCGCGGCCGGAGGGCAAGCTCCGGGAGGGAAAAGACCCACTGAATGTGCTGTCGTGGTTGGCCCCGCCGGGGGGCATTTCCGGGGGCGCTTCGCATATTTTGCGCAAGCAACGCAATTGTAAAAAACGCGCGGGCTGGGCTGCGCGCGCGTTTCTGTGGGGGTAACTGTAGCGCCGGACAGGCAAAGGTCTACCGCCATGTGATCTTTGGTTAGCCCTGCGGGTAGCCGATGCCCCTCAGCGCCGTGCGGATTTCGTCCAAGATCGCCGGGTCGTCGATGGTGGCGGGGGTCTTGAAATCCTCCCCATCGGCGATCTTGACCATCGTCGCGCGCAGGATCTTGCCCGAGCGGGTCTTGGGCAGGCGGTCCACCACCACGGCCTGTTTGAAGGCGGCAACGGGGCCGATCTGCTCGCGCATCCGGGTGACGCATTCGGCGACGATTTCCTCATGCGGGCGGTCGACACCCTTGGTCAGGCAGAGGAAACCGACCGGCATCTGTCCTTTAAGCTCATCGCTGACCCCCACAACGGCGCATTCCGCCACATCGGGGTGCCCGGCCAAGACCTCTTCCATCGCGCCGGTCGAGAGGCGGTGGCCCGCGACGTTGATCACGTCATCGGTGCGCGCCATGATCCAGACATAGCCGTCCTCGTCGATCCGGCCCGCATCGCCGGTCTCATAATAGCCGGGGAACGTGCTGAGGTAGGATTTGCGAAAGCGGTCTTCGGCGTTCCAGAGCCCCGGCAGGGTGCCGGGGGGCAGGGGCAGTTTGATGGCGATGGCGCCCAACTCTCCGGCGGGCAGGGGGGCGCCGCGCTCATCCAAAATCTGCACGTCATAGCCCGGCATCGGCACGGTTGGGGAGCCGACCTTGACCGGCAGCGCCTCAAGCCCCGCCGGGTTGCCGACGATGGTATAGCCGGTTTCGGTCTGCCACCAGTGATCGTAGACCGGCTTGCCCAGTTTCTCCTGCGCCCATTCGACGGTATCGGGATCCGCCCGCTCCCCCGCGAGATAGAGCGCACGCAGGCTCGACAGATCGTATTTCTTGATCTCCTCGCCCTCGGGGTCTTCGCGTTTCACGGCGCGGATAGCGGTGGGGGCGGTAAAGAAGCTCGCCACGCCATGTTCCTCAATCACCCGCCAGAAGGTGCCCGCATCGGGCGTGCCCACGGGCTTGCCCTCGAATACGACGGTGGTGTTCCCGGCGATCAGCGGCGCGTAGCAGATATAGCTGTGCCCCACGACCCAGCCCACGTCCGAGGCGGCCCAAAAGACCTCTCCCGGTTCGACGTTATAGACGTTTTTCATGGTCCAGTTCAGCGCCACCAGATGCCCCGCCGTGGGCCGCACCACGCCCTTGGGCGCGCCGGTGGTGCCAGATGTATAGAGGATATAGGCCGGGTGGTTCCCCTCCACGGGCACGCAAGGAGCCGGGCGCACGCCGTCTTGGGCGGCATACCAATCGATGTCCCGCTCGGGGTTCAACTCGCAGGGTTTCTGGCCGCGTTGCAGGATGATGCAGGTGTCAGGCTTGTGGCTGGCCTGTTCGATGGCCCCATCAAGCAGCGGTTTGTAATCCACCACCCGCGACGGCTCCACCCCGCAGGAGGCGGCGATGATCGCCTTGGGTTTGCAATCGTCGATCCGCACCGCCAATTCGCTAGAGGCGAAGCCGCCGAAGACCACCGAATGGATCGCGCCAATCCGCGCGCAGGCCAGCATCGCCTCCACCGCTTCGGGGACCATCGGCATATAGATCACCACGCGGTCGCCCTTTTCCACGCCTTGAGCCACCAGCGCCCCGGCGAGCGAGGCGACATGGGCCTGCAACTCGCTATAGGTGAGGGTGGATTTGCTGTCGGTGATCGGGCTGTCATGGATGATCGCCACGCGCTTGCCGTTGCCTTGGTCGACATGGCGGTCCACGGCGTTGTAGCAGGTGTTCACACTGGCATCCGCGAACCATTCGTAGATATGGTCGCCCCGATCAAACAGCGCGCGCGTCGGCGCGATGTCCCAGTCGATCGCCTCGGCTTGCTCTAGCCAATAGGCTTCCGGGTCGGCCTTCCAGCGGTCGTAGGTGTCGCGATATCCCATGGTGTTCCTCCTCCTGTTGCGCTGTGCGGCAAACCCGCGGGCCGGGTATAGGTGCAGTGTCGCGCAATTATTTCCAGTCACTCTGGCTGCTTAGAAAGATTTCGGCAAGCGGAACGCTATTGTTCCTGTCAGTCGCGCCGCGTCATGCTAGATTGCGCAGAAATTCACAGTTTTTCCGGAGCCTGCCATTATGCGTCTCGCCCTTTCTTTGCCTCTTGCATCCTGCCTCGCCATTGTTGCCGCGCTGCCTGCGGCGGCGCAGGACCGTAGCATCAACTTCGCCCTGCGCGGCGGTGTCGGGGCGGCGCCGGATTATCCGGGCGCCAGCAGCTATCGCGCGACGCCGGATCTGGCCTTTACCTTCGGTTCGCTGGAATGGGGCGGGCGCAAGATCGGCACCAATATTGGCGAAGCGCCCAAGACCGGTTTCGGTTTCACTGGCGCGTTCCGCTATCTGGGTGAGCGTGACAGTTCCGATCACGCGGAGCTTGCGGGGCTTGAGGATATCGACGCGGCGGTCGAACTGGGCTTTGGCGTGGTCTACCGCGAAGTGAACTGGCAGGTCTTCGGCAAGGTGCGCCGTGGCTTTGGCGGCCATGAAGGCGTGACCGGCGACATCGGTGCCGATGTAATCTTCCGCCCCGATGAGCGTTGGACCATCACCGCAGGCCCGCGTTTCAGCCTTGGCAACGACACCTATGCCGACACCTATTACGGCGTCGACACCGCCACCACGAATTTCGCCGCCTATGAGGCCGATGGCGGTCTGCTCGGCGCGGGTGTCGAGGTTGAGGCGACCTATCGTCTGGATGACGCATGGGCGCTGGAAGGGGCCGTGGCCTATCAACGCTTGCTGAATGACGCCGCCGACAGCCCGATCACCCAGGCCGGGTCAGAGGATCAATGGACCATGCGCATTGGCGTCAGCCGCGCCTTTACTTGGCGGTTCTAAACGGCTTTGCGCCGCCCTTTGGGGGCGGCGCCTTGTCTTGTCTTAGCCGTAATGCGCGACCGGCGTGCCCGCGATGGCGCCCACGTTCAGCAGACCGCGCGCGGTGATCGAGGGCGACACGATATGCGCCCGGTTGCCCATCCCCATCAGGATCGGCCCGACCTCAAGCCCGTCGCCCTTCATTTTCAGGATGTTGCGCACGCCCGAGGCAGCATCGGCATGGGCGAAGACCAGCACATTGGCGGCCCCTTCCATCCGGTTGCAGGGCAGCAGCCGCGCGCGCAGTTCGGCATCAAGCGCGGTGTCGATGTTCATCTCGCCTTCGTAGACGAAATCATGATTGCCCGCGTTGAGGATCTCCAGCGCCGCGCGCAGACGTTTGCCCGACCCTTCGCCCTGATTGCCGAACTGGCTTTGTGAGCAGAGCGCGACTTTCGGCTCGATGCCAAAACGGCGGACGTGGCGGGCGGCCCCGATGGCGATCTCGGCGATTTGCTCGGGGGTGGGATGTAGGTTCACTTGGGTATCCGCGATAAAAAGCGGCCCGTCTTCAAGGATCATCATCGACAGCGCGCCATGCGGGCGGAAACCATCGCGGCCCAGCACTTGGTTGACGTAATTGAGGTGCCAGCCAAATTCGCCGAAGGTGCCGCAGATCAGGCTGTCGGCCTCACCGCGGTGCACCATGACCGCGCCAATGGCGGTGGTGTTGGTGCGCATGATTGCCCGCGCGATGTCGGGGCTGACGCCGCGGCGGCACATCAGGCTGTGGTAGGTCTCCCAATAGTCGCGGTAGCGGGGGTCGTTCTCGGGGTTCACCAGATCGACGTTTTGGCCCAGTTGCAGGTTCAGACCCGCCTTTTCGATGCGCCGTTCGATCACCTCGGGGCGGCCAATCAGAATGGGCCGTTCCACCGTTTCTTCGATGATCGCTTGCGCGGCGCGCAGCACGCGTTCGTCCTCCCCCTCGGCAAAGACCAGACGGCGGGGGGAGGAGCGGGCGGATTCGAAAACCGGGCGCATGATCAGCGCGGATTTGAACACCGACCCGTCGAGTTTGCGTTTGTAAGCGTCGAGGTCTTCAATGGGCCGCGCTGCCACGCCCGTCTCCATCGCGGCCTTGGCCACGGCGGAGGAGACGACGCCGATGAGGCGCGGATCAAAAGGTTTCGGGATCAGATATTCCGCGCCAAAAGTCAGCTGCTCGCCCTGATAGGCCGCTGCCGCCTCCGCGCTCGTGGTGGCGCGGGCGAGGGCGGCGATGCCGTCGATACAGGCGATCTTCATCTCGTCGTTGATCGTGGTCGCACCCACATCCAGCGCGCCCCGGAAGATGAAGGGGAAGCAGAGCACGTTGTTGACCTGATTGGGAAAATCGCTGCGCCCTGTGGCGATGATCGCGTCCGGTGCCACGGCGCGGGCCACATCGGGCAGGATTTCTGGCGTGGGGTTCGCCAACGCAAAGATGATCGGGCGTTTGGCCATCTTCGCCACCATCTCGGGCGAGAGCACACCGGGACCGGAGAGGCCGAGGAAGAGGTCGGCCCCGTCGATCACATCATCCAACGTGCGCAGGTCGGATTTCTGTGCATATTCGGCTTTGCTGGGGTTCATATCCTCGGTCCGGCCCTCATAGACCAGCCCGTTGATGTCGCAGAGCCAGACGTTCTCACGCTTCACGCCGAGTTTCAGCAGCATATTGAGGCAGGCGATGCCCGCAGCCCCGCCGCCGGTGGAGACGATCTTGATGTCCTCGAAACGTTTGCCCGCCACATGCAGCGCGTTCTTGGCCGCAGCGCCGACGACGATGGCGGTGCCGTGCTGGTCATCATGGAAAACGGGGATGTTCATCCGCTCGCGGCAAATCTTCTCGACCACGAAACAGTCGGGCGCCTTGATGTCTTCAAGGTTGATCGCACCAAAGCTCGGCTCCATTGCGCAGACGATCTCGGCCAGTTTCTCGGGGTCGGATTGATCAAGCTCGATGTCGAAACAGTCGATATTGGCGAATTTCTTGAAGAGCACGGCCTTGCCCTCCATCACCGGTTTCGAGGCCAACGCGCCAATATTGCCCAGCCCCAGCACTGCCGTGCCATTGCTGACCACGGCCACCAGATTGCCGCGCGAGGTATAGCGCGCGGCGGTGTCGGGGTCGTTTTTGATCTCGATACAGGCCTCGGCCACGCCCGGTGAATAGGCCCGCGCCAGATCGCGGCCATTGGCCAGCGGTTTGGTCGCGCGGATCTCCAGTTTCCCGGGCCGGGGGTGTTCGTGGTAATCCAATGCAGCTTGGCGCAGGTTGGGGGTGTCGGACATCGTTTATGCTTCTCCCGAATAATGGTTTAGCGTTAAACTAATTTTCGCGCGCAAGCAAAGCGGCTTTTGGCGGGGGTGGTCTCGGCGCCGGACGGCGATGCCCCTGCGTCGTCCTTGCAGGTCAATTCACGCGGGCAGTAAGAGGCGGTTGAGGTGACATGTGGTTTTGCATCGCACAGGGCGGGGCAATTTTCTATAGTCCTAGAAAAGGGAGAGCCTAATGACTGATTTGCGCGACGCGGCTGTGTTGGTGCGGGAAAACGCCCATGCGCCCTATTCGAATTTCAAGGTCGGCGCGGCGATCCGCACCGCCTCGGGCGCGGTGTTCAGTGGCTGCAATGTCGAAAACGTCGCCTACCCGCAGGGCACCTGCGCCGAGGCGGGCGCGATTGCCGCCATGGTCGCAGCGGGCGAGCGTGAGATCGCCGAGGTCTATGTCGTGGCGGGCAGCGAGATGCCCGTGACGCCCTGCGGCGGCTGCCGCCAGAAATTGGCGGAATTCTCGGGCGGGGATGTATCCGTGACCATGGCCACCGTGGCGGGCAAGGAACAGCAGACCACCATGGGCGACTTGCTGCCGGGGGCCTTTGGCGCCGCCCATATGCAGGGTTAACCGCATGAGCGCGCGGGACATTCTAGCGCGGCTGCGCCATGGTGAGGCATTGGATGCAGAGGCGCTAACCTGGATGGCCGGGGCGCTGGCCGATGGCCGTGTCAGTGACGCGCAGGCCGGGGCCTTTGCCATGGGTATCTGCCTTAATGGTTTGGACCAGCCGGGCCGCGTGGCGCTGACCCTCGCGATGCGCGATTCGGGGCAGGTGTTGGACTGGGACTTGGACGGCCCCGTGCTCGACAAACATTCGACCGGCGGGGTGGGGGATTGCGTCTCATTGATCCTCGCCCCCGCGCTGGCCGCCTGCGGGGCCTATGTGCCGATGATCTCGGGCCGGGGGCTGGGGCATACGGGCGGCACGCTCGACAAGCTTGAGGCGATCCCCGGCGTCAGCACGCAGTTGGAAGAGGCCCGCTTTCGCGACGTGGTGCGGGAGGTGGGCTGCGCCATCGTCAGCGCCAGCGGCGACATCGCCCCGGCGGATCGGCGGCTTTATGCGGTGCGGGATGTGACCTCGACCGTGGATTCGCTCGACCTGATCACCGCGTCGATCCTGTCGAAAAAGCTCGCCGCCGGGCTGGATGGGCTGGTGCTCGACGTGAAGGTCGGCTCGGGCGCTTTCATGAAGGAGCTCGCGCAGGCGCGTGCCTTGGCCGAAGCGCTGAGCGGCACCGCCACGGCGGCGGGTTGCCCGACGACGGCGGTGATCAGCGACATGAACCAGCCACTGGTGCCGAACCTTGGCAACGCGCTGGAAGTGGCCGAGGTGATGCGGGTGTTAACCGGGGCGGCTACCGGGCCAATCCTTGATGTAACGGCTGAACTGGGGGGCGGTCTGCTCGCCAATGGCGGACTGGCCGCGAGTGCCGAGGCCGGGGCCAATGCCCTGCGCGCAGCGGTCCGCGATGGCCGCGCATTGGAACATTTCACCCGCATGCTGAGCGCCATGGGCGCGCCCGCCGATTTCGCCGAAAACTGGGGGCGCATCCTGCCCAAAGCTCCGGTGATCCGCGCTGTGCCCGCGCCGCGCGGCGGCACCGTCAGCGCGATCGACGGTGCGGCGCTTGGCATGGCGGTGGTCAATCTCGGCGGTGGCCGGGTGATTGAGGCGGACCAGATCGACCCGGCAGTGGGCCTGTCGGAAGTGCTGCGCTTGGGCGATGAGGTCCGTGCGGGCCAGCCCATGGCGCTGATCCATGCGGCGGGGCCAGAGGCGGCGGATGCGGCAGAGGCGGCGGTTTTGGCGGCAATTACGCTGGGCGATACGCCGATCAAAGCGCCGGAATTGATTTTGGAAAGGATCGGCTGATGGGACGTGCATTCTTGGTCGTGATCGATTCCGTGGGCATCGGCGGCGCGCCAGACGCGGGGGATTTCTTTAACGGCGATCTGCCCGATACCGGGGCCAACACGCTGGGCCATATCGCGCAGTCCTGTGCCGCGGGAGAGGCCGAAGAGGGGCGGAGCGGACCGCTTGCCCTGCCCAATCTTGATCGGTTGGGGATGGGTGCCGCGCTGACGCTCGCCAGCGGGATGGAAGCGCCGGGTTTGGGGGCGACACCAGAGGGCCGCTGGGGCGCTGCGACGGAGATCTCGCAGGGCAAGGATACCCCTTCGGGCCATTGGGAGTTGGCGGGGTTGCCGGTGCCGTGGGCTTGGCATTACTTCCCGGATGAAACACCGACCTTTCCGGCGGACCTGACCGAAGAGGTCGCGCGGCTGGCGGGCACCGATGGCATCTTGGGCAATTGCCACGCCTCTGGCACGGCGATCATCGAACGGCTGGGGGCGGAGCATTGCGAAAGCGGCTGGCCGATCTGCTATACCTCTGCCGACAGCGTGTTCCAGATCGCCGCCCATGAAGAGACCTTTGGCCTCGACCGCCTGTTGAAGCTTTGCCAAGACATCGCGCCGCGGCTGCATGAGATGAAGGTGGGCCGTGTCATCGCGCGGCCCTTCAACGGGGAAGTGGGCGCCTTTGAGCGCACCGCGAACCGGCGCGACTATGCCATCACGCCGCCCAAACCGGTGCTGACCAACTGGGTGCAGAACGCCGGAGGGCGGGTCTATGCGGTGGGTAAGATCGGCGACATCTTTACCATGCAGGGCATCGACGAGCTGCGCAAAGGGCCGGATGCCAAGCTGATGGATCATCTGCATGATCTGGTGGGAGAGGCCGAAGAGGGCAGCCTGACCTTCGCCAACTTCGTGGAGTTCGACAGTCTTTACGGCCACCGCCGCGATGTGTCGGGCTATGCCCGCGCGTTGGAGTGGTTCGACGCCGAGATCGGCAAGGTGGTCGCGGCGCTGCGCGAGGGCGACATGCTGGTGGTGACGGCGGACCATGGCAATGATCCGACATGGGCGGGCAGCGATCACACCCGCGAAAGGGTGCCGGTGCTGGTTGCAGGGACCGGGGCGGGGGCGTTGGGGCAGATCGGCTTTACCGATGTCGCAGCCCTCGTCGCCGGGCATCTGGGGGTAGAGGTGCCGCAGTAGCCGCGCAGCCTTTGCTTGCGAGCGGGGCGCTTGTGCGGCTAGAAGCAGGGCAAATAAAGGAGCCTGCCGCATGACCGATACCCCCAATCACCTGACGATCGTCGACCATCCGCTGGTGCAGCACAAGCTGACCATCATGCGCGACAAAGCCACCTCGACCGCCGTCTTCCGGCAGTTGCTGCGCGAGATCAGCCAGCTTTTGGCCTATGAGGTGACGCGCGGCCTGCCGATGACGACCAAACGGGTCGAGACCCCGATGCAAGAGATGGACGCGCCGACGCTCGACGGCAAGAAACTGGCGCTGATTTCGATCCTGCGGGCGGGCAACGGGCTGATGGATGGGGTGCTCGAATTGATCCCCTCGGCGCGGGTTGGCTTTGTCGGTCTCTACCGTGACGAAGAGACCCTCCAACCGGTGCAGTATTACTTCAAAGTGCCCGAGGCGATGGAAGATCGTCTGGTGATTGCCGTGGACCCGATGCTGGCCACCGGCAACTCTTCGGTCGCGGCGATCAACCTGCTGAAAGAGGCAGGCGCCACCAATATCATCTTCCTCTGCCTGCTGGCCTCGCCCGAGGGTGTCGCCACGATGAAGGCCGCGCATCCGGATGTGCGCATCGTCACGGCCTCGCTGGACGAGTCCCTCAACGAGAAGGGCTATATCATCCCCGGTTTGGGCGACGCGGGCGACCGGATGTTCGGCACCAAGTGATCGGGTAAGTTTCGCTAATCGGCGCGCGGTGCTTTACTCAGGCCGCGCGCTGATGCATCGTTCTACCAGATAGTGTGGGGGCATTAGATGACACTTACCAGAAGTATTGCCATGGCGATGATCGTCGCAGCCTTGGGCGTCGGCGGATCGCAGACCCAAGCGCAGGACAGCCGCAGCCAACCGGCAGAGTTTCCGCCGTCCTCTTACAAGGGCAAGCAATATGTCGACAGCGCGGGATGTGTGTTCATCCGCGCGGGCATCGACGGCAATGTGTCTTGGGTGCCTCGCATGAGCCGCGCGCGCGAGCAAATCTGCGGGTTCCAGCCCACAAACGGCGTGAAAGTGGCAGAGGCAAAGGTTGAGGCGGCGCAGCCCAAGGTCGACCCCGCCCCGACCAAGAGGCCCCCGGCCCGTGTCGCCGAAGCGCCCGCGCCCAAGGCGAAGCCGAAAGCCCCCGTGGCCCGGCCCGCGCCGCAAAAAGTGGTGCGCCGTGTCGCGCCAGCCCCGGCGCGGAGCACTGCCCCCAAAGTCGTGCGCGAGACCGCGCCGCGCCCCGTGCCCGTGGTGCCCAGCAAACCCGTCGCACTGGCCGCCCCGGCACCGGCTGGCTTCGTCACCGCGTGCCCCGGCGCTTCGCCCCTGTCGCAGCGCTATATGCGGCGCGGGGATGGTTATAGCGTGCGCTGCGGTCCGCAGGCGGAGCCGATTGTGACGGGGCGTCTTGCCCCTTCGAGCCCGCAGCGCGGCACCGCACCGCAGCCCTACCGCAGCGCGGGTGTGATGCCCGGCGTTGCCACTGCACCCGCGCGGATCGTGGCCCCTGCCGCCGTCGCCGCACCGGTGGTCAGCGCCAAACCCGCCCGCGCCGTGGGCACGCAGACGCGGATCGTGCCGAAACATGTGGCGATCAATCGGGTGAACACGACCAATGTGAAAGTCCCGAAAGGATACCGGAAGGTTTGGGAAGACGACCGTCTGAACCCGCACCGGGCCGAGCAGACCTTGGAAGGCCGCGCCGACATGCTGTTGGTCTGGACCCAGACCCTGCCGCGCCGTTTGGTCAACAAGGCCACCGGCGAAGACGTGACCGCCAAAGTGCCGCTGATCTATCCCTATCTCGATATCGAAACGCAGCGCCGCAAGCTGGGGCGGGTCAAGATCGTCGAGCGGGATGGCCAAGTGGTGAAACGGGTGCTGCGCTACCGCAACGCCGCGCCGATCCACCGGGATGCCCACCCGATCAAGAAGGCCCCCGTCTATTCCAGCCGCTCGGCCCCGACAGCCCAGCCCAACACCAAAGCGGGCTATGTGCAGGTCGGTGTCTTTGGCAGCCCCGCCAATGCGCAGCGCGCGGCGCGGCAGATCGCGGCCTTGGGCCTGCCCGCCCGCATCGGCAAACAGACACGGGGCGGCAAGACCTATCACAGCGTTCAGGCAGGCCCCATTGCGGGCGGCTCTGCCCAAGCGGCGCTTGGCCAATTGCGCCGGGCGGGATACCGGGACGCCTATCTGCGGCGCTAAGCGTTTTGCAATGAAGGAGAAAGGCCAGCCGCGGTTTCCCCGGGCTGGCCTTTTTCTTGGGCCAATCCGTCAGCCGCCGCAGATGCTTTGCAATCTCAGCCAATCGGCATCCGACATCAGCGGCGCGGTCAGCTTGCCGTTCATCGGGTCACCTTCGATCAGGGGCAGGGTGCTTTCGCCGGTGATGTCACGCGCAAAGGCATAGGGTTTGCTGCGCAGCTCGGCTTTAGCAAATCGCGCCAGCTGAGCCTCGACCGGCGGGGTCGCGGCGGGGCGCATCAGCAGTTGTTCGGCATAGGCATCAAGCGCCTCGGAAGAGATATCGCCGGTGGTCAGCAGGCGGAAATTCTCGCGCAGGCCCACGGCCTCCAAAAGCGCGCGCAGCGGGTCATGTTCCCGGCGCGCCACATCCTCGGTCAGCACATAGCCCGCGGCGACATCGGGCTCTTCGTAATCCTCCAGCACCGCGCGGTCGAGCACGATGAGACGGCCCGGCAGATGCAGGCTGGCGCGGGTCATATCGGGCAGGATCGCCACGCGCCCGACCTCCAACCGTTTGGTGAGCCGCGTCAGCGCGGCGCTGCCGCCGGGGCTTTCGCAGGCGGGGCCAGAGACGCGTTCCAGCCGCTTGAGCAGCGCCGTGCCCAAGGAGACGCGCTTGACCTCTGGCACCACTTTGATCGCATGATCGCGCAGCGCGCCGGGCATCCAGAAGACCGCCAGCGCCGCCACCACCGCGACGGAGGCCAACATGCCGACCGACCGCAAACGCCCCGGTTTGGGACGGCTGCGGTTGATCGCGCGGCGCAGCTTTTCGATGGCCTCGATCATCTCGGTTTCATTGTCGGGCAGTTCCAGCGTTTCGCCCGGATCGCCGTCGGGATGATAGAGCGCGGGGGTCTGGCCGGGGTTGGCCCTGTCGACGGCGGCCAGCGACCAATGGGTCAGCGCCTGATCCTTGAGATCGCTGATCACCAGCGTCGCGTCACCGATAGAGACGATCACCTCGCGCCGCTGCGCATCGGGCGTGGCGCGCCAAAGGCCCGTCGCTTCGAGCCGGGCGTATTTTGTCAAGGCGGTCATGGGGTTCTGCTGCGGGCCTGTCAGTTTTCGCCACTCTACCACGCGCTGCGGGATCAGCAATGGCAGGTGACATAATGCCCCGCCTTAGAGGGCCGCCGCCTGTTTGCGCAACTCGAACTTCTGGATCTTCCCGGTGGAGGTCTTGGGCAACTCGCCAAAGACCACCCGCTTGGGCGTTTTGAACCCGGCAAGACGTTCGCGGGCGAAGGCGATCAGGGCCTCTTCGCTGGCCTCAGACCCCGGCTTTAACTCGACAAAGGCGCAGGGCACCTCGCCCCATTTCTCATCCGGTTGCGCCACCACGGCGGCGAGGTTGACCGCGCCGTGGCCCATCAACACACCCTCGACCTCGACGCTCGAAATATTCTCTCCGCCCGAAATGATGATGTCCTTGGCGCGGTCGGCGATCTGGATGTAGCCGTCGGGATGCTGCACCGCGATGTCGCCGGAGTGGAAGTAGCCGCCTGCGAAGGCTTCTGCCGTGGCCTCGGGGTTTTTGAGGTAGCCTTTCATCACCGCATTGCCGCGGATCATGATCTCGCCCTGCGCGGTGCCGTCGCGCGGGGTTTGGGCCATCTCGGCGTCCATTACGGTGATCTCTTCCATCATCGGCATGGCGACACCTTGGCGCGCTTTGATCCCGGCGCGCTCAGGCTCTGGCAGCCCGTCCCATGCGCCTTGCCAGAGACATTCGGTGACATGGCCAAAGGTCTCGGTCAGCCCATAGACCTGCGTGACGTTGAACCCCAGCTTTTCGATTTTCGACAGGGTCGCGGGGGCCGGGGGCGCGCCCGCGGTGAAAACCTCGACCCGGTGATCGAAGGCGCGGCGGTCTTCTTCGCCCGCGTTGACCAGCATGTTCAGCACGATGGGCGCGCCGCCGAAATGGGTGACGCCGTGATCGGCGATGGCGTCATAGATCGCCGCCGCGGTGATGTCGCGGCAGCAGACCAGCGTGCCGCCCAAAAGCGGCATCATCCAAGTGTGGTTCCAGCCGTTGCAGTGAAACAGCGGGACGATCTGCATGAAGACCGGGCGCAACACCATCTGCCAAGAGATTACCGTGCCCATGGTCATCAGGTAGGCGCCGCGGTGGTGGTAGACCACGCCCTTGGGCCGCCCGGTGGTGCCGGAGGTGTAGTTGAGCGCGAGGCTCTCCCATTCGTCCTGCGGCATGATCCAGCGAAAGTTCGGATTCGCCTCCACAAGCAACTCTTCGTATTGCGGGTGTCGTCCGCTGGCGGGGAAACCGGCGGGGGCGTCGGGCACTTCGATGATGGCGGGGCAGGTGCCCTCCATCCGCGCGCAGGCGTCTTCGGCCAGCGGCAGGAACTCGGTATCGACCAAGAGCACCTTGGCGCCGCCGTGGTCGAGGATATAGGCCACCGTGTCGGGATCGAGGCGAATGTTGATGGTGTTAAGCACGGCCCCGCAGGCGGGCACGCCGAAATGCGCCTCGGCCTGTGCGGGCAGGTTGGGGATGAGGGTGGCGACCACATCGCCGGGGCGCACGCCGATCTCGGCCAGTAGCGCGGCGAGGCGGGTGCAGCGGTCGTGGTACTGGGCATAGGTGACGCGATGCGCGCCGTGGATGACCGCCGTCTGGTTCGGGAAAACCTCTGCGGCGCGGGCCAAATGCGACAAGGGCGTGAGCGGCACGAAATTCGCCGCGCATTTCTCAAGCCCGCTTTCATCCGTCATCCACCCCATGCGACCCCTCCCAAGGCATTGGTTGCGATTTGGGGTTGAGTATTGCTGCCCGGACGTGACTTTGAAAAGAGGGCAGGAGGGAAAAGGAGGGCAGATGCAGGACACAGCGGTAAAATCGGGGCTGGCGGCGCTTTGCGCGGTGAGCGGTATGGCGGCCTTGGGGCTGACGGATAATTTCGTGCCCTTCATCACCGAGCGCGGGTCGCTCTGGCAGTTCCACTTCCTGCGCGGGCTTATGGCGGTGGCCATTCTGATGGTGCTGGCGGCCCTGGGTTTCGGCATTCTGCGCCCGCGGCGGTTCTGGGCCGTGGCCGGGCGCAGCTTGTTTCAGGCGGGCGCGATGTTGATCTATTTCGGCTGTCTGGCTTTTCTGCCCATCGGGGTGGTGGTGGCCGGGCTGTTCACCTCGCCGCTTTTCGTGCTGATGATCTCGGCCCTGTTTCAAGGCAAGCGCGTCGGCCCGTGGCGGTGGGGGGCCGTGGCCGTGGGCTTTGCCGGGGCCTTGATGGTGATCCGCCCTGACCCGAGCGATCTTGACCCCGTGGCCTTCCTCCCGCTGTTGGCCGGGGCGCTCTATGCCATCGGTGCCGTGGCGACGCGGGCGTGGTGCGAGGGGGAGAGCACGATGGTGATGACCGCGGGCTTCTTCGGCATGTTGGCAGTCATGGGCGGCATCGGTGTCTTGGTCCTTCCGGGGGCGGAGGTGGCGGGGGCCGAAGGTTTTGTCAGCCGCACATGGGGGCCGCTCGACGGCGCGATGTGGTTCTGGATCGCGGTGCAGGCGGTGGGCTCGCTCATCGGCATCGGCTTTCTGGTGCGCGGCTACCAGTTGGGCGAGGCCGGGCATGTGGCGATTTTCGAATATTCGCTGCTGATCTTCGCCAGTTTCTGGGCCTATATCCTTTGGGATCAAGAGGTACCGCCATTGGCTTTCGCGGGCATGGCGTTGATCGCACTGGCCGGGGCGGTGATCGCCCTGCGCAGCGATGAGCCTTCGACCCTACGCGCGCCGGAGGCGGTGGAGTGATCATCAGTCGCGGTCGGCGTTACGTCTTTGTGCATATCCCCAAGACCGGGGGCACCTCACTGGCGCTGGCGCTTGAGGATCGCGCGATGAAAGACGATGTGATGCTGGGCGATACGCCAAAAGCGCGGAAGCGGCGGCGGCGGGTGCAGGGGGTCGAGACCGCGGGGCGGCTGTGGAAGCATTCGACGCTGGCGGACATCGACGGGTTGGTGACAGCGGAGGAACTCTCGGGGCTGTTCTGCTTCACGCTGGTGCGCAACCCGTGGGACCGGGTGGCGAGCTACTATCGCTGGCTGCGCGGGCAGGGGTTCGAGCATCCGGCGGTGGCGCTGGCGAAGGCGACGGATTTCGCCGGGTTCCTGCAGCATCCGCAGACGCAAGCCAGCCTGCGGGCATGGCCTGCGCGGCGGTATATGCAGGATGCGGCAGGGCGGGAGCGCTGCGATCTCTATATTCGGCTGGAGCATTTTGCCGAAGATGCGGCGCCGTTGTTTGAGCATCTTGGGTTTGAGTTGGAATTGCCGCGGGTAAACACCTCGGAGGGGCAGGCGGCCTATACGCCCGAGTTGCGCGATTTGGTGTCGGAGGTCTGTGCCAAGGACATCGCGCGGTTTGGCTACGGTTACCAAGAGCACTAGGGCCAGCGCCTGCCCGTGGGTTGGCGACCCGCGCGGCGTCGCTGCCACTTTATCGTTCAACCGTGGCGTGCCATCGCGAGGGCAGTCCCAACCTCGCCAAATCGCCTACCCGGGGGACGGGCAGGCGATGGCCCGGCGCCTGCGGCTTGATTCCGGGCCGGGTGGCATCAAAGACGATGACCCTCCTACCAAATGAAAAGGGGCGCCGAAGCGCCCCTCTCCCCCTTACGCCGCCTTGGCGTCCGGGTTGAACCGTCCATAAAAACTCTGGTTCTTCTGCGCCATATCGCGCAGCAGGTCCGGGCAGGCAAAGCGCTCACCGTATTTCTCGGTCAACTCGTCACAACGCTCCGCCGCATAGGGCGCGCCGATCATGTCGAGCCAGCTCAGCGGACCGCCGGACCAGGGCGCGAAGCCCCAGCCGAGGATCGCGCCAACGTCGCCCTCGCGGATGTCCATCAAGACACCTTCCTCCAGCGCGCGCACGGCTTCCAGCGTCTGCGAGAACAGCAAGCGGTGCTGCACCTCGATCAACTCGGGCTGCTTGTCGGCGACGGGGTACTTGTCCCCCATGCCCTGCCACAGACCCTCGCGCTTGCCCTTGGCGTCGTAGCTGTAGAAACCGGCGTTGGCCTTGCGGCCCAGACGGCCCTCTTCCTCCATCCAGAACACCAGTGGATCGATGTCGTCGTTCGGATAGGCATCGCCCATCGCCGCCTTGGTCGCCCGGGCGATCTTCGCGCCTAGATCGATCGAGGTCTCGTCCATCAGCTGCAGGGGGCCAAGCGGCATGCCGACCAGCTTCGCGGCGTTCTCGATCAGCGCGGGCTCGACGCCCTCCTGCACCATGCGCACACCTTCGTTGATGTAAGGAATGATGCAGCGGTTGGCGTAGAAGAAACGCGCGTCATTGACCACGATCGGCGTCTTGCGGATCTGGCGCACATAGTCGAGCGCCTTGGCCACGGCCCGGTCACCGGTCTCTTGCCCCTTGATGATCTCCACCAGCAGCATCTTCTCGACCGGCGAGAAGAAGTGAATGCCGATGAACTGCTCCGCGCGGCTCGACGCCTTGGCCAGATCGGTGATCGGCAGGGTCGAGGTGTTGGAGGCAAAGATGCAATCCTCGGGGATCACGGCCTCGACCTTCTGAGTCATCTCGGCCTTCACCTTGGGGTCTTCGAAGACCGCCTCGATGATCAGATCGCAGCCCTTCAGTGCGTCGAGATCAGTTGTGGCGGTGATCAGGTCAAGCGCCTTGGTTTTCTTCTCCTCGGTCGATTTCTTGCGGGCGATGCCCTTGTCGAAATAATTCGCGGAATAGGCTTTGCCCTTGTCGGCGGCTTCCTGTGTCTGGTCGATCAACACAACCTCGATCCCGGCCTGAACCGACACCAGCGTAATGCCCGCGCCCATCATGCCTGCACCCAGAACGCCGAGCTTCTTGACGCGCTGGTCCGGCACGCCTTCGGGACGCACGGCACCCTTCTCCAAGGCTTCCTTGTTGAGGAAGAGCGAGCGGATCATGTTACCCGAGGACGGGTTCATGAGCACGTTGGTGAACCAGCGCGCCTCGATTTTCAGGGCCGTGTCGAAGGGCACCAGCGCCCCTTCATAGACCGCCGACAAAAGCGCCTTGGCCGCCGGATAGACGCCCTGCGTCTTGCCGTTGACCATCGCATTGGCGCCGACGAAGGTCATGAAGCCGGCCGGATGATAAGGCGCGCCGCCGGGCATCTTGTAGCCCTTGGCGTCCCAGGGTTTGACCAGATCGGCGTCCTTGGCGTTCAGCACCCAGTCGCGCGCCGCGGCCATCGGGTCTTCGCTGACCTCGTCGATGATCCCGGCCTTCTGGGCGGCGGCGGGGGCGACCATCTTGCCTTCCAAAAGGAAGGGCGAGGCCGCCATGGCGCCGAGCTTGCGCACCATCCGCGTGGTGCCACCGGCACCCGGGAAGATGCCCACGAGGATCTCCGGCAGACCGATACGCGCCTTGGGGTTGTCGGCGGCAAAGGTGCGGTGCGTGGCCAGCGGCAGTTCCAGCCCGATGCCCGCGGCAGTACCGGGAATGACGCAAGCCACTGGCTTGCCGCCCTTGTTGGTCTTGGGGTCCATGCCCGCGCGCTCGATCTTGCGCAGCAGGGCGTGCATCTGCATCGTGCCCTCGAACAGACCCTTTGCCGGATCGTCGCCCGCGTCCTCCTTCATCTTGGCCAGCAGGTTCAGGTCCATGCCCCCGGCGAACGAGCCTTCCTTGCCGGAGGTGATGACGATGCCCTTCACTGCGTCATCGGCCAGCGCGTCGTCGATATGCTTTTCCAGATCGCGCAGGCCGTCGAAGGACATGACGTTCATGCTCTTGCCCGGCACGTCCCAAGTGATGGTGGCGATGCCCTTGGCATCCTTGTTCATTGTGAAATCGGTCATTCTCTTGCTCCCTTCGCGGCTCACACGCGCTCGATGATGGTGGCGGCACCCATGCCCGACGCGATGCAGAGCGTGGCCAGCCCCACTTCCTTGTCGGCGCGCTCCATCTCATCGAGCAGGATGCCGATGATCATGGCGCCGGTGGCGCCCAGGGGATGCCCCATGGCGATGCCGCCGCCGTTCACGTTCACTTTGCTGTCGTCCACGTCGAAGGCTTGCATGAAGCGCAGAACCACGGCGGCGAAGGCCTCGTTGACCTCAAAGAGGTCAATGTCGCCGATGGTCATGCCGTTGTCCTTGAGGATCTTCTCGGTCACCGGCACCGGGCCGGTCAGCATGATGGTGGGATCGGTGCCGATCTTGGCGGTGGCGCGAATGCGGGCGCGAGGCTTCAGCCCGTGCTGCTCGCCGAACTCTTTGTTACCCACCAGCACGGCCGCGGCGCCATCGACGATACCCGACGAGTTGCCCGCGTGGTGGATGTGGTTGATCCGCTCCAGATGCGGGTATTTCATCAGCGCGACCTTGTCGAAGCCGGGCATGACCTCGCCCATCTGCTGGAAGGCGGGGTTCAGGCCGCCAAGGCTCTGCATGTCGGTCTGCGGGCGCATGTATTCGTCGCGGTCGAGGATGGCGAGGCCGTTCTGGTCGCGGACGGTGATGACGGATTTGTCGAAGCGGCCCTCTTCCCAAGCCCGCGCGGCGCGCTGCTGGGACTGCATGGCCAGCTGGTCGGCCTCGTCACGCGAAAAGCCGAACTCGGTGGCGATGATGTCCGCCGAGATGCCCTGCGGCACGAAGTACTTTTCCATCGCCAGCGTCGGGTCCACGGCGATCGCGGCACCATCGCTGCCCATGGCCACGCGGCCCATCATCTCGACACCGCCGGCGATATAGCCGTTGCCAGCGCCGCCCTTCACCTGGTTCGCTGCGAGGTTCACGGCCTCCATGCCCGACGCGCAGAAGCGGTTGATGGCCAGACCCGGGATGCGCTCATCAAGGTCCGAGGCCAGCACCGCCGAGCGTGCCAGGCAGCCGCCCTGTTCCATCACCTGGGTGACGTTGCCCCAGATCACGTCCTCGACGGCATGGCCTTCGAGGTTGTTGCGCTCCTTCACGGCGTTCAGGGTCTGCGCGGAAAGTCGCAGCGAGGTCACCTCGTGCAAAGCGCCGTCCTTGCGGCCCTTGCCGCGCGGAGTGCGCAGGGCGTCGTAGATGTATACGTCTTGGGTCATGTCATGTCCTCCGGGTCAGGCGCGGTCAGCAGGGCTGCCGGGCATCAAATCATACGGGGCTTTCCAGCCCGGTGTTTCGCTCAGACGCGTGAGCCACGCGTCGATATGGGGCCAGTCGCTGCGGTCGAAGCCAAAGGGCTCGGGGTAATAAAGATACCCGCAGCAGCTGAGGTCTGCGTTGGTGATGTCGTCGCCCACGATCCAGTCGCGGCCGTCGAGATGGTCGTTCAGCACGTTATACGCGGCCTTGAGCCGGCCTTGATTAAAGGCGATGACCTCGGCGGGACGTTTGTCTTCGGGCAGGAAGTTCATCAGAAAACGGGTCATCCCGGCAACGGAGCTAAGCTTGTGGTTATCCCATAGCACCCAACGCAGGATTTCGCGCCGTTCCGTCGCGTCGCGCCCGCCGAATTTGCCCGTCTTTTCCGCGACGTAATCCTGAATTACGCCCGATTGGGTGAGCCGAAGATCGCCGTCGATCATCACCGGCGCCTCGCCCATGTTGTTGATCTGCGCGCGGTAGTCGGGCTGGCGCGTCTGGCCACCGAAGAAGTCCACCTTCACCGGCTCCCAGTCGAGCCCGGACAATTCGAGCGCAAGCGCCGCCTTGTAGGCGTTGCCCGATTCGCCAAAGCAATAAAGCTGTATGGTCACCTGTCATTCCTCCTCTTCTGTCGGCGCCCGCTGAAATGTCGGAAGGTATTTGTGAAAGGATGAAGGGGGCAGGGGGCGCCTTATCTTCATCCTTTTTCAAATACCTCTGCGCCGGTGTTTCAACCCGCGCGCGGCTAGAGGTTGTGCGCGATCAGTTCCTTCATGATCTCATTGGTGCCGCCGTAAATGCGCTGCACCCGCGCGTCGGCCCACATTTCGCCGACGGCATATTCCTGCATGAAGCCGTAGCCGCCGTGCATCTGCAAGCAGACATCCAGCACCTCGCCTTGGGTATCGGTGAGCCAGTATTTCTGCATTGCCGCCTTATCGACGCTGAGCTCGCCGCGCAGGTGTACCGCGATACATTCGTCGAGGAAGGCGCGGGCCACCGCGGTTTTGGTTTTGACCTCGGCGAGTTGGAAGCGGGTGTTCTGGAACTGGGTCAGCGGGCCGCCGAAGGCCTCGCGTTCCTTACAGTATTGAATCGTGCGCGCCACGGCGCCTTCCATCGCGCCCACCGCGCCGCAGCCGATGATCAGGCGTTCCTGCGGCAGTTGCTGCATCATCTGGTAGAAGCCCTGGCCCTCGTCCTGGCCGAGGATGTTTTCGGGCGGGATCTCGACATTGTCGAAGAAGAGCTCGGAAGTGTCGGCGGCATGCAGGCCGATCTTGTCGAGGTTGCGGCCGCGCTGGAAACCTTCGGCCTTGTGGGTTTCCACGACGACGAGGCTGACGCCCTTGGAGCCTTCCTTGGGGTCAGTCTTGGCGGCCACGATGATCAGGTTGGCGTGCTGGCCGTTGGTGATGAAGGTCTTCTGACCCGACAGGCGGTAGGCGTTGCCCTCACGGATCGCCTTGGTCTTGATGCGCTGCACGTCCGAACCGGTGGAGGGTTCAGTCATCGCCAGTGCGCCGACCAGCTCGCCCGAGACCATCTTGGGCAGCCAGCGTTTCTTTTGGTCTTCGGTGCCATAGGCGAGGATGTAATGCGCGACGATGCCGGAATGGATGCCGTGGCCCCATGAGGCGAGGTTGGCGCGGGAGCCTTCGATCAGGATCGCGGCCTCATGGCCGAAGTCGCCACCAGCGCCACCGTATTCTTCGGGCACCGAGGGGCAGAGCAGGCCGAGCTCTCCGGCTTGCGCCCATGTGTCGCGGTCCATCTGGCCCTGTTTGCGCCATTTCTCGAAATGCGGCGCCCATTCGGTGTTGATGAACTGCGCCGTCATGTCGGCGATCATCTGGTGTTCTTCGGTCATCCAGCTGGATGTTTTGGTCTGCATCTTCTGGCCCCCTCCCCAAGGGTTCAGCGTTTGCGGGCGTCCAGTTCGGCGTTGAACAGGCGCAGCCGCGCGATCAGGTTTTCCTCGTTCATGACCGAGTTGAAATTCTCGAACAGGAACGACAGCGCTTCCCCCTCATCAAGACCTGCATCCGTGCTGAACTTCTTCAGCCTGCGGTAGCCTTCTTCGGTCATGGCGACGGGGAAGCGGCGGGTCAGGCGGAAGCGTTTGGGCATGGTCTCTCCGGGTGTTGGGCAGGGTGGGGGCTTGCCCCCACCCCCCGTTTTAGAAGTTTGCGGCCTCCAACGCCATGACCGTATCCGCGCCCGATTGGATGCGGGTCAGGTGCAGGGCCGTGGCGGGCAGTTGGCGCGCCATATAGTAGCGGCCGGTGGCCAGCTTGGTCTCGTAGAAGGTGGCGTCGCCGCTGCCGTTCTTCAATGCTTCTTTCGCCGCCAGACCCATCTTGGCCCACATCAGGCCGAGGCAGACATGACCGAACATATGCATGAAGTCATTGGACCCGGCGAGCGCGTTGTTGGGGTTCTTCATGCCGTTCTGCATGAAGTACATGCCCGCCGATTGCAGGTCCTTGCTGGCCGCCTTCAGGGGCTCAAGAAAGGCCGCGTCGAATTCGGCGTCTTGGCCTGCGTTGTCCTTGATGAAGCCCTTCACGAGGTCGAAGAAGGCCATGACATGCTTGCCGCCGTCCTGCGCCAGTTTGCGGCCCACGAGGTCAAGCGCCTGCACGCCGTTGGCGCCTTCGTAGATCTGTGCGATGCGGGCGTCACGGGTGAATTGGGACATGCCCCATTCCTCGATATAGCCGTGGCCGCCGTAGACCTGCTGCGCCTTCACGGTCATGTCGTAGCCTTGGTCGGTCAGGAAGCCCTTGATGACCGGGGTGAGCAGCGACACGAGGCCATCTGCGTCCTTATCCTCAGCGCGGTGCGCCGCGTCGATCATCGTGGCCCCCCATAGGATGAAGGCACGGGCGGCTTCGACAAAGCTTTTTTGGTCCATCAGCGAGCGGCGGATGTCGGGGTGAACGATCAGCGGATCGGCGGGCTTTTCAGGCGCCACGGCACCGGTCACGGCGCGGCCCTGCAGGCGGTCGTTGGCGTAGATCACAGCGTTCTGATAGGCGACTTCGGCCTGTGCCAGCCCCTGCATGCCGACGCCGACGCGGGCTTCGTTCATCATTGTGAACATGGCGCGCATGCCCTTGTGCTCGGTCCCCAGCAGATAGCCGGTGGCACCGTCGTAGTTCATCACGCAGGTGGAGTTGCCGTGGATGCCCATCTTCTCTTCGATGGAGCCGACGGAGACGCCGTTGCGCTCCCCCAAAGACCCATCTTCGTTGACCATGAACTTGGGCACGATGAAGAGCGACACGCCCTTGATGCCCTCAGGCCCGCCCTCGATCTTGGCCAGCACGAGGTGGATGATGTTGTCGGCCATGTCATGCTCACCCGAGGAGATGAAGATCTTCTGGCCAGAGATCTTGTAGCTGCCGTCGTCCTGCGGCGCCGCCTTGGTGCGCATCAGGCCCAGATCGGTGCCGCAATGCGGCTCGGTCAGGTTCATGGTGCCGGTCCATTCACAAGAGACCATCTTGGGCAGGTAGGTGTCCTTCTGCGCGTCGGTGCCATGAGCAAGGATCGCCGAGGCCGCGCCATGCGTCAGACCTTGGTACATGGTGAAGGCCTGGTTCGCGGCGGAGAACATCTCGCCCACGGCGGTGCCGAGGACGTAGGGCATGTTCTGCCCGCCATAGGCTTCGGGCATGTCGAGGCCGGGCCAGCCGCCTTCTTTCACCTTTTCAAAGGCTTCTTTGAACCCTTTCGGCGTATAGACTACACCGTTTTCCAAGCGGCATCCTTCCTTGTCGCCCACGACGTTCAGCGGGGCGAGCACTTCGGAGGTCAGCTTGCCCGCCTCTTCAAGGATGGCGGAGGTGAAATCAGGCTCCAGCTCATCATAGCCGGGGGTCTTGCTTTCGGTCACCTTCAGCACGTCGTGCAGAACGAATTGCAGGTCTTTGGTAGGGGCTGTGTAACTGGGCATCTTTGCTCTCCGGGTCTTCTTTTTATGGATGTGAGGGGCGGCGTCGCAGAGGTTATTCGGCGGCGCGGCGGGGTTGGTTCATGGAGGCGATCATCTTTTCCCCCCATTTCAACTGGTCCTTAAGGTCTTCGATGGCCTCGTTCAGCTCTTCGCGGCGCGACTCGAGGTCGGCCAGACGGGCGCGGGCGATCTCATAGGCGGCAGCGATCTGCGTCTGCTGCTGGTCGCCCATATGATAAAGGTCGAGCAGCTGGCGAATTTCTTCGAGGCTGAAGCCAAAGCGTTTGCCGCGCAGGATCAGCTTGAGCCGGGCGCGATCGCTTTTGGTGAACAGGCGTTTCTGGCCCTCGCGCAATGGGAAGAGCAGCTCTTTCGCTTCGTAGAACCGCAGGGTGCGGGGGGTCACTTCGAAAGCGTCGCACATCTGGCGAATGGTCAGCGTGTCGGCGGTCATCTCATCACTCTCCAATCGTCGTTTCGAGACTTCAGTTGGGGGCTGACCCTGCTGATACAATGGGAGCTGACGTTGACGTAAGTGATACGTTGCGTCACTTTGTGCGCAGGGGAATTTCATTTAGGTTTGAAAGGCTGGCGGGCGTGCGCCGCCCTCATGGCGCTGGGCATCAGAACGGGTGGGAGATGGCAAACCTCGATCAAAGCGGGCCGATGACGCTGGACGCGCTGGTCCACTGTGCGCAGAACGCCACAAGTGCGGCGGGCATTTTGGCCTGCGGTCTGGCCTACTATCAACGGCTTGGAATTGATCTGGTCAGCTATCACGGGGACAGCCCCGGCGCGCCTGCGATCCTCTATCAGTTCGACAGCAGTGGGACAGATGGACCGCGGTGGCATTCGCAGTTTCTGGACATAGAGAAGCTGCGCGAAAGCCCGGTCGAGGCGCTGGCCCGGCAGCAGGTGATGCCGATCTACTGGTCCGATGTGGCCCGCACGGCGCGGCTGACTGCTGCGGAAGACCACTATATGAAAGGGTTGATGCGGCGTTATCCGAATGACGGCGTGTCGCTCAGGGTACATGGCCCGGGCGGGGATTCCGCCGTGGTGGGGCTGGGCTTTGCCGCGAAACAGGCGCGGCTGTCCCTGGGGGAGCTGTATAAGCTTCTCAGCGCCGCCCAAATCGCGCATCTGCGCTATTGCGCCTTGGCCGAAAGCCAATCGCCGCGTGATTTCGGCCTGTCCCCGCGCGAGGTCGAGGTGTTGGAGTGGATTGCCACGGGCAAGAGCAACGGGGTCATTGCCGAGATCCTTGGGATTTCGCCCCATACGGTCGATACGATCGTGCGGCGAATTTTCTCCAAGCTTGAGGTGAATGACCGCACCACCGCTGCCATTCGCGGGCTCGGCGCCGGGCTGTTGCGCCGCCCGAAAGAGGGCGCGCCCTAGTGCAAGGTTGACCTCGCGTCGCTGTCGCGTGACTGCGTGACATGACCCCACGTCGTGGGGGCTGTAGGTGCGGGCGCTCGACCTAAAGAGGCACGAGGCATGTCAGAAAAACAAGAGCAGACAGGTAGCGGGGCTGAAAACGGTTCCGTGGCAGAAACGCGCGCGCGCGTAGTTGCAGAGCTGAAAGGCGCGTCCGAGACCATCGAAAACGGCGCATTCGATCTGGCCGGAGACGCGAGCGCGGATGTGGTGTCCGATCTCATCCGCATCACGGCGGACTTGCAGATGCTCATCGGGCAGTTGGCGCAGCGCAACAGCCGCTGAGCCCGCCGCTCAGCCCTTGTCCGAGGCGATGGCCGCGGCGGTGTCGTCGCGCAGCTTTTGCAATTCCGCCATGGCTTCGTCCAACTGGCGGCGCTGCTCGGCCAGTTCTTCCAATTGACCATCGGCCATGGTGACCCAAGTGCGCATCTGCGCCTCGGTCCCCTCTTTCTCATAGATCAACAGCCATTGGCGGATGTCCTCCAGCGCGAAGCCGAACTTGCGGCCCCGCAGGATCAGCTTCATCCGCGCCCGTTCGCGCGGGCCATAGAAACGCGAGCGCCCCTCACGGTGCGGTTGCAGCAATTCGATATACTCGTAATAGCGCAACGTGCGTGGCGTCACGTCAAATGCCGCGCACATCTCTTTGAATGTCAGGCGTTCATCGTCCAAAGCATCTTCTCCCTTCAGGCAAACTATGGTCAGGCGCGGGGATGCGCAACAGGCGGTCTTGCCCTTTGGCTATCTCGCCCTGATAAAGGACAAAACCAGACGCAGGGGGGTTGGGTTGCATGTCCGACAAATTAAAGCTGGCGCGACAGTTCATTCAGGCGCTGCCCCATTCCATGGCACTGGGGATGGAGTTGCAGGAGTTGGGCGATGGCTCTGCCGTGATCACCATGCCCTATGACGACAAGCTGATCGGTGACCCGCAGACCGGGGTGATCAGCGGCGGGGCGGTCTCGGCGCTGATGGACACCTGCTGCGGGGCTGCGGTGATGAGCCACCCGAGCAACCCGGCGGCCACCGCCACGATGGATCTTAGGATCGAATATCTGCGCGCCGCTACACCGGGGCAGACGATCATCACCCGCGCGACCTGCTATCACGTCACCCGTTCGGTCGCCTTCGTGCGGGCCACGACGACGGATGAGGACGCCGACAATCTTGTCGCCACGGCGACCGGTACTTTCACCGTGGAGGGGCACACATGACCACACGTCGCAAGCCGGAGCCGGTTCAGGTCATCAAGCAACGCCGCGACGGGGTGCTGCGCGCCATGGTCGAGGGCGTGCCCTATATTCGCTTTCTGGGCATCGAGTTCGAGCGCCGTGGCGATGAGCTGACCGGCATCATGCCCTTTTCCGAGCAGCTGATCGGCAACCCGATCCTGCCCGCTCTGCATGGCGGGGCCACGGCGGCCTTTCTTGAGGCGACCGCGATCATCACCCTCAGCTGGGGGCTGATCTGGGAGGATATGGAAAGTGGCGCGCTCGATCTGGACAATCTGGATGCCGACCACTTGCCGCGGCTGCCCAAGACGATCGATTTCACCGTGGATTACCTGCGGTCGGGCCTGCCGCGCGATGCCTATGCGCGGGCGCGGATCAACCGCTCGGGGCGGCGCTATGCCAGTGTCCATGTCGAGGCATGGCAGGACAACCGCAGCCGTATTTTTGCGCAGGCCACGGGCCATTTCCTGATGCCACAACGGCGTGGCTGAGCCGCAATCAGAGACCGAGCCACTGACCGACGCAGAGGTGCGCGCGGTTGAGCGTGGCACGCTGGCGGCGCGCGATGTGGTGACCCACCGCCGCGTGCTCAAGATCGCGGTTCCCATTGTCATCTCCAACGCCACCGTGCCGATCCTCGGCACGGTCGATACCGGCGTGGTGGGGCAGATGGGCGCCGCCGCCCCCATCGGCGCGGTGGGGCTGGGGGCGATCATCCTCTCGGCGCTCTACTGGATTTTCGGCTTTCTGCGGATGGGCACCGTGGGCCTCACCGCGCAGGCGGCGGGCAATGGCGAAGAGGGCGAGGTCGCCGCATTGCTGACGCGCGGGCTTTTGATCGGCGCGGGGGCGGGGCTGGCCTTGATGGCGCTGCAATGGCCGCTTTTCTGGGCCTCGTTCCAGATCGCCCCCGGATCGCCCGAGGTCGAGGGGCTGGCGCGGCAATATATGGCGATCCGCATCTGGTCTGCCCCCGCCGCGATCTCGATCTATGCGATCACCGGCTGGCTCATCGCGCAGGAGCGCAGCCGCGCCGTGCTGGTGTTGCAGGTCTGGATGAACGGGCTGAATATCCTGCTGGACCTGTGGTTCGTTCTGGGCCTCGGTTGGGGTGTCGAAGGCGTCGCCATCGCCACCTTCCTTGCGGAGTGGAGCGGCGCGGCCTTGGGCCTGTGGTTCTGCCGCGCGGCTTTCGCAGGGGTGGCGTGGCGCGATTGGGCGCAGGTCTTTGACGGGCCGCGCTGGACGCGCATGATGCAGGTGAACACCGATATCCTGATCCGCTCGCTTTTGTTGCAGGCGATCTTTGTCTCCTTCCTCTTCATGGGGTCGGGCTTGGGCGATGTGACCTTGGCGGCCAATCAGGTGCTGCTGCAATTCCTGATGATCACCTCCTACGGGCTGGACGGTTTCGCCTTCGCCGCCGAGGCGATCATTGGCCGGGCCTACGGCGCGGGGCAGCGCGATGTCCTGCGGCGCGGGGCGGTGCTGACCTCCGCTTGGGCGCTGTTGGTCAGCCTGCTGTTGGCGGTGGTCTTTGCCGTCAGCGGTGGCGCGATTATCGACCTGATGGCCAAGGCCCCGCAGGTGCAAGACCTCGCCCGGGTCTATCTGCCCTATATGGTCGCGGCACCGCTGCTGGGCTGTGCTGCCTATATGTTCGACGGCATCTTCATCGGCGCCACGCGGTCGCGCGACATGCGCAATATGATGCTGGTGTCGTTTCTGATCTATGCCGTGACCGCGCTGGCATTGGTGCCGAGCTTGGGCAATCACGGGCTTTGGATATCGCTTCTGGTGTCCTTCGTGGTGCGCGGCATCACGCTGGCGCTGCGCTACCCGGCCTTGGAACGCGCGGCGGGCTAGAGCAGCGCCTGCACCGCTTCGGGCGGGCGGCCGATCACTGCGCGGCCAGTGCTAAAGGCGATGGGGCGTTCGATCAGGATCGGATGGGCGGCCATGGCGTCGATCAGAGCCTCTTCGGGGCTGTCCTTGGTCAGGCCCAACTCTTTGAACAGCTTCTCGCCCGTCCGCATCATCTTGATCGCAGGCAGGCCAAGGGCGTCGCGGGCGGCGATGACCTCATCCCGTGTCGGCGCGTCTTCGAGGTAGCGGCGGAGGGTTACTTCCACCCCCGCCGCTTCGATCAATGCCAGCGTCTGCCGCGATTTCGAACAGCGCGGGTTATGCCATAGGGTGATCATAGCCAATCCTCGCGTTTGCTGCTCACGGCATCGGCCACGCTGGCAAAACCATCGCGGGCCAAGAGTGCATCCAGCCCGGTGGTGATCTCTCGCACCAGTCCGAGACCGCCGAAGACCAGCGCGGTGTAAAGTTGCAGGGCAGAGGCCCCGGCGCAGATCTTGGCATAGGCGGTCTGCGCGTCCGACACCCCGCCGACGCCGATCAGCGGAATATCCGTCAGCCCCGCCAGCCGCGCCAAGACGCGGGTCGAGCGGTCGAACAGCGGCGCACCCGACAGACCACCCGCCTCGCCTGCATGGGCGCTGGCAAGGCCAGTCCGGTCAAGCGTGGTATTGGTCGCGATGATGGCAGCAACGCCCGAATTTTGGGCAACCTCGGCCACATCCTCAATCTCGGCTTCGCTGAGATCGGGGGCGATTTTCAGGAAAACCGGCGTGGCGCCGCGCACGTCCATCACCCCTTCGAGCAGGGCCGAGAGCGCCGCTTTGCCCTGAAGGTCGCGCAGCTTCTCGGTATTGGGGGACGAGACATTGACCGTCGCGAAATCGACGTGATTGCGCGCGGCGGTCATCACGCGGGCAAAGTCGGCGGCGCGGTCTTGGCTGGTCTTGTTCGCACCAAGGTTCAGCCCCACCGGCACCCTCGCGCCACGGCGTGAAAGCCGGGCGCAGATCGCCTCCATCCCCTCGTTGTTAAAGCCGAAACGGTTGATCGCGGCGCGATCCTCGGTCAGGCGAAACAGGCGCGGGCGCGGATTGCCGGGCTGGGGCAGGGGCGTGGCGGCCCCCACTTCGACAAAGCCGAAACCGGCGCGGGAGAGGGGGGCGATTGCAGTGGCGTTCTTGTCGAACCCCGCCGCCAGCCCGACAGGGTTCGGCAGGTCCAGCCCCGCAAGCGTTGTGTGCAGCCGCGCAGAGGTCTGCGGCCCCGGCGCGGGCGCAAGCCCCGCCCGCAGCGCGCGGATCGCCAGACCGTGCGCCGCTTCGGGATCGACCCGGTGCAGCGCCCGCAGGCCCAGCCTTTCCAACAGCGGCGTCATTTGCTGGCCTCGCCCAATCCGGCGGGGAATTCATGCACGCCGTCGACCAACGGCAAAGGCTGCGCCCAGACCACGTCTTCGATCTTGAGCGGGCGGTAGAGATGGGGGAAAAGCGCACCGCCGCGCGAGGGTTCCCATTTCAGCGCATCACCCAGATCGTCGGTCTCAAGCGCGAGAAGGAACAGACCGTCCTCCCCCTTGAAATGTTTGGCGGCAGTCTCAGCGGCCTGTTCGGCGGTGGAGAAATGCACATAGCCATCGGTGACATCGACCGGCGCCCCGTCCGAGACCCCATTCTTGCGCAGCGCAGCCCATTCGTCTGCGCGGAATATCTTGAAAATCAGCATGGCTTCTGATGCCCGCCGGGCGGGGCGGGGTCAAGACCCGCGGGTGACCATAGGGCAGGTCATATGACCTTTGACACGGGCCAAACCCCGCGCCACGATACCGGCATAACAAGCAACAGGGGAACTATCATGAAACGATTCCTGACCGCGACCGCTGCGCTGGCTTTGACCAGCGGCATGGCGGCGGCAGAGTATAATCTGACCATTCTGCATACCAATGATTTCCATGACCGGTTCGAGCCGATCAGCAAATATGACGGCCCCTGCAGCGCCGAGGATAACGCCGAGGGCAAATGCTTTGGCGGCGTCGCGCGCATGGTCACCGCCATCGAAGCCGCACGCGAACGCGCGGGCGAGAACCACCTGCTGCTGGATGCGGGCGACTGGTTCCAAGGCTCGCTTTTCTACACGCGCTACAAGGGTGACATGGCGGCTGAGTTCATGTCGAAGCTCGACTATGACGTGATGGCCGTGGGCAACCACGAGTTTGACGACGGCCCCGAGGGGTTGGCCGATTTCGTGGCACAGGTCGATTTCCCCGTGCTCTCGGCCAATATCGACGTGAGCGGTGTCGAGGGGCTGGAGGGCGAGATCGGCAAATCCACCGTGGTTGAGGTTGGTGGAGAGCGGATCGGCATCGTTTCCGTCCTTGCCGAAGATACGCCCGAGACCTCCTCGCCCGGGGCGGAGGTGATCTTCTCTCCCGCAGCGGATGCGGCACAGGCCGAGATCGACGCGCTGACCGAGGATGGGGTTAACAAGATCATCCTGCTCACTCACATCGGGCTGGCGGGCGACAAGCGGCTGGCCGAGGAGTTGACCGGCGTCGACCTGATCGTCGGCGGCCATTCTCATACGCTTCTGAGCAACAGCGAAGAGCGGGCCGAGGGCGCTTACCCGACCATGGTCAACGACGTGCCGATCGTGCAGGCCTATGCCTACAGCAAATATCTGGGCGAGCTGAACGTCACCTTCGATGATGCGGGCGAGGTGACTGCGATCTCCGGCGATCCGATCCTGCTCGACGCCTCGGTCGAAGAGGATCAGGCGACGGTCGATCTGGTGGCCGAACGCGCCGCCCCGCTGGAGGAGCTGCGCCAGAAGGTCGTGGCCGAGACATCGGAGACCATCGAAGGCAGCCGTGACATCTGTCGCGCGCAGGAGTGCGCCATGGGCAACCTTGTCTCTGACGCGATGCTGGACCGGGTCAAGGATCAGGGCATCGACGTGGCGATCTCCAACGCGGGCGGCCTGCGCGCCTCCATCGACGCGGGTGAGGTGACCATGGGCGAGGTGCTGACCGTGCTGCCGTTCCAGAACGCGCTCTCGACCTTCCAGATCAGCGGTGCGACCCTGATCGAAGCCTTGGAAAACGGGGTGAGCCAGTTGGAAGACGGCGCGGGCCGTTTCCCGCAGGTGGCGGGCATGTCCTATACCTTTGATCCCAAGGCCGAGCCCGGCAGCCGCATCAGCGATGTGATGGTGGGTGGCGAACCGATTGATCCCGAAAAGACCTATGGCGCCGTGTCCAACAACTATGTCCGCAATGGCGGCGACGGCTACGCGATGTTCAAGGACGCCGAGAATGCCTATGACTTCGGCCCCGATCTGGCGGATGTGACGGCGGAGTATCTGGCGAAGAACGGCAGCTACAAACCCTACACCGATGGCCGCATCAAGATGAAGTAAGGGCCCCGGGCCTCAGCGAGAGGGCGCGTCCAGCGGGGCGCGCCCTTTTTGTTTGCAAATAGCCGGGCAGGGCCCTTGATTCCGGGCTGATGCCCAAGCTGCGCGTCCCCCCACAAGCCAGCCCCTTGCACCTCTCCCGCCAAGGGATACACATGCGGTAACCAAATAGGAGACCGCTATGCTCACCCCCTTCCACCTTGCCTATAACGTCCGCGACCTTGATGAGACCCGCGCCTTCTACGGCGATGTGCTGGGCTGCACCGAAGGCCGTTCGACCGAAACTTGGGTCGATTATTCCTTCTTCGGCCATCAGATCTCCATGCATTTGGGCGAGCCTTTCAAGACAGAGGCCACCGGCAAGGTCGGTGAGCATATGGTGCCGATGCCGCATCTGGGCGTCGTCCTGCGGATGGAGGATTGGAAGGCGCTGGCGGAGCGGCTGAAGGGCGCAGAGGTCGACTTCGTGATCGAACCCTCGCTGCGTTTCGAAGGGGAGCCGGGCGAGCAAGCGACCATGTTCTTCCGCGACCCGTCGGGCAATCCGATCGAGGTCAAAGGGTTCGCCGATATGGACCGCGTTTTTGCCCAATAAGGCCAAGCGCTGAAACGACAAAGCCCCGCTGTCGCAAGCGGGGCTTTGAAGGGCTGAAACCGGTGCGGGCTCAGTCGAAGCTGATCGCCCCTTCGAAAGCAGGCTCTTCCAAGGTTTGCCCGCTGAAACGCGTCGGGGTCTGTGCGGTGATGTTGAGCGTGTAGCTGCCGTTCACGGGGATCGGCCCGCTGGTCCATGCCTCATCCTCGCCGGTGATCGTATGGCTGCCGGTGGCGTTGTTGGTAAAGACCACTTGATCGCCCGGCTGCACATGGGACAGCGATGGGAAATAGGCGCCGTCGACGATCAGCACGTTGCGGCTTTCGGCCATGGCGCCAGCGGCACAGAGGCTCAGGGCAAGGGCCAGAGCGCCGGTGCTTTTGCGGTATGAACTTAGCATCATCTGCTCCTTTGGAACGCCCGATGCGGGCGGGTTAGCCGGTTTCATACAAGGTAAATGCGGCATAACTTGGGCCAGCTTTGCGCGGCTCATCCTGCCGTCGCAGGCTCCGCCTGCTGGGCCAGCCAGCCGCGGAATGACGCAAGCGCCGCCGTCTCGTCCCGGTCGTCAGGCCAGACGAGGTAGTAGTTGCCGATGCTCTGCGTGGTGGGCGAGGCGGCCAGCACCAATTGCCCGTCGCGCAGGTAGGGGCGGGCGAAGAAGGTCGGCAGCAGCGCCACCCCCAGCCCGTGAATGGCCGCCTGCGCCATGGTCGAGAATTGGTCGAACATCATGCCGCCCGGCGGCTCATCCGTCACCCCGAGCGAGGACAGCCAGCGCGCCCATCCGCGCGGGCGGGTTTCTAGGTGAAGCAGCGGCAGATGGCGCACGTCGCGTGCATCCTCCAAGGGTGCGGGCAGCAGGTCGGGCGCGCAGACCGCCACCACCGTTTCCGGCAAAAGCGGCAGGTAGCGCACGCCGGGCCAATCTTCATGACCAAAATGAATGGCGGCGTCGAATCGGCTGCCCGCAAAGGTAAAGGGCCGCAGCCGGGTCGATAGGTTCACCGTCACCTCCGGGTGGTCGCGCGCGAAATCGCGCAGGCGCGGGGCCAGCCAATGCATCCCGAAGGCAGGCAGGATCGCCAGATTAAGCGTGCCGCCCGTGGGGTTTGTCCGGGCCGAGACCGAGGCCTGCGCCAGCCGGTTCAGGATGTCGCGCACCTGCGTTACATAATCCAATCCGGCTTGCGTCGGGGTTAGACGGCGGCCCTGACGGATCATCAGCGTCACGCCCAGCTGTTCCTCCAGCGTCTTGATCTGACGGCTGACCGCGCTTTGCGTGAGGTTCAATTCCTGCGCCGCCGCCGTGGCGGTGCCGAGCCGCACGACCGCCTCGAAAGACAGCAGGGCCGAGATCGAAGGCAGGAAGCGGCGCGGCGCGATCATATGACTTTTTCTCATGAACTCAGGACAAAGCAGCGATAGAGTTCGCGCCGCCGATTTGCAATACTGCCGCAAATCACATCACCCGAAAGGATGCATCATGACCGCTGACGCCCCCAAGCTGCGCGCCAAGGACAAACCCGATCTTGGAACCTTCGACTGGCAGGATCCCTTCCGCCTCGACAGCCAATTGACCGAAGACGAGCGCATGATCCGCGATTCCGCCCGCGCCTATGCGCAGGAAAAGCTGCAACCGCGTGTTATCGAAGCCTTTGCCGAGGAAAAGACCGACCCCGAGATCTTCCGCGAGATGGGCGAGATGGGCCTTCTTGGCGTCACCATCCCCGAGGAATACGGCGGTCTGGGCGGCAGCTACGTCTCCTACGGTCTCGTCGCCCGTGAGGTCGAGCGTGTGGACAGCGGCTACCGGTCGATGATGTCGGTGCAGGCGAGCCTCGTCATGTATCCGATCTATGCCTATGGCTCCGAGGAGCAGCGCCAGAAATACCTGCCCAAGCTCTGCTCGGGCGAATGGATCGGCTGCTTTGGCCTGACCGAGCCCGATGCGGGTTCCGACCCCGCGGGCATGAAAACCCGCGCCGTGAAGACCGACACTGGCTACAAGCTGACCGGTTCCAAGATGTGGATCTCGAACTCCCCCATCGCCGATGTCTTTGTGGTTTGGGCCAAGTCCGAGGCGCATGACGGCAAAATCCGCGGCTTCGTGCTGGAAAAGGGCATGAAGGGTCTCAGCGCGCCGAAGGTCGGCAACAAGCTCAGCTTGCGCGCCTCGATCACCGGCGAGATCGTGATGGACGGTGTCGAAGTGGGCGAGGATGCGCTGCTGCCGCACGTGGAAGGCCTGAAAGGTCCCTTCGGCTGCCTCAACCGCGCCCGCTACGGCATCTCCTGGGGCGCGATGGGCGCCGCCGAATTCTGTTGGCACGCCGCGCTGCAATACGGTCTCGACCGCAAGCAGTTCAACAAGCCGCTGGCCCAGACCCAGTTGTTTCAGAAGAAACTCGCGGACATGATGACCGAAATCTCGCTTGGCCTGCAGGGGTCACTGCAGGTGGGCCGCCTGATGGACGCCGCCAATGCCGCCCCCGAGATGATCTCGATCGTGAAGCGCAACAACTGCGGCAAGGCGCTCGACGTCGCACGCATGTCGCGCGACATGCACGGCGGCAACGGCATCTCTGGCGAATTCCAGGTGATCCGCCACATGATGAACCTCGAGACGGTGAACACCTACGAGGGCACCCATGACGTGCATGCGCTGATCCTGGGCCGCGCCCAGACCGGCCTGCAGGCGTTCTTCTAAATACTGGCTTCGGGGGGCACCCCCCGGCCACCGAAAAAACTTATGGCCAGAAAGAGGGGCGCCGCCTTTCTTTCTGGCCGACATGCTTTCGCCGAGAGCGATTAATTTCTATTTCAAGAGGCCCCATGGACCGCGTTGCCATCGTTCATGAGAACTTCCTCCGTCGCGTTGCGGCGGGGGATTTTCCCGTTTCCACCTCCCCGCAAAAGGCGCTTGATCGCGACCAGTTGGAGCAGCTCTACCGCGCGCAGGTGCTGAGCCGAGCGCTTGATCTGCAAAGCCGCGTCATGCAGAAGGAGGGGCAGGGGTTCTACACCATCGGTTCCTCCGGCCACGAGGGGATGGCAGCGGTGGCGGCGGCGCTGCGCGTCGATGACATCGCTTTCCTGCATTACCGCGACGCGGCCTTTCAGATCGCCCGTGCCGATCAGGCCGGGGGGCAGGACATGATGCGCGACATGCTCCTGAGCTTTGCCTGCTCGGCGGAGGACCCGACCAGCGGCGGGCGGCACAAGGTGCTGGGTTCGCGCCCACTGATGATCCCGCCGCAGACCTCTACCATCGCGAGCCATCTGCCCAAGGCGGTAGGGGCCGCGCATTCCATCGGCATGGCGCGGCGGCACCGGCCTGAGCACGCGATCCTGCCGCGCGACGGCATCGCCATGTGCAGCTTCGGCGACGCCTCGGCCAATCACTCCACCGCGCAGGGCGCGATCAACGCCGCTTGCTGGACCGCCGTGCAGGGCGTGCCGCTGCCGCTGCTCTTTGTCTGCGAGGACAATGGCATCGGGATTTCGACCAAGACACCGACGGGATGGATCAAGGCGTCGATGTCGGCGCGGCCGGGGTTGAAGTATTTCGAGGGCGACGGGCTCGATCTGCACGCGGCCTATGCGGCGGCGAAGGCGGCGGGGGACTACGTGCGCGTGCATCGCAAGCCGGCTTTCCTGCATCTGCGCACCGTGCGGCTCTATGGCCATGCCGGGGCGGATGTGGCGACCTCCTATCTGCCCCGCGCTGAGGTGGAGGCGGATGAGGCCAACGATCCGCTGCTGCATTCCGCACGGCTGTTGGTGGAGGCTGGGGCTTCCAACGAAGAGGCGCTGGCGATCTACCGCGATACGCAAGCCGCGGTCGCGAAGGCGGCTGACGAGGTGGTGAAACGCCCCCGGCTGAAGACGGCGTCGGACGTCATGGCGAGCCTCGTGCCGCCCAAGCGCGACTGCGCGCCCAGCAACGGGCCGAGCGCGGAGGCGCGGGCTGACACCTTTGGCAGCGACATGGGGCAGATGGACAATCCCCAGCCGATGTCGCGGCTGATCAACTGGGCGCTGCACGACCTGATGCTTTCGCACCCCGAGACCATGCTGATGGGCGAGGACGTAGGTCGCAAGGGCGGGGTCTATGGCGTCACCCAGAAGCTGCAGAACCGTTTTGGCCCCGGTCGGGTGATCGACACGCTGCTGGATGAGCAGAGCATCCTCGGCCTCGCCATCGGCATGGCGCACAACGGCTTCGTGCCGATGCCGGAGATCCAGTTCCTCGCTTATCTGCACAATGCCGAGGACCAGCTGCGCGGCGAGGCGGCGACTTTGCCCTTCTTCTCAGACGGGCAATGGAGCAACCCAATGGTGCTGCGCATTGCGGGGCTGGGCTATCAGAAAGGGTTCGGCGGGCATTTCCATAACGACAACTCACTGGCCGTGCTGCGCGACATTCCGGGTATCGTCATCGCTTGCCCCTCGGCGGGGGACGACGCGGCGATGATGCTGCGCGAGGCGCACCGTCTGGCGCGGGAGGAGCAGCGCGTTGTGGTCTTTGTCGAGCCCATCGCGCTCTACCCAATGCGCGACCTGATGGAGGCCGGGGACGGCGGCTGGATGCGGAACTATCCGGCGCCTGACCGGCGGATCGGTCTGGACGAGGTCGGGGTCACGGGTGCGGGCGGTGATCTGGCGATCGTGAGCTACGGCAACGGGCATTATCTGAGCCAGCAGGCGGCGCGCGATTTGGCCGAGGCAGGTGTTGATGCGCGGGTGATCGACCTGCGCTGGCTGGCGCCTTTGCCGGAGGATGCTTTGATCGAGGCCATCGGGGATCGTCCGGTGCTGATCGTTGACGAGTGTCGTCGGACGGGCGGGCAGGCCGAGGCGCTGATGGCGCTGATGGCGGAGCGCGGTGTGGCAAAGTTTGCTCGGCTGACGGCGGAGGACAGTTTTATCGCCACGGGGCCAGCCTACGCGGCAACGCTGCCTTCGCGCGAGGGCATCGTGACGGCGGCGCGGGACTTGCTGGGGTAGGGTTAGCTTCTGCCACCCGGCCCGGAACAAGCCGCAGGCGCCGGGCCATCGCCTGCCCGCCCGTCACGCCGAAGGCGTGCCAGAATATGCTGGGCGCACCTTCGGTGCGACCGGGTAGGCGATTTGATGAGGCTGGGTGGCACATTGCTCAAGCACATCATGGTTGAACCATAAAGCGGCACGAAGGCACGTTGGATCGCCGACCCGCGGGCAGGCGATGGCCCTTAGTGGCTATCCGCCGGTGCGCCGCCTTGGAAGTTATTCCCATTCACATAATCGCAAGGCTCTTCGCGCATCTCCAGATGCAGGCCATCGCCTGTGTAAGGATGCGCGCGGGCCAGCGCCTCATCCACTTCGATCCCCAGACCGGGCGCTTTGGGGGCGGTGATGAAGCCGTCCTCCACCCGGATCGACCCTTTGATCAATTGGTCATGGAACGGCGTCTCAATACATTCGCACATCAGGATGTTCGGGATGGCGGTGGCAAGCTGCACATTCGCGGCCCATTCCACCGGCCCGGCATAGAGATGCGGCGCCACTTGCGCGTTATAGACCTCGGCCATGGTGGCGATCTTCTTGGCCTCCGCGATGCCGCCCACACGTCCAAGGGCCGGTTGCAGGATCTCCGCCGCCCCGGCCCGCAACAAAGGCGCGAATTCGGCCTTGGTGGTCAGCCGCTCGCCCGTGGCCACAGGGACGCGCACGCCGCGCGCGACCTTGGCCATCTGCTCAGGCGCGTCTGGCGGGATCGGCTCTTCGTACCACAGCGGGCTATAGGGTTCGATCGCTTGGCCCAGCCGGATTGCGCCCGCGGTGGTGAACTGCCCATGGGTGCCAAATAGCAGGTCGGCGCGGTCGCCCACCGCCTCTCGGATAGCCTTGCAGAACGCCGCCGAGGTGCTGATGTCCGACATCGCAGGCATATGCCCGCCGCGCAGCGTATAGGGGCCGGCGGGGTCGAATTTCACCGCCGTATAGCCGCGCGCCACGCAATCCGCCGCCGATTCCGCCGCCATCTCGGGCGAGGTCCAGAAATCCGCCATGCTGTGATGCGGCAGCGGGTAGAGGTAGGTATAGCCGCGCACCCGGTCATTGGTGCGCCCGCCGATCAGCGCATGCACCGGGCGGTCGCGGTCCTTGCCCAAGATGTCCCAACAGGCGATCTCAAGCCCCGAAAACGCGCCCATGACGGTCAGGTCTGGCCGCTGGGTGAAGCCTGCGGAATAGGCACGGCGGAACATCAACTCGATATTCTCGGGATTCTCGCCCTGCATATGGCGGGCAAAAACGTCTTCGATCACGGCGCGCATCGCGTCCGGCCCGACGCTGGCGGCATAGCATTCGCCCCAGCCGGTTATGCCGGTGTCGGTGGTCAGTTTGACCAATATCCAATAGCGCCCGCCCCAGCCGGGGGCGGGCGGGGCCGTCACGATGATATCGAGGTCTTGCAGTTTCATGACGGTCCCTTTCGTCTGGTCGCTTAGGTCTCTTTTTTGTCGTCGACGATGGTCATCTGCGCGATGCCGCTTTCGCCCAGATCGACCTTGGCGAAGGGGCCGCCGTGGCACATCTGGCCGGGGTCGGTGATGTCGACGGGGCCTTCCTCGGCCAGCACCTGTTCGGCGAACTGCTCGGCGTTATCCTTGGGACGGTAGCCGAGGAAGGCGGCTTTTGAGTTGTCCACCGGGGCGCGGTCGTTGTTCGACACGCCATAGATCACCGAGAAACCGACCGAGGGCGTGTCCACCGCGCGGGTCACCAGCTGGATCAGGTCGTCATAGCTGAGCCAAGAGCCGAGCGCGCGGGAGTTGTTGACCTGTGCCGCGCTCAGGATGCGCAGATGCACGGATTCGAGTTGGCGCTTGTCCCAATACATGGAGCCGAGGTCTTCGGTGAAGCATTTGGCGAGGCCGTAGAACGTATCGGGCTTGTGGGCCGCGTCGATGCCGATGAAATCGGCCTTTTTGTGCATCCCCACCGCATGGATCGAAGAGGCATAGACCACGCGGCGCACCCCGGCCTGATAGGCCGATTCCCAGACGTTGTAAGAGCCGACGAAGTTCGGGCCCAAGAGTTCCATGAAGGGTTTCTCGTCCACGATGGCCCCGAAATGCACCACCATGTCGGCGCCCTCCATCAGGGCCGCGACTTGGTCGTATTCCGCCAGATCGGCCTTCTGATAACGCTCACCGTCGTAAAGCTTGCCAATGTCCTCGGCGATGTCGGAGCTGACCAGTTCTTCGCACATCGCGGCCAGCGGCTCGCGCAGATAGGAGCCGAGGCGCCCGGCGGCGCCTGTCAGGACCAGTTTCTTAAATTTCATTACATCTTCCTTTCACGTCTCAGAAATCTTGTCGCGCACCTTCGCGCGCAGGGCATCGGCACCTTGGGCCAAAAGGCCCACATCCGTGCCGCAGGCGACAAAGGTGAAGCCTTCGTTCAGCAGTTGGGCGGCGAACTCGGGGTCGGTGACCAGCGTGCCGACGGGAATGCCCTTGTCCATCAAGAGTTTGGCCGCAGGGCGGATCACCTCCCAGACCTCGGGGTGCAGGGTCTGGCCCAGATGGCCCATGTCGGCGGCGATATCGGCGGGGCCAAAGAAGATACCGTCGACCCCCTCAACCTCGGCAAAGGCGGCGGCGTTTTCGACGGCGGCGCGGGTTTCAAGCTGGATCAGGATGGCGGTCTGGTTCTCGACCTCGGTATTGTAATCCGCGACCCGACCAAATTGGTTGGCGCGGTTCAGCCCGGCCACGCCCCGAATGCCGCGGGGCGGATAGCGGCAGGCGGCCACGGCGGCGCGGGCCTCATCAGGTGTCTGCACCATGGGAAACAGCAGCCCCGGCGCGCCGAGGTCCATCAGCCGTTTGACCTTGACCGCATCGTTCCAGTCGGGCCGCACCATCGCCGTGGTCTCACTGCCCGAGAACGCCTGCAACTGCCCCAGGACCGAGGCCATGTCGCTGGGCGCATGTTCCATATCCAGCATCACCCAGTCATAGCCCGCATGGGCCACCACCTCGGCGGCATAACCGTTGGAGAGGGAGACCCAGAGGCCAAGCTGCTTTTGACCGGCGCGGATGGCCGTGAGGAAGCTGTTCTCGCGCAATTTCATATCACGGCCCTTTCGACGAATTTCTCGGAACGCACGATCCGCGCGTAGTCTAGCGGGGTGAGGTCGAGCGTGCGGTAGCCGCCATGGGTGATCAACTCTGCCGTGCCGCGCCCGATGGCAGGGGCCTGCTGCAAGCCGTGGCCGGAAAAGCCGTTCATGAAGACGAAGTTCGCGACCTTGTCGTGCCGCCCCAGAATCGCGTTCTGGTCGACGGTGTTATAGGCGTAATGGCCGACCCATTCATTGATCACCTTGACCCGCTCAAAGGCCGGAACGCGGGTGGCGATGGTGGGCCATACCTTTTCCTCCCAGATCGAATGGTCGAAGGTGAAATCGTCATAGGCCGCGTCGTAGTCATCCTCCGGCGGGCAGCCTGCCATATAATATTTGCCCTCTTGGCGCATATGCACGCCGCTGGGGTCGATGGTCAGCGGCAGGTCCATCTCAAGCGGCTCGGCGGCGTCGAAGATGAAGGTGTAGCGTTTGCGCGGCACCACGGGCAGGGTGATCCCGGCCATCTGCGCCGTCGCCGCCGCGCGAGGGCCAGAGGCATTGACCACCGTCCCGCAGGAGACCGTCGCGCCGGACTTCAGCGTCACCGCATCCACCGCACTGCCCGCGGGGTTCAGCACCATGCCGGTCACCTCGTCATGCACAAAGGTCACGCCGCGGCGCTTGGCCATGCGTTTGAACCAGTCGAACATCGTGCCGCCGTCGAAATAGCCCTCATCCACCGTGTTGTGATTGGCAGCGATCACATCGTCGAGCATGTAGAAGGGATAGCGCGCGGCGATCTCATCCTTGGTCATATGCTGGGTGTGCGCGCCCATGGAGGTTTGGATGCCCTGCGCCTCGCGCAGGGTCTGGGCAAACTCGGGCGTGTCGGCAAGATAGAGGTAGCCAAAGCTTTGCAGCGCCAGTTCCGGCACCTCGGGATCGTCATGCATGAACTGGCGGAAGTTTTTGATGAACTCGGCCCCGAATTGCGAAATCTGGATGTTCACGGGGGCGCTGAACTGCTGGCGGATGCAGGAATTCGTATGGCTGGTCGAGGCGAATTCATAGGTTGGATCACGCTCGACCACCAGCACTTCGCCGTCGAACCCCGGCGTGTTGGTTAGCCACCAAGCCAAAGCCGAACCATAGATGGCCCCGCCCACGATCACCACGTCATAGGACGTCTCAAGCGCGTTTTGCATGCACAGTCTCCCTTTGCGCATTCCCCTCTGAATCGTGGGTAGCCTAAGCATTCAAAGCCTGCAATCTTTGTGAAGCGCGGCGCGAATTTTCGTTTTGCGGCGATGGGTTGCGCCTGTGCCCATGAATGAGGCAGGGTTGACTTTTACTGCGGCTGTCGCACCATGAGCGCGATGCCGCAACACAGATGACCGCCCAAAGGAGTGGCCCTTGGACAGCGACCGCGAAGAGATTGAGCGTCTGATTGCGCAGGTCGCAATGGGGGACCGTGCCGCCTTTGAGGCGCTTTATGATCGGGTGTCGGCGAAACTATTCGGGGTCTGCCTGCGTGTGTTGGACACACGCGCCGCAGCAGAGGATGCCATGCAGGACAGTTTCGTCAAAATCTGGAATAATTCCGACCGCTATCAGGCCAATGGCCTGTCGCCGATGACGTGGCTGATTACCATTGCGCGCAACACGGCGATCGACCGGCTGCGCGCCACCCGTAAGGGCCATCAGGATATCGACACGCCGGGGCTGGAACTGGCCGCGCCGGGGCCGAACCCCGAGCAATCCGCCGTGGCCGCGTCAGAGGCCAAGCGGCTGACCAATTGTCTGGATGATCTTGAAGCGGATCGCGGTGCTGCGGTGCGCGGGGCGTACCTTGATGGCGACAGCTATGCCGAGCTTGCGCAGCGTTTCAACGTGCCGCTTAACACCATGCGCACATGGCTGCGCCGTGGTTTGATGGCCCTGCGGGAGTGTATGAGCATATGAGCGACACCCCCATCACCCCGCCCGAAGACGACGATCTGCTGGCCGCCGAAATGGCCTTGGGCCTGTTGGAAGGCGAAGACCGTGCCGCGGCACGCGCCCGGCTGATGCAAGACCGTGATTTTGCCCGCCGCGTGGCCGATTGGCAGGAGCGTTTCGTGGCGATGACCGACGATATCGCCCCCGTCGCCCCGCCCGCTAAGCTGCGCCGCGCGCTGATGTCTCGGCTCTTCCCCGCGCGGCATGTGCCACTGCTGCAGCGGCTCTGGCTGTGGCAGGGGGTGTCGGTGGCAGCACTGGCCACCGTGGCCTTCCTTGCCCTGCCGATGCTGCGCGAGCCGCCGATGCAGCTCCCGGCCGAGGTCTATGCCACCCGCATGGCGGCCGAGGACAGCGCGCTGGAATTGCTTGCCGTCATGGACATGTCGCGCGGCGATATCGCGTTGCGCCGTGTCTCGGGCGACGCGCCCGCGGGCCGCGTGCTGGAGCTTTGGGCGATCCTGCCGGACCGCGCGCCGATCTCTTTGGGCGTGCTGCCTGAGGGGGAGGTTAACCGCGTGACCTTGCCCGCCGATCTGGCACCCGAGGCGGCGCAGATCACCTTGGCGATCACGGACGAGCCACCGGGCGGTGCACCCGGCGGTATCCCCACCGGGGCCGTTATGGCCGCCGGTGCCGTGGCGGAACTCTAAACCCCGAAACGCCCTGCTTTGACCGAGCAGGGCGTTTCATTTTTCGTTTCCTTTACAGCGCGTTATGATTTTTCCGCAAATTTTCTGAACCATTCTGAAACTCCTCTCACCTCTGCCCCGTGGGTCCAGTATCGCCGCCCACAACGGGGGGCATTCAAGGGAGGAAATCCAATGAAGACGCTCAAGACATTCGCCGCCGCCACCGCCACCGCCGCGCTTTTGGCCACCGGTGCCATCGCCGCCAATCCCGAAGTGGGCGGCGCGCCCATGTTCGAGAATAAGAACATCGTCGAAAACGCCGTGAACTCCGCCGATCACACAACGCTGGTCGCCGCCGTGAAGGCCGCCGGTCTGGTCGACACGCTGGCCTCCGAAGGGCCGTTCACCGTTTTCGCCCCGGTCAACTCCGCCTTCGACGCGCTGCCCGCGGGCACGGTCGAGACCCTGCTCAAGCCCGAGAACAAGGACATGCTGACCAAAGTGCTGACCGCTCATGTGGTGGCCGGTAAATGGTCCGCCGCCGATATCGCCGCCAAGGCTCGCGCCTCCAGCGATGGGTTCTACCATTTCAACGCCGTCTCCGGCGATGCGCTGTCGGCGCAGGTGAAGGGCCGCAACGTCTATATCATCGACGAAAGCGGCAATGCATCGCGCGTGACTATCGCAGATGTGAACCAGTCCAACGGGGTGATCCACGTTGTAAACAGCGTGCTGGTGCCCAAGTAAGAGGCAACCCGCATGATGTGGCCGGGCCAGTACCTCCATGCTGGTCCGGCGTTAACCCAATCCGAACGCGAGGAGTAACACCATGAACAGACGTCATTTTCTGACATCGACCTTTCTGGGCGCCACCGCCATCGGGTTGGGCGCGCGTGGCGCATCGGCGGCCTATGTCGAGGGCGACTTCGAGATTACCCGCAGCGAGGCCGAGTGGCGCGCGATGCTGAGCGAGCTGGAATATGCCGTGATGCGCGAAGGCGATACCGAGCGCGCCTTTACCAGCCCGCTGAACGACGAGAAACGCCCCGGCACCTTCATCTGCAAAGGCTGCGATCAGCCGCTTTACGATGCGGCGACCAAGTTCAAAAGCGGCACCGGCTGGCCGAGCTTCTATCAGCCGCTCGACAATGCGGTCGGGACCATGGCCGACAACAGTTTCTTCATGCGGCGGACCGAGGTGCATTGCGACCGCTGCGGCAGCCATCTGGGCCATATCTTTGATGACGGGCCGGAGCCGACGGGCAAGCGGCATTGCATCAACGGCGTCTCGCTAAAATTCGTCGCGGCTTAACAGATCGGTCTCACCCAAACGGAGCGCGCGCCGCTGTCGGCGCGCGTTGCCCTGTCAGGTGCCGCGTGGTTTGGCGCGCAGGGTCGGGTCCGCCACTGTGGGGTCTTCGGGCCAGGGGTGACGCGGATACCGCCCGCGCATGTCCTTCCGCACATCGGCATAGGAGCTTGCCCAAAAGCCGGGGATGTCCATCGTGACCTGCACCGGGCGCTGCGCGGGCGACAGCAGGGTGACTTGCAACGGCTGGCCGCCCACCGTCGGGTGCCGCGTCACGCCGAACATCTCTTGCAAACGCAACGCGATGCCGGGGGTCTCACCGCTATAGTCGATGGCCACGCGTCGCCCGAGCGGGGTTTCAAAATGGGCTGGGGCCGAGCGGTCCAACTCTTGTTGCTGCTCCCAACTCAGCCTGTCTTTCAGCGCCGGGGTGATGTCGAACCCTTTCCAATCGGCGCTGCTGCGCGCGCCCGCCAGATGCGGCAGCAGCCAGTCTTCCAGCGTCTCCATCAGATGCGCTTCACTGAAATCGGGGAAGGGCGCGGGCATCAGCCGGGCGCGGGCCAGAAACAGCGCCGCCGTCTTGCCGGGGTTCAGCCCCAATTGCCGCACACCGTCCAGCATCGCAACCGCCACCGCATCGGCGGGCGCATCGGGCCATGTGCGGTCTTCCAGAACCAGCGCGCCGAAGACCTCTTGCTTGCGGGTCAGCACACGCCCCTCGCGGCGCGACCATAGGCAGACATCCTGCCAGTGGATTTGATCGGCAAAGGTGGCGCGCAGCTCGGCGTCCGATATCAGCGCCGCCTGCCGGATACGCGCCTCACGCGGGTCGCCGTCGAGGTCAGTGGCCACCAAGAGCCGCGCGCCCGCCATCGGGTCGGTCTCGGGCAGCACCGCGCCCTTGCCGCCCGAAAGCACGTAGCGCGGCGCCTCGCCCTTGCGGTGCAGACCGACGCGGTCGGGGTAGGCGAGGGCCGCCAGCACGCCCAAGGCGTCCGGCCCGTCGCCCTTCGCACTGCGGGCAAGGCGTTTCGCCTCGGCCTTGATGCGGGAGAGCGTGGGCGCATGGGGCGGCGTGGCGGTGCGTTTTCCGGCCAATGCGTCCATTCGCAGCGCAAGGTCGACGGTCGCGCCGCGCATCGGATCGCGTTCGGCCAGCAGGGCGGCCAGCATCGGCGCACGTGGCCCGCCGCGCGTGACCATATGCGCCAGCCTCGGGTGCAGGGGAAGCTTTGCCAAGGCGCGGCCATGTTCGGTGATGCGGCCCGCAGCGTCGAGCGCGCCCAACATCTGCAAGACCGCCTGCGCCTCGGCCAGACGGCCCGCGTGGGGCGGGGTGACGAAGCTCAACTCCTCGGCCTGCGCGCCCCAGAGCGCCAGTTCCAGCGCGAAACCAGTGAGGTCGCCAGCCTCGATCTCGGCCGGGGGAAAGGCAGCCAACGCGCCTTCCTCGCCCCGGGTCCACAGTTTGTAAGCGACCCCGGTGTCGAGGCGTCCGGCCCGGCCCGCGCGCTGCGTGGCCTCGGCGCGGGTCACCCGCTCGGTCACCAGCCGCGACATGCCGGAGGCGGGATCGAAAAGCGCGCGGCGCGACCGGCCGCCATCGACGACGATGCGGATGCCTTCGATGGTCAGGGAGGTCTCGGCGATGGAGGTCGCCAGCACCACCTTGCGGCCCGAGGGCGCGGGCGCGATGGCGGCCTGCTGGGCCTTGAAGTCGAGCGCGCCGAACAGCGGGGCGAGGGTGCAATCCTGCGGAAGGGCGGGGCGCAGAAGCGCTTCGACCCGGCGGATTTCGCCCTCGCCGGGCAGAAAGACGAGGGCCGAGCCGGGCGCCTCAGACAGCGCCTTCAGGGTAAGATCGGCCACGGCATTCTCAAACCGCTGCTTGCCCACGGGCTTGTCGCGCCAGCGCGGCTCGACCTCGAAGCTGCGGCCCTCTGAGGTCACGATCGGTGCCGCCATCAGCGCGGCCACCGGCGCGGCGTCGAGCGTGGCGGACATAGCCACCAGCATCAGGTCGTCGCGCAGGGCGCCCGCGACCTCGAGCGCCAGCGCAAGGCCCAGATCGGCGTTGAGCGAGCGCTCGTGAAACTCGTCGAAGATCACCGCACCGACGCCCGGCAGGTCCGGGTTGTCCTGCAACATGCGGGTCAGGATGCCTTCGGTGACGACCTCAATGCGCGTGGATTTCGACACCGCCGAGGCACCGCGCACGCGGAAACCGACGGTCTGGCCGGTCTCTTCGCCAAGGCTTTCCGCCATCCGCGCGGCGGCGGCGCGGGCGGCAAGGCGGCGCGGTTCCAGCATCAGGATGCGGCCCGGGGTCAGCCCGGCCTCCAGCATCGCCAGCGGCACCCGCGTCGTTTTGCCCGCGCCGGGGGGCGCTTGCAGCACCACACGGCCCGTGTCGCGCAGGGCGGCGATCACATCCGGCAGGACGGCGTCGATGGGCAGGGCGAAATCAGCGTTGGACATGGCGCGGTTATCGGTCATCGCGCGCGCCGCGCCAAGGGTGGGGATGGACAATTCCACCCGCCCCCCGCAAAAGTTGCCCATGGATATCGAGAGATTGGCCGAGGGCCTCATAGCAGGAGAGCGCCGCGCCTTGGCGCGGGCGATCACCTTGGTGGAATCGGGCCGCGCCGATCACCGCGCGGCGGCGGCGGAACTGCTGGCGAAGTTGCCCAGCGACCGGCAGGCGCTGCGCATCGGGCTGTCGGGCACACCCGGGGTGGGCAAATCCACCTTCATCGAAAGCTTCGGCATGATGCTGACCGCGCAGGGCAAACGCGTGGCGGTGCTGGCGGTGGACCCCAGTTCGGCGCGCACCGGCGGTTCGATCCTGGGCGACAAGACGCGGATGGACCGGCTGAGCCGTGATCCCAATGCCTTCATTCGGCCTTCGCCCAGCCAGACCTATTTGGGCGGCGTCGCGCGCCGCTCGCGCGAGGCGGTGCGGCTTTGCGAAGTGGCGGGCTTTGACGTGGTGCTGATCGAGACCGTGGGCGTCGGCCAGTCGGAAACCGTGGTGGCCGAGATGTCGGACGCCTTCGTGCTGCTTCTGGCCCCCGCTGGCGGGGATGAGTTGCAGGGCGTGAAACGCGGCATCATGGAGATTGCCGACCTCATCGTCATCAACAAGGCCGACGGCGATCTGAAATCCACCGCCGCGCGGACGCGCGCTGACTATGCCGGTGCCCTGCGTCTGCTGCGCAAACGCCCGCAAGACCCCGAGGGGTTCCCGCGCGCCACCGCCGTTTCGGCGTTGGAAGAGAACGGACTGGATGAGACTTGGGCCGCTTTGCAGGAATTGATCGAATGGCGCCGCGCGCATGGTTTCTGGGACCGCACCCGCGCCGCACAGGCGCGCTATTGGTTCGAACAGGACGTGAAGCAGCGGCTGCTGGCGCAGTTGGAGACACCCCAGGCGAAGGACGATCTGACGCGGCTTAGTGATGCGGTGGCCGATGGGGCGCGTGATCCGGCGGAAGCGGCGGCGGAATTCGTCCGCCGCCTTAGGGCAGATTAAGACGCGTTTGCGGGTTCCGAGACGGGGAAGAGCACGTCGTAGATCCAGTTAAAGACGAAGGCGTAGATCAGGTAAAACACCGCCAAGGACACGTCGATCAAGAAGGCTTCGCGCAGGGAAATCTCAAGATACCACGCGATGAAGGGCAAGAGCACGAAGAGCAGCCCGATCTCGAAACTCACGGCATGAAGCACGCGGATCGGCACCGTCTTTTTCACCGTGCCGCGCAACCGACGCAGGGTGTGGTCGAAACCGAGGTTGTAGAGATAGTTCCACCCCGTCGCGATGCTGGCGCTGACCACAGCGACGACACCGATATGGCCGATGGGCTTGTCAAAGAGCCAAGCACTGGCGGGGGTGACGATCAGCAGGGCGATGATCTCAAAACTAAGGGCGTGGCGGATGCGGTCTGCGGTGCTGCGCATGGGGTGGTCCCGGTATTGGTCGGGTCGTCCCGAGTGGCTGCCCAAATGGGGGAGGTCGTCCTCGCTTGGGGCCAATATGGCGATTGACGCGCGGGGTGCAAGGGGCTCAGCGGCCCGCCTTGGGATGGGCGTTGTTATAGACCTCCATCAGCCGCGCAGTATCGACGGCGGTATAGGCCTGCGTGGTCGACAAGGACGCATGGCCCAACAGCTCCTGAATGGCGCGCAGATCACCGCCCGCGTCGAGCAGATGGGTGGCAAAGCTGTGGCGCATGGCGTGGGGCGTGGCGCTGGCGGGCAGGCCCAGTTGCATCCGCGCATCGGCCATCACCTGCGCCACGGCGCGCGCGCCCAAGCCACCGCCGCGGATGGCGCGAAACAGCGGGGCCTGCGCCTCACGCGGGTGCGGGCAGAGGGCGAGGTAGTCTGCGACCGCGGCGCGTGCGGCGGGCAAGACCGGCACGACCCGTTCCTTCCCGCCTTTGCCAAGGATGCGCAGGCTGGCGGGCAGGGGGGCATCGCCGCCTTTCAGCGCCAGCGCCTCGGAAATCCGCAGCCCGCAGCCCCAGAGCAGGGTCAGCACCGCCACGTCACGCGCCGCCACCCATGGCGCGCGGGCTTGGGTCTCGACACAGTCGATCAGCGCGCGGGCAGCGTCTTCGGCCAGCGGGCGGGGCAGTTTCTTGGTGAACTTCGGCGACCGGGCGAGCAGAACGGCAGTGGGCTCGAACCCCTCCCGCTCGGCCAGCCAGCGGTAAAAGGCTTTCACCGCCGAGAGCTTGCGCGCGACTGACCGTGACCCCGCCCCGCCGCTGCGGGTGCTGGCCATCCATGCGCGCATATCGCTGATGGTGATTTTCGCCAACGCACCCAGACCTTGGGTGTCGCCCTTATGCAGCGTCATGAAGGTGAGGAATTCGGTCACATCGCCCCGGTAGGCGATGATCGTATTTTCGGCCGCATCCTTTAGCGCGCTTTGGTGTTCCAACCACGTCTGAAGCGCGTCCCGCGCGGCGGGGCTGATCAGCAGCGGATTTGCCTTCTCGCTCAAGACAGCCAGCGGCGCATGGATCGCTCCAGCACGCCGGTAAAGAAGGTGAGCAGATCGGTGCCCTGTTGCGGGCCGAACATATGCGGGTCTTCGGCGCCCATGACCAACAGGCCGGGCAGCCGTCCGGGGCCGAAATCAAGCTTGAGACAAGCCTCGGACCGGATCCATCCCGCCTTGCTGCCATAGAGCGCTTCGGATCCGTCTTGCAGCGCGCGCAGGGTCACCTGCCGCACCATGCCGCCGCGCCCTTGGCTCAGGTAGTCGTCGATGAACCCTGGCTCGGCCACGCTGAGCACATCGCCCAAACGCTGCACCGCCGGGTCATTGTCGTTCTGGGTGGATTCCAACACCAGCCGCACCGCATCGACGCGCAGGATATCGGCCACTTCGCCGCCGAGATCGCGCAGGAAAGTCTCGAACTCCACCGGGTCGAGCATGCGCAGGATGGCGCGGTGGATCTGATTGGTCCCGGCAAGGTTTTCATAGGCCGCCGCGATGACGCTGCGGTGGGTGTCCTCCAGCCGGTCGAGACGGGTTTCCAGCCGCTCCATCGCGATGCCGCGCAGGTCGACGATATTGCCGCCCATGGCCTTTTCATTCGCCGCGATCAGCGCCTGCATCACGTCGCTGTCGTCAAGAATGACGTCAGGCGCTGAGATGATCGCCTCCCGCAGGGCGTCGTCGATTTTGGGGCTGCTGCTCATGGGCGTCTCTTTTTGATTTGCAGTGTCATAGCATGCTGGGGCGTCAAGATCTGCCCCCAATTGGTCACGGGTCCTGCCGCCTGCGGTCTTTGTTGCCGCCTTGCGTCAGGCCGGGATGTAGACCGAAGCCTGGCGGAACAAAAGCGGCGCAGACGTGTTGGCCCCGGTCGACGCGCGGATTTCAGCCGTAGGGCCGCGCGTACCTGATCGAAGCCTGCCGCATATCCCCGGATGCGGTGGGAGAGGTCTTTGCCGGGAGAGGAAATCTTACATGGAACATGTCTCTGTCGATCTTTGGGCCGCCAACCTTCAGGTCGCGCCGGACTCGCTGCAAAGCTGGCTCGCCAGTGTCGAGACGCGTCTGCAACAGGCCGCCGAGCGTGAGGCGCAGCTTTTGGTGATGCCCGAGTTTTGCTGCGCGCAGTGGCTGAGTTTCGCCCCCGCCGACCTGCCTGCGGAAGAGCAGCTTGGCTGGCTCGCGCAGACCGCCACGCTGGCGCTCGACCCGATGCGGCGCATGGTTGAGCAAACCGGCGTGGCCCTGCTGCCCGGCACCTTTCCCGTGGCCTTCCCTACGGTCGATGCGCCCGAAGGTTACCTTAATCAAGCGTGGTTTCTAACCCCCGATGGCGGGCTGCAAGTGCAGAACAAGCTGAGCCTGACCCCGCTTGAGGCGAATGGCGCCAGCGGCGTGACCATCGCGGGCACGGGGATCAACCTGTTCGAGTGGAACGGGCTGCGCTGTGTCATCGCGATCTGTCTTGATGCGGAATATACCGCGCTCTGGTCCAAACTGGGGGAGCTGAACCTCGATCTGGTGATCATTCCCGCCAAGACCGATATGATCACCGGCTATAACCGCGTGTTCAGTTGCGCACGGGCGCGGGCCATTGAATTGCAGACCGCCGTTTGCTGTGTCGGCGCGGTGGGCGCGCCGCTGACCCCGTGGCAGCAGGATACCGGCGTGGGCGGGGCGAGCGTTTACCTGCCCTGCGACGTTTCGGTGGCATTGGACGGGATGCATGCGGCCCTGCCGCCCCAGACGGCGGCGCAGGGCATGGATCTGGTCTTGCAAGCCCCGGCGATCCCCGTGGGGCAATGCCGCCGCATCCGCGCAGGCGCGGCCGAGGCCGAGGTGCGTCCGGGCCTGTGGTCGGGCGATCACCTGACGGTCGAAGGGAGTGCGGCCTAAGGCAAAGAAAAACCCCCTCCGCCACGGGCGGAAGGGGTTTGATGTTCGCGCGTTAAGGCCGGATCAGAGGATGTTCTGACCGGTCTTTTTCCAATCGGCCATGAACTGCTCCAGCCCCTTGTCGGTCAGCGGATGCGCGGCCAGTTTCTTGATCACCTCGGGCGGCGCGGTCATCACGTCGGCACCGATGCGCGCGGCGTCCAGAATGTGGTTCACGCTGCGGATGGAGGCGGCGAGGATCTGCGTCTCGAAACCGTAGTTGTCATAGATGGTGCGGATGTCTTGGATCAGGTCCATGCCATCGAGGTTGATGTCGTCAAGGCGCCCGATGAAGGGCGAGATGAAGGTCGCGCCCGCCTTGGCCGCGATCAGCGCTTGGTTCGCCGAGAAGCAGAGTGTCACGTTGATCATGTGACCTTCGCCCGACAGAACCTTACAGGCTTTCAGCCCGTCCCATGTCAGCGGCAGTTTGATGGTGATGTTGTCGGCGATCTCGGCCAATTTGCGGCCCTCGGCGATCATCGCGTCGGCTTCCAGCGCCACGACTTCGGCGGAAACCGGGCCATCGACGAGGTCACAAATCTCTTTGGTGACTTCAAGGATGTTGCGGCCCGATTTCAGGATGAGGGAGGGATTGGTGGTCACGCCGTCGACCATGCCAAGGTCATTGAGTTCGGCAATGGCGTCGATCTCGGCGGTATCTACGAAGAATTTCATGGGCTTTCCTTCCGGGTTGGAATGTGATCGCTATCGGGTCAATTCGTTGCCTTGGCTTTACCGCATGATCTGCGATGCTTAAAGCCTCAATTCCCCCAAGCGACACGGAGCATGCGGCAGGTATGGCTGAATTCTACCACCATGGTGAGTTGTTGTCGGTGATGACCACCCAGCCTTTGGGCCGCGCGCTGGATTATCGCGCGCCCGAGGGTGGTTGCCATGCAGGGGCCTTTGTCGAGGTGCCGCTGGGCCCGCGCAAGGTGATGGGTGTGGTCTGGGGGCCGGGGGCCGGGGACTACGACATCAACAAGGTGCGCCATGTGATCCGGGTGCTCGACGCGCCGCCGATGCGCGAGGAGATGCGCGAGTTTTTGCTGCGGTCCGCTGCCTATACGCTCACGCCGCTGCCCGCCATGCTGCGGTTGGCGACCCGCGCGCCGGGCCTCGGCGATCCGCCGTCGATGCGCAAGATCTACCGCGCCGGGGACGGCATGCCGTCGCGCATGACCGATGCACGCCAGCGGGTCATGGCGGTGTTGGAGGAATACGGCGATCTGGCCTTCACGTTGAAGGAGCTTTCTGAGATGGCCGGGGTGACGTCTTCGGTCGTGAAGGGCCTGGTGGACCAAGGTGCGGTGCGCGAGGAGGAAAGCCCCCGCGATCTGCCGTTCCGGCGGCTTGATCCATCCTTGCCCGGCAAGGCACTGACCGAGGATCAGGCCAAGGCGGCGGCAGTGCTGCGCGAGGGGATCAAGTCCGGGACCTACGGCACGACGCTTTTGCGCGGGGTCACCGGCTCGGGCAAGACGGAGGTCTATCTCGAAGCCGTGGCGGCGGCGGTGCAGGCCGGGCGGCAGGCGCTGGTGCTCTTGCCCGAAATCGCGCTGACCGAGCAGTTTTTGGAGCGTGTCGAAGAGCGTTTCGGCGCCAAGCCCGCCGAGTGGCATTCCGGCGTCACGATGACGGAGCGCCGCCGCATCTGGCGCATGGTGGGGCAGGGCAACGCGCAGCTGGTGATCGGCGCGCGCTCGGCCCTGTTTCTGCCGTTTCAGAACCTCGGGCTGATCGTCGTGGATGAGGAACATGACACCTCCTACAAGCAGGAGGACGGGGTGCTTTACAACGCGCGGGACATGGCGGTGCTGCGGGCCTCAATCTGCGGCGCGCAGGTGGTGCTGGCCAGCGCCACGCCGAGCCTCGAGACATGGGCCAATGCCGAGGCCGGGAAGTACCGGCGGCTGGAACTGACCTCGCGTTTCGGCCCGGCGGTGATGCCGCAGATGGGCGCGATCGACATGCGGCAGGCGGGGCTGCCGGGGGACAAGTGGATTTCGGGCGAGATGAAGCGCGAGGTCGATGCGCGATTGGCGCGCGGCGAACAGGCGATGCTCTTCATCAACCGCCGCGGCTATGCGCCGGTCACGCTTTGCCGTGCCTGTGGCGAGCAGATCGGCTGCGACCAATGCGATGCGCGGATGGTCGAACACCGCTTTCTCAAGCGCCTCGTCTGCCACCAATGCGGAGAGAGCAAACCGATGCCCGAGGCCTGCCCCTCTTGCGAGGTCGAGGGCAAGCTCGCCCCCGTGGGCCCCGGGGTGGAGCGTCTGGGCGAGGAGGCCGCAGCGCTCTGGCCCGAGGCGCGGATCGCGACGCTGAGTTCGGACATGTACGGCTCGGCCCGCGCGCTCAAGGCCGAGATCGCGGGGATCGCCGAGGGGGCGGCGGACATTATCATCGGCACGCAGCTGGTGGCCAAGGGGCATAACTTTCCCAAGCTGACGCTGGTGGGGGTGATCGACGCCGATCTCGGGCTCACCGGGTCGGACCTGCGCGCGGCGGAGCGGACGTTCCAATTGATGCGGCAGGTGGCGGGGCGTGCGGGCCGGGCCGAGGCGCCCGGCGCGGCCCTGTTGCAGACCTACCAGCCCGAGCATCCGGTGATCCGGGCGATCTTGACGGGTGAGGAGGAAGCCTTCTGGGCCGCCGAGGCCGGGGAACGGCGGCAAGCCGGGGTGCCGCCCTATGGGCGCATGGCGGGGATCATCCTGAGCGGCAGCGATGCGGCGGCGGTCTTTGATCTGGGCAACCATCTGGCGCGGCATGATGCGCCTTTGCGTGCCGTGGGGGCGCAGGTTTTCGGCCCCGCCCCCGCGCCAATCGCCCGGGTGCGCGGGCGGCATCGTGTGCGGCTGTTGGTGAAGGCGGATAAAGGCGTGGCGCTGCAGGAGGCGCTGGGCCGTTGGGTCGGCGGGCTGCGGCTCAAGGGAGACTTGCGGCTGGCGGTGGATATCGATCCGCAGAGTTTTTATTGAGGCTGGCTGGCAGGGCATCTGCATCGAACAAAACAGCCCGGAATCAAGGCCGAAGGCCGCCGGGCAGCGCCAGACCGGCTCATGGTCTGGCGCTTTTGCAATCGGAGTGGCGGCTTGCGCAAGTTTCATATGACCTGCTGCCATAAAGTGCCCACCTGACAGTTCGTGTGCGCCAGCCCCCGGTCTGGCGCTGCCGGGCTCTGCGCGTTTTCTCTCGCCATCTCCGGGCCTTGGGCGTAATGAAATCCCATGACCCGTTTCATCACCCTCGAAGAGGCCAAGCGCCTGCCGTTCTGGCGCCGTCCCGTGGCCCTGCTGTTCCTCATGGCGCTGGCCATGCCGATCGCCTTCAACACATGGTCGGCGCTGCTCAATAACTTCGTCATCGAGGTGGCCGATTTCGACGGGTCCGACATCGGGCTGCTGCATACGGTGCGCGAGATCCCGGGCTTCTTTGCCATCGGTGTCATCGCCATCCTGCTCTTCATGCGCGAACAGGTGCTGGGGCTGGTCTCGCTCGCGCTTCTGGGCGCGGCCACGGCGGTCACGGCCTATTTCCCCTCCATGGGCGGTATCCTGACGATCACCATGCTCAGCTCCATCGGGTTCCACTACTACGAGACGGTGAACCAGTCGCTGCAACTGCAATGGCTGAAGATTGAGGACGCCCCGCGGATGATCGGCTGGCTCATGGCCGCGGGCTCGCTGGCCACGCTGGTCGCCTATCTCGCGATCATGGCGCTCTGGGAAACACTGAGCCTCAGCTACGACATCGTCTACATGATCGGCGGCGGTGTCACCGTTATCATCGCACTCACCGCCATGCTGGCCTATTCGCAGTTCGAGGCACCCACGGTGCAGAACAAGAAGATGGTGCTGCGCAAGCGCTACTGGCTCTACTACGCGCTGCAGTTCATGTCCGGCGCGCGGCGGCAGATCTTCGTGGTCTTCGCGGGGTTCATGATGGTCGAGCGTTTCGGCTTCGAAGTGCATGAGATCACGACGCTCTACCTCATCAACCTTCTGGCCAACATGCTCTTTGCCCCGCTGATGGGCCGTGCCGTGGGCTTTTTCGGCGAGCGCCGGGCGCTGGCCTTCGAGTATATCGGGCTGATCTGCGTCTTTCTGGCCTATGGCGGGGTCTATTACCTCGGCTGGGGCGTGGTGATCGCGGCGACGCTCTATGTGCTCGATCACATGTTTTTTGCCCTCGCACTGGCGCTGAAAACCTACTTCCAGAAGATCGCCGATCCGGCGGATATTGCGCCCACGGCGGCGGTGGCCTTCACCATCAACCATATCGCCGCGGTCTTCCTGCCGGTGCTCTTGGGGCTCTTGTGGCTGGCCTCTCCAGCGGCGGTGTTCTTCCTCGCGGCGGGCATGGCGGCTGTGTCGCTGATGCTGTCGCTGCTGATCCCGCGCCACCCCGCGCCGGGGCATGAGACGATCTTTCAAAGTGTCCTGCCGCAGGCCGCCGAATAAGGCGCAAAACCCAACATGGCTTGACCCGGCGCGCGCGCGGCCCTAGGCGAAACGCAACCGCACCGCAGCAAAGGACCGCGCCATGCCCACTTTCACCGCCCTGACCACCCTCGAAGGCCGCGACCCCGCCTATGCACTGGGCGAGGCGATGGAGCGGCTGACCCCCGAACCCACCGGCGTGGGCGTTTTCGAGGTCGAGGACGGCTCGGGCCTGTGGGAAGTCGGCGGCTACTTCGAAGAAGCGCCCGATACCGCAGCACTTGCCGTGCTGGCCAAAGCCATGGGCGCCAAGGAGTTCACCGTCTCCGAACTGCCCGAGACCGACTGGGTCGCCCATGTCCGGCGCGAATTGGCACCGGTGGAGGCGGGCCGCTTCTTCGTCTACGGCAGCCATGACGCGGACAAGGTGCCCGAGGACTGCGAGCCGCTGCTGATCGAGGCCGCCATGGCCTTCGGCACCGGCCACCACGGCACCACCTTGGGCTGCCTCAAGGCGCTCGACCGGCTGGCGAACGAGGGGTTCCACGGCCGCAACGTCGCCGACATCGGCTGCGGTACCGCGGTGCTGGCCATGGCCGCCGCGCGCATCTGGCCGGAAACCGTGCTGGCCAGTGACATCGACGAGGTCGCGGTCGAAGTGGCGCAGGCCAATGTCGATGCCAACGGGCTAACGGGCCGCGTGACCTGCGTGGAAGCGGCGGGCTTCGACCACCCCGCGCTGGCCGAAGCCGCGCCTTTCGATCTGGTCTTCGCCAATATCCTCAAAGGACCGCTGGTGGCGCTGGCCCCCGACATGGCGGCGGCGCTGCAACCCGGCGGCTATGCGATTCTCTCCGGCCTGCTGAACGAACAGGCGGAAGAGGTGATCGAGGTTTATGCACGATCCGGCATCAATCTGACCCACCGCGAGAGCATTGGTGACTGGACGACACTAACGCTTCAAACGAAAGTATAATTCACGCCTCATTTTCGTTGCATTCGACCCTTTTGCCGCTTTGTTGCCACATTTGGACTTTATTCAAATTGCCAGCAAACGGTGGGGGCCGGATTGCTACGGAGGCTGTGATGGCTGAAGGACACGCTCAATTCGCGAAACGGATCGAACTTCTGGGGCGCAAGCATCGGAAGCTGGAACGAGGATATGTCACCCGCGTCGGACGCGATGGGTTGATCTCTGTCTTGCCGAAACGCGCCCGCCGTGGGTTCCCGATGACAGGTCTTTTCCTGATCGTTCTGGTGTTTTTCGGCTTCAAAGCCTTCGCCCTCGCCGCGATCGGCCCGGTGACCTATAACGAACGCCTCTCGCGCCTCGCCAATGGGTCGAACCTTGAGCAGATCGGCGCCAAGATGATGGCCATCGACCCGGTGACCCAGACATTGGCCGAGCTGACCGGCCCGATCATGCGGTAACGTGGCACCGCCCATCGCGTAAAGAAAAAGCCGTAGCGGAGGCTCTCCGCTACGGCTTTTCTAATGGGGCTGATGCATATCCCGTAGGGTCAACGCACGAAGTGGTTCTGCGCCACAAGGTCGATGTCGCCCCGGATCAAGCCGATGTCTTGCAACTCGAGATCGGTCAGGTCCGACAGCGCCTTGCGGGTGGCGCGGCTGTCTTGCCAAGCTTCGACAGCAGCGAAGAAGGCGCCGAAAAAGCCAAGGATACGTGTGACGGCCGAGGGGGAGCCGTAAGCGGTGCGGGTGGTGTCGAAAGCTGCCATGGGGCCGTCCTTTGTTTGCTCTCAGGTTGCGTCGGCAGGGGGCGGGATGGCCTTCCTTACCGAACGGAATTTTCGGCAAGTATGCCCGAAATTCGCCCCGCGCAATCCCTCAAAAACGGCAGTGAGCCTTGCGTTTTTTGCATGGGTCGAAAATAGGGTTAACCCACTCTCATTACGGGAAAAATTCACCGTCCGGCATGTCGGTTTTGAGCCATGGAGAGGCGCAATTCGACACCGCGGTTCGAAAGCGACAGAGCGCCTGTCGCAAAGTGCCCGCCGCGCATCAGGGCTTTGCGATGTTCGCCTTTCGTGCTAGTGCACCAAAAAAGCAACAATTTTATCGAGGGGCAGAGATGATACGGGTGATCGGCATAGATCCGGGGCTGCGCAATCTGGGCTGGGGCGTGATCGATGTCTCGGGCAGCCGAATCGCGCATGTGGCCAATGGCATCTGTCACTCCGAAGGCGACGACCTTGGCGCGCGGCTCTTGTCCTTGCATGGGCAGCTTACGCGCGTGCTGACGGCATGGCGGCCCCAAGCGGCAGCGGTTGAGCAGACCTTCGTGAACAAAGACGGGGCCGGGACGCTGAAGCTGGGGCAGGCGCGGGGCATCGCCATGCTGGTGCCCGCCCAGTTTGGTTTGACGGTGGGCGAATATGCCCCCAACAAGGTCAAGAAAACCGTGGTCGGCGTCGGCCATGCGGATAAGGGGCAGGTGGCGCATATGGTTAAGATGCAGATGCCGGGGATCGAGATTGCGGGGCCGGATGCCGCCGACGCGCTGGCCATCGCAATCTGCCACGCTCATCACGGCGGGGCAAGCACGCTGGCGCAGGCGGTGGCGAGGGCAAGCGCATGATCGGCAAGCTTTCGGGCCGCATCGACTACCGCGCCGCGGATCACGTGCTGATCGACGTGCGCGGGGTGGGTTACCTCGTCTATGTCTCCGACCGGACCATGGCCGCACTGCCGGGCGTGGGCGAGGCTGTGGCGCTTTATACCGACCTCGTGGTGCGCGAGGACTTGATGCAGCTTTTCGGCTTCCAGACGCTGGTGGAGAAGGAATGGCACCGGCTGCTGACCTCGGTGCAGGGGGTGGGGGCCAAGGCCTCGCTCGCGATCCTCGGCACGCTGGGGCCGGATGGCGTGAGCCGCGCCATCGCGCTTGGTGACTGGAACGCGGTGAAGGCCGCGAAGGGCATCGGCCCGAAAATCGCGCAGCGCGTGGTGCTTGACCTCAAGGACAAGGCGCCCGGCGTCATGGCGATGACCGGCACCGTGGCCGACGCCATGGGCGAGACTGAGGCCGCCGCCGACGAGGCGGTGATCGAAGCCGCCGCCCCGCGCCCCGCGCCGAAACCTGCCGCCCCCAATGCCTCTGCCCAGTCCGAGGCGCTTTCGGCGCTCGGTAACCTCGGCTATGCCCCGGGCGATGCGGCGGGCGCCGTGGCGCAGGCGGCAGGCGAGACGCCCGAGGCCGATACCAAGGCGCTCATTCGCGCGGCGCTCAAGCTGCTGGCGCCGAAGGGGTGAGCACGAATGCGCGCGGCGGTTGGTGCGTGAACCTTCCGCTGGAAGAACCACGCACCCTACGGCATAACGAGGCCCTATGACCGACATCGACCCCACCGTGCGGCCCGACCCGCTGCCCGAAGACACCGACCGCGCGCTGCGGCCGCAAATGCTCAGCGAATTCGTTGGGCAGGCGGAGGCGCGGGCGAACCTGTCGGTCTTCATCCAGTCGGCCCGCCAGCGCGGCGAGGCGATGGATCACACGCTGTTTCACGGGCCGCCGGGCTTGGGCAAGACGACACTGGCGCAGATCATGGCGCGCGAGCTCGGCGTGGGCTTTCGCATGACCTCCGGCCCGGTGCTGGCCAAGGCCGGTGACCTCGCGGCGATCCTCACCAATCTCGAGGCGCGCGACGTGCTGTTTATCGACGAGATCCACCGGCTGAACGCTTCCGTTGAAGAGGTGCTCTACCCGGCGATGGAGGATTTCGAGCTTGATCTGGTGATCGGCGAAGGCCCCGCCGCGCGCACCGTGCGGATCGAGTTGCAACCCTTCACGCTCGTGGGCGCGACCACCCGCATGGGGCTTCTGACCACGCCGCTGCGCGACCGGTTCGGCATCCCGACGCGGCTGCAATTCTACACCGAGGACGAGCTTTACATCATCGTCGACCGCAACGCCCGCAAGCTCGGTGCCCCGGCGGACGAGGGCGGCGCGCGCGAGATCGCCAAACGCGCCCGCGGCACGCCGCGCATCGCCGGGCGGCTGTTGCGCCGGGTGGTGGATTTCGCCGTGGTCGAAGGCGATGGCCGCGTGACGCGCGAGTTGGCCGATATGGCGCTGACGCGGCTCGGGGTCGATCACCTCGGCCTCGACGGGGCCGACCGGCGCTACCTGCGCCTGATGGCCGAGAACTATCAGGGCGGCCCGGTGGGGATCGAGACGCTTTCCGCCGCGCTTTCGGAAAGCCGCGATGCGCTGGAGGAGGTCATTGAGCCGTTCCTGTTGCAGCAAGGCCTGATCCAGCGTACCCCGCGCGGCAGGATGTTGGCCGCCAAGGCGTGGAGCCATCTCGGGCTTGCCGCGCCCCGAGGGCAGAGCGACCTTTTCGGCTGACGTTTCGGAGCGAAGGTAGACCAGATGACGATGACCGCAGAGCAGATCGAGACCCTTTTCACCCGCCGCGACGGGCAGTTCGCCTTTGCCCGCTGGGGCCGCCCCATCGCCCCCGTGGCCTTTGGGATCGAGGAAGAGGCGCTGCCGGTGGTGAAAGGCGCGCTCGAAGCGGTGGCCAAGCTTGCCGGTCACGACATGGCCGAAACCGACCCCGAGTTGGGCAGCAACCTGATGATGTTCTTCTTCGCCGATTGGGCGGAACTGCTCGACGTGCCGGGGATGGATGGATTGGTGCCTGACCTCGCGGCACAGGTCGAGCGGTTGCAGGCGGCGGGGGCGAACCAATACCGCTTCTTCCGATTTGACGAGACCGGCGCGATCAAGGCGGCTTTCGTCTTCCTGCGCATGGACGAGAGCCTGCAAGACATGACTGCGCAGGTGCTGGCGCTGAGCCAAGCGGTGCAGGTCATCCTCTTGTGGTCCGAGGATGCCTTTCAGGAACAATCCCCGCTGGCGATGGCCAATGACGCGCTGGTCCTGCGCCCTGAGGTGGCGGATGTGATCCGCGCCGCCTATGACCCGGTGATGCCCCCCGCCGCCAATGATGCGAGCCTTGCGCTGCGCCTTGCCGCACGGGTGCAGGTGGCGTCATGAGCCATAGCTTCCCGGTCCGCATCTTCTATGAAGACACCGATATGGCAGGCGTTGTCTATTACGCCAACTACCTGCGCTATATCGAACGGGCGCGGTCGGATATCGTCGAACAGATCGGTCTTGATCAACGCGCCATGCGCGACGAGGGGCTGGTCTTTGTCGTAACGCGGGTGGAGGCGGATTACCTCGGCGCTGCGCGCTTTGGCGACCGGCTGGAGGTGCAGACCACCCATCAGGCCGAAGGGCCGGTGCGGTGGGTGTTCGACCAAAATGTGCTGCGCGACGGCAAGGTCATCTTTCGCGCCAAAGTTACCGCCGTTTGCATGACGACGGGCGGAAAACCCACGCGGCTGCCAGCGAAACTCCGCCTGTCGGAGGGCGATCCGGCGCGGTGATACCATAATTCTGGCAATCTAGGTTGCAGTCCGTTAGCTTTGCTCCAAATTGAGGCCGGAAAACAGGGCCCAGAGATAGAACCCAGAGGCAGAATGCCCCGAAGGGGCGGCAGTAAAAGAGCATAGTTAAATGGAAGCAGAGACGCTGGCATTGGCACAGGGGATCGATTTCTCCCTGTGGGGTCTGTTCGCGAAGGCGACGGTCACGGTTAAACTTGTAATGATCATGCTGATCGGGGCCTCTTTCTGGTCGTGGTCGATCATCATTCAGAAAACCATCCAATACCGCCGCGCCCGCGCCGAGGCGGCGCAGTTCGATCAGGCCTTCTGGTCGGGTGAGCCGCTGGACGGGCTTTTCGACAACATCGGACCGGACCCCGACGGCCCCTCGGAGAAGATCTTCGCCGCCGGCATGTCGGAATGGCGCCGCTCGCACCGCGAGGACGGTGCGCTGATCCCCGGTGCCACCGCACGCATCGACCGGTCGATGGACGTGGCCATCGCCAAGGAGGCGGAGCGCCTGCAGAAGGGCTTGCCGGTACTGGCGACCGTGGGCTCCACCGCGCCCTTCGTTGGCCTCTTCGGCACCGTCTTCGGCATCATGAACTCCTTCATCGAGATCGCGGCCCAGCAGAACACCAACCTCGCCGTCGTGGCCCCGGGCATCGCCGAGGCGCTTCTGGCGACCGGCATCGGCCTTCTGGCCGCGATCCCGGCGGTGGTTTTCTACAACAAGCTGAGCGCCGACAGTGACCGGATCTTGGGCACCTACGAGGCCTTCTCGGACGAATTCGCGACCATCCTTAGTCGCCAGTTGGACAGCTGAGCCATGGGTGCGGGTGTCATGAAAAAGCAAGGCGGCAACGGGCGGCGGCGCGGCCGCGCCCAGCCGATGGCCGAGATCAACGTCACGCCCTTCGTGGACGTGATGCTGGTGCTGCTGATCATCTTCATGGTCGCGGCCCCGCTTTTGACCGTCGGCGTGCCGGTGGAACTGCCCAAGACCGCCGCCACGGCCCTGCCAGCCGAGCAGGAAGAGCCGCTGACCGTCACCGTCACCGCCCAAGGCGCGGTGCAGATCCAGACCACCGACACGCCACGCGACCAGCTGGTGACCAAGCTGCGCGCCATCGCGGCAGAGCGCGCCAGCGACCGGGTGTTCCTGCGCGCCGATGGCGCGGTGCCCTATGCGCAGGTCATGGAGGTCATGGGCGCGCTCAACGCGGGCGGATTTTCCAACATCGGTCTGGTGACCGACATCGGCGGCCCGGCGATGGACGGCAGCGACACGTCGGGTGGCTGAGCGGTGCATACCGGGCATTACATATCAGGTGCCGGGCATCTGGGTCTTATCGGCTGGCTTTTGTTCGGGAACATTTTCACCTCCGAGCCGGACCCGGTTGAGATGACCGAGGTCTCGGTGATCTCGGCGGCGGAATATGACGCGCTCGTCGCGGCCCAGCAGCCGCCCGCTTCGACCACCGAGGTGGCCCAGCCCGCATTGCCCGCGCCGAGCGAGGAGGCGCCCGAGGTCACCGCCGAGCCGGATGCCGAGATCGTACAGCCCGAGCCGGTGCAGACCGAAACCCCGCCCGAGGACACGCCGCCCGAGGTGACCGAGCTGGAACTGCCGCCGCAGACCGAAGTGGACGACAGCGCGCCCGAACTCAACGAACCCATCGGCGACACCGCCGTGCTGGTGCCCGAGATCGCCCCCGAGGCCCGCCCCCGCGAGGCCCCGCGCGTGGCGCCCGAGCCCGTGGCCCCGCCCGAGCCCGAAGCGCGCCCCGACCTTGATGAACGGCCCGCCGTCGCGCCCGAACCCGAGGCCGAGCCGGAAGTCGTCGTCGAAGAAGAGCCGCAAGAGGCGCAGACGCCCGAGGACAGCACGACCGAAATCGTGACCGAGGCCGATCAGGCCCCGGCGGCCTCGGCCCGTCCGCCCGGTGGCCGTCCGGCCCCGCCGCCGCCCGTCGAGGTGGCCGAGGCCCCGGAGGAACCCGAGGAGGAAGCCGCCCCCGAACCGACACCGGCGCCCGCCGAGGCACCCACGCAGGACACGACCGAAGACGCCATCGCCGATGCGCTGAGCGAAGTCCTCGGCCAGCCGGAGGCCGAGGCCCCGGTGCCGAGCGGCCCGCCGCTGAATGCTAGCGAGCGCGAGAGCCTGCGCGTCGCGGTTTCGGCCTGCTGGAACATCGGCGCGCTGTCGACCGAAGCGGCACGGACCACGGTGATCGTGGGGCTGCAGATGAATCAGGACGGCACGCCGGTAATCGGGTCGATCCGGATGCTCAGCGCCTCGGGCGGTGGCGATGCCGCAGCAAGGCAGGCCTTCGAGGCGGCCAAACGTGCAATCATCCGCTGCGGCAGCCGCGGCTACGACCTGCCACAGGAGAAATACAGCCAGTGGCAAGACATCGAGATGACATTCGACCCAATGAGGAGCCGATAACATGCTGACGAGACTTCTGGGACTTCTGGCACTGGGGGCCGCGACCGTCTTCGCGGCGGCCCCGGACACCGCGCGCGCCGAGCCGTTGCGCATCGTGATTGACGACCCGACCATCGAACCCTTGCCCTTTGCCGTCCCCAGCTTTCAGCCCGAAAGCGGTGAGGCTGGCCAACTGGCCGTCGACATCGCCCGCGTCGTCTCGGACGATCTGACCGGCACTGGCCTCTTCCGCGAGATTCCGGCCAGCGCCTATATTTCCACCGTGAGCGACTTCAACGCGCCGGTCGAATACGCCGATTGGAAGGCGATCAACGCGCAGGCGCTGATCACCGGGGCTGTCAATGTCACCGGCAACAGTGTGAACGTGAAGTTCCGCGTCTATGACGTTTTCTCGGGCGAGGAACTGCTGGATGCCAGCGGGCAGGGCGGTCTGCAATTCAGCGGCACCGTCGACGGCTGGCGCCGCATGGCGCATAAGGTGGCCGATGCGGTTTACAGCCGGATCACCGGCGAGGGCGGCTATTTCGACAGCCGCGTGGTTTTCGTTTCTGAGACCGGGCCGAAGGACAACCGCCAGAAACGTCTGGCCGTGATGGACTATGACGGGGCGAACCTGAAATACCTCACCGAATCCGGCTCCATCGTGCTGGCGCCGCGTTTTTCGCCCAGCGGGGACCGTGTGCTCTACACCAGCTATGAAAGTGGCTTCCCGCGCATCTATGTCTTGGATATCGGCACCGTCCAACGCCGCGCGCTGCAAAGCGCCGAAGGCTCCATGGCCTTCGCGCCGCGGTTCTCGCCCAGCGGTCAGACGGTGGTCTATTCGTTGAGCCAAGGCGGCAACACGGACATCTATTCGATGGACATCAACAGCGGCCAGTCGGTGCGCCTGACGAACACGCCTGCGATCGAGACGGCGCCGAGCTTTTCGCCCGATGGCAGCCGGATTGTCTTTGAGAGTGACCGTTCCGGCAGCCCGCAGCTTTACGTCATGCCCGCCACCGGGGGCGAGGCGACGCGGATTTCCTTTGGCGAGGGGCGCTACGGCACGCCCGTCTGGTCGCCGCGCGGGGATTTGGTGGCCTTTACCAAGCAGAACAAGGGCCGCTTCCACATCGGTGTGATGCGCCTCGATGGGTCCGAAGAGCGTCTGCTGACCGCCTCCTTCCTCGATGAGGGTCCGACTTGGGCCCCCAACGGGCGGGTGATCATGTTTGCGCGCGAGACCCAAGGGGCGGGCGGGTCCTCCTCGCTCTATTCCGTCGATATTTCGGGGCGCAACCTCAAGCCTGTGCGCACGCCCGAAGGCGGCTCTGACCCCTCGTGGTCACCGCTGCAAGACTAAGGTTTCCACATGCCACACACGGGTGCGGGCAATTCCAATGATCCCGCGCCTGTGTTAATACCAGCAACGATAACGCCACCACATAGAAGGCAGACCCCATGAAACGCATTCTGACCAGCACGCTTTTGATTTCCGCATTGGCCGTGTCGGCCTGTACCAACCCTGACCGCTTTGGTGCCGATGGCATGGGCGGGGCAAATGCAGGGGCCGGGGTCAACGCCGGCGTGGTGCCGGGCAGCGCGAATGACCCAACCTCCACCGCCTATTTCCAGCAGGCCGTGGGCGACCGGGTGCTGTTCCTTGTGGACCAATCCACCCTGACCGACGAAGGTCGCGCCACGCTTGACGGGCAGGTCGCATGGCTTCAGGCCAATTCCGATTACCAAGCCGTGATCGAAGGCCATGCCGATGAGCAGGGCACCCGCGAATACAACATCGCCCTTGGCGGTCGCCGCGCCAACGCGGTGCGCGAATATATGATCTCGCGCGGGATCGCGGCCTCGCGGCTCAAGACCATCAGCTACGGCAAGGAACGCCCGATCGAGATCTGCTCGGCCGAGGCTTGCTATGCCAAGAACCGCCGCGCGGTGACCGTGCTGGCTGGCGGCGCGCTGACCAGCTGATCGCGGCAACTGCCCAAGCAATGACCAATCCAAGGAGGCCGATGTGCTGAAGCGATATATCTTCGTGGCCGTGATGGGGCTGATGACCGCCCCCGCCGCGCTTATGGCGCAGGACAACGATCAAACGCTGGCGGATATTCGCCAGCAGCTGACCGTGCTCAACGTCGAGGTGCAAAAGCTGCGCCGCGAACTGTCGACCACCGGCGGCGCCTCGGTCGAGACCGGCGGCAATTCGGTGTTGGAGCGGGTCAGCACCATGGAGAGCGAGTTGCAGCGCCTCACCTCCAAGACCGAGGAGATGGAGAACCGCATCAACCGGATCGTCGCCGATGGCACCAACCGGATCGGCGATCTGGAGTACCGTTTGGTCGAGCTTGAGGGCGGCGATCTGGGCGCTTTGGGTGAGACGTCGACCCTCGGCGGAGGGGAGGCGCCCGCCGTGGCAGCCCCCGCCCCCGAAGCGTCCCCCGCCCCGGAAGCAGGCCGTGAGGTGGTCGAAGTGACCCCCGGCAACGGCGAAGCGGGCGCTTCCGGCGGCATCATCACCCCGATCAACGAAGCAGAGCTGGCGGTTAGCGAGAAGGCCGATTTCGAGCGGGCGCAGGAGGCGCTCGCATCAGGTGACTTTCGCAGCGCCGCCGATCTCTTTGCGTCCTTCAATACGACCTACCCCGGCGGTCCGCTAGCCGCCGAGGCCGAGATGCGCCGGGGCGAAGCCCTGACCGGTCTGGGCGACAACCGCGAAGCGGCGCGCGCCTATCTTGCGGCCTTCAGCACCGATCCCGAAGGGCCGGTGGCCCCGCGGTCGCTCTTCGAGCTGGGCCGCGCTCTTGGCGTGTTGGAACAGACCCAAGAAGCCTGCGTGACCCTTTCGGAAGTCGCCGTGCGCTTTCCGAACGCCCCGCAGGTCAGCCAAGCCGAGGCGCAGCGCCAGACGCTGGGTTGTTCCTGACCGCAGATGACTGCACCCGCCGCAACGGCTGATGCAGGGCTGACCGAGGGGTTGCTTTCTGGCTTGGGCGGCGCGCTGCCGCCCCGCCTTGGCGTCGCCGTCTCGGGCGGGGGCGATTCCATGGCCCTGCTGTCGCTCCTGCATGGGCTGGCGACGGCGAAGGGCAGCCATCTCGAGACCGTGACCGTCGACCATGGGCTGCGCCCGGAAGCGGCGGAAGAGGCCGCCATGGTCGCGCGCCATGCCGCCCGACTGGGGTTGGCCCATGAAACACTGCACTGGCGCGATTGGGACGGGCAGGGGAATCTTCAAAACGCCGCGCGTGAGGCGCGCTATCGCCTGATGGCCGATTGGGCCGCGCGGCGCGGGCTTCCCGTCGTGGCCCTTGGCCATACGGCGGACGATCAAGCCGAGACGGTGCTGATGCGCTTGGCGCGCCGGTCGGGGGTCGATGGGCTTGCGGCCATGGCGCCGCGCAGCGAAAGATTTGGTGTCACATGGCTGCGCCCGCTGCTTTTCGCCCGGCGCGCGGCCCTGCGCGATCATCTGCGGCGGGCGGGGCTGCACTGGGTCGAAGACCCCAGCAATGATGACCCGCGCTATGCCCGGATCAAAACCCGCCAAAGCCTTGATGCCCTCGCGCCGCTTGGCATCGATGTAGAGACTTTGGCCGAGGTCGCGCGCAACATGGCCACCGCCCGGGCGGCGTTGGACGCCCAAACCGACCGCGCCGCGGGCGATATCCTGCGTATGGAGGCGGGCGCGCAGGTGATGCAGGCCGATGCCTTTTTCGCCGAGCCGGAAGAGATCCGCCGCCGCCTGATGCTTTGCGCGCTCGGGCAGATCAACGGCGGCGCTTACCCCCCGCGCCGCGGCCCCGTGGCCGCTTTGATCGCGGGGCTAGCGGAAGGGCAGGCGGCCACGCTGGCGGGGTGTCAGGCACTGCTCCGGCGCGGTGAAATCTGGATCTTTCGCGAGTATAACGCGGTGCGCGATCTGCGCGTGCCTGCGGATCAGCTTTGGGACGGACGCTGGCGTGCGATCCCCCCCGAAGGGCTGCCGCCCGAGGCCGAATTGCGCGCGCTTGGCCCAGAGGGGCTGGCCCAATGCCCCGATTGGCGCAGCCTTGGGCGACCCCGTGCTGCCTTGCTGTCGACCCCGGCCATCTGGCAGGGCCCGCGGCTGCTTGCCGCGCCCCTTGCCGGGCTGGACCAGAAATGGCATGTCCGGCGCGAAAGCGGCGCGGAATGGAACAAAACCGCGCCATTATCGCATTGAACATGAGCGCATCATGTCTATCTTAGTATGGTGGTTGCCCGAACGGGCGCCCCTTGGGTTGCGGGACTTGCCCGCGGCCATGTGAATTTAGGAGAATTCCCTTGGGAAATGTTCGTAACCTCGCCTTCTGGGTTGTCCTGATGTTGCTTGTGCTGGCGCTGTTCAACCTGTTCAGCGGGTCCAGCGGGTCGCTGCAAAACAACGAAGTCAGCTATTCCGAATTCGTCACCTCCGTACAGGATGGGGATGTCCGAAATGTGACATTGGATGGTGAGCAGGTGCGATTCCGCCAAGCGGATGGTGCCGACTATCTGACGATTAAACCCGGCGATGCCGAGCTGACCCAGCTTTTGATCGACAACGACATCCCCGTCAAAGCGCGCCCCCAGCAACAGTCCGGTTTCCAGACCTTCCTGATGTCGCTTTTGCCTATCGCGCTGCTGATCGGCGTGTGGATTTACTTCATGAACCGCATGCAGGGCGGCGGCAAAGGCGGGGCCATGGGCTTTGGCAAATCCAAGGCCAAGATGCTGACCGAAAAGCATGGCCGGGTGACCTTTGACGATGTCGCGGGCATCGACGAGGCCAAGGAAGAGCTTGAAGAGATCGTCGAATTCCTTCGCAACCCGCAGAAGTTCTCGCGCCTCGGCGGCAAGATCCCGAAAGGCGCGCTGCTGGTGGGCCCTCCGGGCACCGGTAAGACGCTGCTGGCCCGTGCGATTGCGGGCGAGGCGGGCGTGCCCTTCTTCACCATTTCGGGCTCCGACTTTGTCGAGATGTTCGTGGGTGTCGGTGCCAGCCGCGTGCGTGACATGTTCGAACAGGCCAAGAAGAACGCCCCCTGTATTGTCTTCATCGACGAGATCGACGCCGTGGGCCGTCACCGTGGCGCAGGCTATGGCGGCGGCAACGATGAGCGTGAGCAGACCCTGAACCAGCTTCTGGTCGAGATGGACGGTTTCGAGAGCAACGAGGGCGTCATCATCCTCGCCGCGACCAACCGTCGCGACGTGCTCGACCCCGCGCTGCTGCGTCCGGGCCGTTTCGACCGTCAGGTCACCGTGCCGAACCCCGACATCAAGGGCCGCGAGAAGATTCTCTCGGTGCATGCCCGCAAGACCCCGCTGGGGCCGGACGTCGACCTGCGCATCATCGCGCGCGGTACGCCGGGCTTCTCGGGTGCGGATCTGGCGAACCTCGTGAACGAGGCCGCGCTGATGGCCGCCCGCGTCGGTCGCCGTTTCGTCACTATGGTCGATTTCGAACAGGCCAAGGACAAGGTGATGATGGGGCCCGAGCGCCGCTCCATGGTCATGACCGCCGAGCAGAAAGAGATGACCGCCTATCACGAGGCCGGTCACGCGTTGGTGGGCATGACGCTGCCCAAATGCGACCCGGTTTACAAGGCTACGATCATCCCGCGCGGCGGCGCGCTCGGCATGGTGATGAGCCTGCCTGAGATCGACCGGCTGAACATGTTCAAGGACGAATGCCACCAGCGTCTGGCCATGGCCATGGCGGGCAAGGCGGCGGAAATCCACAAATACGGGCCCGACTCGGTCTCCAACGGTCCGGCGGGCGACATCCAGCAAGCCTCGGCGCTGGCGCGTGCGATGGTGCTGCAATGGGGCATGTCGGATAAGGTCGGCAACATCGACTATTCCGAAGCCGCGCAGGGCTATCAGGGCAACACTGCGGGCTTCTCCGTCTCAGCCAATACCAAGGAGTTGGTCGAGAAAGAGGTGCAGCAGTTCATCCAAGACGGCTATGACCGCGCGATGAAGATCATCACCGAGAAAGAGGTGGAGTTCGAGCGTTTGGCCCAAGGTCTGCTGGAATATGAGACCCTGACCGGCGATGAGATCAAACGCGTCATGGACGGCCTGCCGCCAGCAGAGGATTCCGACGACGACAACTCCGACACCGGCAGCGCGCCGAGCGTCACCGCGATCCCCAAGGCGAAGGGCAAGAAAACCCCGCCGAAGGATGGCGGGATGGAACCTGAACCTTCGGTCTGATCCGACCTACGACATTTGAAAGACCCCGCTTCGGCGGGGTCTTTTCGTTTTCGGCACTCCCTCCGGTCGGGGGCGGGAATTCCACTATCGCTTCACAGTCGCCATCGCGTTAGACAGGGACGGAATTCTTGAACAAGCCGGGTCTTATGCGACGCATCCTTTCTGCCCTCGCCCTTCTACTCGCTTTCACCGCCGGACCGGTCTGGGCCGAGCCGCAGACCTACGCTGTCGCTTTAGGCGGGCGGCAGCTGGGGACCTTGCAGTTCAACGGGCAAAGCCGGAACGCGGCCTTCCTGCTGTCGCTCGACAACGCGCCTTTCGGCATCAAGAACGGCAGCTTCAAGGCGGCCACCCAGTCGCGTGGCACCGCGGTCAGCTATCTCGGGTCCAACCGGGGGAGCGAGACGCGCGATATCGCGATTGACCGGACCGCGGGGCAGGTCACCTCGGTGGCGATCACCCCGGCTTCGGAAATGACGAAAATGTCGGAGGCCGGAGCGGTGCCTGCCGGTGTCCTCTTCCCGCCCGAGCTTTTCGCCGCCCTTGCCACCGGCAAAAGCTGCCCCGCGCCGCTGTCGCTCTACGATGGCCGCCGCGTGGTGCAGATCGCGACGCAGAGCAGCCGAGAGGAGGGGGCTTCGGTGTTCTGCGATATTTCCTACCGGGTCGTCATGGGGCCGGGCTATGTCTCTCCCTTTTATCTCAAATCCTTTGGGATGGCGCTTGTCTACAGGGCGGGCACCCTTGCCAAAGCCTCATTGAGCGGGGGCGGTTTCAAGGTGCATCTGATCCGGCAATAGGCATAGGATGGCGTTGCCAAACCAGCCCAAAGGACGCCCCATGCCCGAACTGCGCAAGACAGACCATACCGCCCGGATCACTTGGCTGGGCATGGTCCCTCAGGACCGCGAAAACATCCGCTCGGTCGCGGTTGAGCAGGCCTTTGCGACCTATGCGGGCATCGAAGGGGATTTTCACGCAGGGTTGACCCGTCCGGCCTGCGTGCGTGTGCGCAACCTGCATGCCAAGGGGACGGAGATACGCAACACGCGTCAACTCTCCATCCTCTCCGCCGAAGAGATGGCCGAGATCGCCGCCGCCATCGACCTTCCCAAGCTCGACCCGACCCTGCTGGGCGCTTCGATCATCCTTGAAGGGATCCCGGATTTCACCCTCGTCCCGCCGGGGTCGCGGCTACAAAACGAGCATGGCACCACCTTGGTCGTGGACATCGAAAACGGTCCCTGCAACCTGCCGGCCCGCGAGATCGAGGTGGAGGCCCCCGGCCATGGCAAAACCTTCAAAGCCGCCGCCCAAGGCAAACGCGGCGTGACCGCATGGGTCGAGCGGGAGGGGCCGTTGAGCTTGGGCGACACGCTGCGGCTTTTCGTGCCGAACCAGCCGGTCTGGCCGCATCTGGGCTAAGCGCGCGCCGTTTCGCGAACTTTGAGTGTCGGAAACACGGCCCCCCGTCGGGGGCTTGTCGCGCTATGGCTAAAGAATAAAGATCGCCACCAACGGCAACAGGGGATTCTCATGGCTTTCAAAACCGACATTCAAATCGCCCGCGAAGCGGCGAAACGCCCTATTCAAGAAATCGGCGCGAAGCTGGGCATCTCAAGCGACGACCTGCTGCCCTATGGCCATGACAAGGCGAAGGTGAGCCAATCCTTCATCGATTCCGTGCAGGACCGTGCGAACGGCAAGCTGATCCTCGTCACCGCGATCAACCCGACCCCGGCAGGGGAGGGCAAGACCACCACCACCGTCGGGCTCGGCGACGGGTTGAACCGGATCGGCAAAAAGGCGGCGGTCTGCATCCGCGAAGCCTCGCTCGGGCCGAACTTCGGGATGAAGGGGGGTGCCGCGGGCGGCGGCTATGCCCAAGTGGTGCCGATGGAAGAGATGAACCTGCATTTCACCGGCGATTTCCACGCCATCACAAGCGCCCACAACCTGCTGGCGGCGATGATCGACAACCACATCTACTGGGGCAACGAGTTGGAGATCGACACCCGCCGTGTCACATGGCGCCGGGTGGTCGACATGAATGACCGCGCCCTGCGCCAGATCACCGCCTCCTTGGGCGGTGTGCCCAACGGTTTCCCGCGCGAGTCGGGCTTTGACATCACCGTGGCCTCCGAGGTCATGGCGATCCTCTGTCTGGCCAAGAACCTCACCGATCTGCAAGAGCGCCTTGGCGCGATGATCGTCGCCTACCGCCGCGACCGTAGTCCGGTCTATGCCCGCGACATCAAGGCGGATGGGGCCATGACGGTGCTTTTGAAAGACGCGATGCAGCCGAACCTCGTGCAGACGTTGGAAAACAACCCAGCCTTCGTCCACGGCGGGCCCTTCGCCAATATCGCCCACGGCTGCAACTCGGTCATCGCCACGACCACGGCGTTGAAACTGGCAGATTATGTGGTGACAGAGGCAGGCTTTGGCGCCGATCTCGGGGCCGAGAAATTCATGAACATCAAATGCCGCAAGGCGGGGCTGGCGCCTTCTGTGGTGGTCGTCGTCGCCACGGTGCGCGCGATGAAGATGAACGGCGGCGTGGCGAAAGCCGACCTAGGGACCGAGAATGTCGAGGCCGTGCAACAGGGCTGTGCTAACCTTGGCCGCCACATCGAAAACGTGAAATCCTTTGGCGTGCCCGTGGTGGTGGCGATCAACCATTTCGTCACCGATACCGAGGCCGAAGTGGCGGCGGTTAAAGAATATGTCGCGGCCCAAGGGGCCGAGGCGATCCTCTCGCGCCACTGGGAACTGGGCTCGGAAGGCTCCGCGGATCTGGCCACCCGCGTGGCAGAGATCGCCGATGGCGATCACGCGAATTTCGCCCCGCTCTATGCCGACGAGATGCCGCTGTTCGAAAAGATCGAGACCATCACCAAACGTGTCTACCGTGCCGACGAAGTGCTGGCCGACCAAAAGGTGCGCAACCAGTTGAAGGATTGGGAGGCGCAGGGTTATGGCAATCTTCCGGTCTGCATGGCCAAGACCCAGTATAGTTTCTCAACCGATCCCGACCTGCGCGGCGCGCCCACGGGTTTCAGCGTCCCCATCCGCGAGGTGCGCCTTTCGGCAGGGGCGGGCTTCGTTGTCGTCATCTGCGGTGAGATCATGACCATGCCGGGCCTGCCGCGGGTGCCTTCTGCCGAGGCAATCAAGCTCAACGCCGATGGCGATGTGGAGGGATTGTTCTAAGGCGGGTTGCAATGACCCGCCGTCGCGGTGATGTAGAGCATGTTCAACCTGCAGCAAGCGAAAGTGAGACGGATATGGCAGCGACAATCATCGATGGCAAAGCCTTTGCAGCAACGGTGCGTGAGAAGGTCGCGGGCCATGTCGACCGGCTGAAGACGGATCACGGCGTCACCCCCGGCCTCGCCGTGGTGCTGGTGGGCGAAGACCCGGCAAGCCAAGTCTATGTCCGCTCCAAGGGCAAAATGACTCGCGAGGTCGGCATGAAGTCGGTCGAACACAAGCTGCCCGCGACCGTCGATCAGGACGACCTGCTCAAGCTGATCGACGCGTTGAACAACGACCCCGAGATCCACGGCATCCTCGTGCAACTGCCGCTGCCGGATCATCTGGACGAAACCCGCGTGGTCAATGCCGTCTCGCCCGCCAAGGACGTGGACGGTTTTCACATCTCCAACGTCGGCCTACTGGGCGCAGGGCAGAAAAGCATGGTGCCCTGCACCCCGCTGGGCTGCCTGATGATGCTGCGCGACCATCACGGCGATCTGACGGGTATGAACGCGGTGGTCATTGGCCGGTCCAACATCGTCGGCAAACCGATGGCGCAGCTGCTCTTGGGCGATAGCTGCACGGTGACCATCGCGCATAGCCGCACCCGCGATCTGCCCGAGGTGGTGCGCCGCGCCGATATCGTGGTCGCCGCCGTTGGCCGCCCCGAGATGGTGCCCGGCGATTGGATCAAAGAGGGCGCGACGGTGATCGACGTGGGCATCAACCGGATCGAGACCGGCGAGAAAACCAAACTGGTCGGCGACGTGGACTTCGACAGCGCCAGCCAGCGCGCCGGGGCCATCACCCCGGTGCCCGGCGGGGTCGGGCCGATGACCATCGCCTGCCTGCTGGCCAATACGGTCACCGCCTGCTGCCGCGCCAATGGGTTGGCAGAACCCGAAGGGCTGACCGCCTAAGCGCCTGGCACCGGCACGATGGTGCCCTGCAGGATGGCGATGAGCTTGGCGGCGCCATGCGTTTCCGCATGCACCTCCGCCGTGACCACACAAAGCCGCCGGCCCGGTTTCACCACCCGGCCCGTGGCAATCAGCCGGTCTCCCCGAGCGGGAGCCAGAAGGTTGATCTTGATCTCCGAGGTCACGACATCGACCTCCGGCGGCAACATGCTCAAGGCCGCATAGCCCGCCGCGGAATCGCCGATGGAAAAGGTCAGCCCCGCATGGCCAAAACCCTGCTGCTGCATCGCGCCCGGCAGGACCGGCGCCGCAACCTTGACCAGACCCGACTGCACATCGATGATCTCGGCCCCCAGGGTCTGCATCATGGTCTGCTTGGCAAAACCCTCCCGCACCCGTCGTTCAATCTGATCATCCATCATCGCTTCTTTCCGGGCATGGGGATCGCCACAGGGTGCGGCCCCGTGAGTACCGCACAGGCCTCTGGCCCCATCAAATCACAAAGCACCCGCGACTGGCTGCGCAGCCCGCCGGTATAGGTGCCATATGCAGGCAGGATTAGCCGCTTGCTGTCAAACAAAAACGCCGGACGCGAGATGCTGCGGCCCCGCGCGCGGATCGATGCCTTGGGATGATAATGCCCCGACACCTCGCCGGAGGTCCCCTCCGCCGCAATATGCCGAAAGGTCAGCGGGCCGAGCGCCAACTCACCCAAATGCGTACCGCCCAACCCAACCGGGCCCGGATCATGATTGCCTTCGATCCAATCCCACCGCCGCCCGGCCTGCAGGCCGAGAATCCAAAGCCGCTCTTCCTCTGGCAACGCCTGCGCCGCGCCGAGGTCATCAAAACTATCGCCAAGGCAGATCACATGACGCGCTTGCGTGAAAGACAGGTCCGCCGCCAAACGGTTCAACGTATCGCGCGTCTCATAAGGCGGCAGCGCCGACCCGCCGCGCCGCGCGATCCTTTCCGACTTGCCCAAGTGAAGGTCGCTCACACAAAGCAAATCCCTTTCGCGCCACCAAAGCGCGCCAGAACCAAGCGCAGTCAGCCCCGCCCCGGCGAATGAAAACTCAAGTCCGTTCATCCTTTGTTCATCTGAGATCAGCTCTGATTTGGCAAGGGGCCAAACGCGAAGGTTGCGCAGATGGAATGGTCAGCGCAGAGGTATTTAAGAAAGGATGAATTGCAGAAAGCGCGCCCCGCGATCGGGTGGTCACCGGACCGGAGACGCGCCTTCATCCTTTGCGGTCATCGGCTCCTCAGCCTGTACCGCGAGAGGAAGATGCGCCACCTTAATTAAAGAACCCTTAATTATCTTCATCCTTTTTCAAATACCTTGCAGAACCTCTCTGCCCGCGAAACGCTCAAGTTCAACGACCATCCCGCCATGGCGGCTGATCCGACGGCGGCGGGGTGAGTTGCGCGAGGCCGGAGGCTTCCATCAAGCGTTCCGCCTCTTCTGCCAACAGACGATCCTGCCCGGCGCCTTCGACCGGAACGCGGCCCATTTCGAGAAACAGCGGCGCGGCCAGGGGGCTCACGCGGGAGAGCTTGCGATGGGTGATCCGCCCGGCGATCCGCCCGAGCATTTCTTCGATTCTGCCGAAATCCACCAAACCGCTGAGGGCTTCTTCGCGGGTGATGTCGAGCATCAGGTGGTCCGGTTCATAGCGCTGCAGCGTGTCGTAGAGGATATCGCTGGAAAAGGTCGTTTGCCGTCCGGATTTGCGCGCCTGCGGGCTGTTGCGCTCGATCAGCCCGGCGATAGTGGCGGCGGCGCGAAAAGTGCGTTTCATCACGGCATTGCCCGCGAGCCAACTGTCGAGCCCTTCGTGCAGCACTGTCGGATCAAGCAGCGGGGCGGGGTCGTCGACAGGGGAGAGTCCCCAGATTAGCGTGGCATAGTCCGTCGCGACGAAGCCTAAGGGGCGTAGGCCAAGGTCTTCCATGCGTTTGGTGAGCAGAAGGCCGAGCGTTTGTTGGCCGTTGCGTCCGGCAAAGCCGTAGAACACCGTCTGTTCGGCAAAGTCATGGGGGAAGCTTTCCACCAGCAGCGTGCCGGGCTGCGGCAGTTGGCTGACCTCGCGTTGCAGGCTGAGCCATTCGGCGGTGTGGGGCGGCAGTTCGGGCCAGCTGTCTTGTGTGAACATTTGTTGCACGCGGGCCGAGAGTTGGGTGGAGGTGGCGAATTTCGTACCGCCGAAGGTCGCCACTTTTGGCTTTTTGGCGGCGTTGCGGCTGACCTCGACCACGGTTTCGCGCAGCCCTTCGTAGCGCACGATTTGCCCGCCGATCAGGAAGGTATCGCCTTTGGTCAGCGTGGCGGCAAAGCCCTCTTCGATCTCGCCAAGGGGTTTGCCGCCGCGGTTGCGTTTCATGCGGACCTTGAGCTTGTCGGTGTCCTGAATGGTGCCGATGTTCATACGGATGCGTTGCGCGGCGCGGGGGTCACGCAGTTGCCATTGCCCATCGGGGCGTTGCAGCAGCCTTTGCCAGCGGTCATAGGCGCGCAGCGCGTAGCCCCCCGTGGCGCAGAAATCGAGGCAAGCATCGAAGGCGGCGCGCGAGAGGTTGGCATAGGCGCCGGCGGTGCGGATTTGGGCAAAGAGGTCCTCGGCGTCGAAGGGGCCAGCGCAGGCGGCGATGAGGATGTGCTGGCAGAGCACGTCGCGCGGGCCGTCGCCCCGCGGGTCGCCGTCGAGCGCGCCTTCGAGCACGGCCTCCAGCGCTGCGACGCATTCCACCACTTCGAAGCGGTTGGCGGGGACCAGAAGCGCCTTGGAGGGCGCATTGTAGCGGTGGTTGGCACGGCCGATGCGCTGGACCAGACGTTTCACGTTCTTCGGCGCGCCGATCTGGATGATGAGGTCCACGTCGCCCCAGTCGATCCCCAGATCCAGCGTGCCGGTGCAGACGATGGCGCGCAAATCGCCTCGTACCATCGCCGCCTCGACCTTTTCGCGCTGCGCGCGGTCGAGGCTGCCGTGGTGGATGGCGATGGGCAGGGCGTCCTCGTTGGCGAGCCAGAGTTTGTGGAAGAAGATCTCGGCCTGCGCGCGGGTGTTGTGGAAGATGAGCGTCGTCTTGTGTTGGCGCACCTGTTCGAGGACCGCGGGGATCGAATAGGCGGCGCCGCCGCCGGCCCAGGGGGGGGCTTCTTCGGTGCGCAGCATCTGGATGTCGGGGGCGGGGCCAGGATCGGCCATGAGCACTTCGCAGGGGTCGGGGTGGCAAGCCATCAGGTGGGCGATGGCGGCGGGGTCTTCGACAGTGGCCGAGAGGCCCACGCGTTTCAGACCCGGGCACAGCGCTTGCAGCCGGGTCAGCGCCAACATCAGCTGGTCGCCGCGTTTGCTTTCGGCCAGCGCGTGAATCTCGTCAATCACCACGCGTTTGAGGCCCCGAAAGGTGCGCCCGGCGTCCTCATAGGAGGTCAGCAGGGCGAGGCTTTCGGGCGTGGTCAGCAGGATATGCGGCGGGTCGGCGCGTTGGCGACGGCGGCGCGCGTGCGAGGTGTCGCCGGTGCGGTCCTCAATGCGGATCGGCAGGCGCATCTCCTCGACCGGGCGGGTGAGGTTGCGCTTGATGTCTGCCGCGAGCGCCTTCAGCGGCGAGATGTAGAGCGTGTGCATCCCCTCGTGATCATGCTCGGACAGATCGACGAGGGTGGGTAGGAAACCGGCCAGCGTTTTGCCGCCCCCTGTGGGGGCGATGAGCAGCAGGGCGGGGGCCTCGGCACGGTCCAGCATCTCTTGCTGGTGCGGGTGCAAAGACCAGCCGTTCTGGGCGAACCAATCGGCGAATTTGGGGGGTAGGGCGCGCATGACACCCAATGTAGTATCGGCAGGGCGCGGTGCCAGCGGCGGAGGCTATTTAACGATCACCTCGTCGCGAACGAACATATTGGCCCATGCCCGGTCCACCAGATCGGGGTTCATCTGATAGGGGATGCCTTCGAAATCGCAGATCGCGATCATCTGGTCGATCAGGAAGTTTGGCTGATAATTCGCATAGACATTGTTGATGGTCGGGTATTTTACCTTGAGCAGATGGACCAGCGTCGCCTCATCCAGCGGCATGCCGCGTTTGCGGGCGACCATGGCAAAGATCTTGAGGAAGTTCTCTTGGTCCGGCCCATCGACCTTGATCTTGAAAAAGATACGCCGCAGGGCGGCTTGGTCGAAAATCTCGTTCGGGTGGAAGTTGGTCGAGAAGATCACCAGCGTGTCGAAGGGCACCTCGAATTTCTCGCCCGATTGCAGGGCGAGGATGTCTTTGCTTTCCTCCAGCGGGACAATCCAACGGTTGATGATGCTTTGCGGCGGCTCTTTCTGGCGGCCTAGGTCGTCGACGATGAAGATGCCGCCGGTCGCCTTGAGCTGCAGCGGCGCCTGATAGGTCCGCGCCGTGGGGTTGTAGACCAGATCGAGCATGTCGAGCGACAGCTCGCCGCCGGTGATGACGGTGGGGCGTTCGCAGCAGACATAGCGGGCGTCGTAGCGCGTGATCCGGCGCAGGGAGGTTGGGTCTTGCACCTCGGCCTCGGCGGCGGAATGGACGATCGGGTCATAGACGGTGATGACTTGGCCTGCGTATTCGATGGCGCGGGGGACATAGACCCGATCACCAAGCGCGTCGCGTATGCCATTGGAAATGCTGGACTTACCGTTGCCCGGCGGGCCGTACATCAAGATCGACCGCCCGGCAGAGACGGCGGGGCCGAGGTGATCCAGCAGGCTGTCGGGCAGCACCAGATGGCCCATGGCCCCGGTCAACTGGTCACGGGTGATTTGCAGATTGCGCACGGATTGGCGTTTGACCTGCTCTCGGTAAACCTCAAGCGGGACGGGCATGGCGCCGAAATATTCCGACTGCGCCAGCGCGTCCAATGCGCGCGCCTTGCCTGCATCGGTCAACTGATAGCCCATCTCATTGCCGCTAGTGGCGCTGAGCGTGCCGGTGGCTTCGATCAGGCGTTGGCTGCGGGCTTGGTCGACCATCTCCTGCGTGACCGGGATCGGCAGGCAGAGCGCTTGGGCCAGATCGCTGACCATCTCGACGTTCTTGCGAAAAATCGTTTTCAGAAGAATGTCGCGCATCATCACGATGGGCAGTTTCATATCCTCCAACCGCTTGGGGGGCGGCGGGGCAAGCACGGTGCTGGTCGGGGCGTTCATCAATGGCTTCCTTGGAAAGTCATGCGGCGGTGCGGCTTGTCGGTCAGACTGGAGGGTAAATCTTGAATATGGCGTGAATGTGGACGCTTTTTCGCAATGAAAAGAGTTTGCAGCGGGGCGGTCAGACCCCGAAGAGCGCCCCCAAGATCAGATAGAGCCCCAGCGTGGTGCCAAGGGCGAGGCCCATGGGGAATTTCTTGGTCTCCTGCCAGCTTTGCCAATCGGGCGCGAGACGGCGCAGGGGGGTGTATTTCACCCCGCGGTGCGTGGCGGCGGCGGCGAGAAGGGTGGCCATGAAAAGCATCATTAAGAGGCGCAGATCGCCCCATGCGATATAGGGCGCGGCGGCGGCGGCGAATTTCGCGTCACCGGCCCCCATGACCCCGGCGGCGTTCAGGAAGATGCCGACCACCAGAACCACGACAAGGCTCAGCAGGCGCCAGAGATAGGTGTCAAAGGGCAGCAGAAACAGCCCCAGCAGCACGAAGATCGCGGTGAGCACCAAGACTGCCTGATTGGTGATCCGCATCTGCTTCATGTCGGTGAAGGCGACATAGAAGCAGATCGGCAGGACAAAGGGCAGAAACCACAGGGCCGCCGTGGCAGAGATCGCCATGGATCAGCCGTTTTCCAATGCGCGCAGAGAGCGGACGGCGGCTTCGAAATGCTGCGGGTGCGTGTCGATCGCTTCGCGCAGGAGGCCCTTGCCGGTCTCCACATCGCCGCGTTTGATCGCCGACAGGGCCATCGTGTGCAAAAGCTGTGCGCGCTCAGATTGCTCCATCGGCATCACGGGCAGGGTGTAGTCGCGCTGCGCGGCGCGGGCCATGATGAGGTTGTTCTTGGCGGTGAAAAGCGTGTTGTCCTGACGGATCGCCTCGCCAAAAAGACGCTCGGCCTCGGCGTAATCGCCGCGGGTCAGTTTGGAGTAGCCCCAGTTGTTCATCACGGCGGCGGGGGTGGTGGTCAGGCCGACGGCGATCTCGTAAAAGCTGTCGGCGCGGTCCCACTGTTCCTTGCTGTCGGCGACCATGGCTTCAAGCCGGTAGCGGGCAAAGGTCTCATGGGTGGGGGGGATGCCGTTGAGCACCGTCTCGGCCCGCGCCCAATTGCCCGAACGGATCAGCGCATCGGCCAGTTGCACGCGGTCTTCGGGGGTGGCGCCCTCCATCTTGACGACCTTGTCCCATTCGGTCACGGCCTCGGTCGTGCGTTTGGCGCGGACCAGTGACGTGGCGAGCCCGCGCTGGTGGTCGATGCGGTCGGGGCTTTCCTTGATCGAACGCGCGAAATAGCTCACCGCCTCATTCGGGTCGGCCACTGTCAGCATCACGTCGGAGAGGTTGGTCTCATCCACCACGTTGACGTCCTTGAAGGCCCGTTCAACGGTGGCGTTCGCGTCTTTTTCACCGCAGCCCGCAAGGGCGGTGACGCCTGCCATGCAGACGGCCAGAATGATTGGATGGCGCATTTTGCGTCCTCTTACTGCTCTGCCGGGTCATGGTGTCGGACGGATCAGGTAATCCCCGCTGCCGCGCCGCACCAATTTGTAATTATCCTCATTGACTTCTGTTATAACAGATTTTTCCGTTTTTGCGAGCGCCAAGCGCAGATTGTCCCGAATTGCGTCACTTTCGCCATTGTCGAGCGCATAGGCTTTGCGGAAAATATGCTCGGCCTTGGCGGTCTGGCCGCTTTCCATCAGCACGACGCCAAGGTTGTTCCAGACTTCCGGTTCGGCGGCGTCTTTCTCAACGGCGCGGCGCAGCAGGGTTTCCGCCTGTCCCAAACGCCCGAGCCCGAGGTTGGCGCTGCCGAGGGCCGAGAGGATTTCACCCGTGAGCCCATGCTCCAGCGCGGCGCGGTTGAAGGATTTGATGGCCAGTTCATATTGCCCCGCCGCGATGAGCCTATGGCCCACCTCGATCCCATCAACCGCCTCGGCCCGTTGGTTCACGCCGGGGGCATAGAGGTTTTCGGATGTCTGATCCCCACGCAATGCGGAAAAGCCGCCTGTCGAACAGGCGGCCAGAGCAAGGCCCAAGATCGGCCCGATGAAAACGGCGCGGGTGAGGCTGCGCCGAATTTTGCCCGTCATTAATTCCCTACCTGACCCAGTTGCGAGATGCCATGTGCCGAGGGGCCGATCAGAATAATCAGCAGCGGCGGCACGGTGAGGCCCATAGTGGCAAGGGTCATCTTGGTTGGCAACTTGTTTGCCGCTTCCTCGGCCCGCATCACGCGTTTGTCGCGCATCTCGGCGGCGTAGACGCGCAGGGCGTCGGCGATGGAGGTACCAAAGGCTGCCGATTGGATCAGCACGGTCACGAAAGAGGAGACATCCTGCACGCCGCATCGCTCGCCCATGTCGTTGAGCACCGATACTTTGTCCTTACCGGCTTTCATCTCATAGGCGACCATCTCGAACTCTTCGGAAAGGGCGCGGTAGGAGGCGCGCAACTCGCGGGCGACGCGGACGATGCATTGGTCCAGCGATTGCCCGGCTTCGACGCAGACCAGCATCATATCCAGCGCGTCGGGAAAGCCGCGGGTGATCTCTTCTTTGCGGGAATCGACCCGGCGGCGGACCCAGTATTTCGGCAGGTAGTAACCAATTGCACCGGGGCCGATGGCCCACATCATGGTCTGCTGCGTGGTCTGCCCTTCGCCGCCGCCCAAGACATTGGTATAGACCAGACCGCCGACCAGCCCCAGCATCCCAAGGGCAAATTGGGCAAAGTAATAAAGCCGCACCGCATCGCGCGAACGATAGCCCGCTTGGCGCAGCATCAACTGTTTGGCGCTAAGTTCGGCCACGTCTTCAGGCTCAAGAAACTTGGCGAATTTCTGCAACTGCGCGTTTTGATCCGATTGGCGCAGCTTTTCGCGCGAACTGTCGCCGGTCGGGGCTGAGCTGGTGCGTTTGAGCTTGGTCAGCGGGTCTTCGGGCTGGCGCAGCATCAAGACCAGCGTGATCGCCACCAAGGCGACGCCCAGAGTGCCGATGATGATGATCAGCCCCATCGGCCCCAAGGCTTGGTTGATCTGATCGTTAAGCTGATTGAAAAATTCCATCACCGGCCTCTCAGACTTTGATATTGGTAAGGATGCGCATCACGAAAAGGTTCAGCACAAGGAAGATCCCCACAAGGAAACAGGCGGGAATGAAATAGGGGTGATCGCGCACCTCGTCGTAGTAATGCGGATCGCCGAGGTTGATCACCACCAGCGCGGCGAGCGGGAAGGCCGATAGGAACTTGCCCGACCATTTCGCCTCGGCCGTGATTGCTTTGACACGGCGGAACAGGCGAAAACGGGCGCGGATCACTTTGGCCAGACCGGCGAGGATCTCAGCCAAGTTGCCGCCCGATTGCTGCTGGATGGTGACGGCGACAGCAAGAAAGCGCAAATCCTGCATGTCGAGCCGTTCGGCCATATCTTTCAGCGCCTCGCCCAGATCGCGGCCATAGGCGGCTTCATCGGCGATTACGCCAAATTCCGAGGCAAGCGGGTCTTGGATTTCCTTCGACACGATGGAGATCGCGTTGGAGAAAGGGTGCCCCACCCGCAGGCTGCGCACCATCAGCTCCACCGCATCGGGAAGCTGTTCTTCGATCATCGCCATGCGTTTGCTGGCCTTATGCGACACCCAGAAGAAAACCGCGCCCACGCCCATGGCGATGGACATCAGCGCGCGCACCGACACGGAGGTATCGGTGCCGATGGTCAGCCCCAGAAAGGCCAAAGCGGCCAACCCGGCCATGATCATCAACAACTGCTGCGGCGTGAAGGCAATCGCGGCCTTCTGCGCACGTTCTGACAGCAGGGAGTAGAGCGGGATCGACTTGGCGTTCATATGCTGCTGCATTTCCTTGCGCAGCTTATCGAGCACCTCTTCGCGGCGGGCGCCTTTCTCCAGCATCTCAAGGCGGCGGTTCACGCGGCTGTTGAGGCTAATGGATTTGCCGAATGCGACAAGGTACAGCCCCTCGACCAGCACCAGAACGCCGATGAAGATCAGACCATAGATGATTGGTTCGGCACTCATTGCATCAATCCTTACTGGGCCGCCACGGGTTCGTAGATGGAGGCGGGCAGGTCATAGCCCCACATGCGGAACCGCTCAGAGAAGTGGCTGCGCACGCCGGTGGCGGTGAAATGGCCGATGATCTTGTTCTCGGGCGTCAGGCCGACGCGCTGGAAGCGGAAGATCTCTTGCATCGAAATGACCTCGCCCTCCATGCCCGTGATCTCGGTGATCGAGGTCATCCGGCGCGAGCCGTCTTGCAAGCGGCTGGCCTGCACGATCAGGTTCACAGCCGAGGAAATCTGGCTGCGCATCGCCTTGAGCGGCATTTCGATCCCGGCCATGGCAATCATGTTTTCCAGACGGCTGATGCCATCGCGGGCCGAGTTGGCGTGAATCGTGGTCATGGAGCCGTCGTGGCCAGTGTTCATCGCCTGCAACATGTCGATGACCTCTTCGCCGCGCGTCTCGCCGACGATGATGCGGTCGGGGCGCATCCGAAGGGCGTTTTTCAGACAGTCGCGGGGGGAGACTTCGCCTTTGCCTTCGACGTTGGGCGGGCGGCTTTCCATCCGGCCCACGTGGGTCTGTTGCAGTTGCAATTCGGCGGTGTCTTCGATGGTCAGAATGCGTTCGGCATTGTCGATGAAAGACGACAGCGCGTTGAGCGTGGTGGTCTTACCCGACCCCGTACCGCCCGACACGATGATGTTAAGACGCGTGGCCACGGCGGCCTGCAAATAGGCGGCCATCTCTTCCGAGAAGGCGCCGAAGTTCACCAGATCGTCGATGCCCAGCTTGTCTTTCTTGAACTTACGAATAGACACGAGCGAGCCATCGACGGCCACCGGGGGCACCATGGCGTTGAAACGCGAGCCATCCTTGAGACGCGCGTCAACGTAAGGGTTGCTTTCATCCACCCGACGCCCCACCGCCGAGACGATCTTGTCGATGATCCGCAGCAGGTGTTTTTCGTCTTTGAAGGTGATGTCGGTCAATTGCAGCTTACCGTCGCGTTCGACGAAAATCTGTTGCGGGCCGTTCACCAGAATATCGTTGACGCTGTCGTCTTTCAGCAGCGTCTCCAGGGGGCCAAGACCGGTGACCTCGTCATAAAGCTCGGAGTTCAGCGTCATGCGGTCTTCGCGGTTGAGCACGATGCTCTTTTCCAAAAGGATCTCGACGGCGATATCGTTGATTTCCTGCCGCAAATCAGCTTCCGAGGCATGTTCCAGCGCGGCGAGGTTGAGGTTGTCCAAGAGCGCGCGGTGCAATTCGAGCTTGATCTCACTCATCCGCTGCTTGCGCTTGACCTCACGGTCCTCGGGGGAAGCGGCGGCGGGTTTGACCGCGCGGCGCATTGAAACCGGTTTGGCCGCCGGCGCGGGCGCAGGTGCCGCGGGGGCGGGCTGGGCGGCTTTGGCGGGCTTGGCCTCACGCGCCGGCGCGGGGGCGGCGGCTTTCGGGGTGGCAGAGGCTGGCTTCTTGTATTTCGAGAACATCGGTACGCTCTTTCGCTAGGGGGCTCAGGCGGCTTTGGCCTGCTCGCCCTTGAGATCGTGGATGGAGCTTGCCAGTTTGGCGATTTCGCGGCGCAGTGGGCTTTTCGGGGCGGAATTGGCCAGCGGCAGCCCGTGGTCATTGGCCTGGGTCACCGCCTTGCCGCCATCGGGCATCTGCACGTCGATCGAAATGCTCAGCGATTCGGCCATGCGCTTGACCCGGCTCTTGGCGCTGAGATCGGTGAATTTCGGCGCGCGGTTCATCACATAGCGCAGCTTTTCAAAGGGCAGCTCCTCAGACTGCAGCGCCCGTTTGAAGCGCAGCGCGTTCTGGGCCGAGCGCATGTCGAGTTCCAGCATGGCAAAGTAGACATGCGCGCTGGTCAGCACGGTCTCGGACCATTGTACCAGCGTCGAGGGCATGTCGACGATGACATAGTCGAACTGGTTGCGCGCCATGTTGAGGATGCGGTCGATATCTTCGTTGGTCACGATGTCGAGCGGCAGCATCTCTGCCGGGGCGGTCAGCACATGCAACTTGTCTTCAAAGGTTTGCAGCGCTTGGCCAAAGATCTCTTCATCCATGGATTCCGTGTCGGACATCATCTCATAGACCGCCTCGCGGCGTTGCAGATCAAGGAAGGTCGCGACAGAGCCATATTGCAGGTCGAAATCCAGCAGGCAGACCGAGGGCGGGTTTTTCTTGTCTGCATTGGCCAGTTCCCAAGCAAGGTTTACCGCAAGGGTCGTGGCCCCAGTGCCACCGGCCAAGCCATGCACCACGATCAGCGCGCCGTCCTTTTGCGCACCGGCCTTCAACTGCGGCGCACTGCTGTCGGCTGTGGGGGCAGGGGGGGCGTTCTCTCCGGCGCGGACGCGGGCAATGGCCTGTGCCAATTCGCCTTCGGGCAGTGGATAGGGGACGAACTCATCCGCCCCCTTCCGCAGCAGCGAATGCAATGCGGCGGGGGTCATGTCTTCGGCGATCAGGATCACCCGGATGTCGCGCGCCTTGGCCTGCGTGATGATTTCACTCATCAAAACGAGGTTGTCCTCGTCGGTCTCATCCATGGCGAGGGCGACGAATTCCATCGCCTCGGCTTCGGGTTGGCTGAAGAAGGCTAGCGCCTCGGCGAATCCCAGATCACCCCAGCTTTCGCCCAAAGTGGCTTCCATATCTTCGATCAAAAGGTCGAAGTTCTGTACATCACGGCTGATTGTGCAGGCAACGATCGGCGCTGCTTCGGGTTGTGGCATAGTGCTGCTCATGACCTTTTGTCCTTTACATCAACGGTTTGGCCGGAGGGCGGCGATATTCTGTCGCTGCGAACGCTCTGACCTCTGCCTCATGCGCGGCTCTTGAGCCGGGCACATTTATCCTTCTGCGTCGAATATCACCCCCAACTGGGGCGAGATTGGGGCCAAAAAGCCTCTATTGTTGGGTATCTTGAAACGATACGTCCATTCGCGCCCGATTGGACATGGCTTTTCAGAGACGAAAACCCCCGCGGCCCGAAGGCGCGGGGGGATATTTTATATGCGAAAGAAGGGCTTACCCTTACTCCCCGCCGCCGCCACCTGCTTCGGTGGCACCGGAGCTTAGCTGAGAGGGGGGCACGGCGCTGGCTACATATTCGCGGTAGATGATCTGCGCATATTTGCCGTCCAGCAGCATCGGGTGGCCCTGGACGAAGCCGCTGACCTCGGTCACCGTGCGCCGGTTGCGACGCTCGCGGCCCTGGGTCACGATCAGAGGCTGAGTTTCGCCAAAGGAAACAACGGCTTCCAAACGGCTGGGGCTGATTCCCAAGGTCGAGAGATAGCGCACCACGGCCTGCGCCCGGCGCAGCCCCAAGGCGCGGTTATAGGCCTGCGAGCCGACCAGATCGGTGTGGCCATAGACGCGGAAGCGAATCTCGGGGAATTGGCGAATCCAGCTGGCTTGCTGGCGCAGGATGGCTTTCGCATTCGCGTCCAGTCGGGCCGAGTTGAAGGCGAAGGTCACGGTCGAGCGGACTTCATTAGAGAAACGGTTCGCCAGATCAAAGGTCACACGCTTTTCGCCGGTCATGACTTGGCGGTTGTGCAATGTGGCATTGCCGAATTGGCCCGTGTCCACGACCGACCCCGCCTCGCGGTAGAACTGCGTATAGACCGGATCGTTGCTGGGCGCGCAGGCGGCGAGCCCGGCAAGGGCCGCGGTGCCCGCGATCAACGTGATATGTCTGCGTGTCATCGGATCAATCCAGTACATAACCGTAGGAACCGCGGAAGTCCTGCTTGGCCACTTCGCCCGCAGCACCCCGGCTGGGGGTGCGGGTGCCATCCGCCGTGCGACCGTGCAGGAACAGGTCTTTCTCAGAGGGCGGTTTGATGCGGTCCGTGGGCAGGGCCAGCGCTTCGCCACGGGTCGGGGTGACCAGATGGGCGGTGACGATAATGACCAATTCGGTCTGGCTGCGCTGGTAATCTGCCGACCGGAACAGCGCGCCCAGCACCGGCACATCGCCGATCCACGGCAGTTGACGCGTGCTGTCGGTGAAGTCGTCGGTCAAAAGGCCCGCGATGGCAAAGCTTTCGCCGTCACGCATCTCGACCGTGGTCGATGTCTCGCGCCGGGTGAAGGCGGAAATCTCGATGCCGTTGCCCAATGAAATGCTGTTGCTTGCGTCGATGGCCGAAACGGCGGCGTTCATCTCAAGATTGATGATATCCTTGTCGACGACGCGCGGAATAAAGGCGAGTTCTACGCCGAAGGGTTTGAACTCCACCGACACCGTATCACTGGTTTGGGCGACCGGGATCGGGTATTCGCCCCCGGCGAGGAACTTGGCCTCTTGCCCCGAAAGCGCCACGAGGTTCGGCTCTGCCAGGAACCGCACGACGCCTTTTTCTTCCAATGCTTCCAACAGGATGCCCACTTGGGTAGAGCCTGCGTTGAAGCCGAAAAGCACCGCGCCTGCGTTCTGGTTTGCCGATGGGATCGACCCGCCAAGCGAGGTCGCGACCCCGCCTGACGTATTGGTGCTGCCGGTGCCCGCGCTGAAATCGGAGCCGCCGTTGATTGCCAGTGAAGAGCCAAGCGATTTCGACACGTTGCGCTGCATCTCGGCAAAACGGACCTTCATCATGACTTGCTGAATGCCGCCCACGCTCATCAGGTTGCTGACCCGTTCGGGAGCGTAGCGTTCGGCCAGATCGAGCGCGCGTTGCAGCCGTTGCGTGGAAGAGACGATGCCCGACAGCACGATACCGTCATTTGCGGTGCGCACTTCGATCTTCTCACCCGGCAGGATTTGACGCAGCCGTTCTTTGAATTCAGAGACATCCGCCGCGACGCGGACATCGACATTGGTGATCAGCTGTCCCGCCGCGTCGAGCAGCGTGAGCGTGGTCAGCCCCGGCGATTTGCCCAACACATAGATCGTACGGTCAGACAGGGAGGAGATATCCGCGATGCCGGGGTTGGCGATGCTGAGTTCCGCGAAGGGAATGTCGCTTTCCACCACCACGGCGCGGTTCATCGGGACGTCGAGGCTGGAATTAGTGCCGCGTTTGACAACGCGCAGCGTGTCGGCGCTAGCTGAACTGGGCAGGGTCAATGCCATCGGCATTGCGCCCAGTGTCAGCCCCAGAAGGACCGCTTTAAGAAATCTATCGATTTTCATGTGACCTGCCTTTTTGATCACGCCTCGGGATGGGTCTTTTTGCCCTCGTTTGGCAACACTCTGCGGCAATTCCAAATTTATTGCAAGAATCAAGCTCTTCGCGGGCGCTGTGCATGTGGGCTATGCGCAACATACCTGCAAAAATGAAAGACGCCGCATGGGAGTGCGGCGCCTTCATTAACTTAGCAAGAGGTTGTTTTCAGGTCAGTTTGTGCAGGGGATCGGCAGTTCTACCACCTCGGCCCCGCGGCGGGTGCGGATCGTGCAAACCTTCTCTTTGGTAACTTCGGCGATGGTCTCTTGTGCCTCGATTCCCAGAAGCGAGCGTTGGTCGACTTCGATGGCTTCGGCCACGGTGTCGTCATTTGTGCCGACGAGGGAGAGGTAGAGTTTGCCGGTCGATTGCGCTTGGGCGAGGGCGGCGACCTGTTGCGGCTTCACGGCCACCGTCACTGTCTTGGCGATCGAGGCTTCTTCCATCACCAGCGCATCGGCGCTCTGGTCGATGGCGATCAGCTGCACGCCAGATTCGATTAGCTTGGTGACATCTCCATTGCTGGATTGGTTGCCAACGTTTACGCGGCCCGTCCAATAGATATCCACCCGGTCACCGGGGCGCAGGAAGCCCGAAACGCCGCTGGAAACATCAACTTTAAGTGCAAAGGCCCGCATTCCGCGCGCAAGGCGGGAGGTAAGGCCAGAGTCCTCGCCCGGCTCGGTCACCTTCACGGCCATGATCGCTTCATCTTTCTCGATGTTGCGCAGCACGATGCGTTGTTCTTTTGTGTTCTCAGGGAACAATACGGTTTCTTCGAAGAATGAACCCTCAGGAATGGCATTCTCTGGCCATTTCACGGCGCGAACGTCTTCGCGGGTGAGGGGCTGTCCGTATTTCAAAGGCTTGTCGGCCACCCAAACGGTTTTCGTTGGCACGACCTGCGCCAGCGCGGCCTGAGCCTGCGCGTTGGCTGCCTGATACTGTGAAATCCGGTCTTTCGCCAGATATACGGCCCCGCCGGCAAGTGCGACACCTACCAAAAGAACCAATCCGAATACGGCTCGCATGATGTTACCTCTTTGCTATGGAAGCGAATCTCGGCTCGCTTTTATCACCCCAGAAAGTTAGCTGCCGAATATGGCGAGAATTGGTTCCCATGGCGGCGATGCGAAGATGCTTGCCGTGTCGCGTTTGTGGGGGCGTCTTAAGTCGTCAGTTGGACCCGGATGTATTCGACAAGTCCGTCTAGGCTGTCTGAGAATACGCTCAGCACGAAGATCGCTAGGCTCACGAGCGCCGCGGTCAGGACAACCCATTCGACGCTGACCGCCCCGTTTTGGTCGCAGAAGAATTTCTTGAAATGGCTGCGCATACGTACCCTATGAATGGATGTGCTTTACCCTAGCATTGAAAAAGGACCGCGCCCCAAGAGGGAGGCGGTCCTAAATCTTCGTAGAACCTATAGGTTTTGCCCAGGTGTAGACTTAAGAGCCGGAATCATCGGCTGCGCGAGTTGCCGAAACGCCATCGATGGCGGTGCCAATTTCGGTGGTCAGATCCGCTGTATTGTCACCGATTGTGTTGAAAGCAACCACGGCCAAGCCAACGATCGCAGCGGTCAGAACGACCCAGTCAACTGTCACGGCACCGTCTTCGTCTTTGCGGAAGTTTTTGATAAAGTTCATCATGTCATGTCCCTCCAAGGATCACTGAGTAAAAGGTCTTAACCTCGCCGTCCGGTTTGCCTCGTTCTCTCATTTGAAGCTGTCCGACTTGGTATGACCCTATATAGCCGTCAGATTGGGGCGCGAATTTGGCAGCAAACGTGCCTTTTCCGGACTGTCCGTGCTTTTCTTTCGGAAACATGTTAACCCTCTGTTTAATGGCGCTTTAATTCTTGTGTCGGGTCTTCCGGCTGCTCTTTCCCACCGTCTAACACCGCAATTGCGGCGAAATTGCCATGATCCCCGCTTCAAGCGCTGGCCCGATTCCACGATTCGTGTGATATTGCCGCGCAAAGGCGCGTCAGACGCAAGGTAGAGCAGGCATGTATCGCATATTGGCATTCTCGCTGGTCACGGCTCTCATGGCCCCTGCCGCCATGGCAGAGGGGCCGAAACCGTTCCCTGAGTTCTCGGCCAAACGGGTCGGCCCGCCCAAGAAGGGGGCCAAACGCATCACGGTGCAAATCGATCCGGCGGCCCGCGCCGCGGCAGCGGCGGAGGTGGATACAGGCCCCGCCGTTGCCGCCACCCCGAGCGGCGCGATTGCGCCATTGAATGCTGGGCAGTTCGATTGGTTCTGGGATAAAATCTCTCCCGCGGCTGAGCGGAGCGGGGCAGGGCGGTTGGCCCCTGCGATGGCGGCGCTGTCCGGCGGCAAAGTGCCCGCGCCGCGCTTGCAACATCTGCAAGATATCGCGCGCAGCAATGGGGTGGATATTCTGCGCGCCACGGTTGGCACCAATGTCTCGCCCGCGCTGGTGCTGGCGGTGATCAGCGTGGAATCCGCAGGGCGTGCCGATGCGGTGAGCCGGGCGGGGGCGGCTGGCCTGATGCAACTGATGCCCGATACCGCCGCCCGTTTTGGCGTGCGTGACAGTATGGTCGCGGCCGAGAATATCTCAGGCGGGGTCAAATATCTCAACTGGCTGATGGGGGAGTTCGACCGCGATCCGATTCTCGTGCTGGCGGGCTATAACGCGGGTGAGGGGTCGGTGCGCAAACATGCGGGCGTGCCGCCTTTTGCTGAGACGCGCGACTATGTGCCCAAGGTGCTGGCGGCGTTCCAAGTGGCGCAGGGGCTTTGCCTGACACCGCCGGAACTGATCAGCGATGGCTGCGTCTTTGCTGCGATGAACTGAGCGCGACGGGCATGCCCCCGGCGGATGCCGCCGAGGGCTGTTTTCTCAAACGATGGTCGCTTGGGTCGCGGCGCGCAGCTCGTCCTCGGTCACGCCATCGGCGCATTCGACGATTTTCAAGCCACCTTCGACCACATCGAGCACACCGAGGTTGGTGATGATCCGGTCGACCACACCCTTGCCGGTCAGCGGCAGGGTGCATTCTTTCAGCACCTTCGAGTCACCGGCTTTGTTCTGGTGGTCCATCACCACGATGACCTTGCGGACACCGGCCACGAGGTCCATCGCGCCGCCCATGCCCTTAACGAGCTTGCCGGGGATCATCCAGTTCGCCAGATCGCCGTTCTCAGCCACTTCCATGGCGCCGAGGATCGCCGCCGCGATCTTGCCGCCGCGGATCATGCCAAAGGACATGGCGCTGTCGAAGTAAGCGGTGCGGCTCAGCTCGGTGATGGTCTGCTTGCCGGCGTTGATGAGGTCGGGGTCTTCCTCGCCCTCGTAAGGGAAGGGGCCCATGCCCAACATGCCGTTTTCCGACTGAAGCGTGATGTCCTTGTCGCCGACATAGTTCGCCACCAGCGTCGGAATACCGATGCCGAGGTTCACATACATGCCGTCTTCGAGTTCCTCTGCGGCGCGTGCCGCCATCTGATCTCTATCCCAAGGCATTAGGCTTCCTCCCGCTTGCGTGTCGTGACCTTCTCGATGCGTTTCTCATGCTCGCCTTGAATGATGCGATGCACATAGATGCCCGGCAGGTGGATGTGGTCGGGGTCGAGGCTTCCGCGGGGGACAATCTCTTCGACCTCGACGATGCAGACCTTGCCACACATGGCGGCGGGCGGGTTGAAGTTGCGCGCGGTCTTGCGGAAGACAAGGTTGCCGGTGTCATCGGCCTTCCACGCTTTCACGATCGACAGATCCGCAAAGATGCCCTCTTCGAGGATGTAATCCTCACCGTGGAACTGTTTCACTTCCTTGCCCTCGGCGATCTGGGTGCCGACGCCGGTCTTGGTGTAGAAACCCGGAATGCCCGCACCACCCGCGCGCATGCGCTCGGCCAATGTGCCCTGAGGGTTGAATTCCAATTCCAGCTCGCCCGACAGATACTGGCGCATGAACTCGGCATTCTCCCCCACATAGGAGGAGATCATCTTTTTCACCTGCCGCGATTGCAGCAGAATGCCGATGCCGAAGTCATCGACGCCCGCATTGTTGGACGCAAAGGTGAGGTCTTTGGCCCCGTTTTCCTTGATCGCCTGCAACAGCAATTCCGGAATGCCGCAAAGGCCAAAGCCCCCGGCGGCGATCAGCATGCCATCCGACAGAACGCCTTCCAGCGCCTCGGCGGCGGATCCATAGATTTTGTTCACGGGCGACCTCCCTACAGTTTCGCTGCGCCATATGTGACCCTGCGTCGTGGCAGTGTCAATTACGTGGTGCTACGCAGGAAAGGCCGCCCGGAAGGTCAGATGATGCGCACCTGCGTGCCCACGGGGCAGAGGCCGAAAAGTTCTTCGATCTTCTCGTTATAAAGCCCGATGCAACCGTCCGAGGACCGCCGCCCGATCTTGCGCGTGTCATGGGTGCCGTGGATGATATAGGCAGGCCAGCTAAGATACATCGCATGGGTGCCGAGCGGATTGTCCGGGCCCGGCGGCATGTATTTGTAGTGCGGGAAACGCTCCATCATCGAGGCGGTGGGCGTCCAATCAGGGCCGACTTTCTTGCGCACGATCTCGGTATAGCCGCGCTTGGTCAACTCTTCGGTGGCGGGCACCGAGGTGGGGTAGACCTTGTAGGTCTGGCCGTCCGCGCTCCAGTAATGCAGGGCGCGGCTGGTGGTGTCGGCCACGATCGCGCCTTTGCCAAGGCTGTCGAAATGGTCCTGCCAACGCTGGGTGGCAAAGCTCGACGTGTTGCGCGACACCGGAGGTTCGGCGGAATATTCGCGGGGCGCTTGGCCGGGTTCCTGCGCGCGCAGGATCTGGGGCGTCATCAGCGCCGCGCTGCTCGCGGCGATCAGCCCGCGCCGGGTAAATTTCATGCCTGACATTGATCTGCCTTTCATAGTGGTCTTGCCGCCGCCCCTGATCCGAAAATCGAAGGCGAATGGCAAATCACATATTCATGATGCTGGATATAAAGGCAGGTTGCAGGCCACAGGCGGAACCGCGCCGATCCCCCGGCGCGGTTGCTGTGCCTATGCGCGGCTTACGCGCTGTCGGCTTTTTTCGCGGTTGTTTTCTTGGCCGCAGGTTTCTTGGTCGCCGTCTTTGCCGGGGCCTTTTTGGTGGCCGTCTTTTTCGCCGCGGGCTTTTTGGCTGCCGTCTTCTTGGCCGGTGCCTTCTTCGTCGCCGCTTTGCGTTTGGCGGGGGATTTGGCGAGCTTCTCTTCGATCAACTCCACCGCGCGCTCCATGGTCAGGTCTGCCGGTTCGATCTCCTTGGGGATCGTGGCATTGACCTTTTCCCATTTCACATAAGGCCCGTATTTGCCCTCCATGACGTTGACCGCGCCGCCCATATCCGGGTGCTCGCCCATCTCGCGGATCGGTTTCGCGGCCTTGCCGCGGCCACCGCGGCTGGCGACTTTCTCGGCCAACAACTGCACCGCGCGATTCATGCCGACGGTCCAAACCTCATCGATGCCTTCGAGATTGGCATTGGTGCCGCCCCGATGCGAGGTGCTTTCGGCGTGCTTGATGTAAGGCCCATAGCGCCCGATGTTGGCCCAGACCATGACGCCATCCTCGGGGTGGGGGCCAATTTCACGAGGGAGCGACAAGAGCATTACGCCCTGCTCCAGCGTCAGATCCTCGGGCACCCAATTCTTGGGGATCGACTGGCGCGGGGGTTTCTTGTTCTCTTCGGTGACGGGGCCGCGCTGGACATAAGGACCAAAACGGCCCTTGAAAACGCGGATCTCGTCGCCCTGATCCTCACCCAGCAGCTTGCCGTCGGGCGGGATGGCTGAGGCTTCGGCCTCCGGGTCGGGCGGGCCGAAGGGGCGGGTATAGCGGCATTCGGGGTAGTTCGAGCAGCCGATGAAGGCACCGCCCGAGCGCGCGGTGCGCATCGACAGGCGGCCAATCTCGCAATTGGGGCAAAGCCGCGGGTCGCTGCCGTCTTCGGTGGGCGGGAAGAGATGCGGCTCCAGCACCTCGTTAATCTTTTCCAGCACTTCGGTGATGCGCAGCTCGGATGTCTCGGCGATGGCCGCCGAGAAATCGCGCCAGAAGCGGCGCAGCACTTCCTTATAGGCGGCATCCCCGGCGCTGACCTTGTCGAGTTGGTCTTCCAGATCGGCGGTGAAGTCATAGCCGATGTAGCGGCGGAAGTAGTTTTCAAGAAAGGCGGTCACCAGACGGCCCTTGTCCTCGGGGATCAGGCGGTTGCCATCCTTGCGAACATATTCGCGGTCCTGAATCGTGGTGACGATGCTGGCATAGGTCGAGGGGCGGCCGATGCCGAGCTCTTCCATCTTCTTGACCAGCGTCGCCTCGGTGTAGCGCGGCGGGGGCTGGGTGAAATGCTGCTCGGGCGTGACGCTGCGCTTGTCCATCGCGTCACCTTGGCTGATCTGGGGCAGGCGCTTGTCGTCCTCGTCGACGACATCGTCGCGGCCTTCTTCGTAGACCCGCAGGAAGCCGTCGAAGAGCACGACCTGGCCGTTGGCGCGCAGGCCGACCTGCGCATCGTCGCTGCCAATCTCAACGGTGGTGCGCTCCAGTCGGGCGCTTTCCATCTGGCAGGCGAGGGTGCGTTTCCAGATCAGGTCATAGAGTTTCGCCTGATCGGCGTCGAGATTCAGCGCCTTGGCGTCCTTGGTCATATCCGTCGGGCGGATACATTCGTGGGCTTCCTGCGCGTTCTTCGCCTTGTTCTTGTAAATGCGCGGCTCTTTCGGCACGTAATCCGCGCCGAAACGGTCCTTGATCGCATCGCGCGCCATCGAGACGGCCTCTGGCGCCATGTCGATACCGTCGGTCCGCATGTAGGTGATGTGGCCGGCCTCGTAGAGGCGTTGCGCGGTCGACATGGTCTGGCGCGCGCCCATGGAGAATTTGCGGCTGGCTTCCTGTTGCAGGGTCGAGGTCATGAAGGGGGCCGAGGGGTTGCGGCTGGCCGGCTTCGCCTCGACGTTCATGACCTTCAGCGCGCGGGAGGTGATCGCCTGCACGGCCATCTCGGCCTGCGTGGCGTCGGCCAGATCGAAGCGCTCGAGTTTTTTCCCGGCGAGCGAGACGAGGCGGGCCTCGAATTCCTGACCGCGCGGTGTGGCGAGCAGCGCCTTCACCGACCAGTATTCGCGGGCGCGAAACGCCTCGATCTCCATCTCGCGCTCGACGATGAGGCGCAGGGTTACCGATTGCACGCGGCCCGCGGATTTGGCGCCGGGCAGCTTGCGCCAGAGGACGGGGGAAAGGTTGAAGCCCACCAGATAATCCAGCGCGCGGCGGGCGAGGTAGGCCTCAACCAGCGGCATGTCGACCTGGCGCGGGTTCTGCATCGCCTCGGTCACCGCCTTCTGGGTGATCTGGTTGAAGACCACGCGGCTGACGGGCGTGTCTTTCTTGATCGATTTGCGCTTGGTCAGCGCCTCTTGCAGGTGCCAGCTGATCGCCTCACCTTCGCGGTCGGGGTCAGTCGCGAGGATCAATGCGTTGTCTTGGGCCAGCGCATCGGCGATGGCCTTGACGTGTTTCTTGCTGTCGCTGGCGACCTCCCATTTCATGTCGAAATCGGCGTCGGTATCCACCGAGCCGTCTTTTGGCGGCAGGTCGCGGACGTGGCCGTAGGAGGCGAGAACGGTGTAATCGTCGCCCAGATATTTGTTGATCGTTTTGGCCTTGGCTGGGGATTCGACGACGACGACGGGCATAAATACAGGCACCTTAGATCAAAAACGGGGGCGGCTTTGCGCTGTCTCATGTGGGATTGCAGGGGTGTTTGTCAATGCAACTGCTGCGTAACACGGGTTTGCGGCGCAGCGGTTTCGCAGGCCGGATGGGCCGTTTCGCCGGCATCGACGGTCGGCTTGCGAGGCTTGATTGGCCCGACCAACTGCCCCGCGGTTGGTCTCCGATTTCGCGGCGCTTTGACCGGGCCGCGCTCCTTCGCGGCGTCAGGCGGAGCGGCTGAGCAGCCCGCCGGGTTGGCGCTGAATTTCCCCCTCCATCTCAAGATCGAGGAGCGCGGGGGCGACATCGCTACTCGGCACTTGCAAGTCGCGGATCAGCTGATCCTCCGCAACCGGCGCATGGCCGAGACGAGAGAGGATCTGCGCATGGAGCTTCGCGACAGGGCTTTGGTTTCGCGGCGGCGTTTCCGGGCGCGGGGCCGCGGGGGGCTTGCTGCGGGGTAGCGGGGGCTGAGTTTTCTCATCCGGCAAAACCTCCAACACATCCGCGGCAGAGCGCACCAGCACCGCGCCGTCGCGGATTAGCATGTTGCAGCCTGCCGCGCGGGCGTCCATCGGATGGCCGGGGACCGCCAGCACGTCACGGCCCTGATCGAGAGCGTCGCGGGCGGTGATCAAACTGCCCGAGCGGGCCGCCGCCTCAACCACCACCGTTGCACGGCTCAGGCCCGAGATGATGCGATTTCGGCGGGGGAAATGCCGGGCCATCGGTTGCAGCCCCATCGGTTGCTCTGACAGCCGCAGCCCCTGCGCGGCAATTTGACCGGCCAGCGCGGTGTTCTCATTAGGGTATATAATGTCGACCCCGCCCGCCTGCACGGCGATGGTGCCGCGGGGCAATGCGGCCTCATGAGCCGCCGCGTCGATGCCCCGAGCAAGGCCGGAGACCACGACGAAGCCAGTTTCGCCCAGTTCGGCGGCGAGGCTGCGGGCCATGCGCAGCCCAAGCGAAGAGGCGTTTCGCGCGCCCACGAGGGAGATCATCGGACGGCCCAGCAATGCCGGGTCGCCGATCAGCCATAGGAAGGGCGGCGCATCGGGAAGGTCGCTGAGCAGGCGCGGGTAGGGTGCCTCACCCTCAACCAACAGCCGGGCCCCGTCGCGGCGGGCGGCGTTGAGTTCCGCCTGAACGACCCCTTCGGGGCAGATGCGGTAGTCTGATATTCCGGCGGCACGCGCGACTTCCGGCAGCGCCTTCAGCGCCTCTTGGGCAGAGCCATGTTCATCGAGCAAGCGCCGATAGGTCGAAATACCCACACGGCGAGAGCGCAACAGACGAAGCCGGGCAAACTGTTCATCTTCCTGGGTGGGTGGGAGTGGGGGGTGAGTGGAAGAAGGATGTAGGTCCTTGTCAGTCATCCCGAAACTCCGTCCGTTGCAGAATCAGGTATAGGATTTAGTGCTTAACAACCTATGAAGATTTTCCCGCGTATTTGATTCAACCCCAGCGTGCCACCGTCAGGTCGCGGCCCCGCCGACGGTCAGCCCGCCGATCATCAGAGTGGGCTGGCCCACACCCACCGGCACCCACTGCCCCTGCTTGCCGCAGTTGCCCATGCCGGGGTCGAGCGTCGGGTCGTTGCCGATGGCGCGGATCTTTTGCAAGGCCGTGGCCCCATCGCCGATCAAGGTCGCGCCTTTGACCGGCGCGCCGATCTTGCCGTTCTGCACACGGTAGGCCTCGGTGCAGGAGAAGACGAATTTGCCATTGGTGATATCGACCTGGCCGCCGCCGAAGCCCACGGCATAGATCCCGTCCTTGAGGTCGGCCACGATATCGCCCGGTGCCGCGTCGCCGCCCAGCATATAGGTGTTGGTCATGCGCGGCATCGGGATATGCGCATAGGATTGCCGCCTCCCGTTGCCCGTTGAGGCGCTGCCCATCAGCCGCCCATTCTGACGGTCCTGCATATAGCCGACCAGCTTACCATCTTCGATCAGCACATTGCGCGCCGAGGGGGTGCCCTCGTCATCGACAGAGATCGAGCCGCGCCGGTCGGGGATCGTGCCGTCGTCTAGCACGGTCACGCCCTTGGCTGCGATCTGTTGGCCCATCAACCCGGCAAAGGCGCTGGAGCCCTTGCGGTTGAAATCGCCCTCAAGCCCGTGACCGATGGCTTCGTGGAGCAGGATGCCGGGCCAGCCGGGGCCAAGCACCACGTCCATCACGCCCGCGGGCGCGGGGACGGCTTCAAGGTTCACGCAGGCGATGCGCAGGGCTTCGCGGACCTTCGCCTGCCAGTCTTCGGGGGCCAGCATCCCGTCGAGCCCGATCCGCCCGCCGCCGCCGACACCGCCGCTCTCGCGGCGGCCATCCTGCTCGACAATGACCGAGACATTGACCCGCGTCATCGGGCGCACGTCACGCACCGAATGCCCCTCGGGGCGGAGAATCTCGACTTCTTGAATGCTGGCGGCGATCGTAGCGCTCACCTGTACCACGCGGGAATCGAGGCTGCGGGCATAGGCGTCGATCTCGCGCAGGGTATCGACCTTGACCGGGAAGGCGTGGCCCGCAATGGGGTCTTCGTCCGTATAGAGACGCGTGTTGCTGGCCTGAGGCGCATCTGCCCAAGTGCCGCCGCCATCGCCGACCGCCAGCCGCGCCGTTTCCGCCGCGCGGCGCAGGGCCGCTTCGCTCAGCTCGGTCGAATGGGCGTAGCCTGCCACCTCACCGCGCACGGCGCGCAGGCCAAAGCCCTCGGCGGCATCATAGCTGGCGGTTTTGAGGCGTCCGTCGTCGAAAACCAGCGCCTCAGAGCGGCGCCGTTCGAGAAATAATTCACCGTCATCGGCGCCGGCCACGGCCTCGCGCAGCACGCTCAGAGCGGTTTCTCGGTCCAGATCGGCCTCGAAGGGGGTGAAATGCGCGCGGCTCATCGGGGGTATCCTTGCTTGCTGTCACAAAACTGTCTCGCGCGGCTCTATGACGCAAGCATGTGACTTTATCTTGTAGGCAGAATATGATTGTAAGCACCCAGGATTACAACGGCACCGGATCGCAGCCGCGGTTTGGGGTGCTTATCGGCTTCTTAATGGTCACAAGATCAGGACGACATATGAAACATCTACTCCCCCTTTCCGGTCTTTTGACCAGCCTTGCCGCCCTGCCTGCATTGGCACAGGACAGCCTGCGCATTGACGGGCTTGATGTCATCGGCAGACCTGTTGACGGCGAGACAGGCTTTCAACCCGCCGTTACCGAATTGGCGCGGGATATCCATGATTTGGATCACCTGATTCTGGTGATCATCGCCGCGATCACCGTCTTCGTGACCGGCCTGATCATCTGGGTCATGATCCGCTACAACAAAAAGCGGAACCCGAACCCCTCGTCCTTTACCCACCACACCCCGATCGAAATCGCCTGGACGATCGGGCCGATTCTCATCCTTGTGCTGATCGGTGCCTATTCGCTGCCGATCCTGTTCCGTCAGCAGGAAATCCCCGAAGCGGACATCACGATCAAGGCCATCGGCAACCAGTGGTACTGGACCTATGAATATGTCGACGAAGAGATCGCCTTTGACAGCTACATGATCGGCGCTCCGGCGACGCTGGGCGACGGTGATGAGGACGTGACCCCCTTCGTGCTGGATGACGCGATGGTCGCCAAGCTCGAAGACGAAGGCTATAGCCGCGACGACTTCCTGCTGGCCACCGACACATCCGTCGTGATCCCCGTGGGCAAGACCATCGTCGTGCAGGTGACCGCCAGCGACGTGATCCACTCTTGGACCATCCCCGCCTTCGGCGTGAAACAGGATGGCGTGCCGGGCCGTCTGGCCGAACTGTGGTTCACCGCCGAGCAGGAAGGCGTCTACTACGGCCAGTGTTCCGAGCTTTGCGGTCAGGCGCACGCCTATATGCCGATCACCGTCAAAGTGGTTTCGGAAGAGGCCTATGCGGAATGGCTTGGCAATGCCAAGGCGGAATATGCTGGCATCGAACAGCCGCTGACCGTCGCCTCTAAGTAAGCCAGTGCCACGGGGCAGGGCGCAGGCCCATGCCCCGTGTTTACCCTTGGAAGGTTCGGGATGACTGACATCACCAATACGCCAACAAGTGAATACGACGCGCAGCTGGGGGATTACTTCGCCCTGCTGAAACCGCGCGTCATGTCGTTGGTCGTCTTCACGGCCTTCGTGGGGCTGTTGGCCGCGCCGGTTTCGGTCAATCCCGTCATCGGCTTTTGCGCGATCTTGTTCATCGCCATTGGCGGCGGAGCCTCGGGCGCGCTGAATATGTGGTGGGATGCCGATATCGACGCGGTGATGCGCCGCACGCGCGGGCGCCCGATCCCCTCGGGCCGGGTCCAACCCGGAGAGGCGCTGACGCTCGGCGTTGCGCTCTCGGGTCTGTCGGTGATGATGCTGGCGCTGGCGACCAACCTACTGGCGGGCGGGATGCTGCTTTTCACCATCCTTTTCTACGCTGTTTTCTATACCATGTGGCTCAAGCGTCTGACGCCGCAGAACATCGTCATCGGCGGTGCCGCGGGGGCCTTCCCGCCGGTGATCGGCTGGGTCGCCGCCACGGGCAGTTTCTCGGTCGAGGCATGGCTGATGTTCGCGCTGATCTTCATGTGGACACCGCCGCATTTCTGGGCGCTGGCGCTCTTCATGCGCTCGGATTACGACGACGCGAAGGTGCCGATGCTGACCGTGACCCATGGCCGCCCGGCCACGCGGCTGCATATCCTCGTCTACACCGTCCTTCTGGCCGCTCTGGCCATTGGCACGGCCTTCACGGCCATCGGCGGCATCTTCTATTTCGCCGTGGCGCTGGTGCTGAACGCGGCTTTCCTCTTGGGGGCCTACCGTATCTGGAAGCGGGATGAGGTCATGGCCGAGGGTGACGACTATGCCGAAGAGCGCAAGTTCTTCCGCCTGTCGCTGGCCTATCTCTTCTTGCACTTCGGCGCGATCCTGGGCGAAGCGGCCCTGCGCACCTTTGGCTTGGGAGGCTGGTAATGGGCATCCGACCAGAGCATGAGCTTCACAATCGCCGCCGCGGCCGCAACATCGGCGTGGGCCTGATGCTGGGTGCCTTCGTGGTGCTGATTATGGCGTTGACCTACGTCAAGATCACCCAGACCGATTTCGAACTCCCCCCGGAGCAACGCGAGGTGACACAGTAATGGCGCTTTCCGGTCCTCAGAAAACAGTGATGCAAACCGTCGGCGTGGTGGTGCTCATGGGCGGGCTCGCCTGGGCGTCGGTGCCGTTTTACGACTGGTTCTGCCGCGTCACCGGCTTTGGCGGCACGCCGGGGCAGGTCTCTGCCGCCAGCGCCGACGTGCTGGATAAGACGGTCAAGGTCCGTTTCGACGGCTCCCTGAACGACGGCATGCCGTGGGAATTCAAACCCGTGGTCCGCGAAATGGAGATCCGCATCGGCGAGACCGGGTTGGCCTTTTACGAGGCGTACAACCCGACCGACAAACCGGTGGCGGGGCAGGCGAGCTATAACGTCACCCCGTATACCGCCGGGGCCTTCTTCGAGAAGATCGACTGCTTTTGCTTTACCGAACAGGTGCTGGCCCCAGGCGAGCGCGTGCAGATGCCGGTAAGCTTTTTCGTCGACCCGGAAATGGTCGAAGACCGTGATGGGAAGTTTGTACATACCATCACTCTGTCCTATACATTCTACGAAATTGACCTGCCCGAGGGCTATGCCGCCCTTGATCAGGACAGCGCCACAACAACCAATTAACGACCTGATTGAACAAAGGTGAGGGACCCGCAACCATGGCCCATGCAAAAAACCACGACTACCATATTCTCCCCCCCTCGACCTGGCCGCTGCTGGGGTCGGTAGGCGGATTTGTCATGCTGGCGGGCGCTGTCCTGTGGATGCACGGGATGACCCCCTTCGTCTTCTTGGGCGGTCTGGTGGCCACCCTCTACGTCATGTTCGGATGGTGGGCCGAAGTGGTCTCCGAAAGCGAAGTGGGCGATCACACCGGCGTGGTGCGCATCGGCCTGCGCTATGGTTTCATCCTCTTCATCATGTCCGAAGTCATGTTCTTCGTGGCGTGGTTCTGGTCCTTCTTCAAACAGGCCCTTTACCCGATGTATGAATATGTCGGCACGGAATACGTCCAGCCCGACATTCATGCGGTCGATGCCTTCCACCTGCCGCTGATCAACACGCTGGTTCTGCTGCTGTCGGGCTGTGCCGTGACATGGGCGCACCACGCGCTGGCGCATGAGAACAACCGCAAAGACCTGATCTCGGGCCTGACCATCGCGGTGATCCTCGGCGTGCTCTTCACCGCGCTGCAGGCTTACGAATACTATGAACTGCTGGTCCATGACGATTGGACATTCGGCGGCGACATGTATTTCTCCAGCTTCTTCATGGCGACCGGCTTCCACGGTTTCCACGTGATTATCGGCACGATCTTCCTCTTCGTTTGCCTGCTGCGCGCCATGCGCGGCCACTTCACCCCCGAACGCCATGTCGGCTTCGAGGCGGCGGCGTGGTACTGGCACTTCGTTGACGTGGTCTGGCTGTTCCTCTTCTTCGCCGTCTACATGTGGGGCCAGCCCTGACCATAGGGCGGGGTTGCATCCGCGCCCCACACCCGTAAAACCCAAACGCGCGAAGCCCTCTTCGCGCGTTTGTCGTTTCAGCCAGAGAGATTCGAATGCGGCGCAGCCTGTTCTTCATCATCGTCGGCCTTGGCGGGGCAGCCATCCTCGTCGCACTCGGGGTCTGGCAGGTGCAGCGGCTGGCGTGGAAAGAGGCGGTCATCGCCGACATCAACAACCGCATCGCCGCCACGCCCGTTGCCTTGCCCGCCGATCCTGACCCGGAAGCCGACGCCTATCTGCCCGTCACCGTCAGCGGAGAGATCGGGGAGCAGGCGCTGCATGTGCTGGTCAGCCAAAAGCAGAAAGGCGCAGGTTACCGCGTCATCGCACCCATGGAACTGGAAGGCGGGCGGCGCGTGCTCATCGACCTCGGCTTTACCGCCACGTCGAACAAAGACGCCATCGCCCCCGCTGGCACCGCCACACTGACCGGCAACCTGCAATGGCCGCAAGAGGTCGACAGCTTCACGCCCGAGGCCGACATGGATCGCAACATCTGGTTCGCCCGCGATGTGGATGTCATGGCCGAAACCCTCGACACCGAACCGCTTTTGATCGTCATGCGCGAAGGCGCCGGACCGGAACCAAAGATCACCCCGCTGCCCGTCGATACCGGCCGCATCCCCAACGATCACTTGCAATATGCGATCACCTGGTTTTCCCTCGCCGCCATCTGGCTGGCGATGACCGTCCTTTTCCTGCGCCGCCGCCGCGCCCCTGCAACGCCGAAAGTCGACTGACCCTATGCGCTATATCTCTACCCGTGGCTCCGCCCCTGTTCTGTCCTTCGAAGAGGCGATGCTGACCGGCCTTGCCCGTGACGGCGGCCTCTACGTCCCCGAAACGATCCCGACGCTGAGCGCGGAACAAATCAGCGCCATGCAGGGCCAGAGCTACGAAGAGGTCGCATTTACGGTTATGCGCCCCTTCATCGGCGACACTTTCACGGACGAAGAATTCCGCGCCATCATCGCCCGCGCCTATGAGGGCTTCGGCCACACCGCCCGCGCGCCCATGGTGCAACTCGCCCCGAACCACTTCCTGCTTGAGCTGTTCCACGGGCCGACACTGGCGTTCAAAGACTTCGCCATGCAGCTTATCGGCCAGATGTTCCAAGCCGCCTTGGGCCGCAAGGGCGAGCGGGTGACCATCGTGGGCGCCACCTCGGGTGACACCGGCTCCGCCGCGATCGAAGCCTTCAAGGGGCTCGACAATGTCGACGTCTTCATCCTCTACCCCCATGGCCGCGTGTCTGACGTGCAGCGCCGCCAGATGACCACGCCTGCGGAATCCAACGTGCACGCGCTGGCCATCGACGGAGATTTCGACGATTGCCAAGCCCGCCTTAAGGACATGTTCAACGATTTCGACTTCCGCGATTCCGTGCGGCTGGCGGGCGTGAACTCGATCAACTGGGGCCGGGTGCTGGCGCAGGTGGTCTATTACTTCACTGCCGCCACCAGCCTCGGCGCGCCCCTGCGTGAGATCAGCTTCACCGTGCCCACCGGCAATTTCGGCGACATTTTCGCAGGCTATATCGCCAAGCGCATGGGCCTGCCCATCGCCGATCTCGTCGTTGCCACGAACCAGAACGACATCCTACACCGCTGCCTCTCGGGCCAGGGCTATCACAAGGGGAGCGTGACCCCGTCAATCAGCCCCTCGATGGACATTCAGGTCTCCTCGAATTTCGAACGCGCCCTCTTTGACGCCTATGACCGCGACGCCGGTGCCGTGGCGCAGTTGATGGACGAGTTGGGGCAGGGCGGTTTCGACGTCTCTCAAGGGGCGATGCAAGCGCTGCAAGACATCTACCGCTCGGGCCGCGTCTCCGAAGAGGAAACCACCGCCACCATCGCCGACCGCCGCCGCACCACCGGCGAGCTGCTTTGCCCGCATTCCGCTGTCGGTGTGAAAGTCGCGGATGATCTGCGCGATCCGGCCACGCCGATGGTCACCCTCGCCACCGCCCATCCGGCCAAATTCCCCGACGCGGTCGAAGCCGCAACCGGCATTCGCCCGGGCCTGCCGCCCCGCATGGCGGACCTTTTCGACCGGGAAGAACGTTTCACCCGGCTGCCCAACGACCTCGACGCGCTCAAAGCGCATATCAAAGGAAACCTCTCCGCGTGAGCCTACAACAGACCACATTGCCCAACGGCTTTCGCATCGTCACCGAACATATGGAGGGGCTTGCCTCCTCCGCCATCGGCGTCTGGGTCAACGCAGGCGCGCGCCACGAGACCCCGCAGCAAAACGGTATCGCGCATTTCCTTGAACATATGGCGTTCAAAGGCACCGCGACCCGTTCCTCGCTGCAAATCGCCGAGGCGATTGAGGATGTGGGCGGCTATATCAACGCCTATACCTCGCGCGAAGTGACGGCCTATTATGCCCGCGTGTTGGAAAATGACGTGGCGCTCGGCCTCGACGTGATTGCCGACATTCTGCGCAACCCGGTACTGGACCCTTCGGAAGTCGAAGTCGAACGCGGCGTGATCCTGCAAGAGATCGGCCAAGCGCTCGACACGCCCGACGATGTGATTTTCGACTGGCTGCAAGAGCAGGCCTACCCGGATCAGCCCATCGGTCGCACGATCCTTGGGCCGAGCGAGCGGGTCTCCGCCTTCTCGCGCGATGACTTGCAACGTTTCATCGCCGATCACTACGGGCCCGAGCAGATGATCCTTTCGGCTGCCGGTGCGGTGGACCACGACAAAATCGTCAAACTCGCCGAAAGCCTCTTTGGCGACATGCCCGCCAAGACGCTCTACCAGATCGACAGCGCCCGTTTCGGCGGCGGCGAATATCGACAGGTCAAACAGCTGGAACAGGCCCATTTCGCCCTCGGCTTTGAAAGCCCCGGGTACCGCTCCGACGACATCTACATCGCCCAAATCTACGCCTCAGCTCTGGGCGGCGGCATGTCCTCCCGCCTGTTCCAAGAGATTCGTGAGAATCGCGGCCTTTGCTACACGATCTTCGCCCAAGCAGGCGCCTATGCCGACACGGGCATGACCACGATCTACGCCGGCACCAGCGCCGAACAACTGCCCGAACTGGCCAATATCACCATCGACGAGATGAAGCGCGCGGCCTCCGACATGTCGCCTGCCGAAGTCGCCCGCGCCCGCGCGCAGATGAAGGCCGGGCTGCTCATGGGGCTGGAAAGCCCCTCAAACCGTGCCGAACGTCTTGCCCGGCTGATCCAGATCTGGGACCGCGTGCCGCCGCTGGAAGAAACCGTCGCGCAGATCGACGCGGTGACCACCGGCGACGTGCGCGACTTCGCCGAACGCATGGCCACGCAAGCCCCGGCGGCTCTCGCGCTCTACGGTCCGGTCGACGCCGCCCCGACGCTGGACGACCTTCACAACCGACGCGCCGCCTGATGCTGGGGCGACGCAAACTGCGGATTGAAACGGAACGGCTGACCCTGCGCCCGCCGATCCACGCCGATTTCCGCGCCTGGGCGGCCCTGCGCCGCGCCAGCAACGACTACCTGCGCCCGTGGGAGCCGACATGGGCCGAGGATCACCTCACCCGCAAGGCTTTCACCAACCGCGTCTACTGGGCGCAGCGCTCGGTCTCCTCGGGCAATGCCATGCCGCTCTTCCTGATCCGGCGCAGCGATCAAAACCTTGTCGGTGCGATCACCCTCGACAACATCCGCCGGGGGCCGGCCCAATCCGGCACCTTGGGCTATTGGACGGGCGAACCCTTTGCCCGCCAAGGCTACATGCGCGAGGCGATCGAAGCGACGGTGCATCAGGCCTTCACCCGCCTCGACCTGTCGCGCATCGAGGCCGCCTGCCTGCCGGAAAATCAAGCCTCCCGCGGCCTGCTTGAAAAGGCGGGCTTCAAATACGAGGGTGTCGCGCAGAGCTATCTGCAAATCGATGGCCGCTGGCGGACCCATGTGCTCTACGCCTCCCTGCGCAAAGACCGGCGCGGCCGCACGGGCGTAGGCTAAGCCGCAGCCCGAAACCTTTCGCTGACAACAAAAACATCCGCTGATAACATAAGCATCGCCGGGGCATGATCGCCCCGCCTCACGCCCCGCATTCTCCCAGCCGTTCCGGCGCTTTGCCCTTGCATCCGCGCGCCCCGCGCAGGATCAAAGGCCCATGACATTGAACCCCGCCGACACCGCCTTCATCAATACCCTGCGCGCACAACTCCCCGATGATGTGCTGCGCGACCCCGAGCAGCGCTACCTCGAAGAACCCCGCGGCCGCTACGCGGGGCAGGGCGGCGTCTTGGCCCTGCCGCGCAGCACCGAAGAGGTGGCCACCCTGATCCGCGCTGCCCATGCCGCCCGCGTGCCGGTCGTGCCCTATGGCGGCGGCACCGGCCTTGTCGGGGGCCAGATCAGCAGCGATGGCCCGGCACCCCTGATCCTCTCCCTCGAACGCATGAGCCGCATCCGGGCCGTCCTGCCCGAAGAGAATGTGCTGGTCGCCGAAGCAGGCACAATCCTCGCCGATGTCCAAACCGCCGCCGAAGAGGCAAACCGCCTCTTCCCCCTGTCCCTCGCCGCCGAAGGAACCGCGCGCATCGGCGGCACGCTTTCGACCAACGCAGGCGGCACCGGCGTGCTGCGCTACGGCAGTGCCCGCGACCTCTGCCTTGGCCTCGAAGCCGTCCTGCCTGACGGCCAAATCTGGCACGGGCTGACCCGCCTGCGCAAAAACAACACTGGCTACGATCTGCGCAACCTGCTGATCGGCGCCGAAGGCACCCTCGGCGTAATCACCGCCGCGGCCCTCAAGCTCTACGCCCGCCCCGCCCGCAGCGGCACCGCGCTCATGGTGGTCGAGAGCCCCGGTGCCGCATTGGCGCTCCTCTCCCTCGCGCGCGATCACTTGGGCGAAATGATCAGCGCTTTCGAATTGATGCACCGAAGAGGTTTCGATTTCCTTAACGAAACCCTGCCCAACATCCGCCAACCCTTCGCCGAAACCCCGCAATGGTGCGTCCTGATCGACATCGGCACCCCCGGAGAGATCGATACCGACGCCGCCCTAGAGGCCCTCTTCGCTGCAGCCCTCGACGCGGGCCACGTCTCCGATGGCCTCATCGCCCAGAACGCCCAACAGGCCCAAGACTTCTGGACCGTCCGCGAAACCATCCCCGAGGCCAACCGCCTAATCGGCTCGGTCTCCAGCCACGACATCTCAGTGCCCCTCGGCGCGATCCCCGAATTCATCACCCGCGCGACCGATGCGCTCTCGGCCCTCGGCGACTTTCGCATCAACTGTTTCGGCCATGTCGGGGACGGCAACCTGCACTACAACGTCTTCCCCGCAAAGGGCAAAAGCCGCGCCGATTACGAAGATAAGCGCGACGTCGTGAAACGCCTGGTGCACGACCTCGTCCACGACCTTGGCGGCTCATTCAGCGCGGAACATGGCGTGGGCCGCATCAAGGTCGACGACCTCGAACGCTACGGCGACCCCGCCAAACTCACCGCCATGCGCGCCATCAAAACGGCGCTCGACCCTCAAGGCATCATGAACCCCGGCGCCGTCCTAAGGGCTTAAAGCCCGTCGAAAGCGCAGAGCGCATGCACCTCTTTGCCAAGCGCTTCCAACCGCTTGCGCCCGCCCAACTCGGGCAGATCAATGATAAAGGCGCAGGAAACGATCTCGCCGCCCAAACGCTCAATCAGTTTGATCCCGGCCTCCGCCGTGCCGCCGGTGGCCAAAAGATCATCCACAACCAGAACCTTCTCGCCCGGTTTGATCGCATCATCATGCAGCTCGACAATGGCCTCGCCATATTCAAGCTGATAGTCCTGACTGATCACCGTGCCGGGCAGCTTGCCCTTTTTGCGGATCGGCACGAAACCCACGCTCAGCTGATGCGCAATCGCCCCGCCAAGAATGAAGCCGCGCGCCTCCAGCCCCACGACCTTATCAATCGCAATTCCCGCATAGGGGTGCAGCATCTGGTCGATCGCCATGCGAAACCCGCGCGGATCGGCAAAAAGCGTTGTCACGTCACGAAACATGATCCCCTCATGGGGGAAATCTACGATCGTGCGAATATAGTCCTGAACCTGTTTCATGCCGCCCTTCCGCGTGTTTGACCGGACCCGTCTTAGCGCAACGCGCCGCCCGGGCGAACCCCCGATCTGCGCGCACCGCACAACATCTAAAAAGGGGCGCCACCCCCCTCCCTTCATCCTTTCTTAAATACCTTCCGCACGCAGCCAAGCAAAGCCGCCGCCTGCGGTCAAAGCATCCGCCCCGCCACCGCATCCAACTTGGCCAGCAATTCCGGATCCCGCGCATCCGGCTGGGTCAGGATCGCAAATTCCAGCGCCCGGTCACAGCCGTGCGGGCAGGGCGCGCGCTCGGCCCCCAGAAGCGCGGGCAGGCGCGAGACCATGGCGCGGCCCTTGTCGGCGTTGCCCATCAGCGTGGCGATGATCTGCGTCACATCCACCTCGCCGTGGTCCGGGTGCCAGCTGTCGTAATCGGTGATCATCGCGACACTGGCATAGCAAAGCTCCGCCTCGCGGGCGAGTTTCGCCTCGGGCATATTGGTCATGCCGATCACATCCGCCCCCCAGCTGTCGCGGTACATCTTGGATTCCGCGAGCGTCGAGAATTGCGGCCCCTCCATCGCCAGATAGGTGCCGCCCCGGTGCACGTTAATGCCCGCGTCTCGTGCTGCGGTCTCGCAGGCGTCCCCTAAGCGCGGACAGGTCGGATGGGCGACCGAGACATGGGCCACGCAGCCGGGGCCGAAGAAGCTCTTCTCGCGCGCCATGGTGCGGTCGATGAATTGGTCGACGATCACGAAGTCGCCCGGGGCCATCTCCTCGCGGAACGACCCGCAGGCTGAGACGCTGATCACATCCGTGCAGCCCAGCCGTTTCAGCGCGTCGATATTCGCGCGGTAGGGGACGGAGGTCGGCGTATGCACATGCCCGCGGCCGTGGCGCGGCAGAAAGACCATGGCGACCCCATCCAGCGTGCCGGTCAGCACTTGATCCGAGGGCGCGCCCCATGGGGTCTCCACGGTGACCCAATCGGCATCCTGAAGCCCGTCGATGTCGTAAATGCCGGAGCCGCCGATCACGGCGATTTTCGTATCTGTCATGAGGGGTAAGCCTGTGCCTAGGATGGTTGCGGGTAAGGGTCAAAGAACCTCATAGAATGCCACGGGGATCAAGTGTTTTTGCCGAGAGGCAAGACACGACTGCGTCAGGGGAGGGGGCGAAAGTGTTTCTGCATTGCAGCAACTTCCGTGGCCCCGTCGCCAAGACGCTTTTCTTTGCGGCGAAATTCCTCTAGGTGCAGCCAAAAGCGCCCCGCATCCGCGGTCAGGGCGCTATACCCGTTTTCCGAAAGTCAAAGGACGCCCCCATGCGCGCCACGCTGCACAATTTCGCCAAGAACCTCGATGTGACCGATCTGCGTTGGATGCCGGATGACGGTTTCTCCATCGGGCGGCTGCGCATCGAACTGCTGTCGGGGCTGACCGTGGCGCTGGCGCTGGTGCCCGAGGCGGTGGCCTTTGCCTTCGTCGCCGGGGTGCACCCGCTGGTCGGGCTCTATGCCGCCTTTCTCGTGGGTCTCATCACCGCGCTGATCGGTGGGCGGCCCGGGATGATCTCGGGCGCGACCGGGGCGCTTGCGGTGGTCATGGTGGCCTTGGTGGCGCAGCACGGGGTCGAATACCTCTTTGCCACCGTCGTGTTGATGGGCCTGTTGCAGATTTTCGCGGGCGTCATGCAATGGGGCAAGTTCATCCGGCTGGTGCCGCATCCGGTGATGCTGGGCTTTGTCAATGGCCTTGCCATCGTGATTTTCCTCGCCCAGATGAGCCAGTTCAAAGTGCCTGGCACCATGGTCGACACCGGTCATGGCGTGGGCGGTGGTGAATGGCTTTCGGGTCAGCCGCTCTACCTCATGCTGGCGCTGGTGGCGGCGACCATGGCGATCATCTGGATCACCCCGCGGATCACCAAGGTGATCCCCGCGCCGCTAGCGGGCATCGGCGTGATTGCCGCCGTGGTGATCGGTTTCGGCCTCGACGTGCCGCGGGTGGGTGACTTGGCGTCGATCCAAGGTGGTTTGCCGAGCTTGCACATCCCCATGGTGCCGCTGACTTGGGAGACCTTTGAGATCATCCTGCCTTACGCCGTCATCCTCGCCGCCATCGGTCTGATCGAAAGCCTGCTGACCCTGAACCTCGTCGGGGATCTCACTGGCAAGCGCGGCGGCGCGAGCCAAGAATGTATCGCCCAAGGTGTGGCCAATACGGTCACCGGTTTCTTCGGCGGCATGGGCGGCTGCGCGATGATCGGCCAGTCGATGATCAACGTGAAATCCGGCGGTCGCACCCGTGTCGCCGGGATCGCCGCGGCGGTGTTCTTGCTGCTCTTCATCCTCGTCGGCTCCTCGGTGATCGAGCTTATCCCGCTGGCCGCTCTTGTCGGTGTGATGTTCATGGTGGTGATCGGCACCTTCGCTTGGAACTCGCTCACCATCCTGCGCAAAGTGCCGCTGATGGATGCTTTCGTCATCATTCTGGTGACCGTGGTGACCGTGATGGAAGACCTCGCCGTGGCGGTTGTCGTCGGCGTGATCGTCTCGGCGCTGGCCTATGCGTGGAACAACGCCCGCCGCATCCACGCGACCACGCGGGAATCGGTGACCGAAAAGGGCGCCAAGGTCTATGAGATTCACGGGCCGCTGTTCTTCGGCTCGTCCGACGGCTTTGCCGAGCTTTTCGATGTGGAGAACGACCCCGAGGTGGTGATCGTCGACTTCGCCGACAGCCGGGTGGTGGACCAATCCGCACTACAGGCGATCGAGGCGATGGCCGCAAAATACGAGGCTGCGGGCAAGCGTTTGCAACTGCGTCACCTCAGCCGGGATTGTCACCGTCTGCTGAATAAGGCGGGGCATTTGATGGTCGATAGCGATGACGACCCCGATTACGAATTGGCTGTTGATTACGATGTGCGCACCGGGGTTCTGGGCGGGCATTGAATGGAAAACCCGGCGCCGAAAGGTGCCGGGTTTTTTGTTTCTGGTCGAGTTTGCCACCGGCCCGGAATCAAGCCGCAGGCGCCGGGCCATCGCCTGCCCGCCCGTCACGCCAAAGGCGTGCCGTATTATTCTGAGCGCACCTCCGGTGCGACCGGGTAGGCGATTAAGAGAGGCTGGGCGCGAGCCTGCGGGCCGCACATCATGGTTGAGCCATAAAGTGGCACGCAGCGCCGTTAGATCGCCGACCCGCGGACAGGCGATGGCCCTCGCATCTTAACTGCGGCCCTCAGCCATCAATCATCCGGACGCTTCAACTCGAACACATCCCGCACCACCGTGTAATCGCGGTACCCCAGACGCGACAGCGGCTGGAACCGGGTCACGTCGAACCGCCCGTCGACCACGCAATCGTCGCGCATATGCACGCCCACGACCTCACCGAAAACCGCGAAATTCGCCTCGCCCGGCAGTTGCACGATCTGGGTCAGCTTGCACTCGAGGCTCGCGGGCGCATTCGCCACCCGCGCACAGGCGATCTGTTCGCACTCGGCCTTGTCGATCCCGGCGCGGGCGAATTCATCCTCGCCATGAGGCAGCATGGCGGAACTCACGTTCATCACGTCGCGCGCCGCATATTCCACCACGTTCACGCAGAACACCCCGGTTTCCCGAATATTGGCCACGGAATCCTTGGTGCCGTCCACGTCTTCCTTGGCGCTGGTCGAGGCGAACATCACCTGCGGCGGCACATAGGCGACGGCATTGAAAAAGGAATAGGGGGCGAGGTTGTCTCGACCCGCGCCATCACGGGTGGAGATCCAGCCGATCGGGCGGGGGCTGATGATGGCGTTGAACGGGTTATGCGGCAGACCATGGCCGTCTTCGGGACGATAGAACATGTACACTCCTTGATGGTTTGCACCCATGGCTAGCCTCATGCTACGTCCAGCGCCACCCGCAATTGCTCCCGAAAGCCTCCGGCCTTGCATCAGACGCCCTACAAGATGACCCCGGAGGTGCCCGCCGACCATTGGGAGGTTGAAGCGCTCTATGACACCTGTTTCGCGCCGGGGCGCGAGGCGTTGTCGTCTTACCGTCTGCGCGATGGCGTGTCGCCGGTGGCGGGGCTGAACCATGTGGCCCGCGATAGCGGTGGGATTCTGGCCGGGGCGATCCGCTATTGGCCCGTGCGCATCGGCGCGGCGAAGGCGCTTTTGCTGGGGCCGGTGGCGGTGCACCCCACAAGGCAGGGCGAAGGGCTGGGCGCGGGGCTGATCGAGACCTCGCTGGCGCAGGCGGCCCCGCTGGGGTGGGAACGGGTGATGCTGGTGGGCGACGCGCCCTATTACAACCGCTTCGGCTTTGCCCTGTTGCAAGGGGTCGAGATGCCGCCACCCACGAACCCCGCGCGCATCTTGGGCCGCGCCTTGGCCGAGGGCGCTTGGGCCGGGGTGACAGGCAAGGTTCGCCGCTGGCACGATTGATTTTACCCCGCCCGCGACCCACATTGAGCCTAAGCTCAAAAAGGGACGCCCATGCAGATCGAAAGCAACCTGCCCAGCACCATTGATGTCGATGCCCGGCTGGATGAGATCGCCCGCCGTTACAAACAGGCGGGTGGCGTGGGCATCCATGTGCTCAACCTTATCGGTGGCAGCGCGGATGGGTTGATCGACCGTTTGCCGGGGGCGGTGCGCCGCAACCTTGAAGGGGCGACGATGAAGGCGCTTGGCCATGCCATGCAGGCCGCCCATTCCAGCCGCAGCTATGTGAAAGACCAGCAGGGTTGGCTGAACCAAGCGGTCTCGACCGCGATGGGCGCCGCAGGCGGGGCCGGGGGGCTGCCGACCGCCTTGGCCGAACTGCCGGTGACCACCACGCTTCTGTTGCGGGTCATCCAAGGGGTGGCGGCGGAACATGGGTTCGATCCCTCGGCGGAGAATGTGCAATTCGACTGCGTGCATGTCTTTACCGCCGCCGGGCCGCTGGCGGATGACGATAGCGCTGATCTGGGGTTTCTTACCGTGCGCATGGCGCTCACGGGCCGCGCGATGAATGCGGTGATCGCCCGCGTGGCGCCGCGTCTGGCGCTGGTGCTGGGGCAAAAGCTCGCCGCGCAGGCGGTGCCCGTGTTGGGCGCTGTGGCTGGGGCTGCGACGAACTATGCCTATACCAGCTATTACCAAGACATGGCCCATGTGCATTTCGGCCTGCGCAAACTGGCGATAGAGGCGGATATCCCGCAAGAGGAACTGGTCGCCCGCCTACGCAAGAAAATGGGCAGGACGCCGCCCAAACTGTGATCAGCGCCCTATGCTGCCCGGGGCCACGGTGGTGGCCTTGAGGATGGCATAGCAGCCCATGCCCGCGCGCAGATCAAGGTCGCGGACCGCCCGCGCCGTCACCCGCGCCAAAAGGCGGTCTCCGCCTGCGTCGAGTGCGATGGCCGCACCCGGTCCGTCGCCGGGATGCACAGCCTCGACCCGGACGGGCAGGATGTTGACCGAAGACAGCCCCTCGGGCCGCGCGCGCGACAGGATCACATCCTGCGCCAAGACCCGCAGCCGCACCCGCGCGCCCACCGGGGCTTGCACGCCGGGAAGCTCCAACTGCCCCGCCCGCACGGCGAGGGTCGAAAGCCCATCTTCGGCATGGGCGATGACATCGGCCTCCAGCACCGCGCCCGCTTCGCGCACGCCCAGCAGCGGCACGGCGGCGGGGTCGGCCATCACGTCAAACAGGGCGCCTTGCGCCTTCAGCCGCCCGCTTTGCAGCAGCACCAAGCGATCGGCGAGGCGGGCGATCTCGTCCACCGCATGGCTGACGTAGAGGATCGGCAGGCCCAACCCCCCGTCGCGCAGCCGTTCGAGGTAAGGCAGGATCTCCTGCTTGCGCGGACCATCGAGGCTCGCCAACGGCTCATCCATCAACAACATGCGCGGATGGCACAGCAGCGCCCGGCCAAGGGCGACGCGCTGTTTCTCCCCGCCCGAGAGCGTCGCCGGAGCGCGGTCGAGCAGAGGCTCAAGCCCCAGAAGCGCCACGACATCGGCAAAACCCGCGCCTTGGCTGCCGCGCGGGGCATAGCGCGCGCCAAAGGTTAGGTTGCCGCGCACGTCCAAATGGGGAAAAAGCCGCGCGTCTTGAAAGACATAGCCCAGCCTGCGGCGATGCGGCGGCACCCAGATGCCGCGCTGCGTATCCAAAAGAACCTCACCGTCCAGCACCACGCGCCCGACACTGGGGCGCAGCAATCCGGCGAGTGCATTGATAACCGTCGTCTTGCCCGCGCCGGAGCGGCCAAAGAGCGCGGTAATCCCGCCTTGGGTCGTGAAAGACAGGTCCAGATCGAAGCCGTCGAACCCATGGCGCAGCGTGACTTCAAGCATCAGCGCGCCCCCGAAATGCGTTTCGCGACCCGCCGTGCCAAGGCTTCGGACAGCAACACGGCGGCCAGTGCCACCAGCCCGGCCAGCCCGGCCATGGCCAGCGCACGATTCTCACCGCCCGGCACCTGCAGGGCCGTCCAGATCGCGCTCGGCAGGGTTTGGGTCTGGCCGGGGATATTGGCGACAAAGGTGATCGTGGCGCCGAATTCACCCATCGCCTTGGCAAAGCCCATCACCGCCCCCGCAAGGATGCCGGGAAAGATCAGCGGCAGGGTGACGCGGCAAAATACGCTGAGGCGCGGCGCGCCGAGGGTGGCGGCGGCGTCTTCGATCCGGGGGTCGACCGCCTCGATCGCCAGCCGCATCGCGCGAACCATCAGCGGGAACCCCATGATCAGCGCGGCCAGCACCGCGCCCGTCCAATGAAAGGCAAGACCGATGCCGAGGCTCTCTAACAGGCGGCCCAAAGGGGCGTTGCGGCCAAAGCTGAGCAGCAACAGATAGCCCGTCACCACTGGCGGCAGCACCAGTGGCAGATGGACCAGCGCGCTTACCACGCCTTTGCCGCGAAACTCCTTCCGGGCGAGGACCCACGCCACCCAAAGCGCCAGCGGCAGCGAACAAAGCATCGCCACGCTCGCCACCCGCAGCGACAGCAAGAGCGCGGCCCAAGCGGCGGCGTCAAGATCCATGATCGGCCCGAAGGAACCCGTGGTCCACAAGGATCGCCTGAGCCGCGTCGGTGGTCAGAAAATCGACCAGTGCCTTGCCCTTGGCCGTCAGCGCCGCGGCAGGATAGGTAATCGGGGCATGGGCCTCGGCAGGGACCTCGTAGATGGTCTGCACCTCCGGCTCGGCCTGCGCATCGCTGGCATAGACCACGCCAAGTGGCGCATCGCCCCGCGCGACCAGCGCCAGTGCGGCGCGGACATTGTCGGTCTCGGCCAAACGGCTTTGCAGCTGCTGCCAAAGCCCCGCATGGGTGAGCCATGCGCGGGCATAGCTGCCTGCGGGAACGGCGTCGCGTTGCCCCATGGCAAGCCGCCCTTCGGCGCCGAGCCGGGCGGGCAGCTCGGCGGGATCGGCAAGCGGTACGCTGCCAGCGGGGGCAATCAGCACGAGGCGGTTGCGGGCGATGATCTGCGCATTCCCGGCCCCCTCAACGCCTTCGTCCGCGAGCCATGTCATCCAGTCGCTATTGGCAAGCAAGACCACATCGGCGGGCGCCCCGGAGGCGACCTGCCGCGCCATCGTGCCTGAGCCGCCATAAGACAGCACCACCGGCGCGGGGAAATCCGCCGTGACCTCCTCCAACGCGCCGCGCAGGCTGGCGGCGGCAAAGACCGTCACGGGTGCCTCGGCCCGAAGGGGCAGGGCAAGGCTGCAGAGCACTGTCAGAAGAGCGGAAAATCTTATCATTTTGATAGTATCTTTGATGCGATGAAAGGGGGCAAGTGCATATGGCCAGACTGGGATCGCCGCGCTAGGGTCAAAGGGAAACAACCTGCCAAGGGGTGCGGCTGCAACGGATGGTGAAACAGGCTCCGATATCCTTGAACGGCGGCCAGAAGGATGAGCTGCGCATTCAATTCGCGGCGCTTTGCTGGCGTCGCAAACGGGGCAAGTTGCAGATCCTGCTGATCACCTCGCGCGGGAGCAAGCGTTGGATCATTCCCAAGGGCTGGCCGATGGAAGGCAAGACCCCCGCCGCCTCGGCCTTGGTCGAGGCTTGGGAGGAAGGCGGCGTCGTGGGGCAGGCGCGGGGGCAATGTCTGGGCGTTTATAGCTATGCCAAAACCGGCGCGGATGGGACCTTGCCCTGTCTGGCGATGCTCTACCCGGTAAAGGTCAAGGCGCTGGCCAAACACTTCCCCGAGAAGGGACAGCGCAAGCGGATGTGGTGTTCGCGCCGCAAGGCCGCCCGGCTGGTGGAGGCCCCCGATCTGGCGCGGCTGATCCGTGATTTCGATCCGCGCAGCGGTGGCTTGGCGGGCTGACCGCGCCGCGTTGCGATCCGCGCCGCGCCCGCGCTTGTCTTGACCTCTTTCGCGCCGCAGCCCATTTAAAGCAGAGAGTTTGAGGACCGGGCGAATGATCCGTTATGCACTGAAATGCGAGGCCGGGCATGGTTTCGAAAGTTGGTTTCAATCTGCGGCAGCCTTTGACAGCCTCGCCCGCGCGGGCCATCTGAGCTGTGCGGTCTGCGGGTCGACGGAGGTGAGCAAATCGCTGATGGCCCCGCGGGTCACCTCGGGCGGCAGCGCTCCGGCTGCGCCGGAAGCGGCAGAAAAACCGCAACCCGCCGAGACACCCGCCCCGGCCCTGTCCAATCCGACAAGTGATGTGGAAAAAGCGGTGAACGCCCTGCGCGAAAAGGTCGAATCCACCTCCGATTACGTTGGCAAGAATTTCGTGCGCGAGGCGCGGGACATGCACGCAGGGCGCAGCCCCGAGCGCCCGATCTATGGCGAGGCGCGGCTGGATCAGGCGCGGGAATTGGTGGCCGAGGGCGTGCCCCTGATGCCGCTCCCGTTCAAACCCAAACGCCAACTTTCCTAAAGGCCCATTTTCATAAAGGATCGCCCATGACCATCGTTATCACAGGCGCCAGCCGCGGCATCGGCGCGGCGCTGGCCCGCCAGTATAAAGACGCGGGCGAAGAGGTGATCGGCACCGCACGCGGCGCAGGCGCGCAGGCCGTGCTGGACGTGACCGACCCGGCAAGCCACGCGTCCTTCGCCGCAAGCCTGCAAGACCGCCCGCTGGACCTGCTGATCTGCAATGCGGGTGTGTATCTCGACAAGGGCGATGACTTGGATACCGGCTTTGGCCCCGACCTCTGGGCGCAGAGCTTTGCGACCAATGTGACCGGGGTTTTCCTCACCGTGCAATCCCTGCTGCCCAACCTGCGTGCGGCGCAGGGGGCGAAAATCGCGATCATCGCCTCGCAGATGGGGTCGCAAACGCGGGCGCCGGGGGGCAGCTATATCTACCGCGCTTCCAAAGCGGCGGCGATCAATCTGGGGCGCAATCTGGCGGTGGACCTAAAGCCCGAGGGCATCGCGGTGGGCATTTACCACCCCGGCTGGGTGCGCACCGATATGGGCGGCGATCAGGGCGAGATCAGCGTTGAGGACTCGGCGCAGGGCCTCGCCGGGCGGATCGCCGCGCTGGACCTTGGACAGACGGGCTGTTTCGAGACTTGGGATGGCCGCGCGCATCCGTTCTAGGCGGCGCTACATAACGTCATGTTAAATAGGCTTGCCCTTGCCGTGCCGTGGGCTTAGACCGCGCTGGACTGTTGCGCGGGGGACAATATGCCTGTTCTGGTTATGAAATTCGGTGGGACCTCGGTTGCCACTTTGGACCGTATCCGCCGCGCGGCAAAGCGCGTCGGCGTCGAGGTGGCCAAGGGCTATGACGTGATCGTCATCGTATCCGCCATGTCGGGTGAGACGAACAAGCTGGTGGGCTTCGTCAATGAGACTTCGCCGCTCTATGATGCGCGCGAATATGACGCCATCGTGTCGAGCGGGGAGAATGTTACCGCCGGCCTGATGGCGCTCACTTTGCAGGAAATGGACGTGCCCGCACGCTCGTGGCAGGGCTGGCAGGTGCCGGTGCGCACCACCGATGCCCATTCCGCCGCCCGGATCGAAGAGATCCCCACAGACAACATCACCGCCAAATTCGGCGAAGGCATGAAGGTGGCCGTGGTCGCAGGTTTTCAGGGCATCAGCCCGCAGGGCCGGATCACCACGCTGGGCCGGGGCGGGTCTGACACGACCGCCGTCGCCTTTGCCGCCGCCTTTGGCGCGGAGCGCTGCGATATCTATACCGACGTCGATGGTGTCTACACCACCGACCCGCGGGTCGAATCCAAGGCCCGCAAACTTGACAAGATCTCCTTTGAAGAGATGCTAGAACTGGCTTCTCTCGGGGCGAAGGTTTTGCAGACCCGTTCGGTCGAACTGGCGATGCGCTACAAGGTTAAACTGCGGGTGCTGAGCAGTTTCGAAGAACAATCTGACGACGCCGGGACGCTCGTCTGCGATGAGGAGGAAATCATGGAAAGCAATGTGGTGGCCGGGGTCGCGTTTTCCCGTGATGAGGCAAAGATGACCTTGGTGTCCGTGGCGGACCGCCCCGGCATCGCCGCGACGATCTTTACCGCGCTCAGCGAGGGCGGCGTGAACGTCGATATGATCGTTCAGAACATCTCGGAAGAGGGGCGCACCGATATGACGTGGTCCTGCCCCGTCGATCAGGTGATCCGCGCTGAAAAGGCGATGGAAAAGGCCCATGAAGAGGGGATCATCAACTATCAGGAGTTGATCGCCGACAAGGCTGTGGCCAAGGTTTCCGTGGTGGGGATCGGCATGCGCAGCCACACCGGCGTGGCCGCCAAGATGTTCAAGGTGCTCTCGGACGAGGGGATCAACATCAAGGTGATCACTACCTCCGAGATCAAGATCAGCGTGTTGATCGACCGCAAGTATATGGAATTGGCCGTGCAGGCGCTCCACGACGCTTTCGAGCTTGATAAAGCGGCCTAAACACCTGCGATGACACGGGTTTTACGCAAGGTGACCCCTTGCGTAAATCTGCAGCATCCCGCCGATATGCTGGTCGAGGATGTAGGGTATGGCGCGAATAGCATTTCTATCCTTGCGCGAGTGCGCTAAACCCTGCTCCAGAGGGACAGGGACCGGAGCATATGGCCGAACGGGTTGAGACAGAAAGCCGCAAGCTGCTGGGGCGGCTGCGTGATGCGATGGCCAGCGATGTGGCGGGCCAAGCGCGGCTGGATAAGATCACCCAGTTGATCGCCAACTCCATGGGCTGCGAAGTCTGCTCGATCTATCTGTTCCGCGACGAAGACACGCTTGAGCTTTGTGCCACCGAAGGGCTGAACGAAGCGGCGGTGCATGAAACGCGCATGAAACTGGGCGAAGGTCTGGTCGGTCGGGTCGCCAAAAGGCGCACGGTCATCAACACGCCCGATGCGCCCCAAGCCGCTGGTTTCCGCTTCATGCCCGAGACGGGGGAGGAGATTTATTCCTCCTTCCTTGGGGTGCCGGTGCAACGTCTGGGTGAGACGCTGGGCGTGCTGGTGGTGCAGTCCAAAGTCGCACGGGAGTTCTCCGCTGATGAGGTCTATGCGCTTGAGGTCGTCGCGATGGTGCTGGCCGAAATGGCCGAGCTTGGCGCATTTGTCGGCGAGGGGGCTGCGATGTCGGCCCGGCATAGCCAGCCGGTGCTGCTGCGCGGCACCGTGGGGCAGGAGGGCGTGGCCGAGGGGCACGTCTGGCTGCATGAGCCGCGGGTGGTGGTCTCCAACCCCATTGCCGACGACCCTGAACGTGAGACGGAGCGGCTGACCGAAGCGGTCGAGCAATTGCGGCTCAGCGTTGACCAATTGTTAAGCCTTACCGCCGACAAAGAGCAGCAGAAGGTGCTCGAAGCCTACCGTATGTTCGCCAATTCCAAAGGCTGGATGCGGCGCATGGTGGAGGATATTCAAAGCGGGCTGAGTGCTGAGGCCGCGGTCGAGAAAGAGCAATCCATGGCCCGCGCCCGTCTGGGGCAGGTCAATGATGCCTACCTGCGCGAGCGGTTGTCGGATCTGGATGATCTGTCGAACCGCTTGCTGCGCAATTTGACGGGGCAGGGCAGCGATACCGGGGCCGAGATGCCGGTCGATCCGATCCTCGTGGCGCGCAACATCGGCCCGGCGGAACTGCTGGATTACGGGCGGTCGTTGCGCGGCATCGTGTTAGAGGGCGGCTCGGTCGGCTCGCACGCCGCTGTCGTCGCGCGGGCGCTGGCGATTCCGCTGATCGTCCATGCCAGCCGCGTGACCAATGACGCGCTGAACGGCGATCACATCATGGTCGATGGTGAGCAGGGCGTGGTGCATCTGCGCCCCGACGATACCGTGGCCACGGCCTTTCGCGACAAGATCGCGATGCAAGCGGCGGCGCAGGAACGCTATGCCTCTATCCGCGACAAACCGGCTGAGACGAAATGCGGGCGGATCATCAGCCTACAGATGAACGCAGGTCTGATGGCCGATTTACCCTCTCTCGAAGGGTCGGGGGCCGAAGGGGTCGGGCTCTTCCGCACCGAGTTGCAGTTTCTGGTGCGCAACCAGATGCCCCGCCGGACCGAGCTTGCCGCGCTTTACGCGCGCGTGCTCGATGCCGCCCATGGCCGCCGCGTGGTCTTTCGTACGCTCGACATCGGGTCGGACAAGGTGCTGCCCTATATGAAGCCCCATGATGAGCCGAACCCGGCCTTGGGCTGGCGCGCGATCCGGGTGGGATTGGACAAGCCCGGTGTCATGCGGATGCAGTTGCAGGCCCTGATCCGCGCCGCCGCAGGCCGCCCGCTGGCGGTAATGTTTCCCTTTATCGCCCAGTTCGAAGAATTCCGCGCCGCGCGCGCCGAGGTCGACAAGGCGATGGAGCGTGAGCGTATTCTGGGCCATGTCCTGCCCGAAAAGCTGGAGGTCGGCGCCATGCTGGAGACCCCCAGCCTCGCCTTTGCCCCAAAGAAATTCTTTGAAGAGGTCGAGTTCCTGTCGATCGGGGGCAATGACCTTAAGCAGTTCTTTTTCGCCGCCGACCGTGAGAACGAGCGGGTGCGGCGGCGCTATGACACGCTGAACGTCTCTTTCCTGACCTTCCTTGAGGGCATCGTGGAACGTTGCGCCGAAACCAATACTGCGCTGTCTTTCTGCGGGGAGGATGCGGGCCGCCCGGTCGAGGCGCTGTGTTTCGCGGCCATCGGGCTCAAGACCCTGTCGATGCGCCCGGCATCGATCGGGCCGGTCAAAAGCCTGCTGCGGCGCTGCAATCTCGATGACGTGCGCGCGGTCATCCATGCCGCACGAGAGCAGGGCGAGATGTCGGTCAGGGGCGCGGTGATGGACTACGTCCGCCAGCAGCACCAGCACTAAGCGCTGCGGCTATCTGCCGTGATAGTCCCGAAACCAAGCGACGAAACGCGCGATGCCTTCGTGAATGTCGGTCTGTGGGCGGTAGCCGGTAAGCCTATGTAGCAGGGTCGCATCGGCCCATGTGGCGGGGGCGTCACCCATCTGCATCCCCATGTAATTGCGGACCGCCCGCTTGCCGAGCGCGGCTTCGATCGCCTCGACGAAATCGAGCAGGCGCACCTTCTCGGAATTGCCGATATTCACCACACGGTAGGGGGCCGCGGGGGAGAGTGAATCCCAGTCCGGCGGCGGTGGCGCCGTGCCCGGTTGCGGCGGAACGCAATCCATCAGCAGCCGAATGGCGCGCACCAGATCGTCGACGCAGGTGAAATCGCGGTACATCTCGCCGTGGTTGTAAATATCGATCGGGCGGCCATCGAGGATCGCGTCGACGAATTTACTCAAGGCAAGGTCGGGCCGCCCCCAAGGCCCGTAGACGGTGAAAAATCGAAACATCGTCGTCGGCAGACCCCATAGGTGGGCATAGGCATGGGCCATCCCCTCATTCGCTTTTTTCGTGGCGGCGTAGATCGACAGGGGCCGGTCGGTGGCCCCTGTCTCGGCGAAAGGCATGTCGGTATTGGCCCCGTAGATTGACGAGGAGGAGGCCATGAGCAGGTGTTTCACCTCCAACCGCCGCGCAGCCTCCATCACGTTGAAGGTGCCGGTGATATTCGCCTCCAGAAAGGCGCGGGGGTGGTCTATGCTGTGGCGCACGCCCGCCTGTGCGGCAAGGTGCACGATCATGTCGGGGGCAAAGTCATCAACCAGCGCGTCGAAGGTCTCGCGGTCTTCCAGCAGCGCTTCTTTGGTGGTGAAATGCTCATGCTGAAGCAGCATCGCGTGGCGGCGTTGTTTCAGGGCGACATCGTAGTAATCGGTCATCCCATCATAGCCCTGCACCCGTGCGCCTTCGGCCAGCAATAGCCGGGCAAGGTGAAAGCCGATGAAACCGCCCGTGCCGGTGACAAGTATCCTTTGCGTGCTGTCCATTCTGGCATCCTCGCTTTGCGCGGCTTGAGTTGCCTTTCCCATCGTCCTGGTGAAGGTTGGGCCGTGAATGCTAAAAATTTGGTTAAATTTGGGCCGGAAACTGCAAAGCATTGTCAGGCGGGCCAAAATCAAGTCGCAGCACGACGCAACGCTTCGCGGGCAGGGCGCGCGAAGGAGCATCACAGGGAAAGCGGCCCATGCCCAAGAACGTTCTTTTCATCATGTGCGACCAGCTTCGCTGGGATTACCTCTCCTGCACCGGCCATCCGCATCTGCACACGCCGCATATCGATGCGTTGGCCGCGCGCGGGGTGCTTTTTGACCGCGCCTATGTGCAATCGCCGATTTGCGGCCCCTCGCGCATGTCGTTCTACACGGGCCGCTATGTCAGCTCGCATGGGTCGACTTGGAATGGCATCCCGCTGAAAGTGGGGGAGATGACGCTGGGTGACCATCTGCGCCCCTTGGGCGTGCGCACAGCGCTTTGCGGCAAGACCCATATGGCCGCCGATAGCGAAGGGCTGCGCCGCCTTGGCCTGTCGCCCGACAGCGAGATTGGCGCGCTGATCTCGGAATGCGGGTTCGAACCGTATGAGCGGGACGACGGGCTGCACCCCGACGGCGGGCCCTACGCCCCTAACCCCGCCTATGAGGCGCATATGAAGGACCGCGGGTGGCAGGATGAGAACCCCTGGCATTCCGTCGCCAACAGCGCCGAAGATGCAGAGGGCAATATCCTGAGCGGTTGGTTTCTGGACCATGCCGACAAACCGGCCCGCGCCGCGGATGAGGAGAGCGAGACGCCCTATATCACGGGCCGCGCCATGGATTTCATCCGCGATGCCGGCGATCAGCCGTGGTGTCTGCACCTGAGCTATATCAAACCGCATTGGCCCTATATCGTCCCCGCGCCCTACCATGATCTCTATGGGTCCGAGAGCCATCTGGACCCGGTGCGCAGCGCGGCGGAAAAGCGCGATCCGCATCCCGTCTATCGCGCATTCATGCAAGAGCGCGTCTCTCAAGCCTTTTCCGATGACGCGACCCGAGGCCGGGTTCTGACTGCCTATATGGGGCTGATCAAACAGCTCGACGACCAGATCGGTCGGCTGATGGCGTTCATGACCGAAGAGGGGGTCGCGGATGACACGATGATCGTCTTCACCTCGGATCACGGCGATTACCTTGGCGACCACTGGATGGGGGAGAAGGAGCTTTTTCACGACCCCTCCGCGCGCATCCCGATGATCGTCGTTGATCCCCGCCCCGAGGCCGATGCGACCCGCGGCGCAAAATCCTCGGCACTGGTCGAGGCGATCGACGTGGTGCCCACCATCCTTGATTATTTCGGCGGCGCCGCCGTGCCGCATATCATCGAGGGCCGATCCCTCTTGCCGCTGTTACATGGCAAGGCCGAGCGGTTGCGCGATTTCGTGGTCTCGGAATACGACTACGCGCAGCGCGACGTGCGCAAACGCTTGGGGGTCGAGGTGAAGGACGCCAAGCTGACGATGCTCTTCGACGGGCGGTGGAAATACGTTTTTGCCGAAGGGTTCCGCCCGATGCTGTTCGACCTTGAGAGCGATCCCGATGAGTTGGACGATCTGGGGGCCGACCCCGCCCATGCGCCTGAGCGCGCCCGGCTGGAGCAACTGTTGTTCCGCTGGACGCGCCGCACCGCTCAGCGCACCACCATCTCCGACGCCAAGATCGCAGCCAGCGATGCCACGATGGGCGAGGCGACGGCGGGTATTCTGATCGGCTACCGGAATGAGGATGAGTTGCGCGAGGTTTTGGCGGCGGCGGGGAAAGGTGGTGGGGGGTGAGGCATGGCCGCGCCGTTGATGACGAGGGGGCCTGGGTGGCTCTTAAGGGGAGGGCGCGCGAATAGTGGTTTCGCCGGTGGGCGGTATCGCGTAGCCGCTTATGTCGGGGATTGGAGGCGAGTACCGGAATCGAACCGGTGTACACGGATTTGCAATCCGCTGCGTAACCACTCCGCCAACTCGCCGACCGGTGGTTGGCGCACTGCTAACGGATCACGAAGGGGGCCGCAAGTCCCATATGCGCGCGAAAATGCGGTCAGGGCGTTGCCGCTGGCCCGGCAATGTGGCACATCACTCTTCAGACACCCTGAACGAATGAGTTTAGCTGATGAGTGATTTCGCCGCCCGCCGCGTAACCATGGTAGATACGCAGGTTCGTCCTTCGGATGTGACCAAGTTTCCAATCATCGACGCGATGCTGACCGTGCAGCGCGAAGACTTCGTGCCGGCGGCACAGCGCGAGGCTGCCTATCTGGGTGAAAACCTCGATCTGGGGCAGGATCGGGTGCTCCTCGACCCGCGAACATTGGCCAAGATGCTCGATCACCTCGACATCACCAATGAGGAACTCGTGCTCGATATCGGCTGCGCCATGGGCTATTCCAGTGCCGTGATCGCGCATATGGCAGAGGCCGTCGTCGCCGTTGAGGAAGACGAAGCCATGGCCGCCGAGGCGCAAGAGGCGCTGGCGCAGGCGGGCGCGGACAATGTGATCGTCCATGTCGCCCCGCTGACCGAAGGCGCGCCGCAGCATGGGCCCTATGATGTGGTCATCGTCCAAGGTGCGGTGGGTGAGCTGCCCGCAGCGCTGGTGGAGCAGGTGAAAGAGGGCGGGCGGATCGCTTGTCTCTTTATGGATCGGGGTCTGGGCGAGGTGCGCGTGGGCTATAAACGCGGCGGTCAGGTGTCTTGGCGGCCCGAATTCAACGCCGGTGCGCCGGTGCTGCGTGGCTTTGAACGTCAGGCAGAATTCCAGCTGTAGCGACAGGATGGCGCGCCGATTATACCGCGCGCCACTTCGCCTTCAGAGGAGGGGCACCCGCCCCGATCGGCCTACGGGCCGGTTAAAGGTCTAAAAAAGCCATTCAGGGGCATTGAGCCATGAGCGCGAACAGTTTCACGAAATCCCTCAAACGTTTTGCCATCGCCGTGCCGGTGAGCCTTGTCCTCGCCAGCGGCGCTGCCCTGCCGCGTGTGGCTGCTGCTGAAACATTGGCCGATGCGCTGGTGGGGGCCTATGAGCATTCCGGTCTGCTGGAGCAGAACCGCGCGCTTTTGCGGGCCGCCGATGAGGATGTGGCCGCGGCGAAATCAGCGCTGAAACCCGTGTTGCGGTGGGCCGCCGGGCTGACGCAAAGCTTTGGCACCACGCGCAGCTCCTCCCTTTTGCCAGCCCAGTCGACGGAAAGCCTCAAGGCGTCGATCAGCCTGATTGGCGAGCTTTTGCTCTATGATTTCGGCGCGAGCGCCTATCGGGTGGAGGCGGCGAAAGAGGCCGTGCTGGCCACCCGCCAGACCTTGGTCAACCTAGAGCAGCAGGTGCTGCTGCGCGCGGTTGCGGCCTATATGGGCGTGATCGAAGCCTCGGAAACGGTTGAGCTGCGCAACAACAACCTGCGGCTGCTGACCCAAGAGCTGCGCGCCGCGCGGGATCGTTTCGACGTGGGCGAAGTTACCCGCACCGATGTGGCTTTGGCCGAAGCGCAGCTTGCCAATGCCCGCAGCGGGCTGGCGGGCGCCGAAGGCGTGCTGCTGCGCGCGGTCGAGGAGTATCGCAATGCCGTGGGCCATGCCCCGGGCAACCTTAGCCAACCGCCGAGCCTGCCGAATGTCGGCGGCAACCTCGCCTCGGCCAAGGCTTTGGCCGTGCGCACTCACCCGTCGATCATCGCCGCACAGCATCAGGTGGCGGCGGCCGATCTGAGCGTCGAAGCCAATGAGGCCGCCATGGCCCCGCGGATCACGCTGAACGGGCAATATGGGCTGAACGAGACTTTCGACAGCGAAGCCTATACCCGCAGCGGCAGCGTTGGGGTCGAGGTCGGTCAGACCATCTATCAGGGCGGGGCGCTGTCCTCGGCCGTGCGCAGCGCGATGGCGCAGCGGGACGCGCAGCGCGCGAACCTGCATGTGGTGCGCCAAAACGTCGAGCAGGAAGTGGGCAACGCCTATGCCGCGCTGGCCTCGGCACGGGCGCAGTTGGAAGCCTCTGACCGCCAGATCCGGGCGGCGCGTATCGCCTTCCGCGGTGTCCGTGAAGAAGCGACCCTCGGCGCGCGCACCACCTTGGACGTGCTGGATGCAGAGCAATCGCTGCTGGATGCGGAATCGACCCGCGTGTCGGCCCGCGCCAACCTCTATGTGGCGGCTTATTCCGTGCTGGCGGCCACGGGCCGTCTGACCGCGCAGGATCTGAAGCTGCCGGTGCAGATCTATGACGCGGGGGCCTATTACAACCTTGTTAAGGACGCCCCTGCTAAATACTCGAAAGAGGGCCAAGCGCTGGATCGGGTGCTGCGCGCGCTGCAAAAAGACTGACGGTTTGCGCGGTCGTTTGGCATTTTGCACCGCCCCATTGTGAGAATCCTCCCACGCGGTTAAGCTATCCGCGAGGCAAGAGTGGTAGAGAAATATGTCCGAACCCGTCACAAACGCGGAGGTGGAAGACGTCCTGTCGTCGATTCGCCGATTGGTGTCCGAAGACAAGCGTCCCCTGCAAACGTCCAACCCTACGCCGGTTTCTAAGCTGGAGGCTGCCGATTCTGCAGATGACACCGGGGCCGCGTTCAAGAGCATGCGAGGCGCCGCATTGGACGAGCCGACATCGGATAGCGTCACGTCCGAGGATTTCACCCCGCACCTGTCGCTGCGCACAGCTTCGGGCGGCACGACGCGTCCCGCTTCTGACGAGGGCGTCGGTGAAACATCCAAAGCCACGCCGCAGCCGCTGAGCCTGACCCAAGCCATGCAGACCGAAGCGGAAGACAGTGTCGATGAGGCAGAGCGTCCATTCGTCTCGGCCCGTCACCCCGCGACCCCGCCTGCGGAGAAGGCTCCCGCGGCGTCGAGTGACCGGTTGGTGCTGACCCCCGCGCTTAGAGTCGCCACGTCGGATGGCGAGGATCGCCCAAAGGCCGCTGCCGTTGATCCGGCGAAGGTCTCGCCCTTGGACTATGACATGCTGCATGACGATCCGAGCGATTTGCATGCCGAAGACTATCGCACCCCCGCGTCCGAGACCGCGGATGATGCCCGGGCCCGCGCCGTCTCAGACGCCGTGGCCAAGGCGACCGGGGCCAGCCGCAGCGACAAGCTGGCGGCGCTCGAGACGGCCATTGGCAAGATCTCTGACGATTGGGATCCGGACACGCCCGGCGATAATGACTATTCCGGCACCGAACCTCCGGCGATGGAGTGGAAAGACGATGCGGAGCTTGACGCGCCAGAGGCCCCGATTGCCGATACGGCGGCGGTAGAGGCTGAGACGCCAGCGCCAAGCCGTCCGCAGCCCGCGACACCGCAGCTCGAAGAGCAGGTGCGCCGTTTTGCTGACAGTGGCCCGCGTGTGGCCGATCCCGCCGCCACCGCGCCGGAATTCGACTATGCCGCCCCCGCGCAGGAGGCGGGCAGCGCGGGCGAGGATCAGTTCCTCGACGAGGAAGCACTGCGCGACATGGTGACCGAGATCGTCCGCGCCGAGCTTCAGGGGGCCTTGGGCGAGCGGATCACCCGCAATGTGCGCAAGTTGGTCCGCCGCGAGATCCACCGCGCGCTGACGGCGCAAGACCTCGAATAAGCGAAACGGCGGCACCCGCCGCCATGCCCGCCCCGCCAAGATGACGCTGCGCGACCCGCTTCGCGCGGTCTTGCGCGATAGGCGCTGCCCGCTACATTGGGGGCACCAGCGCGGAAGGATCACCGATGGAATTGACGGTTAACGGCACGGTCCACGAGGTGGACGTGGAAGACGACATGCCGCTGCTCTGGGTTTTGCGCGACGAGTTGGGAATCACCGGGCCGAAATACGGCTGCGGCATCGCGCAATGCGGTGCCTGCACGGTGCATGTTGATGGGCTGGCCGTGCGGTCTTGCCAATTGCGGGCGGCGGATGTGAACGGCGATGTCACCACCATCGAAGGCTTGGGCACGCCCGAAGCGCTGCATGTGGTGCAGGCGGCATGGGTGGAGCATCAGGTCGCGCAATGCGGTTACTGCCAATCGGGGCAGATCATGCAGGCGGCCTCATTTCTGGATCTGAACCCCGAGCCGACCGACGATCAGATCGACGCCGCGATGAGCGGGAACCTCTGCCGCTGCGGCACCTATCCGCGCATTCGCGCCGCTGTTCACAGCGCCGCCGCGCGGCTGCGGGGGGCCTGAGATGTCGCGCCTGCGCACCATCACCCGCCGCAGTTTCATCGTCGGCTCCGCCGCCATTGCCGGGGGCGTGGCCTTTGGCACCTACCTGTACAAACGCGACCTGAAGAACCCGTTGCTCGCTGGTCTGCCACCCGGCGCGGCGGCGATCACGCCTTACGTCAAGATCGACGCGAGCGGCGTCACCCTGATCACCCCGCGCGCCGATGTGGGGCAGGGGGCCTATTCGATCCAAGCCCATATGATCGCCGAGGAATTGGATGTCGACCTCGACAGGGTGCAGATCACGCCCGGGCCGCCCTCACCGGTCTATTACAACGGCGTAGTCGGAGTTGAGGCGATGCCGATCGCCGCGACCTCGGAAACGCTGCTGGCGCGGACCGGGCGCGGCGCCTCGGATGTGGCGGGAAAGCTGCTTGGCCTGCAATTGACCGGCGGCAGTTCGACCGTGCCGGATATGTACGACCGGCTGCGCATGGCCGGGGCCGTGGCGCGCGAAACCCTGTTGGCCGCTGCCGTGGCGCAGACCGGGTTGGAGCGCGAACAGTTCAAGACCGAAGCGGGCGCTGTGGTGCTGCCTGATGGGATGCGGCTGGCCTATCAAGACCTCGCCGCCGCCGCGGCGGAGATTGACCCGGTGACCGAGGTCACGCTGCGCGACCCCGGCGCGTGGCGGCACCTTGGCAAGCCGCAGATGCGCACCGATATTATGGCCAAATCCACTGGCACCCAGACCTATGGCATCGATATGGTGATGGAGGGGATGCTTCACGCCACGACCCGCACCAATCCGGCGCAGGGTGGCGAGATCATGGGCTTTGACGCGGGCCGCGCCGAGAAGATGCGCGGCGTGAAGGCGGTCTTGCCGATTACCGGCGGCGTCGCGGTGGTGGCCGACAACACTTGGCGGGCCTTTCAAGCCGTGCAGGCGGTGAAATGTGATTGGGGCCCGTCGCCCTATATCGGCGACACGGCGGATCAATTTAAAGCCGTGGCGGCCTCCTTCACCGATGACCGGCAGGACAGCCGGTTTCGCGATGACGGCGATGTCACCGCAGCACTGGCCGATGGGGAGGTGTTGGAGGCCGAGTACCGCATCCCCTATCTGGCTCATGCCCCGCTGGAGCCGATGAGCGTGGTGGTGAAGCTGGAGAAGGCCCGCGTCGATATCTGGACCGGCACGCAGATCCCGCGTTTCATGCAGGCCAATGTCGCCGCGCTGACCGGGATCGACGCTGAGAATGTGCATATCCATGTGCTGATGTCAGGCGGCAGTTTCGGGCGGCGGCTTGAGGATGACTATACCCTGCGCGCCATCGAAGTGGCGATGCAACTGCCCGGCACGCCGATCAAGATGGTCTGGTCGCGGGAGGAGGATTTCACCCATGACTTCCCCCGCCCGCTGGCCATGGCGCGGGCGCGGGGCAAAGTCTCGGAGGGGCAGATCGCGGCCTATGATCTGGCCATCGCGGCACCTTCGACAGCGGAATCGCAGATGGCGCGGTTGAACCAGCCGGTTTTCGGCCCCGACATCGCCATCGTGGCGGGCGCGTGGGATCAGCCCTTCGCGATCCCCGATTACCGCGTCACCGGCCACCGGGTGCCGGCGATGGTGCCGGTCAGTTCGTGGCGCTCGGTCGGGGCGTCGGGCAATGGGTTTCTGCACGAAAGCTTCATGGATGAGATGTGCCATGCCGCAGGCGTCGATCCGTTGGAGGAACGGTTGCGGCTCTGCACCCATGCGCCCTCGCGTGGGGTGTTGGAGGCCGTGGGCGAGATGTCGGATTGGGGCGCAGACCTTGGGCCGGGGCGGGGCCGGGGGCTGGCGTTCTGCCTGTCCTTCGGCGTGCCGGTGGCCGAGGTGGTCGAGGTCAGCCAGACCGACGCGGGCCTCAAGATCGACCGCGTTTTAGTTGCCGCCGAAGTGGGCCGCGTGATGGACCCGGTGAACTTCGAGGCGCAACTCTCCGGCGCGGTGATCTGGGGCTTGGGCCATGCGATGAACTGCGAACTGACCTATCGCGACGGGGTGCCGCAGCAGGACAATTATCACCTCTACGAAGGGTTGCGGCTGTATCAGACGCCGAAGATCGAGGTGCGCGGGCTGGAGAATGGCGGCAAGCTGCGCGGCATTGGCGAGCCGGGCGTGCCGCCCGCCGCGCCTGCGCTGGCCAATGCAATCTTTGCCGCCACGGGCCAGCGGGTCCGTGAACTTCCCCTCTCCAAATCCGTGGATTTCGCATGAGATATCTATCGACCTGCGCAGCCCTCATGCTGGCCGTCCCCGCCTTTGCGCAGGAGGCGCCCGATCGCGCCGAGGGGCTGGCCGCTTGGGATCGGATTTTCACCGTCACCGCGCATCCGCGTTGCACCAATTGCCATGTCGGCGAAGAGGGTCAGCCGATGTGGCAGGGCTTGGGCTATGGGCCGGAGGCGGAGCACGGCATGAATGTGCGCGCGGGCGAGAGCCGGATCGGGGCCGAGAGCATCCCTTGCGACGCCTGCCACGTCACCTCTGCCGCCGCGAACACCGTGCCCCATGCGCCACCGCATATCGACGATGCCTGGCGGCTGCCGCCAGTGGAATTGGCGTGGCTCGGCAAGTCCTCAGCCGAGGTCTGCATCCAGTTGCGCGACCCCGAAACCAACGATGGGCATGACATCGCCTCATTGGTCGATCACCTGCAAAACTCGGCCTTCGTGAACTGGGGTTTCGCCCCCGGTGCGGGACGGTCGGTGCCCAAAGGGACGCTCGATGCGCTGGTGCATGATGTGACGGTCTGGGGCGCTGCGGGCGCGCCCTGCGCAGGGGATCAGGGCTGATCGCTCATCGCGCGGGCCAATCTGCGGATGCGCAACGCGCGGTTCAACTCACCGCCAAAAATCAGCACCAGTGCGGCAAGATACATGAAGTAAAGTGCCGCAATGATCCCCGCCATGCCCGCGTAATAGCTGGCATAGGTGCCAAAGCTGCGCAGGTAGGATGAGAACAGCACCGCCAGCACCGTCCAAGCAGCGGCGGTGGCGACAACCCCGGGCCAGATGTTGTTAAACCGCGTCCGCCGTGCGGGCAGGATCACATGGGCCGCAAAAAGCGCGACCAGCAGGATCGTGGCCGAGGCGGGAAAGCGGACCAGCCCCACGGTAACCGAGCGCGGATCGAAACCCGGCATCAACATATGCAGCCAAGACCCGGCCCGGGGGGCGAGCACCAACAGATAGCCCACGATCACGAGGATCAGGCTCGCCAGCAGCACCATGGCCACCTGCACCGCGTAGATCGTAAAGACCGACCGCGTCTCGCGTAGCCCATAGGCGCGGTTCAACCCCACGCGCACCCCATCGACCCCGCCCACGGCGAACCAAACGGTCAGCAGGATACCCACGCTCAGCAGATCGCCGCGCGGCACGGTCATGACCTTTTCCACCTCCGACACGATCGGCTCGATCAGGGCAGGGGGGACGATGGCGATCAGGAAATGGATCAGGTCGTCGGCCATCGACCGGTCGCCGACAAAGGCAGTGAGCGAACTGGTGAAGATCAGAAACGGAAAAATCGCCAGCAGCGCGCGAAAGGCCACATTTCCGGCCATCCCGAAAGCATCATCGCTCCACAGCCGCAGCACCGCCTCGTGCAGGACGGCCCGCACCACCCGCAGCCCGGTGCCGTGAAACAGATCCTCGGGGTCCTCGCTGAGAACACCGTGGGTCATGACGACCTCGCGCTTTTGGTCTTGGGCTGGTCTGGCGTCCATTCCAATGCCTCGTTTTCATCCCGTGAGGCTAAGCTAGTGCCCCTTGGGCCGGGCTGCCACCTTGATGACGGGCCAGTGGCAAGAGCAGGCTCATGTGATTGATCTTGCCAAAGGGGCATCGCTCCACTTGACGCTCAGGGAGCGATAAAATAGGAGAGGAGCCGTAGCGCGGGCGTTGTGTAATGGTAAGACCTCAGCCTTCCAAGCTGATGATACGGGTTCGATTCCCGTCGCCCGCTCCACTCTTTCCCCGAAGCTTTCATGACCGCCGCCGCGCGGGATAGATGCGCCCGCCGCTGTCTGTCGGGGGCGGCAGATTGTCCTTATCGGGGCGGTCTTGCTTGACCCCGCCCAGCCCCCGCGCCATGACCGATGTGGAAAGACAAAGGAAAGCCCATGGCACGCACCCCAGCCCCCGCACCAAGCGCCAAAGACGAACGCGAAAAGTCGCGGCGGATCGGGGCTTTGGCGGCGCTGATGCCCTTCATGGCGCCCTATCGCTGGCTGATGGCCGCCGCCGGGGCGGCACTGGTGCTGACCGCGATGATCTCGCTCACCTTGCCCTTGGCGGTCCGGCGGGTGATCGACAATTTCGGCACGGGGGAGAGCGAATTGCTCGATCTCTATTTCATCGCCGCTTTGTTGATCGCGGGGCTGCTCGCCCTTGGCACCGGGCTGCGCTATGCGCTGGTGACACGACTGGGCGAACGGGTGGTGGCCGATATCCGGCGCGCGGTGTTCGACCGTGTCGTGGGCATGAGCCCCGCCTTTTATGAGCGTACCATGACCGGCGAAGTGCTCAGCCGGATCACCACCGACACCACGCTGATCCTCTCGGTGATCGGCTCCTCGGTTTCGATCGCGCTGCGCAACCTGCTGATCTTTGTGGGCGGGCTGGGCCTGATGCTGTTGACCTCGGCCAAATTGACCGGGCTGGTGCTGCTGATCGTGCCCGCCGTGGTGATCCCCATCCTGACGCTGGGCCGCCGCCTGCGGGTGCTCAGCCGCGAGAACCAAGACTGGATCGCGGCGAGCTCCGGCAACGCTTCTGAGACGCTGGGCGCGGTGCAGACGGTGCAGGCGTTTACGCATGAAGCGGCGAGCCGGGGTCAATTCGCGCAGATGACCGAAGCCTCTTTCGATGCCGCGCAGCGCCGGATCAAGACCCGCGCCGTGATGACGATGATCGTGATCTTTCTGGTCTTCGCGGGTGTGGTCGGCGTGCTGTGGATCGGCGCGCGCGACGTGCGGGCGGATGTGATGAGCGCGGGCGCGCTGGTGCAATTCGTGATCTACGCGGTCATGGTCGCGGGCGCGGTCGCCGCCCTGTCAGAAATCTGGGGCGAGTTGCAGCGCGCCGCGGGCGCCACGGAGCGGCTGATCGACCTGTTGCAAAGTCAGGATACGGTGCAAGACCCGGCGCCCGCAAGCCAGAGCAGCCTGCCGCAGCCTGTCGCGGGCCGGATCGCATTTGAGAACGTGCAGTTCACCTATCCGGCGCGCCCGGATGTCGCGGCGTTGGATGGTGTCGACCTTGAGATCAACCCCGGTGAGACGGTGGCCTTTGTCGGCCCCTCGGGCGCGGGGAAAACGACGATCATCCAGATGATCCTGCGCTTTTATGACCCGCAGTCGGGGCGGATCACCTTGGATGGGGTCGACCTGCGGGATGTGGCGCGGGATCACTTCCGCCGTTCGGTCGCGCTGGTGCCGCAAGACCCGGTGATCTTTGCCGCCACGGCGGCTGAGAACATCCGTTTCGGACGCCCGGATGCCAGTGACGCCGAGGTCGAGGAAGCCGCCCGCGCCGCCGCCGCGCATGACTTCATCACCGCGCTGCCCGATGGCTATGACAGCTATCTGGGCGAACGCGGCGTGATGCTGTCGGGCGGGCAGAAGCAACGCATCGCCATCGCCCGCGCCATCCTGCGCGACGCGCCGGTGCTGCTGTTGGACGAGGCGACCTCGGCGTTGGATTCCGAGAGTGAGGGGCTGGTGCAGGCCGCCGTCGACCGGCTGAGCGCGGATCGCACGACGCTGATCGTGGCCCACCGTCTGGCCACCGTGAAAAAGGCCGACCGCATCGTGGTGATGGAGGCCGGGCGCATCGCGGCCATCGGCACCCATGACGAATTGGTCGCCAGTGACGGGCTTTATGCACGTCTGGCGCGGCTTCAGTTCACCGATGGGGCCGCCGCCGCGGCCTGAGCCGCCCTTGAACAGTGCAACCCCGGCGTTACGTCACCCTAGTGTGACGTTGCGTTTGTTGCCGCCGATTGCTTGCGAAACGGCGCGTTTCGCCGCAATCTGGCGCGAGGAGAATAAGCCGGAACACCGGCACAGGGGAGGAGACACCATGACATTCGCCGGGATCGAAGACCGCAATGCCATCGCGGCGGAAATGCCGTGGGAAGACCGCGACGTGGCCAAGACGCTTTACGGAATGCTAAGCAATACGGCCGCGAAATTCCCCAACCACAATGCCGTTAGCTATCAGATTTTCTCGGGCCCAAAGGACAAGGCGGAAACGCTGTCTTGGAAAGAGTTGCATGGCCGCGTGACGCAGGCGGCGAACCTCTTCCGCAGCCTCGGCGTGGGCGAGAAGGACGTGGTGGCCTATGTGCTGCCCAACTGTAACGAGACGACGATCACCCTGTTGGGCGGTGCCGTGGCCGGGATCGTGAACCCGATCAATCCGCTGCTGGACGCCGAACAGATCGGGGCCATCCTGCGCGAAGTCGGCGCTTCCGTTGTCGTCACCCTGCGGCCTTTCCCCAAAACCGATGTGGCCCAAAAGACCGCCGAAGCAGTGCGGCTAGCGCCCAAGGTGCACACGGTGCTCGAGGTCGATCTGGTGCGCTATCTCACCCCGCCGAAAAGCTGGATCGTCCCGCTGGTGCGGCCCAAGGGGATGGCGAACAACCAAGCCAAATACCTCAACTTCAACGCGGAGATCGCCAAGCAGAACACCTCGCTCAATTTCGAGGATGTGCAAGAGGATCGCGTTGCCTGCTATTTCCATACTGGCGGCACCACTGGGATGCCCAAAGTGGCGCAGCACAAGTATTCGGGCCTGATCTATAACGGTTGGCTGGGGCATCGGCTGTTGTTCAGCGAGCAGGACAATATCATGTGTCCGCTGCCGCTATTCCACGTCTTTGCCTGCCATGTGATCCTGATGGCCGCCGTCTCGTCCGGCGCGCATGTGGTCTTCCCCACGCCGCAGGGCTATCGCGGGGATGGTGTCTTTGACAACTTCTGGAAGCTGGTGGAGCGCTGGAAGATCACCTTTATCATCACCGTGCCTACGGCGATCTCGGCCAAGATGCAGCGCCCGATCGATGCGGATGTCAGCACGGTGAAAACCGCCTTCTCCGGCTCCGCCCCGCTGCCGCTGGAACTCTTCCGCCGGTTTGAGAAGGCCACTGGCGTCACGCTGGTCGAAGGCTATGGGCTGACTGAGGCGACCTGCCTTGTCTCTTGCAACCCGACGGACGGCATCAAGAAGGTCGGCTCCATCGGTATCGCCTTCCCCTATTCGGACGTGCGGATCATCAAGGGCACCGTGGATGGTCCGATCGACGCGGAGACGGATGAGATTGGCGAGATCTGCGTGTCGAACCCCGGCGTCTTCTCGGGCCATACCTATGTCGAGGAAGACAAGAACAAAGACCTCTTCTACCACGGCAAATACCTGCGGACCGGCGATCTGGGCCGGATCGACAGCGATGGTTATATCTGGATTACGGGCCGCGCCAAAGACCTGATCATTCGCGGCGGCCACAACATTGACCCCGCCGAGATCGAAGAGGCGCTGCTGGGCCATGAGGCCGTCGCCTTTGCGGGTGCCATCGGCCAGCCCGACCCCCACGCGGGCGAGGTGCCCTGCGCCTTTGTCGAACTCGTCGAGGGTGCCAATGTCACCGAAGAGGAACTGTTGGCCTATGCGCGCGAACATGTTGCCGAACGCGCAGCGCAGCCCAAGCACCTTAAGATCATGGATGAGCTGCCCAAGACGGCTGTCGGCAAGATCTTCAAACCCGATCTGCGCAAGGATGCGATCACGCGGGTCTATAACGGCAGCCTTGAAAAGGCGGGCTGTGCCGCGCGGGTAACCGAGGTGGTGGACGACAAGAAGCGTGGGTTGGTCGCGCAGGTCACGATGAACGACGCGACCCATGACGAGGTGTTAAAGGTGCTCAGCGTCTACACACGCCCTTGGGAACCGGTCAGCTAAACGACTCACGCAAGAAAGGGCGGCACGCCGCCGCCCGTCCCCAAATCCCCAGATTGCAGCCCCGCTGCGTTGCGCCGATGCACATTTCCTGTGTATCGGCGCAAAAATTTTAGGCTATTTTCCTGTAGTTAGCCCCCGGCCTTTCGTTTCGGGCATAGCGCCTATGCAAATTCTGCGGGTTCAAAATAGGGTCGGAGCGTACTACTTCTGCATTGCAGCATTGATAATGCACTTGCAGCATTTTGAAAGGAGTTGCGCTTATGACGATGGCAATCTCACGTGGCACTACCTTGAGCTCCGCGCTCGATGGGCTTCATCACAGCGTTGACGGCATGCGCCGTCGCGTGGCCCAGATCAAAGCCCGGCGCGCAGCTTACAACCGAACTTGCACAGAACTCAACGTACTGAGCGATCGCGAACTGTCCGATATCGGCATCGCACGGTGCGAGATCCGGCGTGTGGCGTCGGAAGAACTTTCAAAGGAACAGACCTATGAAGTATGACAACACCCTATCCGCCCCCCACGGTTTCTCCCTGCGTGATGCGACCGCTCCGGTTTTCGGTGCCTTTGGTACCGCTGCGGGCAAAGTCGGTTCCCTGCTGGCACGCGGCGTCACCCAGATGCAGATCTCGCGCATGCAGGCCGTCCTCAACAGCATGAGCGACGCGCAGCTTGAGCGTGCGGGCATCGACCGCAACCAAATTCCACAGCACGCCCAAGCGCTGGTGACCGAAGAATACGACGGTCTCTAAGACACTGCGCTTTTAGACCCTCAGCCATCAATGTCGCGCCTTACGCGCTGCATTGTCAGGTGCCGGACCCCGCTCCTTCCTGGGTTGATCTGACACCGCATATTAACGGTCCTCCTCCTCCCGGACCCGTTATACCGGCCGGCAAGCTTACCTCCTCCCAAGCTTGCCGGCCCATGCTTTCCACCGAATTATCGGGGCGCAGCGCTGTCGAGCCAGAGAGTCACCGGCCCATCGTTGACCAGCGCCACGGCCATATCCGCGCCGAACCGTCCGGTCTGCACGGGGATGTCGAGCCCGGCGAGGCTGCGGGCGAAATGGGAATAGAGCGCCTCGGCCTTCTCGGGCTTCGCTGCGCCGGAAAAGCCGGGGCGGTTGCCGCGCGCGGTATCGGCGGCGAGGGTGAATTGGCTCACCACCAAAGCGCTGCCGCCGGTCTGGGCAAGGCTCAGGTTCATCTTGCCACCCTCATCCTTGAACAGCCGCAGTTTGGAGATCTTTAGGGCCAGTTTCTCGGCGGTCTCTTCGGTGTCCTCGGGCATGGCGCAGACGAGGATCAGCAGGCCGGGGCCGATCTCTCCGATAACCTCGCCCTCGACCGTGACCGAAGCCTCGGTCACCCGTTGCAGCAATGCGCGCATGTCAGTTTTTCCAATCGATAATGTCAGAGGGGGCAGCCCGCTCGGTGCGAAAGGCGTTCGCGGGATGTGTCTTATCGGCATAGCCGAAGGAGATCGCGCAGAGCACCAGCCGGTCTTCGGGCAACGCCAGCGTCTCGCGTACCAAGGGCGCATAGGCGGCGATGGCGGCTTGCGGGATGCTGGCCACGCCAAGCGCCGTCGCGGCGAGGGTGAAGGCGGTGACGAAGCCGCCGCAGTCCATCGCGCCATAGGGGCCAAGCTCGGCCGGGGCGGTCACGATGGCCACATGCGGCGCGTCGAAAAGCGCATAGTTGCGCAGCATCTGCGCCCGACGCGCGGCGCGGTCGGATTTGGCGATGCCCACCGCATCATAAAGCTGGAAGCCGCAGGTGCGGCGGCGTTCGGCATAGGCGCCGGAGTAACCCGTGGGCCATGGCAGGTCTGGCGCGACCGGGGTGTCGGCGCTGGCGGCTTCAAGGAGGGCTGCGCGAAAGGCATCGGTGCCCGCGCCGCGCGTAATGGTCACCTGCCATGGCTGCGCATTGCACCACGAGGGCACATGGCGCGCGGCGCCGACGATCTGGGTGATGCTGTCTTTGGGGACGGGATCGGGCCGAAAGGCGCGGCAGGAATAGCGCGCCTGCAAGAGGTCGGCGAACTGGTCGTAGGTCTGGGTCATTGCTGGGCCATGAAATAGCCGACGATGGCGGCGGCGATCAGCCCCAGCACCACGGCAAAGGTGATTTTGACGGCGGAATAGGGGCGTTCGCCCTGAACCTTGCCCGAATGGCCGTTGACCACGAAACGGTAGGTCTTGCCGCGGTATTTATAGGCAGCGAGCCAGACCGGTAGCAGGATATGCTTGAAGGTCACATCGCTGACTTGGGTGTTGATGTCATGCACCCGCTGGCGGTCGCCGCCGATGTCGAACTTCACGTCCCGCTCGATCACCCGGTCCATATGGGCGCGGGCCTGAACAAAGCCTTCCTCCAGCGTGATGCCGTAAGCCTCGGCCCGGAAACCGGCGAGGTACTCAGGCGCATAGGGCTCCAGCGCCGAGAGGTCCCAAGGGTGCAGCGCGTCGGTGTGTTTCTTGGGCAGCGACCGGGAGGCCAGCACCAGTACGTCGTCAAAGAAGCGTGCCACCCGCCCCGAAGCGGCCCGCCAGCGGATTTTCGGCACTTGCTGCTGCACCCGCTTGCCATCGCGCATGACGGTGCGGGTGACGTAATAGACGGTTCCACGCTCCCCGCGATAACTAGAGGCGGTCTGTGCATCATAGGTCCAGAAGGGCACATAGATGCCCTGCATCCGGCGGCCCTTGCGGGCATATTGTTGCAGCCCGTTGGGGGCGAACCAAAGGCTGCCGAGCCAGTCTTTCATCGCGTCGCGGGCGCGTTCTTCGGGCAGGGCGAAGGGCAGCACGGCGCGCGGTTTGATATGGCGGTTGGTGCCGGTGTCGATCACCACGGGCGTCGCGCAGAAAGGGCATTCGGCGGCGTGTTTGCCGGGCTCGAATTCCACCTGCGCTGCGCAGTTGGGGCAGGTGGTGACGCGGGTCTCTTCCATCTCAGCGGCGGGCAGGGCGGCCTGCAATCCAGCGCGAAAGTCCTGTTCGGCGATGGCATGGGCGTGGCGCCCGTTGCCGTCGATCGGCTCCACATTGCCGCAGTGATCGCAGATCAGCAGCGCCTGCGCCGGGTCAAAGCGCATGTCCGACCCGCAGGTGTCGCAGGGGAAACGGTGCTCTTCAAGCGGGGCGGCGGGGGGCAGATCGGTGGCGGACATAAGGGGTGCTTTGCAAGGTCAATCGCGGCGGAGCGGATGGGGGTGGCCCGTGGACCTGAGGGGCCACGGGCGGGACGCGCGAAGGCCTTTTGCCCACGCGCCTGCGGATCAAGCCGGGGGCGGCGGCGGTGGCGGGGGCATCACGGTGAAAAGCTGCGCCAATTCGGCCACATCCTCGGCCCGCTGCCAGCCATCTTGGCCCGGCGTCCAAACCAGAGAATCGCGGGTAAGGCTGCCCTCACTCGCCTTGCGGCCCATGGCCGCCTTGGAAAACGGGCCTGAGGTCGCGCCGTCCTTGGCGATATGCCAGACCTTTTCGACCGGCGGCGGGGGTGGCGGCACCGGTGCGGCGGCGGTGGGGGCAGGGCGCGCGCCCCAAGGGCCGGCCTGCGCGGTGGCGGCTTGGGCCATGCTCATCCCCAGCCCCGCGCCGAGGCCCGTTTGCATCGCGGCCCCGCCCGCACCTTCGCGGCCAAGCGCCTCAGCCGCTTGGAATTGCATGTACTCGTTGAGGTTGCCGACCACGCCCATCGAAGTGCGTTTGTCCATCACCGCCTCGACCGCGGGCGGCAGGGAGATATTCTCGATATAAAGCTCGGGCATCGCCAGCCCGTATTCTGCAATCTGTGCGGCGATATCCTTGCCCACCAGCTGCCCCAACTCGCGCGTGTTGGCGGCCATGTCGAGCACCGGGATGCCAGAGGAGGCGAGCGTGCGCGAGAAAGCCTGAACAATGATGTTGCGGATCTGGAACGAGATTTCGTCCATGGTGAACTCACCATCGGTGCCGACAATCTCGGTCAGGAACTTCGCGGGGTCGCTCACCCGCACGGAATAGGTGCCATAGGCGCGCAGGCGCACCGGGCCAAACTCAGGGTCGCGGGCGATGATCGGGTTCTTGGTGCCCCATTTCAGGTCGTTGAAGCGGGTCGTATTGACGAAATAGATCTCGGATTTGAACGGGCTGCGAAAGCCGTGATCCCAGTGTTGCAGGGTCGTCATGATCGGCATGTTGTTGGTCTCAAGCATATAGAGACCGGGGGTGAAGACATCCGCCAACTGCCCCTCATGCACAAAAACCGCCGCTTGCCCCTCACGCACCGTCAGCTTGGCGCCGTATTTGATCTCATGACCCTCACGCTCGAACCGCCAAACCATCGTATCGCGGGTGTCGTCGGTCCAATGGATGACGTCGATGAACTGGCCAGAGAGGAAATCGAAAATACCCATGGGGATGGTCCTTATTCTTTCGTCGTAATGCTGCGTTACACCGGCCCGTCCGTCAACTCGCGCGCGATGATCCGGGTGATCGGGTTGACCTGCTCTGCCGTCATGCCGGGGCGCAGGCGCCGGTCGTAGAGCATCTTGAGCAGGAGTTCGTCGTGTTTGGTAAGCAGCGCGAATTCGTCGTCGTCGTTAAAGATCGACGGGCGCGCGGCGGGGCTATCATTGGCAAGTCCCAGACCCTGCGCCAATTCCTCATGGATGCAGGAGAGCCGCAGCAGTTCAGGATTTTCCGAGCGGATCACGGCCACAGCGGCGGTATAGACGTTGGGGTTGTCGCCCGCAGCATAGGCGGCCACGGCGCAATAGGTGTCGCGCCGCATGTTGCGCATGGCCCGCAGGGAGGATTTGCTCACGCCCGCGACCTCTTCCGCCGCTTGGGCCAGCGCATCGACGCGGTCATCTTCCGAGGCCACGACCACCATGAAATTCGGCCTGTCGCCGATTGAGACCGAATGCCCGGTCACCCGCGCCAAACGGCGGGCGAAGGCGTTGATCTTAGCGGTGTCGGATCGGCGCTGCGAGGGCGGTACGCTGTCGCCAAAGATGATCTGCATCCGCACCGGCGCATCCCAACGGCGCAGCGGGCTGGCACCGCCTTGGCCTGAAAAATTGCCGTCATATTCGTTATATAGCGCGATCTGCTCAAAGTTGCGCGCCAGCATTTCGCTGGTAAAGGGTGTGTCCTCTCCGCCCCCGTCTTGGCGCAGCAGATCTTGGCCCAACTGCGCCTTTTCGACCTGATGCAAATAGCTGCGCAGCATGGCGCTTTTTTGCGAGGTCGGTTTCGCCACTGCCGCCGGGGAAGGGGTGGCGGCGGCAGGGCGGGCCTGCGGTTTGGCGACCTTTTGCAAGACGGGCGCAGGCTCGGCGCAGGCCAAGAGCAGCGTGCTCAGCGCCAGCGCCCCTGCGGCGCGCAGATTTCTGCGCAGACGTCCTTGCATGGCCTGTTCCCTCACGTCGGTTTTAGCTTGGCACCGCGCCGCCGGTGGTATCACCCAACCCCGTTTCGCGGGCCTTGGCAGCGGCGAGCGTGTCGCGCAGGCGGCCTTCCATTTCCTGCAACTCTTTCTCGGCATTGGCGCGTTTCGCCTTGCCCTCATCCGCGATTTGCAGGGATTCCTCAATGGTGCCGATCAGGTCTTCATTGGCCTGTTTCACCGCCTCGATGTCGAAGATCCCGCGCTCCATCTCCTGACGGATCACCTTGTTGCTGTCGCGCAGGTTCTTGGCGTTGGAGGTGAGCAGTTCGTTGGTGAGGTCATTGGCCTCGCGCACTGCATTTGCCGCCTCGCCGCTGCGCTGGATGGTGACAGCCTGCGCCAGTTGCGTCTCCCACAGTGGCACGGTGTTGACCAAGGTCGAGTTAATCTTGGTCACAAGGCTTTTGTCATTCTCCTGCACCAGACGGATCGAGGGCAGCGATTGCATGGTGACCTGCCGCGTCAGTTTCAGATCGTGCACCCGACGCTCCAGATCATCGCGGGCGGCACGCAGATCGCGCAGCTCCTGCGCGCGCATCACCTGATCGTCCTCGCTCGCCTTATCCAGCGCGGTCTGTTTGGCGGGGATGGTCTTGTGATCCAACTCTTCGATCTTGGCCTCACCGGCAGAGATATAAAGCGCCAGTTCGTCGTAGAATTGCAGCGTCTTTTCATAAAGCAGGTCGAGCGATTTGATGTCTTTCAACAGCGTATGCTCATGCGCCAGCAGGTTGTCGGTGATCCGGTCGATCTGGCCCTGCACCTCTTCGAAACGGGCGGTGAACTTGGCAAAGGGCGTGGCACGGCCCAGCAGTTTCTCCCACCAGCTTTGCTTGCGCCGCACGTCCAATTCCGAGACCGAGAAGCCGCGGATCGCGCTGACCATGGTGCGCAGGCTGTCGCCCGCGGGGCCGACATCCTTGTTGCGCACATCCGCCAGCATGGATTGGCTGATCTCTTGCAACTCGGCCTGTGCGGCAGAGCCGAAGCTGACGATGGACTGGGTATCGGTCACGTCGATCTCGGCCATGCGCTTTTGGATTTCCGCGCTCTGTTCGGGATCGGCTTTGTTCAGCGGCACGATGGCATTGGCATCTGCCGGTTCGGGCAAGATGGTTGCGTTCACTTCTTCCACCAACCCTTGCGATTGGGCAGCTTTGTCACGGAGGGCATCGGTCATCACTGATCTTCCTTAGTATTTGCAGGGGTGGGTTGTTCCAGTCGGACCCCCGCACGAGAGAGGCGCGCCCGCAGCACGTCGATTTCCACGTTCAGATCGCTGCGGTCGTCCAGCAGCGATTTGGCCGTGCGCGCGGCAAAGTTCTGATCCAGATCGTCCAGCAAGGCGAGGTAGTCATCGCGTGCTTGGGCGTCCTGGTTGCGGGCATAGAGGTCGGCGAATTTCACCGTCGCATCATGCGCCCCGCGCAGATAGACGACAAGGTATTTACGGGCGGCGGTCAGATCGCGGGGATCTTCTTCGACCGTGCGGATCAAATGGCGGGCGGTTTCTTGGAACTCGGCCAGCCGCGCTTCGGCGCGGCGGTCGCCCGCGCGCAGAATCGCTTGGCTCATGCCCGAGAGCAGTTTTTCGGCCTCATCCACCACCCGGGCGACGCGGTCTTGCTGGAAGGTTTCGATGCCCTCCATGCCCTTGTTCTGTAGCGGGTCGATGCCGAAGGCGGCGAGGTGCAGTGCCGTGGCGGCGATGCCATAGAGCAGGGCCGCGGCGAGACTGGGGTCGTTGCTATAAGCGGCGAGGGCCGCGCCCGCACCGGCCAAGAGGGCCGCGAGGATCTTGCGCGGCAGGACAGGGCGGCGGGCGACTTTGCGCTCGTGGTATTCCGCCTCGGCCAAAAGGCCATCGCGCAGCAACCAGACGCCCGAAGCCAGCAGGAACGCGCCACCAAGGCCAAGCACCAGCGTGCCCGCCCCCCCTATGAGCGAGGTCGCCGCCAAGAGCACCGGCGGCAGGAACATCAGGTTCACCCGACCGCCCGCCGGATCGACGCGCAGGCGCGCGGTTTTGCGCGGGGCGCTGCCGGGGGTGGCGTCGGGGTCGGGGCTATATTTGCCGCCAAAGCGCTGCGCCATAGGTCAAAGCCCCCCGAGAAAACCGCTGGTGAGCCCAAGCAGCAGCACCAGCAACGCGCCAAAGGCGATTTTCTGAAAGGTAGTTGGCGCCATCATGTTTCCCCTTTTGCTGCCCCAGATCGGGCGCAACGCCGTGCCGGCACTGTCAGCCGCACGCCCCACAAGCGAGGCTGCGCCGAGGATGATAACCACGAGCGCGGCCAAGGCCACCAAAAACATCACTATTCGCGCCATATTGCCCTTTTCTGACAGCGGTTTCGCGCTGATCTTGCCTGCCGTTCTCTATTCAACGCATGCAGGTCGGCCGCGTTCCGGAAACGCGCAGGGGCAGCTCGGGGCAGGGTCGTTCAGCGGCGGGGTTTTGGCCCCCGGCCTGTGGGTTTCGGCCCCGGTTTGCCATTCGGCCGCCCCGTCGGGCGCGCCCCCGGTTTGCCGCTTGCCTTGCCGCCTGCTTTGCCAGCCGTCTTGCCCATCGCGGCCTTGCCACGCGGTGCGTTCTTTGCCTTGCCGCCGCCACGGCGGGGCGGCGGTTCGTCGTCTTCGCTCCGTTGCACGGGCAGGCCCGGTTGGCCCGCGCCGCCGAAACCGCCGGGCTTGCGGCGCGGCGGGCGGCGCAGACCGGTGGGTTTCTTGGTGGCGGTGCCGCTGGGGTCTTCCAACTCGAGCCCCAGTTGATCGCGCACGACCTTGCGGCGCAGCTCTTCCACCTCGCCGATCTTCAATTCGCCCAGTTGGAACGGGCCGTAGGAGATGCGGATCAGCCGGTTCACGGTCAGGCCCACGGCCTCCATCGCGCGGCGAATCTCGCGGTTGCGGCCTTCGCGCAGGCCGACGGTCAGCCAAGCGTTGGCCCCTTGTTGGCGGTCGAGTGTCACGTCCATCGGCTGAAAGTTCTCGCCTTCCACGGTGATGCCTTTGCGCAGCGGCTCCAGCATCTCATCGGTGGGGCGGCCATTCACCCGCGCGCGGTAGCGGCGCAGCCATCCGGTGCTGGGCAGTTCCAGCTTGCGCTTCACCCCGCCGTCATTGGTCAGCAGCAACAGCCCTTCGGAGTTGAGGTCGAGCCGACCCACGGTCATCACGCGGGGCATATCCTCGGGCAGGGCGTCAAAGATCGTCTCGCGGCCCTTTTCATCGCGGGCGGTGGTCACCAGTCCGGCGGGCTTGTGGTACAGCCACATGCGCGGCGGTTCGGGCGCGCCGACGGGGGTGTTGTCAACGGTGATCTTATCCTCGGGCGTGACGTTCAGCGCGGGCGAGGTGATCTGCTCCCCGTTCACGCGCACGCGGCCCGCTTCGATCATGCGCTCGGCCTCGCGGCGCGAGGCGATGCCCGCGCGCGACAGTACCTTGGCGATGCGGTCGCCGGTGGGGGTGCCTGCACTTGCATCGGTGTCAGTGTTTTGCGGGCCGGAGCCGGGGGGGGGCGTTTTTGCGTTCATACACTGCGCTTACCCTGTTTCACGGGCTTGCGAAAGGGTGGCGTTTGCGGCCATGTGACGGGATGGAGTTTCGCTCGTATATGAGACAGGCCTTGGCCGAGGCCCGCGCCGCCGCCGCGTGCGGCGAGGTGCCAGTGGGGGCAGTCGTCGTCTCTCCGACAGGGCAGATCGTTTCCGCCGCAGGCAATGAGACCCGCGCCCGCAATGACCCAACTGCCCATGCCGAGATGCTGGCCCTGCGCGCCGCCTGCGCCGCCGTCGGCTCGGAACGGCTGATCGGTCACGCGCTTTACGTCACGCTGGAGCCCTGCGCCATGTGCGCCGGTGCCATCGCCGCCGCCCGGGTGGAGCGGCTCTACTACGGCGCGGCGGACCCAAAATCAGGCGGCGTGGCGCAGGGCGCGCGGGTATTCTCGCATCCCCAATGCCACCATGTGCCCGAGGTGTTCGACGGAATTGCGGCGGGAGAGGCGGAAGAGATGCTCGTGAGGTTTTTCCGCGAGAAGAGAGACCGCTAGCCGGGCAGCGCCGGACCGGGGATGGCATTCAGGCGTCTCAACGATTATCCGGACGCCCCGCGTCCGGATCGCGCCCGACCCGCCCCCAGGGCGGGCGCGATCCAGCCCTGCACAATGCAAAAGGCCACGCGAAACCGCGTGGCCTTTTGAAACTCAAAAGTCAGGCGATCTTACTTGATTTTGCCTTCTTTGTATTCGACGTGCTTGCGCGCAACGGGGTCGTACTTTTTGATGACCATCTTTTCGGTCATGGTGCGTGCGTTTTTCTTGGTCACGTAGAAATGGCCTGTGCCCGCGGACGAGTTCAGGCGGATCTTGATCGTGGTTGGCTTCGCCATGTGTCTTCTCCTGCTGCAGCGCCGCGCAGGCCTGCGTGAATTCTGAATTTCGGGTTCTAGTCAGACCCGCGCCCGAGTCAACCGCTATTTGCCCGCCCGGTGCCGAAAGACGCCGGTTTCGTCGAAAAACCTGCCTTTCAGCCTCGAAAGAGCAGGAATATGCGCGGAAGGCCTATAAGCCGGATTTTGTACCTGTCCGAAAACAGGCGATGACCATTCCTCTGACCGCACCGTTGCCGATGCGGCTATAGCTGCCAACCCGGACCTGCTGGGGCAGAAGAGCCCCGCCTTTGACCCGAAGATCATCGGCGCGCGGTCCCTATTTGGCATTGCTCCCGGTGGGGCTTGCCATGCCGGGGCTGTTGCCAGCCCCGCGGTGGGCTCTTACCCCACCGTTTCACCCTTACCCCTCGGCTGATCCGGCAGGGCCGGACCGAAGGGCGGTTTCATTTCTGTGGCGCTTTCCGTCGGGTTGCCCCGCCCGGGCGTTACCCGGCACCGTTTCTTCTTGGAGTCCGGACTTTCCTCTACGTCGCTTTTGCCCCGCAAAAGCGACGCCGCGGATGTCACACATGCGTGTGACGAGAGCGGACGTCGGTCATGCGACGCGAGTCGACGCAGCGGCCATCCAGCCTTCCGCGCAGCCCCGCCCTAGACGCCGCCGCGCGGCGCGTCAATGGGGGCGGGCAGGGCGGCAAGGTCTGCGGGGGTGAGAGGGCCGCGCCCCCATGGCCTGAAACGCAACCGCACGGTGTCTAGCAGCGTGTCATCGTCGCAGGGCGCAGTGAAGCCTGCGGCCTGCGCAGCGGCGCGGAAAGTTTCTGTGGTTACCCTGTCAGGAAGGGGGCCATCGCCCGCAGGCAGCGCCAGCCCGCGCCGTGCGAGCCGGGCCCAATCGAATCGGGGGCCGGGGTCGATCTTGCGGCCCGGTGCCATGCAGGAATGGCCGATCACCCCTTCGGGCGGGATGCCGTGGCGGGCCAAGATGCCGGGCAAGAGGGTCTCCAGCGCCTGCATCTGTGGCTCGGAAAACGGGTGATCGCCGCGGTTGTCCAACTCGATCCCGATGGAGCGTGAGTTGATGTCCTCCAACCCCGCCCATTCGCCCGCGCCTGCATGCCACGCGCGTTGGTCTTCCTCGACCATCTGAATGACCTCTCCGCACCCTGAAATCAGGTAATGGGCTGAGACTTCGGCAGAGGGGTCGCACAGCCGTTCCAGCGCCGCTTGGGCGCTGGTCATGGCGGTGTAGTGCAAGACGATCAGCCGGGGGCGCAGCCCGTCGCGCCGCGGGCCGCAATTGGGCGAGGGATGCGCCGTCACATCAGGCGCGGCAGACATCTGTCAGCCCTGTGCAGCCCGGCGGAAGGGGGTGGGGTCCCAGTCGCAGGCGAAACCATCGCCATCGGGGTCCATGCCAAGGCGGTCTTTCTCGGGGCCACCGGCCTCAAGGAAGGCGATCTGTGCTTGGTCGGCGTGGCCGTATTGCGCGCAGGCGCGTTCGAACTTGCGGGCTTTGTTGAAACCGATGCGGCTATAAATCTGCTGACCGACCGACTGATTGGTTTGCAGCGCGTAGGCAACGATATTCGGGCCGACATTGCGGCGCTCGGGCAGGGCCTCGGGTTGGACGACCTGATATTGCGCGCGGTTCGCGGCCACGCGGGCGGCGTCGTCTTGAATGCTGCGCTGGCCCGACACGGCGTCAAAGTTGTTCTCGTTCGAGATGCCCACGGCGTTGACTGCGGCGGGGGGCGGGTTCGACGGGCTGGCGTTCACCGGGGCCACGCCCGAGTTGGTGGCCGCGTCATTGCTCAGACCGTTGCTGGCCCCGCCCGGACGGGTCGCGGCGAGCACGCGGGCGGTTTCCGCCGCCGTCGCTTCGGGAGAACCGTCATCCAAAGGCTGGGCGGTCACCTCCGAGACGGCGGGCATGTAGCTGCCGTCGCCCGCCAGCGCGGCATCGCGCGCGCGCTGCTCGGCCTCGAAACTGCCGTCGCCAAAGCCGACACCGCGCCCGGTGTTGATGTTCCCAGAATCGGGGATCGCCGGTTGGCAGGCTGCCAAAAGACCGCCTGCCGTCATCGCTAGAAGTGTCCGTGTGATCATCTGACCCGCTCTCGCCTCTTGTTCACCGCTCTGCGGCTTACCACCATTTCTCGGGCTTGGCCACAAAACCGGCGGCCTTCTCCAGCGCATAGGCGGAGGACAGCAGGTCTGCCTCTTCCCACGGGCGCCCGATCAGTTGCAGACCCAGCGGCAGACCCGTGCTGCTTTGCCCCGTGGGCAGTGCCACGCCGGGCAGGCCGGCGAGGTTCACCGTCACGGTGAAGACATCGTTGAGATACATCGCCACCGGATCGGCGTCCTTCATCTCGCCCAGACCGAAGGCGGCGGAGGGGGTCGCCGGGGTCAAGATGCTGTCGATGCCTTGGACGAAGACGTCTTCGAAGTCCTTCTTGATCAGCGTGCGGACCTTGCGGGCGCGGTTGTAATAGGCGTCGTAGAAACCGGCGGAGAGCACATAGGTGCCGACCATCACGCGGCGCTGGACCTCGTGGCCGAAGCCCTCGGCGCGCGTTTTCTCGTACATCTCGGTGATGCCATCGCCGTGGTCGAGCTTGGCGCGGTGGCCAAAGCGCACGCCGTCATAGCGCGCAAGGTTCGACGACGCCTCGGCAGGGGCGATGACGTAATAGGCGGGCAGTGCGTATTTCGTATGCGGCAACGAGATGTCGACGATCTCGGCGCCCGCGTCTTTCATCATGGCGATGCCGTCTTCCCAGAGCTTCTCGATTTCCTCGGGCATGCCATCCATGCGATATTCGCGCGGAATGCCGATCTTCTTGCCACGGATGTCGCCGGTGAGCGCCGCCTCGAAGTCCGGCACGGCCAGATCGGCGCTGGTGCTGTCCTTGGCGTCATGGCCGCACATAGCTTCCAACATGATGGCCGCGTCGCGCACTGTCTTGGTCATCGGCCCGGCCTGATCGAGCGAGGAGGCGAAGGCCACGATGCCCCAACGCGAGCAGCGGCCATAGGTCGGCTTGATCCCCACGGTGCCGGTGAAGGCGGCGGGCTGGCGGATCGAGCCGCCGGTGTCGGTGCCGGTGGCGGCAAGGCAGAGGTCGGCTGCCACGGCGGCGGCAGAGCCGCCCGAGGAACCGCCCGGCGTCAGTTCCGCCGTGTCGCCTTCGCGCCGCCACGGGTTCACCGCGTTGCCATACACGGACGTTTCGTTCGACGAGCCCATGGCAAACTCGTCCATGTTGAGCTTGCCCAGCATCACCGCGCCGCTGTCGCGCAGCTTCTGGCTGACGGTGCTTTCATACTCGGGCAGGAACCCTTCGAGGATGCGGCTACCCGCTTGGCTCGGCACGCCCTTGGTGCAAAAGAGATCCTTGATGCCGATGGGTAGGCCGCACATGGCCGGCGCGTCGCCCTGTTTGATCCGCGCGTCGGCCTCGGCGGCCTGTTCCATCGCGATCTCTGGCGTGCGGTGCACGAAGGCATTAAGCGCGCCTGCGCCGTCGATGGCTTGGATGCAGGCCTCGGTCAGGTCTTTCGAGGTGGTCTCACCCTTGCGCAGGGCGTCGCGGGCCTCGGCCAGGCTCAGTTTGTTCAGATCGGTCATTATTCCACCACCTTCGGCACGGCAAAGAACCCTTCACGGGCATCGGGGGCATTGGCCAGCACGCGGTCCTGCTGGTCGCCATCGGTGACCACGTCTTCGCGCCGTTTCAGGCGCTGCGGGGTCACGGAGGTCATCGGCTCGACGCCGTCGACATCCACCTCGGACAGCTGTTCGATAAAGCCAAGGATGGTGTTGAACTCTTCCGCCAGCGCCGGCAGCGCGTCGGGTTCAACCTTGATCCGGGCCAGTTTCGCCACGCGTGCGGCGGTGTTTTCGTCGATCGACATGAACATCTCCATCTCTTTGAGGCTCCTCTACCGTTTGGGGGCGGGCCTCGCAAGGGTTTGAGAGGCCCGTAACGGAGCCGGGCGGCGCTAGGCCGGGGGATGGTGCTTGCTCGGAGGCAGTTGGGCAATTTATGGCTACGGCGGTATTCGGTGATGTCGGGATGGCGTCCGGGTAGCAGAAGCGCCAGCCCGGCGGGCATGCGCCCTTGATTCCGGGCTAGGGTGGCATGTTCGGGGGTTACTTGATTCCGCGCAGCATAGGGTCAAATCTGATGTTAGACCCACCGCAATCAGGAGGACCCCCATGAACATCATCTGGCTCGGCCATGGCTCATTCCGCATCGAGATCGAAGACCAAGTGCTGCTGATCGACCCTTGGCTCAAAGAAAACCCCATGCTGGACGAGGCGCACCATGCCGATGCAATCAAGGGCGCTACGCAGATCCTTGTGACCCATGGCCATTTCGACCACACGGCAGACATCGCTGACATCGCCAGCCGCACCAATGCCCCGGTCGCGGGGATGGTCGAGCTGATGGGCTGGCTGGAAAGCAAAGGCGTGCAGCAGACCACGGGCTTCAACAAAGGCGGGGCGATCCGCGCGGGCGAGGTGGCGATCACGATGGTACCGGCCTCGCATTCCTCATCGGTAGAGGGCGAGAACGGGCCGATCTACACCGGGATGGAGACCGGCTTCATGATCTCGGGCGAGGGGCATACGATCTATCACTCCGGTGATACGGCGATCATGGCGGATATGGATTGGATGGGCGACTATCACAAACCTGATATCGGTATCCTCTCAGCGGGCGGGCATTTCACGATGGACATGGCGCAGGCCGCCTATGCCGCCAAACGCTATTTCGATTTCAAGACGGTCATCCCCTGCCACTACCGCACCTTCGACGCGTTGGAGCAATCGGCGCAGACGCTGATTGACGGGCTTCCGGGCGTCGATGTGCTGGAACCGCAGGTGATGCAGCCGATCACCGTCTGATCCTCCTCCGCCCCGGCGCCTTGCGCGGCGGGGCGGAACGGGGGATACCTGAAGGAACTGCCGGGGGAATGCCATGTTTGCCAAATCGACTGCCGTGATCTTGCTGCTGACACTGGGGGCCTGCGCACCGTTGAGCCGGGCGGAACCCACAGGCAGTGTCGGCTTTACCGGGGTGGGCGGTGACAAGCCGGTCATCTTCCCGGCGCATCTGTTGGTGTATCAGCCGCAGTAGACGCAAGGCGGGTCAGATGCCCAAAGAAGGCCACTTCATCAACCGCAGCAACTGGCTGCGCGCCGCCGTTCTGGGGGCCAACGATGGTATCGTCTCCTCTGCCAGCCTGCTGGTCGGGGTGAGCGCGGCGGGCATGACGCAGGGCAATGTCCTGCTGACGGGGCTTGCGGGGCTTACCGCCGGGGCGCTGTCGATGGCGGCGGGGGAATATGTCTCGGTCTCGGCGCAGGCGGATGTGGAGAAGGCCGATCTGGAGCGCGAGCGCGTCGCCCTGATCGAAGACCCGGACTATGAACTCAGCGAACTGGCCGAAGGGCTGGAGAACCGGGGCGTGCAAAGCGACCTCGCCCTAGAGGTCGCCACCCAGATGACGGACCATGACGCCCTCGGCGCTCATGCGCGCGAAGAGTTGGGCATGTTCGGCCTCGCCGGTCAGGCCGATCCGCTACAGGCGGCGGGCGCTTCGGCATTGGCCTTTGCCTTGGGGGGCGGGCTGCCGCTGTTTGCGGCGGTTCTGGCGCCTGCGGGGCTGCGCGGCGTGACCATCGCCTTGGTGGCGCTGTTGGCGCTGATACTGCTCGGCGCCGGCGGCGCGCAACTGGGCGGTGCGCCAAAGCGGCCCGCCATCTGGCGCGTCGTGGTTTGGGGCGGTCTGGCAATGGCCGTGACGGCCGGGGTCGGGCATCTGTTCGGCGCGATTGGATAAGCGGTGCCAAAGAAAAAGGCCGGCCCCTTTCGGAGCCGGCCTTTCGCATTAGATGGCAGAGCGATTACTCGCGGTTGCCGAAGAGCGACAGCAACATCATGAACATGTTGATGAAGTCCAGATAGAGGCTCAGCGCGCCCATGATCGCGGCCTTGCCCAGCCACTCGGTGTCGCCGTGATGGGCGTGGGCCAGATACTCGGTCTTGATCTTCTGGGTGTCATAGGCGGTCAGACCCGCGAAGATCAGAACACCGATCGCCGAGATCGCGAACATCAACGCCGAGGAGGCGAGGAAGATGTTGACGATCGACGCGACGACCAGACCAATCACACCCATGATCAGGAAGCTGCCCCAGCCGGAGATGTCCTTCTTGGTGGTGTAGCCCCAGAGCGACAGGCCCGCGAAGGCGATGGAGGTGATCAGGAAGACCTGCGCGATGGAGTAGCCGGTGAAGACCAGAAAGATCGAGCTGATCGAGATGCCCATGACGGCGGCGAAGGCGTAGAACACGACCTGCGCCGTGGCGGCGGACATGCGGTTGATCATGGCGCCAAAGCCAAAAACAAAGGCCAGGGGTGCGAACATCACGACCCATTTCAGCGGCGAGGCGTAGAGCGCATAACCCAATTGCGTCAGGTATTTATCCTGGCTGAGCTGCGCCACGGCGGCGGAGGGGTCGGTGGTGACCGACAGGCCCGAGATGGCCCAGGCCGCGGCGAAGGTGATGAGCATGCCGATCGACATGGTGCCATACACCTTGTTCATATGAGCGCGCAGACCCTCGTCGATCGCGGAAACGCGCGACCCGGCAGCAGAGCGAATTGAATTGACGTCAGCCATTTAGTGACTCCCATTGGCAAAGTTGCGTGTCGAAACCCGGCCGACACGTTCTTGGGTCTGAATATCGGGCCTGAGGGGGCGAATTTCAAGTGTCTTGCGGGCTGATAACACGGCAATAATCGCGGGTTTTACGGGTGGGGATGTTCGGGGCATGCGCGGGGCGTCGGCTTGCCCTGCGCGTACCTTGGACGGGGCTGCCGCGACCGGCCGATCGGCGGAAAAGCACCGATGCGTTTCAAGCGGCGCACGCGTGGGCAGCAGCCATTCCCACCGCGCCAAACACGGAAAGATGGCATTTGACGCATTCCGACGGGAACCGATTGATATTCTTCGCGTTCATCCAGTGGTTGCCGAGCGGGAAACCGACAGGCCCAAGGAAACTTGGGGATTTCACACCCGCCGGTCGCAGAGAGAGAGGGGCAGTGCACCGCCTGAGGTTGCAGTCGATACAGGGCAGATTTTTACCATCCCGTGAAAATTCTTGGCCGAATTCAACGCAACCGCTATGATAGGAGGCAGAACTTTCGCGCAACCCCTGCGGTATCGTGCGAGGCAACGGCACACTTCGTCCTTGTTTGGAATTGAGATTGGCACGGTCACATGTGCCCTATAAGGATTAGAGAATATGGTGCATGTGGTAGATGTACATGTAGGCAAACGTATCCGGCAGCGCCGCTGGCTGACGGGGATGACCCAGCAGAAACTGGCGGAACTGGTTGGGATCAAATTCCAGCAGATACAGAAATACGAAACCGGCGCGAACCGCGTCAGCGCCTCCCGGCTGTGGGATATCGCCGATGCGCTTGGGGTGCCTGTGTCCTTCTTTTTCGAAGGGTTGAAGGATGAGGAGGTCGCCGAAGGCGCGCCGATGGACGGGCTGCCTGCTGATCTGATGGCTGACAAGGAGGCGATGGAACTGGTGCGCTCTTACTACGCCATCCCCGAGAACCAGCGCCGCCGGTTGTTTGAACTGGCCCGCGTGCTGAGTGACGTGGCCTGAGCCTGCCCCACATCCGCTGCAAGGCTCGGCTCTAACGCACTGACAGGCTTGCGCAAAGGGGCGCAAACTGTCAGGTCTTCGCCATGATGAACACCAGTGACTTCGATCCCGATATCCGCCGCGTTGCCCATCTGATGGCGGATGCGGCGCGGCAGGTGATCCTGCCCTATTTCCGCAGGCTCGATTTGCAGGCCGACAACAAGCTCGGCACGGGTTTCGATCCGGTGACCGAGGCCGACCGCGCCGCCGAACGGGCGATGCGCGATATCTTGGCGGCGGAGCGGCCCGCGGATGGTATTCTGGGTGAGGAATATGGCGCGCAGCCCGGCACATCGGGGCTGACTTGGGTGCTCGACCCCATCGACGGGACGCGCGGCTTTCTCAGCGGCACGCCGACTTGGGGCGTGCTGATCGCGGTCTCCGACGCCTCGGGGCCGTTCTATGGCATCATTGATCAGCCCTATATCGGGGAGCGGTTCGAGGGCGCGCCGGATGGCGCGCTGTTGACCGGGCCCCACGGCAGCCACCCTTTGCAGACCCGTGCGGCGCGAGACCTGCGGCAGGCCATCGTGTTCACCACATTCCCCGAGGTCGGCAGCAGTGAGGAGGCCAGCGCCTTTCGCGCCGTCGCCTCGCAGGCGTTGCTGACCCGCTATGGCATGGATTGCTATGCCTATGCGCTGGTCGCGGCGGGGCAGGTCGATCTGGTGATCGAAGCGGGGCTGAACGCCTACGACATTCAAGCGCCCATCGCAGTGATCCAAGCCGCCGGGGGCATCGTCACCGATTGGCAGGGCAACCCGGTGCATGAAGGGGGCAGGGCGCTGGCCGCGGCCAACCGCGACATCCACGCCCAAGCGCTTGCGATCCTTTCCGCCTATTGATCCAATTGTCGGGAAAGCCCGGATTGACCGGCCCCGGCGGGATGCGATAAATCCCGCAGAAGGTCGGTTCTCTCGCCCGTTTTCCACCGATCACACACGCTTTGCATGAGACGGGCATAGCGAAAGTGTGACCTATGGCAGAGACCCTCATCCGCGGCGCGGATTACCTTATCACGATGGACGACACCCGGCGGGAGCTTGCGGGCGCGGACCTGTTGCTGCGCGACGGCGTGATTGCCGACATCGGGCAGGGCCTTCGGACAGAGGGTGAGATTGTCGAGGCGAAGGGCTGCGTCGTAACGCCGGGCCTCGTGAACACCCATCACCATCTTTACCAAAGCATGACCCGCGCCGTGCCGGGGGCGCAGGATGCGTTGCTCTTTGGCTGGCTGCAACGGCTCTACCCGATCTGGGCGCGTATGGGGCCGGAGCATATGTTCGTCTCGGCCCAGATCGGGCTGGCGGAACTGGCGCTCTCGGGCTGTAGCCTGAGTTCGGACCACCTTTATCTCTACCCCAACGGCGTGCGGCTGGAGGATACGATCCACGCCGCCGCCGAACTTGGGCTGCGCTTTCACCCCACCCGCGGCTCGATGAGCATCGGCGAAAGCGATGGCGGCCTGCCGCCCGATGCGCTGGTGGAGCGTGAGGCGGCCATTTTGGAAGACTGCATTCGCGTGGTCGACGCCTTTCACGACCCCGCCGAAGGGGCGATGTGCCGCGTCGGATTGGCACCCTGTTCGCCTTTTTCGGTCAGCCGCGAATTGATGCGCGACACGGCGCTGTTGGCGCGCGACAAGGGCGTGATGCTGCACACCCATTTGGCCGAGAATGCCGAGGATGTGGCCTATTCGCAGGAGAAATTTGGCTGCCGCCCGGGGGAATATGCCGAAAGCCTCGGCTGGCTCGGCGACGACGTTTGGCACGCCCACTGCGTGCAGTTGGATGGGGCCGAGATCGACCTTTTCGCCCGGTCCCGCACGGGGGTTGCGCATTGTCCCTGCTCGAACTGTCGCCTCGGCTCGGGCATCGCGCCGGTGCGGGCTATGCTGGATGCAGGCGTGCCGCTGGGGCTGGGCGTCGATGGCTCCGCCAGCAACGACAGCGGCAATCTGGCTGCCGAGGCGCGGCAGGCGATGCTGTTGCAGCGGGTGGCCCGCGGGGCCGACGCGATGAGCCCGCGCGCGGCGCTCGAACTGGCCACGCGGGGCGGGGCGGATGTGCTTGGGCGGTCCGACTGCGGGCGGCTAATGCCCGGCAAACGGGCCGATGTGGCGATTTGGGATGTTTCGGGCGTGCAAAGCGCGGGCAGTTGGGACCCGGCTGCGCTGCTTCTTGCCGGTCCCACGGCGGTGCGCGACCTTTTCGTTGAAGGCCGACAGGTGGTGCGCGATGGTCAGATTACCACCATCGACTTGGCCGCTCAGGTGGCGCGGCAGAATCATTTGGCGAAAGGCTTGGCTGGATGAAGCCGGTTTTACTCTCGATACTGATGCTGGCGGGGATGCCCGCCTTGGCCGATCCGATGGGGTTGGACAGGGTGAACGCCCTGCGCGATGTGAAGGGGTTGCAGCCCCTGAGCTATGACAGCCGTTTGGAACAGGCGGCAAAGGACCACGCCCGCGACATGGCCACGCATGACTATTTCAGCCACCAAGGCCGCGATGGCACCGATGTTGGCCGCCGCGCGGCGGTGGCGGGCTATGAATGGTGTTTCGTGGCCGAGAATATCGCCAAGGGGCAGCAATCGCTTGATGAGGTCATGACCGGCTGGACCAACTCGCGGGGGCATTACCGCAATATGGTCGACGCCCGGGCCGAGGAGATGGGGCTGGTGCGTGCCGATGACGCGGTCTGGGTCATGGTGCTGGGCGCGCCCTGCTGATCCCAGCCCTCGGCGGGAGGCGCGTTACGCCCTGCCGCCCCGCTGCGCGCCCGCCACCCAAACATCCGCAATCGCGCGGTCATCGCCCATCATGATCGTGGCGAAAAGGCTTTCCCAAATGTCCTTGGCCGCGGCGTGGCGCTGCGCGATGGCGGGGGTGGAGTCGAGCGACAGCACGGTGATGTCGGCCTCCATCCCTTCGGCCAGTGAACCCACATGATCTTGTAAATGCAGGCTGCGGGCCGAGCCTGCGGTGGCCAGCCAAATGAGCTGTGCCGCATGCAGCGGCGTGCCGCGCAATTGGCCGACCTCATAGGCCGCCGCCATGGTGCGCAGCATCGAAAAGGATGAGCCGCCGCCGGTATCCGTTGCCAGCGCCAGCGGGATGCCCCGCGCGGCAAGGCCGGTCATGTCGAACAGCCCCGAGCCGATGAAGGTGTTTGAGGTTGGGCAATGCACCAGCGCGCCGCCGACCTCCGCCAGCCGGTCAATCTCGCGCGGTTCCAGATGGATCGCATGGCCGTAGAGGCCGCGTTCGCCCAGCAGGCCATGGGCCTCATAGGTATCAAGGTAGTCGCGCGCCTCCGGGAACAGGTCACGGACCCATTCGATCTCATCCGTTTGCTCGCTGAGGTGGGTCTGCATCAGGCAGGTCGGATGCTCTGCCCAAAGCGCGCCGAGGGTGGAAAGCTGCTCGGGCGTCGAGGTGGGCGAGAAACGTGGCGTGATCGCATAGGTGGCGCGGCCCTTGCCATGCCAACGCTCGATCAGCGCTTTGCTGTCGTCATAGGCCGATTGCACCGTGTCGCGCAGCCCCTCGGGTGCGTTGCGGTCCATGCAGGTCTTGCCCGCGACGATCCGCTGGCCGCGTTCTTCCGCCGCCTGAAACAGCGCGTCGGCGCTATGGGGGTGGATGGTGCAATAAGACGCGACCGTGGTGGTGCCATGGGACAGCGTCAGGTCCAGATAGCGCGCGGCAATCTCGCCCGCGTAGGCGGGATCCGACAGGCGCATCTCTTCTGGAAAAGTATAGGTGTTCAGCCAGTCGATCAGCCGCTTGCCCCATGAGGCGATGATCGCGGTCTGCGGGTAGTGCACATGGGCATCGACAAAACCCGGGCAAATCAGCGCATCGGCGTAGCGCGTCACCTCGGCCTGCGGATGCGCGGCGCGCAGCGCGTCCCCTTTGCCGACGGCGGCGATCCAGCCATTTTCGATCAGCACACCGCCCTCGGTGTCGATCTTCACGGCATCCTCCCAAGCGCTTTGCATCGGGTTGCCGGAATAGGTGAGCGTCGCGCCCAAAAGGAGTCGTTGATTTGTCATGCCAGTGGTTTAGGTGAGGGCGGGACGGGGAACAATACCGAAGCGTCGCTGGTGCCGTTGTACCGGCTTGGGCGCTCGCATACTATCGTTCTCAACAAAGGCGCAGAGACGGAGAGCAGCGGATGTCAGAGCAGATCGAAGAGCTGGATCCGGCGGCCTCCCCTGAAGAGCGTGCCGAGGCCTATGTGCTCGACCGGAAAGCCGTGGCCGCGATCCTTGAGACGGTGGAGGCCAATGATCAGGCCCATCTGACCCAACTGATGGAACCGCTGCACGCGGCGGATATCGCCGACCTTCTTGAGCAGATCGACGAGGACGACCGCGCCGCCTTGATCCGGCTTTACGGGCAAGAGTTCGACGGGGAAATCCTGTCGGAACTCGACGAGTCGGTCCGTGAGGCAGTCATCAGCATCCTGACGCCGCAGGTTCTGACCCAAGCGGTGCGCGAGTTGGACAGCGACGATGTGGTCGACCTGATCGAAGATCTGGAAGACGCGCAGCAGGAAACCATTCTCGACGCGCTGGAAGAGACCGACCGCGTCGCGGTGGAACAGGCGCTGAACTGGCCCGAATATTCCGCCGGTCGTCTGATGCAGCGCGAGGTTGTCATGGCGCCAGAGCATTGGACGGTGGGCCAAGCCATCGACCACCTGCGCGCCACCAAGGAAGAAGACCTGCCGGATCAGTTTTATCACATCGTCATGGTCGACCCGCGCCTGCATCCGGTGGGCAATGTGACCCTGGGCAAACTCATGCGCTCGCGCCGCGACACACGGCTGGCGGATATTCTGGAAGAGACCTTTCAGATCATCCCTGCCATGCGCGATGAGGGCGATGTGGCCTATGCCTTCAACCAGTACCACCTGATTTCGGCCCCCGTGGTCGACGAGGAGGGGCGGCTTATCGGGGTCATCACCATCGACGACGCCATGGCCGTGCTCGACGAAGAACACGAAGAAGACATCCTGCGTCTCGCGGGCGTGGGCGAGGGGTCGCTTTCTGACCGGGTGACGGAGACGACGAAGCAGCGGCTGCCGTGGCTTGCGGTGAACCTTGTGACGGCGATTGCGGCTTCGGTGGTGATCTCGCAATTCGAAGCGGCGATTGCGCAGATCGTGGCGCTGGCCGTGTTGATGCCGATCGTGGCCTCCATGGGCGGCAACGCAGGCACGCAGAGCTTGACGGTGGCGGTGCGCGCCATCGCGACCAAAGACCTCACCGGCTCCAACGTTTGGCGGGTGATCCGGCGCGAGGTCTTGGTGGGGTTGGTCAACGGGCTGATATTCGCGGTGATCATGGGCATTGTCGGCGTGCTCTGGTTCGGCTCGCCGGGGCTGGGCTATGTCATCGCCACGGCCATGGTGATCAACCTCGTGGTGGCGGGGCTTGCGGGCACCGGCATCCCGATCTTGCTGGAGCGGTTCGGGGTGGACCCGGCGCTCGCCTCAGGCGCGTTTGTGACGACGGTGACGGATGTGGTGGGCTTTTTTGCCTTCCTCGGCCTTGCCGCCATGGTGCTGTTGTGAGCGATTGCGCCGCCCGGAAGGCCGAGGCGCGCAAGGCGGCCTTTGCCCGCCGTAAGCCCTTGTTTGAGCAGGCGAATGCAGCGCAGGCAGGCTATCTTTCCGAGGTTTTGGCAGGCTACCGTGGCGTCCCGCTGTCGGGTTTCATGCCGATCCGAACGGAGATTGATCCGCGCCCCGCCATGGCCGAAGCCTGCGCCCATGGTCCCGTCGGCGTGCCGGTGATCGAAAAGCCGAACCACCCGCTGTCCTTTGCCCGTTGGACCCCCGAGACAGCGATGGTGCCGGGCACCTTTGGCGCGATGATCCCCGCTGAGCCCGATTTCTTCGAGCCCGAGATCGTGATCGTGCCGCTTTTGGCCTTCAACCGCGCGGGCGGGCGACTGGGCTATGGCGGCGGCTTTTATGACCGTACGCTGGCGATGCTGCGCAGGCGGCGGGCCACGCTGGCCATCGGCTTTGCCTTCGCGGGGCAGGAGTGGGACGACATTCCGCTGGAAGACACCGACGCGCCGCTCGATCTGATCGTGACCGAAGCCGGGGTGATCGAGGTGACGCCGGGCCAACCTCCGTCCCACGCGGAATAAGGGTTGCCGCCAAGCCGCGCGCGTCCTAGTCCATGGGCATGAAGATTTTGTTTCTTGGCGATGTGATGGGCCGGGCCGGACGGCGGGCGATCACCGAAAATCTGGCGCGGCTGCGGCGCGACTGGAAGCTCGATTTCATTGTGGTCAACGGCGAGAATGCGACCGGCGGCATGGGGCTTTCGGGCGCACATGCCAAGACGCTCCTCGATGCCGGGGCCGATTGTCTGACCCTTGGCGATCACGCTTTCGACCAGAAAGACATGCTCAGCTTTATCGAGCAGGAGCCGCGGGTAATCCGCCCGCTGAACTTCTCCAAATCCGCGCCGGGCAAAGGGGCTAAACTCTTCACAGCGCAGAACGGCAAGAAGGTTCTGGTGACCCAAGCGCTTGGGCAGGTCTTTATGAAGCGGCCCTTCGATGACCCTTTCTCGGCGCTGGAGCCGGTGCTGAAAACCCATCCTTTGGGCGGCATGGCGCAGGCGATCATTGTCGATATGCACTGCGAAGCCACGAGTGAGAAGATGGCCATGGGCCATTGGTGCGACGGGCGGGCGAGCCTTGTGGTCGGCACCCATACACATGTTCCCACCGCCGATGCGATGATCCTGCCGGGCGGGACGGGCTACCTGAGCGATGCTGGCATGTGCGGCGATTATCATTCGGTGATCGGCATGGACAAGGCCGAGCCGCTGCGCCGTTTCATCACCGGGATGCCGCGCGAACGTTTCACCCCCGCCAATGGCGAGGCGACCCTTTCGGGCGTCTATATCGAAACCGATGACCGCACGGGTCGGGCCACGCGGATCGTCCCGGTGCGTGAGGGCGGTGCCCTTCAGGCCAGCACCCCTTAAGATCAGCAAGGCGCGGCCCGTGCGTCGCGCTTGCACCGAGGGCGGCAATCGGCGTAACTGGACAACGGCCTTTTGCCCGAATGACAGGTTCTTGATGGAATTTTTCAGCTTCTCTCCGATGGAGACGGCGGTGCTGACCCTCGTGGTCGTCGGCATGATGTTCGTGCTTTTCCTGCGCGAAGCCTTTCCGACCGAAGTCGTCGCCATCGCCGGGGCGGCCTTGCTGCTGGCCCTTGGCGTGCTGCCCTATGACGACGCGCTTGAGGTGCTTTCAAACCCCGCGCCTTGGACCATCGCGGCGATGTTCATCATCATGGGGGCCTTGGTCCGCACCGGCGCGCTGGATGTTTTGACGCGGCTGGCCGAACGCTCGGCCAAGACCCACCCCAAGGCGGCGGTGGCGGGGGTGATCCTGTCGGTCATGGCGGCCAGTGCGATCATGAACAACACGCCCGTCGTGGTGGTGATGATCCCGGTGGTGGTGCAGCTAACCCGCACGCTGAACACCAAAGCCTCCAAGCTGTTGATCCCTCTCAGCTATGCCGCGATCATGGGTGGCTCTCTGACGCTGATCGGCACCTCTACCAACCTCTTGGTCGATGGTGTGGCGCGGTCGCAGGGCATGGCCCCTTTCGGCATTTTCGAGATCCTGCCCGTAGGCCTCGTCGTCTGCGCCTGGGGCGTGCTTTACATGCTGCTCTTCGCTGACCGGCTGCTGCCCGCGCGCGACAGCATGGCGAATATGCTCTCTGACCGATCCAAGATGAAATTCTTTACCGAGGCGGTGATCCCCCCCGAAAGCAACCTGATTGGCCGCGAAGTGCTGGACGTGCAGCTTTTCAAACGCGAGGGCGTGCGGCTGATCGACGTGGTGCGGGGCGACGATTCATTGCGCCGCAACCTTAAAGGAGTCGCGCTTCAGGTCGGCGACCGTGTCGTGCTGCGCACCCAGATGACCGAGCTTCTCAGTCTGCAAAACAACAAGGAACTCCGCCGGGTCGACCAGCTTTCGGCAGTGGAGACCACGACCGTCGAGGTGCTCATCACGCCGGGTTGCCGGATGGTGGGGCGCAGCTTGGGCTCAATGCGGCTGCGGCGGCGCTATGGGGTCTATCCGCTGGCGGTGCATCGGCGGAACCAGAACATCGGCCAGCAGCTTGACCAGTTGATCGTCAAGGTCGGCGATACGCTGCTGCTGGAAGGGGCTGCCGAAGACATCCAGCGGCTGGCAAGCGAGATGAACCTCGTCGATGTGACTCAACCCTCGGCCCGGGCGTTCCGCCGGGGTCATGCGCCGATCGCCATTGCCGCCCTCGTGGGGATCGTGGCGCTGGCGGCCTTCAACGTGGCGCCGATCCTCCTGCTGGCCGTGATCGCCGTGGCCGTGGTGCTGGTGACGGGCTGTATCGACGCGGAGGAGGCTTTCTCTTTCGTCGAGGGGCGTCTGCTGGCGCTGATCTTTGCCATGTTGGCGGTTGGCGCGGCCTTGCAGAACTCCGGCGCGATCACGCTGATCGTCGACAATATCGCGCCGGGGCTGGCGCAATTGCCGCCGTTTTTCATCATCTGGGCGGTGTTCCTGCTGACCACCATCCTGACCGAGATCGTTAGCAACAATGCCGTGGCGGTGATTATGACGCCGATTGCCATCAGCCTCAGCACCGCGCTTGGCATGGACCCGCGCCCGCTGGTGGTGGCGGTGATGATCGCGGCCTCCTGCGCCTTTGCCACGCCCATTGGCTATCAGACCAACACGCTGGTTTATGGGCCGGGGGGCTATCGCTTCACCGATTTCATGCGCATCGGGATCCCGCTGAACCTGAGCATGTCGGTGCTGGTCAGCGCGGTGATCCCGCTCATCTGGTAGCTTAGGCGCTGCGCGGCACGTCGGACTGGGCGACGATTGCGTCAAAGCCCGCTTGTGCCTCAAGGAAGTTGCGGGTCAGCGGGGCGGTGAGTTCGGATTGGTCCGAGAAATAGGCCCCGACCCGACAGATATGCGCCGCGAATTCAGGATGCACCCCGGCGTCGTCATAGCGTCGGATGCGGTCCTTGCTCAGCCAGCCGCGCTTCTTGGCCTCTTTGCTGATCAGTTTAAGCCGCTGCACCGCGTGGAAGGTTAGGTAGACCGAAAGGTAATCGAGGTAGTCGGGCAGGGCGATGCCGCAGGTCGGATCGAAGGCGTCGATCACCACATCCACCATATCCGGCGGGGCGATGGGCCATGCCTCATCCCCGATCAGCCAAGCGATGTCTTCGGCCCCGTGGCGCAGACCGGCATATTCAAAGTCGAACCAGCGCAGCTTGTCATCCGCGCCAATCGCGGCATTGCCTGAACGGCAGTCCCATTTGACGAATTGCCGCGCCGGGGCGTTGATGCGCTCATAGGCGGCGGTGCGGTCGAACTGGTCCGAGATGCCGCCGCCGAGGTCTTTTAGAAAATCCACCGCATCGACGAAGTTCAGCACCCAGTCGCGGTTGTTGCCCAGATGCGGCATGATCGCGTTCAACTCGGTCTGGCGCGCGGCGCCGTGGATGCGGAAGATGGCCGAGACGGCTTCGGCTGCGAGGTCAAGCTGTTCGGCGCGTTCCACCCGCGCGACCTCAACGTTGAGGCGGCGTTTGCCGACGTCGGATTGGAACATGATCTCGCCCACCACGCCCAGACATTCGGGAAGGTCGCTGCAGTGGCGGCCAAGCTCGGTCAGCACATGGGCTTCGAGATGGGTGCGGCGGAAGTTCGGGCGCAGGGTGGCGATCACCGTGCTGTCGGTCAGATGCAGCCGAAAGCTCGACCGGTTTTCGCCGCCCGGGGCCGATACCCGCGCCACATCTTGCCCGAAATGCTTGCGCGCCGCCGCGGCGATCTGGGCCTGAGCGCTTTGTTCCTTGGGTCGTGCCATGGGGCCTCCGCTGGTGTTTTCGCCTGTCTAGGTCGGCTGGCTGACGAGGGTACGGCGGGTTTTGGGCAAAACAAAGGCAATTTCCACCTATCCCGACGGGAGTGATTCGCACCCCATCAGCGCATTTGACCTATACGAAAGAACAATGCCCTCTCAGGGTGTCTCACTGTTTCGATTTATCACGCTTTGTCGGCCCAATTTACCCAAAAAATGGAAAGAATTTGGCGGAAATAGGCGCCGCTGCTAGGTTTAAAGGCCAGTGGGGGATGCGGCGCTGCAAAGCGGCCGCGGCTGCAAATGCATATGAGGGATTGGCGTCATGGGTTACAGATTCTCAAAGGGTTGGAACAGCAAGGACAATAGCTGGTCCACTGGCGGTGAAGCGGAAAGCGGTTGCGATGCCAGCGGAACGAAGTCCTATCACAACGGCGGGGTAGAGGGCTCCTCCTTCGCGAAGTGGTATGACAAGCACTTGGCCGAGAAGTTCGACGGGAACGATGACGGCAAAGGCTTTGGTTCGGGTGGGACCAAGGGGTCCGGTTCTGGCGGCACGAAAGGTTCCGGCTCGGGTGGTACAAAGGGTTCCGGTTCGGGTGGCACGAAGGGGTCTGGCTCGGGCGGAACCAAGGGTTCCGGTTCTGGTGGCACGAAAGGTTCGGGCTCTGGCGGTACGAAGGGCTCCGGCTCTGGTGGCACCAAGGGCTCCGGCTCGGGTGGCACTAAGGGTTCCGGTTCTGGCGGTACGAAAGGCTCTGGCTCCGGTGGCACCAAGGGTTCCGGTTCTGGCGGTACGAAAGGCTCCGGTTCTGGCGGTACGAAGGGTTCCGGCTCGGGTGGCACCAAGGGTTCCGGCTCCGGTGGCACCAAGGGCTCCGGTTCTGGCGGTACGAAGGGCTCCGGCTCGGGTGGCACTAAGGGTTCCGGTTCTGGTGGCACGAAGGGCTCCGGTTCCGGTGGCACCAAGGGTTCCGGTTCCGGCGGTACGAAAGGCTCCGGTTCTGGTGGCACCAAGGGCTCCGGTTCTGGCGGCACGAAGGGCTCCGGTTCTGGCGGCACGAAGGGCTCCGGTTCTGGTGGCACCAAGGGCTCCGGTTCTGGTGGCACCAAGGGTTCCGGTTCTGGCGGTACGAAAGGCTCCGGCTCCGGCGGGACTAAAGGCTCCGGCTCTGGCGGCACCAAAGGTTCCGGCTCTTGCGGCACTAAGGGGTCCGGTTCGGGTGGTACGCAAGGGGGTCATACCGGTGGCGACGATAAGTCCGTTCTTAATTTCCTGATGGGAGAGAGTGGGGAGATCACAATCGCCGTCACGGAAACGCCGGAGGGGCAGTTGCACTTCAACCTCTCGCCCACTGATCCCGAAGCGGAATCCCACGCTGACATCAACGGGCTTTTCTTCAATGTGACTGATGGCAGCGCAATCGAAGAACTGAACTTCTTCCCTGATGTGAACGCCGAAGGCTATCACCTGACGGATGTGAAGGCCGTGGATGACGGTGTCGACGGTTTCGACGATGGTCCCCAAGCGGGGGGCAGTTTCGATGTGGGTCTGCAATTCGGCACGACCGCTGACAGTTCCGATGGTGAAGTCCCAAGTACGAACTTCACCCTATGGACCTATCCCGGCTCGCTGTCTTTCGAAGATATCGATCTGAGCGGCATGCGGGTTGTGGTGGACTCGGATGAGAGCGGCGGCGAGGTGCTTGAGGTGTCCGGTATGGTCGATCCTGACATGGAGGGCTCCGAGGCCGATACCTCCGACCCCGCGAGCGCCCTCATGGACGCGCTGACCCTCACTTCCGTGCCGGAGGAGGAAGACGAAGGGGGCGACACCTGCGAGGATGACGCTTTCGACATGGCCTGAGGGGCCGTCAGTCTAAAAACGAAAGGCGCGTCCCTCGGGGCGCGCCTTTTGCTTGGCGGGCGTCGCCCTCTCAGCGTCCGCGCATCCAAAGGACGAAGGGCAGGGCCACCAGATACATCGTGATGCCATAGACCGCCGAGGGCAGGGCATAGGCGCTGAACCCCGACGCTTGGCCCGAGATCAACCCGGCGAGGGTGATGCCAAGCGTCGCGTTCTGGATGCCAACTTCGATGGAGATCGTCTTGCGCGTCTGCCACGCCAGCCCGGCCGCTGCGGCAATGCCCAGCCCCAGCAACATCAGCGCCGCGTTCATGCTAATGAGCGCGGGACCAAGCCGGGCGAGGTTCTCGGTGAAAACGCTCCAATTTCCGGCCAATGCGGCGAGGACAATCAGCACGAAGAGCAGCGCGGCGAGGGCGGAGAGGCCCGGTTCGATCCGCGCGGCAAAGCCGGGGGCGAGGTGGCGCAGGGCAAGCCCAAGCGCCACGGGCAGGGTGGTGATCACGAACATCGCCACCGCCAGTGCGGCGACCGAAACATCCGGCGCGGCATCGCCCATGAAGTGCCGCACGGCGATGGCGGTGAAGACTGGCACGGTCAGGATGCTCAGAAGCGAGACCACTGCCGTCAAAGTCACCGACAGCGCCACATCGCCCCGCGCGAATTTGCTGATCATATTCGAGGTCACGCCGCCCGGGCAGAAGGAGAGGATCATCAGCCCCACGGCCAGCTCTCCGCGCAGGCCAAAGGCCATGGCCACCGCCCATGCGGCAGCGGGCACCAGCACCACTTGGCAAAGCGCGCCCAAGGCAAAAGCGCGCGGGTATTTCGCCACGCGGGTGAAGTCTGGGACCGTGAGGCCCACGCCCAGCGACAGCATGATGATCGCCAATGACAGCGGCAGTACGACGTTGATCAGAATGTCCATTTGTCCCCCCAAAGCTGACACTCAGCCTAGGGGCGGCAAATATGCTCTGGCAAGTCCGACGCGCGGGGGTGGCGATTAAAGCGGCCAGAAGAACAGGATCGCGGGGATCGACACGGCGACGACGATGATCTCCAGCGGCAGCCCCATGCGCCAATAGTCGCCAAAGGAATAGCCGCCGGGGCCGAGGATCAGCGTGTTGTTCTTATGCCCAATCGGCGTCAGGAAAGCCGAAGAGGCCGCCACCGCGACCGCCATCAGAAACGGGTCAGGGGAGACGCCGAGCGATTGGGCCATCTGGATGCCCACAGGGGCCGCGACGATGGTCGTCGCGGTGTTGTTGAGCACATCCGACAGCGACATGGTCACCACCATCAGCACCGTGAGGACCACCCAAGCGGGCAGCCCCTCGGTCAGCCCCACCAGCGCGCCCGCGATCAATTCGGTCCCGCCCGAAGTCTCGAGCGCAGCACCAAGCGGGATCATGGAGCCTAACAGAACGATGACCGGCCATTCGATATGGGTATAGAGTTCCGACAGCGGCACGATCTTGGCCAGCACATAGCCGACCACGACGATTCCAAGCGCGATGGGCAGGTAGATCAGCCCGAAGGAGGCCGCCGCCACGGCCCCCGCGAACATCGCGATGGCGAGCCATGTCTTGCTGTCTTGCGTCACCGCGAGCCCCCGGTCGGCCAGCGGCAGCACGCCCAGCCAGTCGGTGACATGGGCCACCGTGTCGCGCGGGACCAGCAGCAACAGGATGTCCCCGGGTTTCAGCTCGGTCGTGCGCAGTTGCGAGGTGATCTTGCGGCCCTGTCGCGACAGGCCCAGCAGCACCGTGCGCTGCCGCCACGACAGGCCCACCGCCTGCGCCGTGCGCCCGTTGAGCCGCGAGCCATCGGTCACTACGACCTCGACAATCTCGACCCCGTCGCCATCGGCCAGCAGCAGGTCTTCGCGGTCCCGGTCAGCCAGCGCGAGGTTCAGCGTGCTGCGGAACTCGTCCAGCGCGTCGGGCGTGGCCTCGAGCACGATCGCGTCTCCGGCTTGCAGCGCCACGTTGCGCGCCGTGCCATAGCGCCGCTTGCCGTCGCGCATCAGGCCCAAGATCGCCACATCGGCGCGATGCGCCTCTTCTTGCAACTCGGCCAGCCGTTTGCCGATCTGTTTGTTGCCCTCGGGTACGGTTAGCTCAGCGATATATTGGGCGATGTCCTCAGCCTCGATCATCGCGTCTTCGCGGGCGGGGATCAGCCGCCAGCCGATCAGCGCGACAAAGATCAGCCCCGCGATGGCGGCCAGCCCACCGACGGGGGCGAAGTCGAACATCTTGAAAGGCGCGCCCAAGGATTCCTGCCGGATGGAAGCGATGATGATATTGGGCGGCGTGCCGATCAGCGTGGCCATGCCGCCAAGGATGGTGGCGAAACTGAGTGGCATCAGGCTCAGCCCCGGCGCGCGGCCCGCTTTGCGTGCGGTCTGGATATCGACCGGCATCAGCAGGGCCAAGGCGGCGACGTTGTTCATAAAGGCCGACAGCACCCCGCCCACGGCACCCATCATGGTGATATGCGCGCCCAAGCTGCGCGAACTGTCGACCAATGTACGGGTGATCAGCATCACTGCGCCGGAGCGGACCAACCCAGCCGAAACCACCAAGACCAGCGCCACGATCAGCGTGGCCGGATGGCCGAAACCGTCAAAGGCGTTTTCCGTGGGCACCACCCCCAGCACCACGCCGAGCATTAGCGCCCCGAAGGCCACGATGTCATAGCGAAACCGCCCCCAAAGCAGCAGACCAAAGACCGCGCCGAAGAGGGTGAAAAGGATGATCTGATCAGTGGTCATATATCCGGTCTAACGTGGTTGCCCCATTGGCGGAAAGCTAAGCACAGGCCGGGTGGCTTGTTCCAGCGGTGATGCTGGCATATAGAGTGGCGCAAACGCATTGCCAGAACGAGGTATTCATGGCCGGTCACTCCAAATGGGCAAACATCCAGCATCGCAAGGGCCGTCAGGACAAGCTGCGCGCCAAGGTGTTTTCCAAACTCTCCAAGGAAATCACCATCGCGGCCAAGATGGGCGACCCGGACCCGGACAAGAACCCGCGCCTGCGCCTTGCCGTGAAAGAGGCCAAGAGCCAGTCCATGCCCAAGGACAACATCGAACGCGCCATCAAGAAGGCCGTTGGCGGTGAGGGCGAGGATTACGAGGAAATCCGCTATGAGGGCTATGGCCCCAATGGCGTGGCGGTGATCGTTGAGGCGATGACCGACAACCGCAACCGCACCGCTTCGACCGTGCGCTCGACCTTCACCAAGAACGGCGGCAATCTGGGCGAGACCGGTTCGGTCGGCTTCATGTTCGAGCGCAAGGGCGAGGTGATCTATCCCGCTTCCGTCGGCGACGCCGACACCGTGATGATGGCCGCGATCGAAGCCGGTGCCGAAGACGTGGAAAGCTCTGAAGAAGGCCATGTGATCTATTGCGCCGACACCGATCTCAACGACGTGTCGACCGCGCTGGAGGCCGAACTGGGCGAGTCGGAATCGACCAAGCTGATCTGGCGTCCGACCACCACCACCGAGATGGATCTTGAGAACATGGAAAAGCTGATGAAGCTGATCGATGCGCTTGAGGAAGATGACGACGTGCAGCGCGTCACCACCAACTTTGAGGCCTCAGACGAGGTTATGTCGCAGCTTTAACGCGGCATTTGCACCAGCGCCTCGCGCGCCGCGGCCCTTATGGCGGCGGTGAGCGGGGCCAGCGCGGGCGCCATGATCCGCGCCACCTGCCAGAAAAGCGGCACATCCAGCGGCAGCGCGTCGTCAAGTGACACGAGCCGCCCCGCCGCCATATCCTCGGCCACCAGCGGCGCGGGGTTCATCCCCCAGCCCAGCCCTTGCCGCGCCGCCGCGACAAAGCCGTGGCTTGAGGGCAGATGGTGGCTTGGCGGGGTCAGTCGCTGCCCGGTCTTTCGCATCAGCCATCGCCCTTGCAGTTGATCCTTATGATCGAAGGTGAGCATCGGCGCGCGGGCCAGTGCATCGGTCGTGACGCCCTCGGCAAACCAGGTCTCGCGATAGGCGGGGCTGGCGGTGGCATGATAGCGCAGCGCCCCCAAGGGCAGCACGTCGCAGCCCGGTGCCGCGCGGGCTTGCGCCGTCACCGCCGCGCTGACCTCCCCCCGACGCAGCCAATCGGCAGAGGTGTCTTGGTCGTCGATCATCAGATCGAAAAGCATGTCGGGCGCCTGCGCCAGCGCCGGGATCAGCCATGTGGCCAAGACATCCGCAGGCACCGCAAGGCGCAGCCGTGGCGGGGCGGTGGCATCGCCCGCGCCAAGCGCCTGCGCTTCGAGCAGGGCCACATCCTCCGCATGTTTGGCAAGACGCTGGCCCATGGGGGTGCCGGTGCAGGGCTGGCCGCGCAGAACGAGGGTGGCCCCCACACGATCCTCCAGCGCTTTCACCCGTTGCGAGATTGCCGAGGGGGTCACCCCCAGCACCGCCGCCGCGGCATCAAAACTGCCGAGCCGCAGGATATGGGCCAATGCGGTTAGCTGCGCGCTGTCGAGCTGCATAAGATTTGCTAATCCTAACGTAGACTATTGAATTTGAGTAATCTGAACCGCCGGGCTAGGCAAAGGCAATCCATGTTATAGGACGCTTTTGATGTTCACCTCACTCCTTCCCGGCTTCGCCCTCAGCCTCACCCTCATCATGGCCATCGGGGCGCAGAACGCCTTTGTCTTGCGCCAAGGGCTGCGCCGCGAACATGTGCTGCCGGTGGTGCTGGTCTGCGCTGCCTCGGACGCGGTGTTGATCATGTCGGGGGTCGCAGGCTTTGGCGCGCTGGCCGAGGCGGCCCCGTGGTTCGGCCCGCTGATGCGCTATGGCGGCGCGGCCTTCCTGCTGTGGTACGGCTGGCGCAACGCGGTTTCCGCATGGCAGGGCGGGGAGGCGCTGGAGGCCGAGGGGCAATCCACCCGCAGCCTGCGCAAGGCGATCCTGACGCTGCTGGCGCTGACGTGGCTGAACCCGCATGTCTACCTCGACACCTTGGTGCTGCTCGGCTCGATCTCGGCGCAATATCCCGACCGGCTCAGCTTTGGCATCGGGGCGGTGCTGGCAAGCTTCGTCTTCTTCTTCTCACTGGGCTATGGCGCGCGGCTTCTGGCGCCGCTCTTTGCCAGACCACGCAGTTGGCAGGTCTTGGACGCCATCATCGCCGTGACCATGTGGGCGATTGCCATCAAATTGCTTGCGATGTGAATAAAAATGCCGCGCCCATCTTGCCCTTGGCAGCGCTTTGGGAAAGGGTCGCGGCATGACACACTCTCCCGCCACCACCCCCGACATCCCCGCTCCGCCCAACCGCCCGCTTGTCGGGGTCTTTTGGATGTTGGTGACGGGGGCCTGTTTCATAGGCGTGACCGCGCTGGTGAAATACATGGGGCCGCGGCTGCCTTCGGCCGAGGCCGCTTTCCTGCGCTACGCCATGGGGTTGGTCTTTGTTCTGCCGGTCCTGCGGTCGCTGCTGGCCACACCGGTGAGCCGGCGGCAATGGGGGCTGTTCGGCATGCGGGGCCTGTGCCACGCAGGCGGGGTGATCCTGTGGTTCTACGCCATGACCCGCCTGCCCATCGCCGAGGTGACGGCGATGAACTACCTCGCGCCGATCTATGTCACCGTGGGTGCCGCGATCTTTCTGGGAGAGAAGCTGGCGGCGCGGCGCATCGTGGCGGTCTGTCTGGGGCTCGCGGGGGCGGCGATCATCCTGCGGCCCGGTTTTCGCGAAGTCTCTACCGGGCATTTGGCGATGTTGCTGGCGGCGGTGGTCTTTGCCGGGTCCTACCTCTTGGCCAAGGTGCTGGCGGATGAGGCGCGCCCGGTGATGATCGTGACCATGCTGTCGATCTTCGTGACCATCGGGCTGGCGCCCTTCGCCTTTGCCGTCTGGATCACGCCAACACCGCAGGAACTGCTGATCCTCGCCGGGGTCGCCTTTTTCGCCACGGCGGGGCATTTTACCATGACACTGGCCTTTGCCGCCGCGCCCGTGACGGTGACGCAGCCGGTCACGTTCCTGCAATTGGTCTGGGCCACGATCCTCGGCGTGGTGGTTTTCGCCGAGCCGGTCGACGTTTGGGTCGTGCTGGGCGGCGCTGTGATCCTAGGCTCGGTCACCTTTATTACATGGCGCGAAGCGATGCTGAAACGGCAGGTCACGCCCCCCTCGCATGCGACGAAATTCTGACCTTCCGCCCCGTCGGTCGGTACTTGATTGACGAGTCAATAAAGATTCCCCTATCCTGAGGTGGTCAACACTGCCCCAAGGATCCGAATCCAATGCCCAAAGTCGGAATGGAACCCATTCGCCGCTCTGCGCTGGTCAAAGCCACCATCGCCGAGATCGGCGAGGCCCAGTCGCTGGATGTGACGGTGAGCCAGATCGCCAAGCGGGCAGGCATGTCGAGCGCGCTGGCGCATCATTACTTCGGCGGCAAGAACCAGATTTTTCTGGCGGCGATGCGGCATATCCTGTCGGAATATGCCGCCGGGGTGCGCGAACGTTTGGCCACGGCCCGCACGCCGCATGACCGCGCGGCGGCGATCATCGTGGCCAGTTTCGATGATACCGGCTTTCACCCCGGCACGATCAGCGCGTGGATGACACTCTACGCCCATGCCCGCACCAACCCCGAAACCCGGCGCTTGCTGACGGCTTACCAAAGCCGGTTGCGGTCCAACCTCACACATGCGCTGCGCCCGATCAGCCCCCAGCCCGAGGGCGACGCTGAAACCTTGGCGGCGCTGATCGACGGGCTCTACCTGCGCGCGGCGCTGTCGGATGGCGTCAGCGCGGCAGAGGCCATGACCCGCGCGCTCTATACACTCGACCTGCTGCTTAAAGCGGGCCGTTGAACACCGCGGAGACGGGCGGCACCGCCGCGCTCCGCCTCTCTGAACACTCCTCGCCTCAGGCAAGAAAGTCCCTTTGATGTCCTATGATCCCCAACCCACCGCCAGCCACTTTATCGACGGCGCCTATGTCGAAGACACCAATGGCACGCCGATCCCGGTGATCTACCCGGCAACGGGCGAAAAGATCGCCACGGTCTATGCCGCCACGCCTCAGATCGTGGAGCAGGCCATCGCCTCGGCCCGCCGCGCGCAGGCCGCATGGGGCGCGATGAGCGGCACGGAGCGGGGCCGCATCCTGCGCCGCGCCGCCGACATGATCCGCGACCGCAACCACGACCTGTCGGTGCTGGAAACCCAAGACACCGGCAAACCCTATCAGGAGACCTCCGTCGCCGATGCCACCAGCGGCGCGGACGCGCTGGAGTATTTCGGCGGCCTCGCTGGCAGCCTGACCGGCGAGCATATCCAGCTTGGCGAGGACTGGGTCTATACCCGGCGCGAACCTTTGGGCGTCTGCGTCGGCATCGGCGCATGGAACTACCCCACCCAGATCGCCTGCTGGAAGGCCGCGCCCGCGCTGGCCTGCGGCAATGCGATGATCTTCAAACCGTCCGAGACCACGCCGCTCTGCGCCCTGAAGGTCGCCGAGATTCTGATCGAGGCCGGGCTGCCCGCGGGGCTCTTCAACGTGGTGCAGGGCATGGGAGAGGTCGGCCAGTCGCTGGTCACCGATGCCCGCGTCGACAAGGTCTCGCTCACCGGCTCGGTGCCCACGGGGCGCAAAGTCTATGCCGCGGCTGCCGAGGGCATCAAACATGTGACGATGGAACTGGGCGGCAAGTCGCCCCTGATCGTCTTCGAGGATGCGGATATCGACAATGCTGTCGGCGGCGCGATCCTGGGCAACTTCTACAGCTCCGGCCAGATCTGCTCGAACGGCACGCGGGTCTTTGTGCACCGCGACATCAAAGAGGCGTTTCTTGCGCGGCTGTCTGAGCGGTTGGGCAACGCCGTGATCGGTGACCCGATGGACCCCGACACCAGCTTCGGCCCGATGGTCAGCGAGCGGCAGATGCAGATCGCGCTGGACTACGTCGAGAAGGGCAGGGCCGAGGGCGCGCGGCTGGTCTATGGCGGCGCGCGGATCGAGCGTGAGGGCTTCTACATGCAGCCGACCGTCTTTGCCGATGTGACCGACGACATGATCATCGCCCGCGAAGAGATCTTCGGCCCCGTCATGGCGGTGCTCGACTTCGAGGATGAGGCTGAGGTCATGGCCCGCGCCAACGCCACCGAGTTCGGCCTCGCCGCCGGTGTCTTCACCCGCGACCTTGCCCGCGCGCACCGCGTGGCGGCGGGGTTCGAGGCCGGGACCTGCTACATCAACAGCTACAACGACGCGCCGGTCGAAGCGCCCTTTGGCGGCATGAAGAACTCCGGTGTCGGCCGCGAGAACGCCAAGGCGGCGATCGAGCACTACAGCCAAGTGAAGTCGGTTTACGTGCGCATGGGCGATGTCGAGGCGCCCTTCTAAGGGGGTAAATTTGCTGAGAGGTGCTTGAGGGATCAGCCTGATCCTCAAGTCACCTCGTCAATTCTGGGGAGCGATTCCCCACCGCCTCAAGGACAAGCCGCGCCTGCGCGCGGTGCTGCGCATCCTTGACCCGGCGGGGAATCACGAAAGGAAGAGCTATGGAAGCTGAATTTGTCATCGTCGGCGCGGGCTCCGCGGGCTGCGCCATGGCTTACCGTCTGGCCGAGGCGGGCCGGAAGGTCATCGTGATCGAACACGGCGGCAGCGATGCGGGGCCTTTCATCCAGATGCCCGCGGCGCTCAGCTACCCGATGAACATGCCGCGCTACGACTGGGGCTATAAATCCGAGCCCGAGCCGCATTTGAACAACCGCGAATTGGTCTGCCCGCGCGGCAAGGTGATCGGCGGCTCGTCGTCGATCAACGGTATGGTCTATGTGCGCGGCCACGCCAAGGACTTCGACCATTGGGAAGAGTCCGGCGCGCGGGGCTGGTCCTACTCGGATGTGCTGCCCTACTACAAGCGCATGGAGACATGGCACGAAAACGGCCATGGCGGCGATGCGGCATGGCGCGGCAAGGACGGCCCGCTGCACGTCAGCCGCGGCCCGCGCGAGAACCCGCTATTCGACGCCTTCGTGCAGGCCGGGGCGCAGGCCGGCTACCCGGTAACCCATGACTACAACGGCGAGCAGCAAGAGGGTTTCGGCCCGATGGAGCAGACCGTCTGGAACGGGCGGCGCTGGTCGGCGGCCAATGCCTATCTGCGCCCGGCGCAGAAGACCGGCAACGTCACCCTGATCCGCGCGTTGGCGCAGCGCGTGGTGATCGAAGAGGGCCGTGCTGTGGGTGTCGAGGTCAAGCGTGGCCGCGCGACGGAGGTGATTCGCGCCAGCCGCGAGGTGGTGCTGGCGGCCTCGTCGATCAACTCGCCCAAACTGCTGATGCTTTCGGGGATCGGCCCCGCCGCGCATCTGGCCGAACACGGGATCGAGGTGCTGGCTAACCGCCCCGGCGTTGGGCAGAACCTGCAGGACCATCTGGAGCTTTACATCCAGATGGCCTCGCGGCAGCCGATCACGCTCTACAAGCACTGGAACCTCTTGTCGAAGGCCGTCATCGGCGCGCAATGGCTCTTTACCAAGACCGGCATGGGCGCCTCGAACCAGTTCGAATCTGCGGCCTTCATCCGCTCGAAGCCCGGCGTGGAATACCCTGATATTCAATATCATTTCCTGCCCATTGCCGTGCGCTACGACGGGCAGGCGGCGGCCGAGGGGCATGGCTTTCAGGCGCACACGGGGCCGATGCGCTCGAAGTCGCGGGGCGAGATCACCCTGCGCTCCGCCGACCCTGCCGAGGCACCGCGCATCCGCTTCAACTACATGTCCCATCCCGACGATTGGGAGGAGTTCCGCACCTGTATCCGCCTCACGCGGGAGATCTTCGCGCAGGATGCCTTCAAGCCCTTCGTCAAACACGAGATCCAGCCCGGAGAAGCGTTGCAATCGGATGCAGAGCTTGACGCCTTCATCGCCGAACACGCCGAGAGCGCCTATCACCCCTGCGGCACCTGCCGTATGGGGGCGGCGGACGATCCGAACGCCGTTGTCGATCCGCAAGCACGGGTGATCGGGGTCGAGGGGCTGCGCGTGGCCGACAGTTCGATCTTCCCGCGGATCACCAACGGCAACCTCAACGCGCCCTCAATCATGGTCGGTGAAAAGGTCTCAGACCTGCTTTTGGGCCGCGATCCGCTGCCGCGCGCGAATGACGAACCTTGGGTGCATCCGAACTGGCAGGTGGCGCAGCGTTGATCGTTAACCTGCCTTAACATCCTGTCTTGAAGGCCGCGGGGCGGGGCGTCATACCTGCCTCATGTTAAGGATTTGTTCACTTTTCGCCCTCAGTCTGACACTGAGCCTCGCAACTGGATCGGCGGGGGCGCAGACCGTCTCGGGCGTGGTTCGCGTGATCGACGGGGATACTTTCGATCTCGGCGGTACGCGCATCCGCTTACACGGCATCGATGCGCTCGAATCCAGCCAGACCTGCGAGACCGAGGGCGGGCAGGCTTGGGCCTGCGGAGATTGGACAACGAGGGAGGTGCGCGACAGATACCAAGGGGCCAACGCGCATTGTGAGGCACTAGACCGCGACCGCTATGATCGCATCGTCGCCCGCTGCCATGTGGGCAACGTTGACGTGGGGCAGGCGCTGGTGCGTGACGGGCTGGCCTTTGCCTATCGGAAATATTCGATGGACTATGATCTGGATGAGAAAGCCGCCTTTGTCGCAGGCCGTGGGATTCACGGGTTCAAGACGGTTTCCCCCGCCCGCTACCGCGTGACCCGCCGCAGCGGGTCCGAGCCTGCCCGGCCCGAGGGGAGCTGCCAGATCAAAGGCAATATCAGCGCCAAGGGTGTCAAGATTTACCATATGCCGGGGCAGGAATTTTACAGCCGCACCCGCATCAGCGCCCGCAAGGGCGAGCGTTGGTTCTGCTCCGAAGCCGAGGCGCGCGGCGCGGGGTGGCGGCGCGCGCGGCGCTGATCACTCCACCTGGTAGGGCAGGGTGTCGCGCAGATGCGGGTCGACCACCAACTGCCGCTCTAGCGGCGGGACGGAGCGTTGATGGCAGTCCCGGCGCTCGCAAATCCGGCAGGAAATGCCTATCGGTTCAAAGGCATCGCTGCGGGTGACATCCATCCCATCGGCATAGACCAGCGCGGGCGCATGGCGCACCTCGCAGCCGAGTGAGATCGCGTAGCGCCGCACCGGCGCGCCAAACCGCCCCGCCGGTTTCGAGATGTCCCGCGCCAAACTGATATAGCGCACCCCATCCGGCGTCTCGGCCAGCTGCCGCAGGAACCGCCCCGGCGTCTCAAAGGCGCGGTGGACGTTCCAAAGCGGGCAGGCGCCGCCGAAACGCGCGAATTGCAGTCGGGTCGCGGAATGGCGTTTGGTGATCGTGCCTGCCTGATCGACCCGGACGAAGAAGAAGGGCACCCCCTTCGCGCCGGGGCGCTGCATCGTCGACAGCCGATGCGCCACCTGCTCGATCGAGGCACCGAAATGCCCGGCCAGCACCTCCAGATCATGGCGGCAGTCCTGCGCCTTTTGCAAAAACCGCCCATAGGGCAACAGGGCCGCCCCGGCGAAATAATTGGCCAGCCCAATCTTTGCGATATCCCGCGCCGCGGCGCTGTGGAAGCGGGCAAGGTCCAGCGTCGCCTCCAGCAGCGCATCCTGCTGGGTCAGCGCCACCTGCAACAACATCTGAAAGGTCTGCGTCTCAGGCGCTGCACGGGCCGATAGATGCAGCACCCTGCGCGCGGGATCATAGGCGCGCAGCCGGTCGTCATCCTCAAAAACCACGCGCACCCCGGCGCTTTCAAGCGCACGCGCCGCGGTCGCCCGCGTATCACTGCCACTGCCTTCGCGGGTCGCGAAATGCTCTGATGCACGGTCGACAGCATCGATGTAATTGTCGCAATAGTGAAAGAAGTCCCGCACCTCTTCCCAAGGGGAGGGCATCGCGCGGGCATCCTCACGGCCCAGGGCTTCGTCCAGCGAGGCCAGCCGTTCATGCACCTGTCGGTAGCTTTGATGCAGCGCGAGGAAGGCATGTGCCAGCCCCGGCGCGTTGGAGGCGGTAAGGCGCAGATCGGCCACCGGGGGTGCCTTTCCGGCGAAAATCGGATCGGCCAGCGCCTCGCGCAGATCGCTCACCAACCGCTCCCCATCGCCGCTGGAAAGCTCGGTCACATCCAGCCTGAATTCCGACGCCAAGGCGAGCACCACATTGGTGCTGACGGGCCGGTTGTTGTTCTCCATCTGGTTGAGATAGGGCAAGGAGACGCCCAGCCGGGCGGCGAAGTCTTTTTGCGTCAGCCCCGCGCGGGTGCGGGTCTCACGCAGTTTCACACCGGCATAGAGTTTCTGGATCGCCATCCGCGCACCTTTGCAACTTTGCAGTTAGGTGCAGCCTAGCTTTGCAAAGCCGGGGTCACAAGTGCGGGGAGCGTAGGCCTAGAGGCCCAAAGCCTTCTCACGCCGGATCACCACCCAGATGGAGGCGACCGAGGCGATGGCCGTCAGCAGCATGAGCCACAACAGCGGATAGGCTCCGGTTTCAGGGGTGAGCAGGGCGCCCGCCAGCGCGCTCAAAGCCGCGCCGCCGACAATCATGATTGCCCCGCCCAGCCCGGAGGCCGTGCCCGCCAGATGCGGGCGCACCGACAGCATCCCGGCGGTGGCATTGGGAATGCAGAGCCCGTTGCCCAGCCCCACCAGCGTCATCAGCCCGAAAAAGCTGAGTGGAGAGCCGTAGCCCGCAAGGAAGATCAGCAGCGACACCGTACCACCCACGGCATTGGAGATGCAGCCCCAAAGCACCAGCGTATTGACGCCGAAACGGGTCGCGGTCCGCGCGGTGACGAAGTTGCCGATGAAATAGCCAATCGCGGGCGCGCCGAAATAGAGGCCCAGCACCGCAGGCTCCATCCCGAAGACCACGGTGCCCACGAAGGGCGCGCCGCCGAGATAGGCAAAGAAGGCGCCCGAGCAAAAACCCGTGGCCAGAGCATAGCCCCAAAACCGCGGCGAGCGGAGCAACTCGGGGTATTCGCCGAACTGCTGGCGCAGCGATTTGCCGCTGGCCCGGGCGGTCTCGCCCAAATCCGCCCAAGCCACCCAAAAGACCAGCCCGCCAAGGATCAGCATCGCCCAGAAGGATGCCTGCCAGCCGAAACCCTGCTCCAGCAAACCGCCCAAGGCGGGGCTGATCATCGGCACCAGCGCCATGCCCATGGTGACATAGCCGATCATGGAGGCGGATTCGTCTTGGGTATAAAGGTCGCGGATCACCGCGCGGCTCAGCACCATGCCCGTGGCGATCACGGCCTGCGCCATACGAAATACCAGAAACACGGCGATGTTCGGCGCCAGCAGACAGCCGACCGTGGCCACGAAGAAGATGCCCAAGCCCCAAAGCATCACCCGCCGCCGCCCGAGGTTGTCCGAAATTGGCCCGATGAAAATCTGCAGTATCCCACTGAAAAACAGGTAGAGCGGCACAGAAAGCTGGATCACCGCATAATCCGTGCCGAAATGCTCTGCCATCTTCGGCAGGCTGGGCAGGAAGATGTTCATGACCATGGCCGAAAGCCCGGCCAGCAGGATCAGCGTTGAAATATGGGGCGGAGTCGTCCGGTCTAAATACCGGACCCGGGGGATATCGCTCATGCAAATGCAAGTAGTCGCGGGTATGGGAAATGTCCATGTTAACTAGATTGTTTTGCAACTTTTCATTTTGCTTCATCACGCCTGTATTGATTTTGCAAATTTGCAAAATTGCGCTTTGGTCAGTTGCGCTCGTCCGGTAGACTGGTCGAAATCACAATAGGGGTGCGTCATGAAAGACATTCTCGAACAACTGGAGCGGCGTCGCGAAGATGCGCGTTTGGGCGGCGGTCAGGCACGGATCGATGCGCAGCACGGCCGCGGCAAGCTCACCGCGCGGGAGCGGGTCGATCTGCTGCTTGACGAAGGCTCCTTCGAGGAATTCGACATGTTCGTCACCCACCGCTGCACCGATTTCGGTATGCAAGATCAAAAGCCCGCAGGCGATGGCGTGGTCACCGGTTGGGGCACGATCAACGGCCGCCTCGTCTATGTCTTTAGTCAGGATTTCACCGTCTTCGGCGGCTCGCTCTCGGAAACCCATGCCCAGAAAATCTGCAAAATCATGGACATGGCAGTGCAAAACGGCGCCCCGGTGATCGGCATCAACGATTCCGGCGGCGCGCGGATCCAAGAAGGCGTGGCGAGCCTCGCAGGCTACGCCGAGGTCTTCCAGCGCAACATCGAAGCCTCCGGCGTGATCCCCCAGATCAGCGTCATCATGGGCCCCTGCGCGGGCGGGGCAGTCTATTCGCCCGCGATGACCGACTTCATCTTCATGGTCAAAGACAGCTCCTATATGTTCGTCACCGGCCCGGATGTGGTGAAAACCGTCACCAACGAAGTCGTCACCGCCGAAGAGCTGGGCGGCGCCACGACCCACACGCGCAAATCCTCCGTCGCCGACGCGGCCTTCGAGAACGATGTCGAGGCATTGGCCGAGGTGCGCCGCCTCGTCGATCTGCTGCCCGCCAACAACCGCGAAAAACCGCCGGTCCGCCCCTTCTTCGATGATCCCAATCGGATTGAGCCCTCGCTCGACACGCTGGTACCGTCGAACGCCAACACCCCCTATGACATGAAGGAATTGATCCTCAAACTGGCGGATGAGGGCGACTTTTACGAAATCCAAGAGGAATTCGCCAAGAACATCATCACCGGTTTCATCCGTCTTGAGGGGCGTACCGTTGGCGTGGTGGCCAACCAGCCGATGGTGCTGGCCGGCTGCCTCGACATCGACAGTTCGCGCAAAGCGGCGCGTTTCGTGCGCTTCTGCGATGCCTTCGAGATCCCGATCCTCACGTTGGTGGACGTCCCCGGCTTCCTGCCCGGCACCGGTCAGGAATTCGGCGGTGTCATCAAACACGGCGCGAAACTGCTCTTCGCCTATGGCGAGGCGACGGTGCCGATGGTCACCGTCATCACGCGCAAAGCCTATGGCGGCGCCTATGACGTGATGGCCTCGAAACACCTGCGCTCGGATTTCAACTACGCTTGGCCCACCGCCGAAGTCGCCGTGATGGGCGCCAAAGGCGCAACCGAGATCATTCACCGCAAGGATCTGAACGACCCCGAAAAGATCGCCAAACATACCAAGGATTACGAGGATCGTTTCGCCAATCCCTTCGTCGCCGCCGAACGTGGCTTCATCGACGAGGTGATCCAGCCGCGCAGCACCCGCAAACGGGTCGCCCGCGCCTTCGCCTCTCTGCGCAACAAGAAAGTGCAGACCCCGTGGAAGAAACACGACAACATCCCGCTCTGAGCGCCATCATGCAGCTTCATCCTTTCTCAAATACCGATCCCACGAGGGCCGCGCGCGGAACCCTCGGCGGGCTGGGTGGTTTTCCTTGCAAAGGAGGACCGGATCATGCCGAATTCATCCATCAAGGACGAAGAGACCTACAAGTCCCTGCGCGAAGATGGGGCGAGCAAGGAGAAAGCCGCCCGGATCGCCAATGCGCAGGCCAACGACAGCCAGCACCCCGGCAAGAAGGGGGGCAAACAGCCGCCCTACGAGGATTGGACCAAGGACGATCTCTACGACCGGGCGCAGGAGCTCGGGATCGAAGGGCGCTCGGACATGGACAAGGACGCGCTGATCGACGCGCTGCGCAACCACTAGGCGCTCTTCTGCGCCGGGCTTGGCTGCCAGTCCTGCTGGCGGTCGGGCTTGCAGGCCCCGCGCGGGCCATAGATCTCCCCTCTGGGCAAGTTGTTGACCTGCAAGAGGTCTTGGTCGAGGAGCTCGGCGGTGAAACTTGGCTTCGCTTCCGCTTTATCGCGCCGCAGATTGCCAAAGGGCCGGGTGCCATCGCCTATGACCGCGCCGCGTCGGATATGGAGCATCTCTGCGCGGTCGTCGCCCTTACTTACATGACTGAACATGCGCTGGCGGGGCAGGTGATCGTCGTCTCCCTCGCTGACCGTCCGGTGGAATTCGGCGCGGCCGACCCCGAGGCGACCCAGTATTTCGAAGCTTTCCGGGCGCAGGATGACACCTGCATTTGGGAGGGTTTGTGATGCGCAGGCAATATCTTGCAAGAATCCGCCGATCCTCGGATTGGAATGATGCTTTGGAGTCACAACGTGACCGATTGCACTTGCAACCGTATCCATTGCCATGTGAATCGCATATGATGCGGTCAAGGAATACCCACGTATCCCTTACCTCAGAACCCGGGCTTGGCCGGCGTGTTGTCGTGTCAGGTTCATTTAACATTAATAGGAGATATACATGTCCAAGAGCATCAAGTTGCTGGCAGCTATCGGTTTCGTCGCAGCGGTTTCGGCCTGCGCGCAGCAAGAAGAAGAGTACGTTGTGGTCGAGCCCGAGCCCATCTCGGTTGAGCCCGTCTACACCGGCAAGTACAAGTAATGCCGTTGCAGGGCAGGCGTTTGCGCCTGCCCTGATCCCAGCCACCCCTGCAACCGGGAGGGGTGTCTGATGCCCGCCTATATGTTGAAACACCGCGGGTTCCCCGGGCGTCTGCCCGGCACCGATTTCCAATTCACAATTCGCCGCCCGAACCCGAAAGGGGTCACGCCCATCACCCGGCGTGAGCGTCGCCCCGACCGCCGCGCTCCGGACCGCCGCGCCGATACCGCCTTTGTCAAAGCCCTTTGGGAAGCCTTTGGCGAACATCCTTTCGAGCGGGGCAATCTGGATGCGGGCCGTCTGTCATGGCTCTTTGGCCGTGAGGTTCTGCCTGCGACCGATCCTTTCGATCCTGCCGATTACGAAGCGCTGTTGGTGCTCGACGTGGCCGCCGCCCGCGCCGCCTTTCCCGAAGCTTTCGAGGATTGATCGGCATGATGTCGCCGCGCCTGTTCACAGATCAGCATGGCTTTGCCGAAGTTCCGTTCGGGACTGGCGCAGGCTTGGCGCCGCTGCGGGCTTGGGCCAGACTTGCCATGGCTGGCAGCACATCATTTGTCCTTCGTGCCGCCGGACATGAAGATCATACCCCTTCCCCTATCGGGCAGTCGCGCGCTTGCGCGGGGCTGCCCGACTTTTCGAAAGGGTGGTTTTCGCGCCCCAGGGCAGCAGACCGAAAAACCGACCGGGAACTTGTCAAACGGCAGGGCGTTGGTCGGATAGTAGATAGCAGTGAAGGAACAGGCACATGTCCATTCGTAACATCATTCTCGCGCTTGGCGCGACAGCCGGTCTGGCCGCATGCGGTGACAACATCGGCGAGCAGGGTCTGGGCGGCGCAGCCGTCGGCGCAGGTGCGGCAGCCGTCACAGGCGGGTCGCTGGCGCAGGGCGCAGCAATCGGCGCTGCAGCCAACGTCGGTTATTGCCAGCTCAATCCCGGAAAATGTAACTGATCCAGCTACAATAGCCGCTTTGCCCGCCATCCGCGCGGGCAGGGCGGCCTCCCTTTCATCTTTACCCCTACAGGCACCCGCGCAGCCCCGGCTGACGCGGCATTTTGCGTGGCCTGTCACCGTCAAAGGAACTGCTGATGTTTGACAAGATCCTCATTGCCAACCGGGGCGAAATCGCCTGCCGCGTGATCAAGACCGCGAAGAAAATGGGCCTGACCACCGTGGCGATCTATTCCGATGCAGACGCGCAGGCGCTGCATGTGGAAATGGCGGATGAGGCCATTCACATCGGCCCGCCCCCGGCGAACCAGTCCTATATCGTCATCGACAAGGTGATGGAGGCGATCAAGCAATCGGGCGCGCAGGCGGTGCATCCCGGCTATGGTTTCTTGAGCGAAAACAGCAAGTTCGCCGAAGCGTTGGAGGCCGCTGGCGTGGCCTTCGTCGGCCCGCCGAAAGGGGCCATCGAGAAGATGGGCGACAAGATCACCTCCAAGAAGATCGCCAAAGAGGCCGGGGTTTCGACCGTGCCGGGCTACATGGGGCTGATCGAAGACGCCGAGGAAGCGGTGAAGATCTCCAATGAGATCGGCTACCCGGTGATGCTCAAAGCCTCCGCTGGCGGTGGTGGCAAGGGCATGCGGATCGCTTGGAACGACGAGGAAGCACGCGAGGGTTTCCAATCGTCCAAGAACGAGGCCGCGAATTCCTTCGGCGATGACCGTATCTTCATTGAGAAATTCGTGACGCAGCCGCGCCACATTGAGATTCAGGTCCTTTGCGACAGTCACGGCAACGGCATCTATCTGGGCGAGCGCGAATGCTCGATCCAGCGCCGCAACCAAAAGGTGGTCGAAGAGGCGCCGAGCCCCTTCCTTGACGAAGAGACCCGCCGGGCCATGGGCGAACAGGCCGTCGCATTGGCGCAGGCCGTGGGCTACACCAGCGCGGGCACCGTGGAATTCATCGTCGACGGCGACAAGAATTTCTACTTCCTCGAAATGAACACCCGCCTGCAGGTGGAACACCCGGTGACCGAGCTGATCACGGGCGTCGATCTGGTTGAGCAGATGATCCGCGTGGCCAACGGCGAAAAGCTGTCGATCACCCAAGACGACGTGACCCTGACCGGCTGGGCCATTGAGAACCGGCTTTACGCCGAAGACCCCTACCGCGGCTTCCTGCCCTCCATCGGCCGTCTGACCCGCTACCGCCCGCCGCAGGAGGTGGCCGCGGGGCCGCTTCTGGAGCAGGGCACATGGCAGGGCGACGCGCCCGCGGGCGACATGGCCGTGCGCAACGACACCGGCGTCTACGAGGGCGGCGAGATCTCGATGTATTACGACCCGATGATCGCCAAGCTCTGCACATGGGCGCCGACGCGCGCCGAGGCGATCGAGAAGATGCGCGTGGCGCTCGACAGTTTCGAGGTCGAGGGCATCGGCCACAACCTGCCGTTCCTCAGCGCGGTGATGGATCACCCCAAGTTCGTCTCGGGCGAGATGACCACCGCCTTCATCGCCGAGGAATATCCCGATGGTTTCGAAGGCGTGTCCCTGCCGGAGAGCGAGCTGCGCCGCATCGCCGCCGCCTGTGCCGCCATGCACCGCGTTGGCGAAATCCGCCGCGCCCGCGTTTCGGGCCGGATGGACAACCACGAGCGCAAAGTCGGCAGCGACTGGAACGTGAAGCTTCAGGGTGAGAACTTTGATGTGGTCACCAAGGCCGATCCCGAAGGGGCGACGGTGGCTTTCTCTGACGGCAGCGAAATGCGGGTCAGCGGTGATTGGACCCCGGGCGACCAGCTGGCCGAGATGACCGTCGATGGCGCGCCTCTGGTGCTGAAAGTCGGCAAAATCTCCGGCGGCTTCCGCATCCGCACCCGCGGCGCGGATCTGAAGGTCCATGTCCGCACGCCGCGTCAGGCGGAACTGGCGGCCCTGATGCCCGAAAAGCTGCCGCCTGACACGTCGAAGATGCTGCTCTGCCCGATGCCGGGTCTGGTGGTGAAGCTCGACGTCGAAGTCGGCGACGAGGTTCAAGAGGGTCAAGCGCTCTGCACCATCGAGGCGATGAAGATGGAAAACATCCTGCGCGCTGAGAAGAAGGGCGTCGTCAGCAAGGTCAACGCCGGTGCGGGCGACAGCCTTGCGGTGGACGATGTGATCATGGAGTTCGAATAGGGTGCGACGCGCGGGCGATCAGGGCGGGCAGGGCGCGGGGCATCAGTGGTTGACGCCGCGCTCCTTCGCCTCTCTGATCTCCCGCTGCCTGAGCGGCATCTTGTCGATGCTGCGGGTGATCTCGCGCACGTCCCAAGGGAAGGGTTTGCGCAGCTCGATCTGGCCTTCCTTGTCGACCAGCACCAGCATGAAACCACGCGGGCGCATCCGCAGCCGCAGCGGGCTCTGCGCGGCGGGGTCGGTATCGGTCAGCACGACGACATCGCGCAGGCGCAACTCATCCTCACGCTCGCGGAGGTATTCCATTTGCGCGACAAAGGCGGGATCATTCTCGGAATTGGCAAAGACCAGCACGGGCCGTTTGGTCCATTGGAAGGTGCTGAGATCGGCCATATCGGCAGGCAGGAACAACGGATCCTCCACCGGGGCATCCGCCCCTTGGGCCATGGGCGCCGTGGTCATCAATCCTGCAAAAACTAGTGAGATCAAACGTTTCATCAAGGCTCCTGTCCCCTCAAATATAGGGGGCCTGTGCCAGTTTGCGAAGGGCAAAGCGCCGCAGGGGGTATTTATCCCCCTAGGGGCGCGGCCTTTGACAATTCAGCCGCCACAGTTGCGCAGGCCGATGCCTGCCGCCGGGCGCTAAGGGAGAAGGACAAGCATATGACATCCGACCAAAAGGACGCGAAGGCGCGTTGGCGTGATCTGGCCACAGGCGAATTGCGCGGACGCAGCCTTGATGATCTGACGTGGAAGACGTTGGAGGGGATCGACGTACAACCGCTCTATACCGCCGACGACGTGGACGGGCTGGAGCATCTGGGCAGCATCCCCGGCGAAGCGCCGTTTACGCGGGGCGTGAAGGCGACGATGTACGCGGGCCGCCCTTGGACGATCCGGCAATATGCGGGTTTCTCCACCGCCGAGGAATCCAACGCCTTCTACCGCCGTGCCTTGGCCGCAGGCCAGCAGGGCGTCTCCGTTGCTTTTGATCTGGCGACGCACCGCGGCTATGACAGTGACCACCCGCGCGTGGAGGGCGATGTCGGCAAGGCGGGCGTGGCCATCGACAGCGTCGAGGACATGAAAATCCTCTTCGACGGCATCCCGCTCGATCAGGTCTCGGTCTCCATGACGATGAACGGCGCGGTGATCCCGATCCTCGCCAATTTCATCGTCGCGGGCGAAGAGCAGGGCCATGATCGGGCCAAACTCTCGGGCACGATCCAGAACGACATCCTCAAGGAATTCATGGTGCGCAACACCTATGTCTACCCGCCGGAGCCGTCGATGCGGATCATCGGGGACATCATCGAATATACCTCGGACCACATGCCCAAGTTCAACTCGATCTCGATCTCGGGCTATCACATGCAGGAGGCGGGTGCGAACCTCGTGCAGGAGCTGGCCTTCACCATCGCCGACGGGCGCGAATATGTGCGCACGGCGATTGCGGCGGGTATGGACGTGGACCGCTTCGCGCCGCGGCTGTCGTTTTTCTTCGCCATTGGCATGAACTTCTTCATGGAGGCCGCCAAGCTGCGCGCCGCGCGTCTCTTGTGGTCGCGGGTGATGGAGGAGTTCGAGCCTAAGAACCCCAAGTCCTCGATGCTGCGTACCCACTGCCAGACCTCCGGCGTCAGCTTGGCCGAACAGGACCCCTACAACAACGTCGTGCGCACCGCTTACGAGGCGCTCTCGGCGGTGCTGGGCGGCACCCAGTCGCTGCACACCAACTCGCTCGACGAGGCCATCGGCCTGCCGACCGACCATTCCGCGCGCATTGCCCGCAACACCCAGCTGATCCTGCAAGAAGAGACCGGCATCACCAATGTCGTCGACCCGCTGGCAGGCTCCTACTACGTCGAGAAACTGACCGCCGATCTGGCCGAAGCGGCGTGGAAGCTCATTGAGGAAGTCGAGGAGATGGGCGGCATGACCAAGGCGGTGGCCTCGGGCATGCCCAAGCTCAGGATCGAGGAAGCCGCGGCGCAGCGACAGGCGGGCATCGACCGCGGCACCGAAGTGATCGTGGGCGTCAACAAGTACCGCCGCGACAAGGAAGAGCCGATCGACATTCTCGACGTCGACAACGTCAAGGTGCGCGCAGGACAGGTGGCGCGTCTGGAGCGCATCCGCGCCGAACGGGATGACGCGGCCTGCACCGCCGCCTTGGCGGAACTGACACGGCGGGCGGCCGAGGGCGGCAACCTGCTCGACGCCGCGGTCGAGGCCGCGCGCGCACGCGCCACAGTGGGGGAAATCAGCATGGCGATGGAAAAGGAATTCGGACGGCACCGGGCCGAGGTCAAGACGCTCTCGGGCGTTTACGGCGCGGCCTATGAGGGCGACGCGGGCTTTGCCGACATCCAGAAATCGGTGGATGAATTCGCCGAGGCCGAGGGCCGCCGCCCGCGCATGTTGGTGGTCAAGATGGGGCAGGACGGCCACGACCGCGGTGCCAAGGTGATCGCCACAGCCTTTGCCGACATCGGCTTTGACGTGGACGTGGGCCCGCTGTTCCAGACGCCCGCGGAGGCCGCGCAGGACGCCGTGGACAACGACGTGCATGTCATCGGCATCTCGAGCCAAGCGGCGGGGCACAAGACTTTGGCGCCTCAGCTCATTCAGGCGCTGAAGGATGCGGGGGCGGAGGATATCCTCGTGATCTGCGGCGGGGTGATTCCGCAGCAGGACTATAAGTTCCTGCAAGACGCGGGCGTGAAGGCGATCTTTGGACCCGGCACCAATATCCCAACCGCCGCGCAGGACATCCTAAAGCTGATCCGCGAGACGCGGAAGTGATGCAAGGGGAAGGAGGCGCCGCCCTGAAGGGCGGCGTGATCCGCCCCGCCGTGCCGCAGGATGCCGCCGCCGTGGCGGCGCTGTGGAACGGCATGATCCGCGACAGCCTGTCGACCTTCACCACCGACGAAAAGACACCGGTGGAGATCGCGGCGCTGATCGCTGCCCGCGCCGGTGCCTTTTGGGTGGCCGAAGGGGAGGGCGCGGTGCTGGGCTTTGTCACCTATGGCAGCTTTCGGGGCGGGCCGGGCTATGCCGCGACGGTGGAGCATAGCATCGTTCTGTCCGAGGCGGCGCAGGGGCGGGGGCTGGGCCGCGACCTGATGACACAGGCCATAGAGGCGGCAGCGGCGCAGGGCCGTCACACCATGGTCGCCGCGATCAGCAGCGCCAATCCCGGCGCAGTGACGTTCCATGAAAGACTGGGCTTTGCGCAGGTCGGGCGGATGCCCGAGGTGGGGCGTAAACATGGGCGATGGCTCGATCTCATCTTAATGCAAAAAACGCTGACAGCATCCTGACTTCCCCGATGCCAGCGGTTAAGCTGGGGGCCGAATACCAAAGGGTCAGCCCATGTCGATCTGGACGCGCATCTCCGAAGCTCTGTCAGCCCTCACCGCGGGCGAGGGGCTGTCGGCTGTCTTTGACCGGCTGCGCAGCCCGCCTGAGCGCTCGGTCGCCTTTACCATCGCGGTGATCGCGCTTGGCGCCAAAATGGCCAAGGCCGATGGGCTGGTGACCCGCGATGAGGTGACCGCCTTTCGCGAAGTGTTCCAGATCGCCGAAGCGGATCAGGAGGGGGCGGCGCGGGTCTTTAACCTTGCCCGCCAAGACGTGACCGGTTTCGAGGATTACGCCCGCCGCATCGCGCGGATGTTCAGCGACCAGCCCCAGACCCTGCATGACCTAATGGAGGGGCTGTTTCACATCGCGATGGCCGATGGCATCTACCACCCCAACGAAAACGCCTTTCTTGAGGATGTGGCCGCGATTTTCGGCATGGATGAAGAGGCTTTCGCCTCGCTCAAAGCGCGTTTCGTGCCCGATAGCTCGCCCCTGCCGCGCACGGTTCTGGGCATCGGCCCCAATGCGACGTTGGAAGAGGCCCGCCGCGCGTGGCGGCGGCTGGTGCGCGAGAACCATCCCGACGCGCTGGTGGCGCGCGGCCTGCCGCAAGAGGCGATTAAGATGGCCGAGAAACGCATGATCGACATCAACCGCGCATGGGAAACGCTCTCGGGCAAACACGCTTGATGCGCATCGCGACCTACAATGTTGAGTGGTTCGCGAGCCTTTTTGACGATGACAACCGGCTTTACGACGATGACGCTTGGGCCGGGCGGCACGGGGTGACCCGTGCGCAGCAGACGGCAGCTTTGGGCCACGTGTTCAGGGCGCTGGATGCCGATGCGGTCATGGTGATCGAAGCGCCGAACCACGGGCGGCGGCAATCCACCGTGGCGGCGCTTGAGCGTTTCGCCGCGCGGTTTTCCCTGCGCACGCGGGCCGCTGTCATGGGGTTTTCCAACGACACTGAGCATGAGATCGCGCTGCTCTATGATCCCGACAAGCTCAGCGCCCGCCATGTACCTCAGGGTGCCACCAATGCCCCGCGCTTTGACCAGACGCTGCGGATCGACCTTGATGTGGATGCCACCGAAGACGCGGTGGTCTTTTCCAAACCGCCCTTGGAGTTGGAGGTGACCACGCAGGCCGGTTTCACCTTCCAGATGATCGGCGCGCATCTCAAATCCAAAGCGCCCCATGGGGCCAAGTCCGAGGCCGATGTGCTGCGCATCGCCATTGCCAACCGGCGCAAGCAATTGGCACAGGCGATCTGGCTGAGGCGGCGGATCGACATGCATTTGGCGGCGGAACGGCCCATAATGGTCTTGGGCGATCTGAACGACGGGCCGGGGCTGGATGAATTCGAAAGCCTGTTTGGTCGCTCTTCGGTCGAGATCGTGCTGGGGCAGGGGGCGGCGGCGCTGTTCGATCCTCATGCCAAACAGGCGCTCAGCCGCCGTTTGGGGGCCGCGCCGACCAGCGCGCGTTTCTGGATCGCGCCGGAGGAACGCTATCTTCAGGCGCTGCTTGACTACATCATGGTCAGCCCGCAGATCGCCGCCCGTGCGGCCCGCTGGCGGATTTGGCACCCGATGGATGACCCGGCCTGCTGGCAAGACGTCGCCCTGCGTGACGCGCTGCTGGCCGCCTCGGATCACTTCCCAGTCACGCTGGATGTCGATCTTTAGGCGGGGGGCTGCCAGCGGCGTGGCGTAAGACTGGACATGCGCGCGGCGCCGCCTACTTCAATCCTATGACACGCTTTATGCCCCTTATCGCCCTTTGTGCGGTACTGCCCCTCGCAGCCCATGCGCAGGAAGAATCCGAAGAACGCGGTCTCGGCCTGATCGAGCGCGGCGCGCAGATGTTCATGGACGGGATCATGGATGAAATGGGCCCGGTCATGGAGGGGTTTGAAGGGTTCACCGAGGCCATGCGCCCCGCGCTGCGCGATTTTGCGCGGGAGATGGGGCCGAAGCTTACGGAGCTCTTGGACGAGGTCGAGGATTGGAGCGCCTATCAAGCGCCCGAGATACAGCCAAACGGCGATATCATCATCCGCCGCAAGCCCGATCACCCGATGGTCCCGCCAGAGACACCAACCGAACCCGCGCCGCAGATCGAGCTTTAACGCGCGGCGCGTTTGCCGGTCCGGACATGCACCTCTGCCTCAAGCGATTTGGCGAGTGAGTTCAGCCGCGCCTCTGCGACCTCGCCGAAAAGCGGCACCATGTCGGGGGTGAGCCAGAGTTCCAATTGCTTCTTCTTGGGGAACCAGCGCAATTCGCCGCGCTGTTCGCCCTTGTCCATCCAGAGCATCGCACCAAAGCGCATGGCTTTGCCTAGGATTTCGGCCTCCAACCGGGTCTTTTCATCGACCATTTCATAGAGGTCTTCGAAACGCGTGTTTTCACGCTTGTTGGAATAGCGGTGCAGCAGGGCCAGCCCGAGGTAGATGCGTTCGGCGTGTTTCAGGCCGCCGAGATTGGCGCGGGTGGCATTGTCGAAACAGGTCTCAGCCCGGTAGTCGGGATGCGCGCGCCAGCTTACGTCGTGCAACAGGCAGGCTGCTTTGACCAAACGCCTGCGGGCGTGGGGGGCAGAGCGGTAGAGCGGCAGGATGAAGTTATAGAGCACCTTGCCGAAACCGGGCATCCGCGCGTCCTTGGCCTCCGCGAAATAGCAGGCTTCGATCAGCGGATCACGGTCGCGCAGGCGCTGCGGCATCTGTTCGTAAAGCATACCTTCGCGGATGCCGTAGCTGGAAATGGCGATGTCCTTGGGCCGGAAAGTCTTGACCAGCCGGCTCAGCACCTCCGCGGCATAGGGCACCAGCGACATCCGGCTGGAGGAGACACCGCAAGCGCTGCGCAATTCCTCAAGATCGGAGGTTTGGATAAATTTCACCGTCTCGCGAACCGAGGTTACGGTCATGCGGTATTCGTGTAGCACATGCAGTGGATAGCCCCGGCGGTACATGTCGATCCGCGCGATCGCCCGCCATGAGCCGCCCACAAGGAACAGCCGGTCACGCTGGCTGCCCATCTTTTCCTGAAGCCCGGTGATGACCTCTTTGATATGCGCGTGCCGCCCCTTGGCCCCGCCCTTGAGGTCGCGCAGCTTAAGGGGGCCAAGCTGGGAGGTGACCCGCCGCCCGACGCGCCCGCCCGAGATTTCGGCAAGCTCCATCGAAGAGCCGCCGATGTCGCAGACAAGGCCGTAAGCGCCGGGCCAGCCCAAAAGCACCCCTTGCGCCGAGAGCCGCGCCTCTTCCTCGCCGTCGATCACCCAGATGCGCAACCCGGTCTCGCGCAGCACATCGGCGCAGAAGGCGCGCCCGTCACTGGCATCGCGCACCGCCGCCGTGGCGACGACGGTAAGCTCCGACAGGCCCATGCCATCGGCCAATTTGCTGAACCGCCGCAGGGCCGAGAGCGCGCGGGCGCGCCCTTCGGGGGACAGATGCCCGGTCTCGGCCATGCCCGCGCCCAGGGCGCACATGATCTTTTCGTTGTAGAAATAGGCCGGTGAGCGCGCCGCGCCGTCAAAGACCACCAGCCGGACGGAGTTCGACCCCACATCCACCACGCCGACGCGGGCCAGCGCCCGCGCGCCCGGATCCTGAAACAAGGGTTTTCCGAAAAGGCCCAGTTCCGCCACACCCGTCTCAGGGACGGGGGCGGCTCGGGAAGGGTCGGTCTGGTCTGCCATCAATGCTCCTGCGGGCCATCCGTTTCACTGGATAATTGGCGCAGGGGGGCGGTGAGGTCAATTGCCAAAGGGGGCTTGCCTGTCAATCCTCGGTATGGGTCAGCTTGGGCACATCCGAGGCCCCGGCGCTGCCCCGGCCCGAGAGCGAGGGGTTTTCCATGAAAAAGCGGTGGCAGTTGAAGGCGAAAGTGCCTTCGGGGATCGCCGGGCGGGTGAATTTACCATCTGGCCCCATGACCCAGCTTTGCGCCACGTCAGCCAGATTGGCCGCCATGATTTGGCTGGTGATCTGCGCCTTGACGGTGGGGTTTTCGATCTCGACCAACGTCTCGACCCGGCGGTTGAGGTTTCGGCCCATCCAATCGGCAGAAGACATGAAGACCCGTGCCTTTTTATGCGGCAGCCCGTGACCGTTGCCGAAACAGACGATGCGGCTGTGTTCCAAAAAACGCCCGATAATGGATTTGACGCGGATGTTGTCCGACAGCCCCTTCACCCCAGGGCGTAGCCCGCAGATGCCGCGAATGACGAGGCTGATTTCCACCCCCGCTTGGCTGGCGTCATACAGCGCGTCGATCACCTCGGCGTCAATGAGCGCGTTCATCTTGGCCCAGATCACAGCGGGGCGTCCGGCGCGGGCATGTTCGGCCTCGGCCCGGATCATCTCAAGCAGGCGCGGCTTCAGCGTCGTGGGGGAGATGGCGAGGTTTTCCAACTGCTCCGGCGGGGCGTAGCCAGACAGGAAGTTAAACACTTTCGTTGCATCACGCCCAAGGCTCGAGTCGCAGGTAAAGAGCGACAGGTCCGTATAAATCCGCGCGGTGATCGGGTGGTAGTTGCCGGTGCCGTAGTGGGTATAGGTCACCAGTTGGTCACCCTCGCGGCGCACCACGGTCGAGATCTTGGCGTGGGTCTTGAGGTCTAGAAAACCGTAGACCACATGCGCGCCCGCCCGTTCCAAGCGGCGCGATTGGCGGATGTTGGCGGCCTCATCAAAGCGGGCCTTCAGCTCGACCAGCGCGGTGACCGATTTGCCATCCTCCGCCGCTTCGCAAAGCGCGCTGACGATCGGGCTGTCGCGCGAGGTGCGGTAGAGCGTCTGCTTGATCGCCACCACATCCGGGTCGCGCGCCGCTTGGGCAAGGAAACGCACCACCATGTCGAAGGTCTCGTAAGGGTGGTGCAGCAACATGTCTTTCTGCCGGATCGCCGCGAACATATCGCCGTCATGGTCGCTGACCCGCTCGGGCACGCGCGGGGTGAACTGGGGCCACAGCAGGTCTGGCCGCGCGTCGGTCACCAGTTTCGACAGGTCGGCAATGCCCAACATGCCGTCGATCTCGATCACGTCTTGGGGGCGCACACAAAGCTCGCGCATGACGACGGATTTCAGTTTTTCGGGCGCGCCGGCGGAATGGGTCAGGCGCACGACTTCGCCCCGGCGGCGGCGTTTCAGCGCGACTTCGAATTCCCGCACGAGGTCTTCGGCCTCGTCCTCTACCTCAAGATCGCTGTCGCGCAGCACACGGAATTCGAAATGCGCCTTGAGTTTGTAGCCCGGAAAGAGGTTGGGAATATTGATGATCAGCAGATCTTCAAGCGGCAGATAGCGCAGGCTGCCATCGGGGGCGGGCAGGGGCACGAAACGGTCGATCTGCGCCGGGATCGGCAGCAGCGCCTGTAGCGGGCGTTTATCGCGGGTGCGCTCTAGTTGCAGCGCCAGCGCGTAGCCGGTGTTGGGAATGAAGGGGAAGGGGTGCGCGGGGTCGATCGCCAGCGGCGAGAGCACGGCGAAGACTTGGTTGAGGAAGACCCCTTCGAGATGTTTGTAATCCGCCTCGGTCAGGTCGGCGGTGCGCTCCAGCATGATGTTCTGCGCGTCCATCTCGGCCATGAGGTCGACCAGCACGCGTTGCTGGGACATCATCAGGTTGCGCGCGTCTTCGTTGATCAAGACCAGTTGCTCGCCGGGGCTCAGCCCATCGGCGGCGGCGGTGGTGTTGCCCGCCTGCGCAAGCTCGCGCAGGCCCGCCACGCGCACGGTATAGAACTCATCCAGATTGGTGGCCGAAATCGACAGAAAGCGCAGCCGTTCCAGCAGCGGCACGCGCGGGTTCTCGGCCTCTTCCAGTACGCGCCAGTTGAAGTCGAGCCAGCTTAGCTCACGGTTGAAGAACCGGCCCGGCCCGGCGGTGTCGAGGTCGGGCAGATCGGTGGCGGGCGGAAAGGGCGCTTGCAGGAAATCGGCTTGGGTCATGCGGGCCTCATGACATTGGAATGTAACGGGTTTGCGAAGGCTTGCGTTAATTATTCCAGTATCACGCGCGAGGCGGGGCGATGTCCAGCACCTGCGCGGCCAGTGCGCGGGTCAGGGGGCGCTTCTGTGCAAGGCTGGCGGCATCCAGCCGGTCGACCAGCGCGATGGCGGCGGCAAAGGATCGGTCCATCCGCGTCATTAGGTAGTTGATCAGTTCCGGCTTGGGCGTCAACTGCCGGTCGGCCAGCAGTTTGACCAACAGGGCCGAGAGCAGCGCATCGTCGGGCGCCTCCATCTCAACCATCGTGGCGCCGCGCATCCGGCTGACCAGATCGGGCAGCGTAAGGCCCCAATGCGCCACCGGCCCGGTGCCGGTGAGCAGCAGCGCCTGACCTTCGGCCAGCACGAGGTTGTGCAGATGGAACAGCGCCGTTTGCGCCGCCGCGTCTCCGGCGATCAGATGCACATCCTCCACCGCCACGGGACCACGGGCGAGGGCGGGAATGTCGGCCTCCAGCAGGTCCGCCGCACTGATGATCCGCGCGCCCGAAAGGTCTGCCCAAACATGCGTCAGATGCGTCTTGCCCGAGCCTTGCGGCCCGGTCAGCGCCAGCTTTCCGCCCGCCCAACCGCGCCAGCCGTCGATCATCGCCATGGCCATGGCGTTGGAGGGGGCGACAAAGAAAGCGTCGCGGCCCAGAGCCGTTCGGCTGGGCAGGTTCAACCCGAGTTGGTGGGCCATGTTAGCGGATGTCCTCGTCGACGGTCGTTTCAGGCTCTCGGCCTTTGTAGAGCACGCTTTCGCGGTAGCGGGCCGTGGCGAAACGCGCGATCACCCCGATGGCGGCGGCCACGGGCACCGCGACCAGCAGACCCACGAAGCCGAAGAGCGTGCCGAAGACCGACAGCGCCAGCAGCAGCCAGACCGGGTGCAGGCCGACCGAATTGCCGACGAGCTTTGGTGTCAGCAGGTTGCCCTCGACCACTTGGCCCAGCACGAAGATGCCGGCGACGAGACCGATGGAAAGCCAATCCCCCCAGAATTGGAACAGCGCCAGACCGATCGCCAGCGCCCCGCCGATCAACGCGCCAAGGTAGGGGATGAAGGTGACCAGCCCCGCGACAAAGCCGACGACGAGGCCGAATTGCAGCCCCACCAGCATCAGCGCCACGGCGTAATAGGTGCCAAGGATCAAGCAGACCGTGCCCATGCCGCGCACGAAAGAGGCCAACGTCTCATCAATCTCGCGTGCCAATTGGCGAATCGTCGGGGCATGGTCGCGCGGCAGCAGCCGGTCGATGGCGGCGACCATACGGTCCCAATCGAGCAGCAGGTAAACCGCGACCACGGGGACGATGACGAACAAGAGCAGGACGTTGATCAGCGAGGCAAAGGAGGCGAGCGCGGTTTGCAGCAATTGCCCGCCGCGTTCCTGAATTGTGGTCCCCAGTGTCGTGAGCGAGGTGCGCAGGGTCGAATCGTCGTCCAGAATCGACGGGAAGCGATCGGTGATGAAGTCGGTGAAATTACGGGTCAGCTGGGGCGCGGTCTCGATCAAGTTCACGGTCTGATTGACCAGCGTCGGGATCACCAAAAGCGCCATCAGCACGAAGACCAAAAGCGCCACCACGGTGATGACGGCGGTGGCCATGGTGCGGCTGAGCCCCAAACGCTCCAACCGGTCGGCCACGGGGTCAAGGAAATAGGCAATCGCCCCGCCCAGCAGGAAGGGCAGCATCACATCGCCGATGAACCACAGCGCCACCATGAACACCGCAGCCGCGATGCCCCAGTACTTCAATTGGTCTCTGATTGGCAGGGCCATGGCGCTCTCCGGCAGGGAATGCCATCACATCGCCCATGTGGCGTTTCGTTTCAAGCCTTGGCTGCGGGTGGCGCGCGCGTCAGAGGCGCGGAACGGGCAAGTGGTGGAACTGGCCCAGCGGGCCGCCAGACCTCAGCGATGTGATTGTCTCGCCCTTTGACATGCACTAGTCAGGGGGCAATGCGTCAATGAGGAAACACCATGCGTCTGTCCCAATATTTTCTACCCGTGCTGAAGGAAAACCCTGCCGAGGCGCAGATCGTCAGCCACCGGTTGATGCTGCGGGCGGGGATGATCAAGCAATCCAGCGCGGGGATCTATTCCTGGCTGCCGCTGGGCTACAAGGTGCTGCGCAAGGTCGAAGAGATCGTGCACCAAGAGCAGCAGCGCGTGGGCCATATCCCGATGCTGATGCCGACGCTGCAATCGGCGGACCTGTGGAAGGAATCGGGCCGCTATGACGCCTACGGCCCCGAGATGCTGCGCATCCGCGACCGGCAGGACCGCGACATGCTCTATGGTCCCACCAACGAAGAGATGATCACCGACATCTTCCGCAGCCATGTCGGCTCTTATAAGGACCTGCCGCTGACGCTTTACCACATCCAGTGGAAATTCCGCGACGAAATCCGCCCGCGTTTCGGCGTGATGCGGGGTCGTGAGTTCCTGATGAAGGACGGCTACAACTTCGACCTCACCAAAGAGGACGCGCTACACGCCTATAACCGCCATCTGGTCAGCTACCTGCGCACCTATGAGCGGATGGGCCTGCAAGCGATCCCGATGCGCGCCGACTCTGGCCCCATCGGCGGCGACGACACGCATGAGTTCCTCGTGCTGGCCGAAACGGGTGAATCGGAGGTTTTCTATGACAGCGAGATCACCGATCTGACCTTTGGTGACCGCGAGATCGACCCCAATGATCACGACGCCTGCCGCGCGGTGCTGGAGGAATTCACCTCGCGCTACGCCCGCACGGATGAGACCCACGATCCGGAGGTTTTCGCGCAGGTACCGGAAGAACGCCAGCGCAGCGCGCGCGGCATCGAAGTGGGGCAAATCTTCTATTTCGGCACCAAATATTCCGACGCGATGAACGCCAAGGTGCAGGGCCCCGACGGCAAACAGGTGCCGGTGCATATGGGCAGCCACGGCATCGGCGTCAGCCGCCTGCTGGGCGCGATCATCGAGGCGAGCCATGATGACAAGGGCATCATCTGGCCCGAGGGGGTGACGCCTTTCCATGCGGGGATCGTGAACCTCAAACAGGGCGATGCGGAGGCCGACGCGGCCTGCGACGCACTTTACAACAGCCTCAAGGCGCTGGGCCTCGATCCGCTTTATGACGACCGCAAGGGCGGGGCGGGGATGAAGTTCGCCACGATGGACCTCATCGGTCTGCCATGGCGCATCACCGTCGGCCCACGCGGGTTGAAGAACGGCGTGGTTGAATTGACCAGCCGCCGCACGGGCGAAAGCGAAGAGCTGCCGCCCGAACAGGCGGTTGAGAAGATCGCCAAGATCTACGCCGGTATCGTCTGAGGGCCGCGATGATCCTGCGGGCGCTGACATTGGCCGGTGGGATCGTAAGCGCAGGCATTGCCGCACAAGGCCCGGGGGTTTCCCGGGCCTACCTGTTTCAGCTAGAGGCGGCGGAACAGCGCCTCGCCAAAGTCGTGGCGGATTTCGATGCCGCCGCGCAGGCCGCAGGGCTGAACCGGGAAGGCGCCGTGGCGCGGCTGCGCGGATCGGCGCTGCTGGAACGCCGGGGCTTGGGCCTGCGCCGCAACATCGAACGGCAAGGGTGGCTTGAGGCCGCATTGCCGCAGCTTCAGTCAGCGGGCCCGTTCCTGCGCTGCTATCTGCTATGGCGTAACCCGGATGCCGAAGCTTTGCGCGCCGCCCTGCGCGGCTTTGCCCCCACCGCCCCGCGCAGCCGTGCCGAATGGCTTTTCGCCGGTTTGGGGTTCATCACGGGGGCCAGTCTCACCCGCCTGCTGCTATGGCTGCCCACATGGCCCGCGCGCTTCCGCCGCCGCCGGGCATTGCGTTCTTGACCCTGCTGGGGCAAAGCCTCAGGTTGCGCGCACCTCAGACCGGAGCCTTCCCACATGGCCAGCAAACCCACACGTACCGCCCCATTCGCGGCCTTTGAATGGATGATCGCTTGGCGCTACCTGCGCGCCCGCCGCGCCGAAGGGGGCGTCAGCGTCATGACGTGGATCAGCCTCATCGGCATCACGCTGGCGGTCTTTGCGCTGATCGCCACGCTTTCGGTCCGCTCAGGGTTCCGCGCTGAGTTCGTCGACACGATCCTCGGGGCCAATGCCCATGTCACCGTCTACACGATGGGGGAGGTGCTGCCCAACGGCCAGATCGACCGCACCATCGACGATTACGAGGCCATGGCCGAGCGGGTGGCAGCCGTCGAAGGCGTGACCCGTGTGGCCCCGCTGGTGCGGCAACAGGTCATGGCCAATCGCCGCCAGTCGAACGCAGGGGTTGAGGTTTTCGGCATCGCTTCGGACGATTTGATGACCATCCCCGGCATCCAGCCTTCGGAGCGTTCTTTCGGTGACATCACGCGTTTTGAAGAGGGCATGGCCATCGGCAGCGGCGTGGCGCAGTCCTTGGGCGTGCAGGTGGGCGATAGCGTCAAGCTGATCTCGCCCAACGGGGTAAAGACCGCCTTTGGCACTAGCCCGCGGGTCAATGCCTATGAGGTGGTCTATATCTTCTCTGCCGGGCGCTACGACATTGATAAAACACGGGTTTACCTGCCGATCACCGAGGCGCAGAGCTTTTTTAATCGCGAGGGCGTGGCGGATGAGCTGGAGGTCATGGTCGAAGACCCGGAAGGCGTGGATGCCATGGCGCCCGCGCTGATGCAGGCGGCGGGTGAACGTGCGCAGGTCTGGACGTGGCGCGACGCCTCAAGCTCCTTCCTCTCGGCGCTCGACATCGAGGACCGGGTGATGTTCGTGATCCTCAGCGTTCTGGTGCTGATCGCGGCGATGAACATCGTTTCGGGGCTGATCATGCTGGTCAAGAACAAGGGCCGCGACATCGGCATCCTGCGCACCATGGGGCTCAGTGAGGGTTCGGTGCTGCGGGTGTTCTTCATCTGCGGGGCCTTCACGGGCATCATCGGCACCGCGGCGGGCGTGGTGCTAGGGGTGCTGTTTGCCACTTACGTCGACCAGATCTTCGGCTTCGTGAACTACCTCAGCGGCGGCAATGCCTGGGATGCCTCGATCCGGGGCATCTATTTCCTGCCCGCGAAACTGCAACTGGGCGACGTGCTCTCGGCCGTGGCGCTGTCGCTTGGCCTGTCCTTCGTCGTCACGATCTTTCCCGCCCGCCGCGCGGCGCGGATGAACCCGGTGGAGGCCCTGCGCTATGAATGATCCCGTCCTGCGTCTGAGCGGCATTTCCAAGGCCTACAATCCCGGCAAGCCGAACGAGGTGCAGGTGCTGCGCGGCATCGACCTTGAGGTGGCCCCCGGCGAGGTGGTCGCGCTGGTCGCACCCTCTGGGGCGGGCAAGTCGACGCTGCTGCATATCGCGGGGCTTTTGGACACCGCCGACAGCGGCACGGTGGAGATCGGGGGCGATGACCTGACGGGCCAGAGCGACCGCCGCCGCACGGCCGTGCGCCGCGCCGATGTGGGCTTCATCTACCAGTTCCACCACCTGCTGCCCGAGTTCACGGCGCTGGAGAACATCGTGTTGCCGCAGCTGGCAAATGGCGTGGCGCGCAAGACGGCCGAGGCGCGGGCGCAGGAGCTTCTGATGCAGGTCGGCATTGCCGAGCGCGCCGATCATCGCCCCGCTGCTATGTCGGGCGGTGAGCAGCAGCGGGTGGCCTTTTGCCGTGCGCTGGCCAACGCGCCGCGGCTTCTGCTGGCGGATGAGCCCACGGGCAACCTCGACCCTTCGACCTCGGATCAGGTCTTTGCCGCGTTGATGGCGCTGGTGCGCGGCACCGGGCTTTCGGCGGTGATCGCCACGCATAACCTTGAACTGGCGGCCCGGATGGACCGGCAAATCCGGCTCGACGCGGGGCAGTTGGTGCCAGTCTGACTCAGCCGCAGATGTTTTCTAACTCGACCCCGTCCCAGGGCAGGCCCACGTCATAGGGGCGGCTCTGGGGCAGGGGGGCCACGGGCATGACCTCCGACAGCATCGCATGCAGCCGCTTGGTGCGCGGCGCCTGCGGGTCGAGCGCGCGGCAACAGACGAATTCCTCCACGATCGAGCCTTGCTGCTCATAGCCGAAATCGAGGAACCGCGGCTTGGTATCCACGTCGAAGAGGTAGGGGTCCGGGCTGGTGAACTGCTCGGAGGCCGCGAGCAGGGGCGTGTAGCCGGTGAGGTCGCGGTTCTGCCATTGCCAGACATGGGTGACCTCATGCGCCAGCAGCATCGCGGCGATCAGCCCGATGCGGTCGGGGTGATCGGGCAGGTAGTCGTCGAGATACCAATCCTTGTCGAACAGCACATGGTTAAAGAGCGCGACGGCAGCGGGTTTGCTGGTCACGGTCTCGCCCACCTGCGGCGGCAAGATACGCTCGCGACAAGTCGTGCGCGGGCGTGGCTTGCGCGTGAAGGTAACGGCGCGGGTGGGCGCGCCATCATGCAGACGCACGCGGTCGTAGTCGAGCATGGGGCCGTGGAGGGTGGCGAGATAGGCGCGTTCGTTCTCCGTCAGCGGCCGGCCGCAGGCGGTGAGGATGAGGCAGAGGAGAAGCGCGCGGATCATGGGATGAGTTAGGCGCGGGGCAGGCTGTGGATCAAGGGGGAAGTTTGGGGTGATCGCGGACGGTACAGGTAACTGCTGTCGCGGTCCCGACCTATCGTTGTGTGGAAGCCCCTTCCCCATCGGGGGAAGGGGCTATGCGCCAAAGGCGCAGGGGATACGGACAGATGTGGCTGGCTAGTAACGCTATTTCTTAGTGAGAGTCGAAACCCGTCAATTCAAGATCCAGTTCAATCGTTGCATACAACTCTAACAGATATTGCTCGATCGGATCAGGCACTTCCAAGAATCGAAAACTCATTGATCTAATCGCATCAATTTCATCGCGAAATGTCTGACCATACTCCGGATGTTCAACAATTGCTTGTCTGCTATTTACTGAAGAGTAAGTAGCCTTAGCAATCTCTGGGTGTTTTGCCCTTGTTCGCTTTAACGCGAAAGATGCGGAATTGTGAGACCTTGTTGTATGAGCTCGGAACCGGCCCTCCAAATTTCGGGTGCGGCCTACATACACAGGGTCCTCGTTCTCATAGAGTATGTATATCCCTGACTTACCCTTATCTTTAACGCTGGCCCTAAACTTCTCTATTGGCATATTCGTCAGTGCTTCAAACAGACTTGGAATCTTACCCGTATAGTCCGAAAAACTTTTCTTCCCCTCAAACATCCAACTCCTCCACAAACTGCGCGTTCTGCTGAATATACGCGAACCGCATCTCCGGCTTCTTCCCCATCAGCCGCTCGACCAGATCCCCGGTTTCGCCCGGCACGTCCTCGTCCACCGTCACGCGGATGAGCTTGCGGGTCTCGGGGTCCATCGTGGTCTCCTTGAGGTCCTTCGCGTCCATCTCGCCCAGACCCTTGAAGCGGCTGACGTCGATCTTGCCTTTCCCGCCGAGGCCCTTCTCCAGCCACATGTTCTTTTCGGCCTCATCAAGGCAATAGACCCGCTTGGCGCCTTGGGTCAGGCGGAACAGAGGCGGGCAGGCGAGGTAGAGGTGGCCCGCGTCAATGAGCGGGCGCATCTGGGTGAAGAAGAAGGTCATCAGCAGCGAGGCAATATGCGCGCCGTCGACGTCGGCGTCGGTCATGATGATGATCTTGTCATAGCGCAGATCGTCGAGGTTGAACTTCGTGCCCATGCCAACGCCAAGCGCTTCGCAAAGGTCGTTGATCTCGGCATTGGTCGTCAGCTTGCTGGAGGCAGCGCCCAACACGTTGAGGATCTTGCCCTTAAGCGGCAGCAGCGCTTGGGTGTTGCGGTTGCGCGCGCCCTTGCCGGAGCCACCCGCCGAGTCGCCCTCGACGATGAACAGCTCCGTGCCCTCGCGCGATTTGCTGGTGCAATCGGTCAGCTTGCCGGGGAGGCGCAGTTTCTTGGTGGCGCTCTTCCGGGCCGTTTCCTTCTCCTGCTTCCGGCGCATCCGCTCTTCGGCGCGCAGCACCAAAAAGTCGAGGATCGCGCCCGCAGATTTCGTGTCTGCCGCCAGCCAGTTGTCGAAATGGTCGCGCACCGCGTTTTCGACCAGCCGCTGCGCCTCGGTGGTGGCGAGGCGGTCTTTGGTCTGGCCCACGAACTCCGGCTCGCGGATGAAGCAGGAGACCAGCGCGCAGCCCCCGGTGATCAGGTCGTCGCGGGTGATGTCCTTGGCCTTGCGGTTATTGGCCAACTCGCCATAGGCCCGGATGCCCTTGAGGATCGCGGCCCAGAAGCCGCTTTCATGGGTGCCGCCCTCGGGCGTGGGGACGGTGTTACAGTAGGACTGGATGAAACCGTCGCGCGCGGGCGTCCAGTTGATCGCCCATTCGACCTTGCCCGGCACGCCGAAGCGTTCTTGGAACTCGACGGTGCCGGCAAAGGGGTTCTCGGCATAGGTCGTGGCCTTGCCCAGTGTCTCGCGCAGGTAGTCGGCGAGGCCGCCGGGGAAGTGGAAGGTCGCCTCCATCGGGGTGTCGCCGTCCTCGATCTCGGACTTCCAGCGGATCTCGACGCCCGAGAAGAGATAGGCCTTGGAGCGGACCATCTTGAGCAGACGCGCGGGTTTGAAGCGGTGCGCGCCGAAAATCTGCTCATCAGCGTGGAAAGTGACGGTGGTGCCGCGGCGGTTAGGTGCCGCGCCGATCTTCTCCACCGGGCCTTGCGGGATGCCGCGCGAGAAACGCTGCTCGAAAAGCTCGCGGTTGCGCGCGACCTGCACCACCATGGAGTCCGACAGCGCGTTCACGACCGAGGCGCCCACGCCGTGCAGACCGCCCGAGGTCTGATAGGCCTTGCCGGAGAATTTGCCCCCCGCGTGCAGGGTGCAGAGGATCACCTCAAGCGCGGATTTGTCCGAGAACTTCGGGTGCGGGTCGATCGGGATTCCGCGGCCGTTGTCGCGGATGGTGACGGAGCAATCGGCGTTCAGCTCCACCTCGATGCGGTTGGCATGGCCCGCCACGGCCTCGTCCATCGAGTTGTCGAGCACCTCGGCCACCATGTGGTGCAGCGCGCGCTCATCCGTGCCGCCGATATACATGCCGGGGCGCTTGCGGACGGGCTCCAGCCCCTCCAGCACTTCGATGGAGGAGGCATCGTATTCGGTGGGTTCCTGGCCGGAAAGAAGGTCGGTCATGCGGGCCTGCTCTTTGTTTGTGGGTGGGGGCCATTTTGACAGCCCCGCGCGGCGGGGGCAATCGCGGGTTTGTCTTGGGCTGCTGTTTTGCCCCGGTTAGCCAGCTTTGGCGCGCAGCCAGTCGGCAAGGGTCTCTTCATCGATGCGGCCTTGAGCCACTTCGCGGATCAGATCGCCAGCCTCAATGGTGTCGTGGTCGATCCGGATGCCACTGAGGTGGAGGCAGACGATCATGGTCTTATAGGCGGTGCGCTTGTTCGCATCATTGAAGACATGACCGGTGGCCACGGCGACGCAATAGGCGGCGGCAAGATCGAAGGTATCCGCGATCATCCCGTAAACCAGCCTGTTGTCCACGCGGCCCAGTGCACCATCGAGAGATTTATCCAGCGCCCGACCCGCGAGTTCGCCGGGGTTCAAGACGGCATCGTGAATCGTTTCGACAAGCTCGGCGTTAAGCAAAACATAGGTCATTTGTCTTTGAGGTAGTCGAGCACGGGCTGGGTTTGCTCACGGGTGGCGGCAATGCTCTCCATCACCTCATCCAGCGTGGCCACGCGCGGCTCTTCTTGCAAAGTCGCCTCGGCGGGCACGAAATAGCCCACGCAGCGCGAGTTCTTCATCACCGCCACGGGCTTGCCGCCCGAGCGTTCTAACACCTTATGCGGTTCGCGCATTTCGGTCATGGTGGCGATGTGGTTGGTGTGAATGCGGGTCATGGCGCGGCTCCTGAATGCATATCTAAATATACATTGTTTCGCCCATTTTACAAGGGCCGCTGCCCACACCAGCCGAGCACCGCCGCCACCTCCGACGGTTTTTGGTGGTGCAGCCAATGATCCGCCCCTTCGATCTCGACCCGGGTGAGGTCCGGCGCGAAAGCCTCCAACCCGGCGGTGGCTTCGGGCAGAAGGGCGGTGTCTTCCGTTCCCCAGATCAGCAGATGCGGGCAGGGGACGCGCAAACGGTCGACCGGGAATTCTGGCAGGTCGCGCAGGGGCTTGCCGGGCGCGGCGACTTGCAGGGGGGAGGCGCGATACCAGTTGATCATCGCCCTGAGCCGCCCCGGCCGCCCCCATTCCGCGCGGTAGTCCTCAAGCCGCGCGGGCGTCAGCCAGCTGAGGTCCATATTGGCGGATAAGAGGTCGAGCAGCCCCGTGAAATCGTCCCTTGCCAGCCGCACCGCGCTGCCTTCGGCGCGCAGGGCGTTAATATATTGCGAGGCGCGCGACTGCGCCCCGCCTGCGGCCATGGCGCGCTGAAACGGCACCGGATGCACGCCGTTGAGCACGATCAGCCGGGCCACCAGCTCAGGCCGGAACATCGCCAAAGCGTAGCCCACGGAGGCCCCCCAGTCATGTGCCAAGACGGTCACCGGCCTGTCGCCGATCAAAGCGGCCATATCGGCCATGAGATGCGCCATCGCATAGGGTTCGATCCCCTCGGGCGCGCTGCTTTGGCCATAGCCGCGCTGGTCGGGCGCGATGCAATGGAAGTCTTGGCACAGCAGCGGTGCCAGATCACGCCACGCGCCGCCGTATTCGGGAAAACCGTGGAGCATCAACAACGGCGGCAGGCTCTCATCGCCCCAGTGGCGAATGAAAATCTCCTGACCGTTCAATCGGCGGGTTTCGGTCCGTGTCGGTTCCATCGCGAGCCCTCCTGCCACCAGCTTTGCCGTTAAGGGCCGCGGACGCAAGGATTTCATGGCAACACAGTGGCATCGACACCGCGCAAACCCATGGCAGAGCGTAAAAACCGCACTTCCCCTTTGCAGCGACCCGGCGTAAGGCTCGTGTCATGAGCAAGACTATGACCAACCGCAATCACGTCCGGGCGATCCTGACACTCGGCCTGCCGCTGATCGGCGGGCATCTGGCACAGATGGCCATCGGCGTGACCGATACCGTCATGCTCGGCTGGTATTCGGTCGAGGCGCTGGCGGCGGTGGTCTTGGGCAGCACCTATTTCTTCGTCCTGTTCATCTTTGGGTCGGGCTTTGCCATGGCGGTGATGCCCTTGGTGGCCGCCTATGACGCCGAGGATGACGAGATCGGCCTGCGCCGCGCCACGCGCATGGGGCTGTGGCTCTCGGTGGGGTTCGCCATGATAGCGCTGCCCGCGATGATCTGGTCGCCCGCGGTGCTGGACCTTTTGGGGCAGGGGCCGAACCTTGCCGACCGGGCGGGCGATTACCTCAAAGTGGCAGGCTGGGGCATTCTCCCTGCGCTTTTGGTGATGGTGTTGAAATCCTACCTCGCCGCGTTGGAGCGCACGCAGGTGGTGCTGTGGATCACCCTGCTGGCCGCCGGGGTCAATGCGCTGGCAAATTACGCGCTGATCTTCGGCAACTGGGGCGCGCCGGAGCTTGGCGTGATGGGGGCGGCTGTGGCATCGGTCACGACGCAATGCGTCTCGCTGATCGGGGTGGTGATCTATGTGCTGATCGCCCTGCCGCAGCACAGCCTGTTCGTGCGGCTTTGGCGGGTGGACGGTCAGATGTTGCTGCGGGTGTTCACGCTGGGCCTGCCGATTGGCCTGACCACGCTGAGCGAGGTCGGCCTTTTCGCGGCCTCCTCGCTGATGATGGGCTGGCTGGGGACGATCCCGCTGGCCGCACATGGCATCGCGATTCAACTCGCCTCGCTGACCTTCATGGTACATCTGGGGCTGAGCAATGTCGCCACGATCCGCGCAGGCAATGCCTATGGCCGCCGCGACGTGCCGCATATGAAACGCGGCGCGGTGATCGTGACCGTGCTGTCGCTGGTCTTTGCGATGCTCACCATGGTTGGCTTTGTCGGCTGGCCCGAGCCGCTGATCTCGGTCTTCATGCAAGAGGATGAGCCCGCGCGGGCTGAAATCCTCGCCATCGGCACCGGGCTTCTGGTGATGGCGGCGCTGTTCCAACTGGTCGATGGGGCGCAGGTGGTAGCCCTTGGGCTGTTGCGCGGGGTGCAGGATACCAAAGTGCCGATGGTAATGGCCGCGGTCAGCTATTGGATCGTCGGCATGCCCTGCTCCTACCTGCTGGGCTTTGTGCTGGGCTTCGGGGCCATGGGCATCTGGGCCGGGCTGGTGGCAGGGCTCGCGGTGGCCGGGTTGCTGCTGAATGCGCGTTTCTGGGGCGTGATCGTCAAGCGGCTGGCGGTTTAGGCCTCAGCCCCGGTCCATCCGATCCGCCTTTTTGCGTACCAGCGTGCTGCGCAGGTCGTGCATCGCCAGCAGCAACTCATCCGTCACCGCCTCAAGCTCGGCATCCGTGGCGCGGGACTGCGCCCATTGGGTGGTCAGGTTCAAATGCTCCACCGCGCGGTGGATGTCATCGATCTCGCGCGCCGCAAGGGTCACGCGGCGAGCCTTGGTCCAGCGGGCAATCTCGGCCTGATCGGCCTCGGTCAAACGGTGCTGCCCATGGGGCTTTACCTCTCCGTTTCGGATGTTGACGACGGCGATCTGCTCCATCTCGATCCGGCGCTGGCGGTTCGCGGCATCCAGCCGAAACACCGCCGCGCCATTCTCGCGGACCCTGAAGTAATAGTCGGGAAGATCGCCCGCCATGGTGTTGTCCCTTACGTCAGCCCGGCGCAGAAGCTCTGGATGCGGCTGCACGCCTCTTTCAGCGCCTCATCCGAGGTAGCGTAGCTGACCCGGAAATTCGGCGAAAGCCCGAAGGCCGCGCCAAAGACGACCGCAACGCCGGTCTCCTCAAGCAAAGCGGTGGCGAAAGCCTCGTCATCCGTGATCTTGGTGCCCGCCGCCGAGGACTTGCCGATCAGCCCGGCGATGGAGGGATAGACGTAAAACGCCCCCTCGGGCGTGGGGCAGGTGATGCCCTCGATGGCCGAGAGCATCTCGACCACCAGATTGCGGCGGCGCACGAAGGTCTCGTTGTTTTCGGCGATGTAATCCTGCGTACCGTTCAGCGCCTCTACGGCGGCCCATTGGCTGATGGTGCAGGGGTTCGAGGTGCTTTGCGACTGGATCTTGCGCATCGCGGCGATCAGCTTTTCCGGCCCCGCGGCATAGCCGATGCGCCAGCCGGTCATGGCATAGGCTTTCGACACGCCATTGGTGGTCAACGTCCGGTCGTAGAGCGCGGGTTCCACCTGCGCGGGGGTGCAGAACTCGAAGCCGTCGTAGGCGAGGTGCTCGTACATGTCGTCGGTCATCACCCAGACATGCGGGTGGCGCATCAGCACATCGGTCAGCGCCTTCAACTCTTCGCGGCTGTAGCCCGCGCCGGTGGGGTTCGAAGGCGAGTTGAAGATGAACCACTTGGTCTTGGGGGTGATCGCCTCTTCCAGCGCCTCGGGCGTGAGTTTAAAATTGTTCTCAAGCGTCGCGGGGGCGATCACCGGCGTGCCACCCGCGAGAAGCACCATGTCGGGATAGCTGACCCAATAGGGCGCCGGGATCACGACCTCTTCGCCGGGGTTCATTGTGGCCATCAGCGCGTTGTAGAGGATCTGCTTGCCCCCGGTGCCGACGCTGACCTGCGCGGGCGTGTAGTCGAGCCCGTTGTCGCGTTTAAACTTGGCGCAGATCGCCTGTTTCAACTCCGGGATGCCGTCGACGGCGGTGTATTTCGTCTTGCCCGCGGCAATGGCGGCAATGCCTGCGTCCTTGATGTTCTGCGGCGTGTCGAAGTCCGGCTCGCCCGCGCCAAGGGCGATGATGTCGCGGCCCGCGGCCTTCAACTCCGCCGCCTTGGTGGTCACGGCGATGGTGGGCGACGGTTTGACACGGTTAAGGGTCGCGGACAGCAGTTCCATTTCGGCCTCGGGTTGCTTATTGATATCTTCACGTTCATAGGGGGCGCCCCCGCACCCGGCAAGGGTGTAGTCAGGAGAGCAGACATGACCGACGAGATCGACTGGTACGGCCCCGAGGCCGCCACCTTTGGCGACCGGGTCGCGGCGGCCCGCGAACAGACCGGCATGACACAGGCGATGCTGGCCAAACGGCTGGGCGTGCGCCTGTCCACCCTGCGCGGTTGGGAAGACGACCTGTCGGAGCCGCGCGCCAACCGGCTGTCGATGCTGGCGGGGCTGCTCAACGTTTCGATGATGTGGCTGATCAATGGCGAAGGCGAGGGCGTCGACGCCCCCGAAGCGGGCGAGACCGCGCGCCGTGTGGACCTCGAAGAAGTGCTGGCCGACATGCGCGCCCTGCGCGGCGACCTGCTCAAAAAGGCCGAGACTGTCGGCAAATTGGAAAAGCGCATTCGGCGCCTCATGATGGAGCCCGCAGATGGCTGAAGCCCCCGAACACCGGATCAAACGCCTGCAAATGCGCTCTATGCGCCGGGGCATCAAGGAGATGGACCTGATCCTCTCGGCCTATGCCGAGGCGCGGTTGCCGCAGATGGATGACGCGGGCCTCACACTTTACGACCAAATGCTGAACGAGAATGACCACGACCTCTATCTTTGGGTCAGCGGACAGGCCGAGGCACCTGCCGAATATGCGGGATTGATCGCGGATATCCGCGGGCAATTGGCCGAAGCGCGGGGCTAATTCAGAAAACCCGAAAGGGTTTAACGAATTATTCTGATTTTTTAGCGAGTTTCCGGTTCAAACAAAGTGAACCGGAGATTTCGCATGAGCATTCAAGACCCCGCCACGCAGCCGATGGCCATAAAGGGTTTCATGGCAGGCTATCTTGAGTCCCTGTCGCTGGTCGAGCGGCTGCACCGCTTGCTGCTGGACGTGATCAAGGACGAATTCGAACGCGTCGGCGTGTTGGAGATCAACGCCGTGCAAGCGCTGCTTTTGTTCAACATCGGCGATAATGAGGTCACCGCGGGGGAGCTTAAAAGCCGCGGCTACTATCAGGGCAGCAACGTCAGCTACAACCTCAAGAAACTGGTCGAAATGGGCTATATGCACCACCAGCGCTGCGAGATTGACCGCCGTTCCGTGCGCGTGCGGCTGACCGAAAAGGGGCGCTATATCCGCGATGTGGTGGCCGATCTATTCTCGCGCCATGCGGATGGGATGGAAAGCAAGGGCGTCTTGGGGGATGCAGGGATCGAGGATATCACCCGCTCGCTCAAACGGATGGAGCGGTATTGGACGGATCAGATCCGCTATATTTACTGATCGCGGGCAGGGGGGAGCTGGGCATAGGCCCGCCCGTCCAATTCGCGCAGGAGTTTTCGCGTCATGGCGCGAGCGTAGTCTTCGAACCCCTCTGCCGTCTCAACGAATGCTCCGGGGCCGAGGATGACCTCGTCCCGGTAGTATGACGCCAGCGCGCCGACCTCGGCCTGTCCGCTGTCGCCAAGGGCTGCGTCTTCTGTTCCGATCACCAAGCCATTGATGGTCAGCCTCTGCGGCGTGCGGGGCTGGTTTTGCAGACTATCGCGTATATCCCGGGGCCGCGGCCCGAAGTTCGAAATGCCATCGCCGGAGATATCCAGCGTGTGCTTCCGGCAGTCCGACCGTGCCGCCAACTGCCGCGCGCCGAATTGCATCGCATCGCCCAAGGCCGTGCCGGGCGACGCCGCGCGCCGCTTGGTGCTGGGCAAAAGGGTGATGGCATCGTCAAGCGTAGCCGCATCGCGCAAAGGCGTCCAAGGTAGGATCACCCGCTGATCGCTGGACCCGCTCCACTCGTAGACCATCAGATCGACGTGATGCCCGGGCCGCGCCAGCAGGGCATCCCGCAGGCGCGGATCGTCCAACGCCTCGGCCAAACCGCCCATCTGCAAGCGATACTCCCGCGCATCGACAGAACCGGAAACGTCCAGCCCTAGGGCCAGTGCCTGCCGACAGGCGGCCTCGGCCCATTGCGTGCCTAATAGGGTGAGAAAAAGGGCGAGGGCGGCGCGGATCATCTCTCTGCTTTCGGCAGGGCATCAGAAAAGCGCGGGCCGAGCGCGGGAGGCGGAAAGGCCCCCCGCGCTACACTCATCAGCGCCGGGGCGGCGCGGGGGCTACCCCTTACCAATGGCCGGTGTTTTCCATGCTGGCCCATGGCTCCTGCGCGGGCAGGGCGTCACCCTCTTGCAGCAGTTCGACGGAAATATTGTCGGGCGAGCGGACAAAGGCCATGCGCCCGTCGCGCGGCGGGCGGTTGATGGTCACGCCGTTGTCTTGCAGGTGCTGGCAGGTCTCATAAATGTTCTCGACCGTATAGGCGAGGTGGCCGAAATGGCGACTGTCGCTGGGCAGCGCATCGTCGCCGTCCCAATTGTAGGTCAGCTCAACATCTGCGTGGCCATCATCCATGCCCGGGGGGCAGAGGAAAACCAGCGTGAAGCGGCCCCCTTCGTTGTCGATGCGGCGGCGCTCGACAAGGCCCAGAAGTTTGTAAAATGCGATGGAGGCGTCGAGATCTTTCACGCGCACCATGGTGTGCAGGTATTTGATGGGCATCGGTTTTCCTTTGGTTGGCTGGCCTGAACGGGGCGGCGCCCCTTCCAAGCTTGAATGTCGTTCAAAGCGGGCGGGGGCAAATCAACCCTTCGCGCTTCGCGGTGGAGGATAGGGGCGAAACCGGCGGTGTCAAAGTGGGAGCCGATGTCTGTTGATCGGCTTGAGGCCGAGGGCCCGGAAGGCTATGCAGAAGCAACCGCCACGAATGATGAGGAAGCCCGCGTGAAACAGTACCATGATGCGCTGCGCGAAGTGCTGGAGCAGGGGGTGACCTCGACCGACCGCACGGGAACGGGGACAATCTCTCATTTCGGGATGCAGCAGCGTTACCGGATGGCCGATGGCTTCCCGTTGGTCACCACGAAAAAGCTGCATCTGAAATCCATCGTGCATGAGCTTTTGTGGTTCCTCGCCGGGGATACGAACATTGCCTATCTCAAGGAAAACGGCGTTCGCATCTGGGACGAATGGGCCGATGAGAACGGCGATCTCGGCCCGGTTTACGGCCACCAGTGGCGGCGTTTCCCGATGGTGGGCGAACCGGTGCCCCAGCCCGATGGCACGGCGCTGCATCAGGCCGGGCAGGTCGATCAGATCGCCAAACTGGTCGAGGCGATCCGCAAGACCCCCGACAGCCGCCGCCTGATCGTTTCGGCGTGGAATCCGGGCGAGGTGGACCAGATGGCGCTGCCGCCCTGCCATACGCTCTGGCAGGTACGCATCGCGGGCGGCAAGCTGCATTTGCAGCTTTACCAGCGCTCGGCGGATATGTTCCTTGGCGTGCCCTTCAATATCGCCTCCTACGCGCTGCTCTTGGAAATGCTGGCCCATGTGACCGGCTACGCCCCCGGCGATTTCGTGCATTCCATGGGTGACGCGCATATCTATTCCAACCATCTGGAGCAGGTGAAAACCCAGCTTGCGCGGACGCCCAAGCCGCTGCCGAAACTGCGGATCAACCGCGAGGTCAGCTCGGTCTTTGATTTCCGCTATGAGGATTTCACCTTTGAGGGCTATGATCCGGACCCCGCGATCAAAGCGCCGGTGGCCGTCTGATGCTGAGCCTGATTGTCGCCCGCGCCCGCAACGGCGCCATTGGCAAGGACGGGGATATCCCTTGGTCGCTGCCCGAAGACTTGAAATTTTTTCAGCGTGAAACAACCGGCGGGGCCATCATCATGGGGCGCCGCACGTGGGAGAGCCTGCCCTTCAAGCCACTGAAAAACCGGTTGAATTGCGTCGTTTCCAGCAGCGAGGTCGAGGGCGTCCATGTGGCGCGCGACCCGCAAGCCGCTTTGGGCTATTGCGCGGCAGAGGGCTATCGCCGGGTCTACGGTATCGGCGGGGAAGGTATCTACCGCGCGCTCTTGCCCTTGGCGGATCGGCTTTTGGTCACCGAAGTGGATGTGGAAATCGACGGCGCCGATGCGTTCTTTCCCGCGTTCGACCCAGACGAATGGATCGAATTGGGCAACCTTTGCCTGCGCACATCCGGTCCGCGTGCCATCGCGCGGGAGTGGCTGCGCCGCTGCTGACCGGCCATTGACATAGGCCGCGCGGCGAGCATCACTGCGGGTCATGTTTGATCTATCCGCACCGCCCGAAGGGTTTGTCGAGAACCCGTTCCCCCATTACGACCGCCTGCTGCGCGAGGCCCCGGTGCTGCGCCAGCCTGATGGCTCGGTCCTGATCTGCCGCCATGCGGATCTGAACGCGATATACCGCGACACTACGCTCTATATCTCGGACAAGAAACTGGCATTTGCGCCGAAATTCGGCCCCGGCAGCCCCCTGTTCGAACATCACACCACCAGCCTCGTTTTCAATGACCCGCCTTTGCATACCCGCGTGCGGCGGATCATGACCTCGGCCCTCACGCCCAAGGCGCTGGCGCGGATGGAGCCGGGGTTGATTGATACGGTCGACCGGCTGCTTGAGGGGCTGAGCCCCACGCCGGACCTGATCGAGGACTATGCCAGTTGCATCCCGGTGCAGATCATCGGCAACCTGCTGGACGTGCCGATGGAGGAGCGCGGACCGCTTCGCGATTGGTCGCTGGCGATCCTCGGCGCGCTGGAGCCAACCTTGAGCGATGCAGAGCTCGAGGCAGGCCATGCGGCGGTGCGGGAGTTCAAAGCCTATCTGCAAGACCTTATCGCGCGGCGCCGGGCCGCGCCGGGGGATCTTGAAACCGATGTGTTGACCCGGTTGATCGCCGGGGATGACGGGGGGCAGTTGACCGAGATCGAGTTGATCCAAAACTGTATTTTCATCCTGAACGCGGGCCATGAGACGACGACCAATCTGATCGGCAGCGCCCTTGCGCTGCTGCATGACCATCCCGACCAAAAGGCCCGGCTGCTGGCCGAGGCTGCTCTGATCGGGCCTTGTATCGAAGAGGTGCTGCGCTTCCGCTCGCCCAATCAATTCGGCAACCGGGAAACCACGGCCCCGGTCACCATCGGCGGGGTCGAGATCGCCGCGGGCAGCAACCTGCACCTTTGTATCGGGGCTGCGAACCGAGACCCGGAAGTCTTTGAGGAGCCGACAAAATTCGATATCGGGCGCAAGCCCAATCGGCATCTGGCCTTTGCCGGTGGCCCGCATGTCTGCGTGGGGCTGACCTTGGCGCGGATGGAAGGGAAGATCGCGCTTCAACGCTTCCTGAACCGCTACCCGGATTATGAAATTAGCGCGGCCCGCCAAGGAGGCGGGCGCATCCGCTTTCACGGCTATGCGACGCTCCCGGCGCGGCTGAACTAAAACGGACCTGCCATAAAAGACTGGACTAAAGGAAATCGCCCCGGCAATCTTCGTTAATATTATACATAATTACGAGGGTTATCATGCGTGTAATGACAGCTATTGCAGTGGCGGCAGGGCTGCTTTCAGCCGGGCTGGCCAGTCAGGTCTCGGCAGAGCCCAAGGTCTACGCCTATCCCAGTTCCGCAAATTACTGCCCGGCGGGGCTGCAACCGGTGACCCTTGGCGGGGCGATCTGTTGTGGCACGCCGAACCAGACCATGACCTATGCTGAGGTCAAGGCGCACCCCGTGCAGCGCCGTCACCGCGTGGTCACACCGCGCCGTTCAGCCCGCGTGCCTTGCCCGGTTGGGACCAAGGGCTGTTCGTATAACTGATTTTTCAAGCAACGCCCGGCGCGGGACGCCGGGTGTTTTCTTGCAATATCGTGGCTAGAGCAGCGCGAGGTCGGTGGCCATCTGCCGTCCGTCGCGGCCTTCGGTCAATTCATAGCTGACCTTTTGATCGTCCGCCAAGCCGGTCAGGCCAGACCGTTCGACCGCCGAAATATGAACAAATACATCGTTACCGCCGCTTTCGGGGGCGATGAACCCGTAGCCTTTGGTGGTGTTAAACCATTTCACGGTGCCAGTTGGCATAATCTCCGCGCCTCCTTTGTCTTTGCGTCTCTGCGTCCAGCAGAATGGCGAAAGCGATTGAATTGCGACCCGCCATAATAGAAAGATCGCGCGGACTGGAAAAAAATCAAGCGATCAGCTGCGAGATCCGCAAATGGGCGCGGGATCGCGGGGCTGAGGGAGACGGATGTGCTAATTTATGGGCTGAAAAACTGTGACAGCTGTCGCAAGGCGAAAAAGGCGCTGCCAGAGGCGCAATTGGTCGACGTGCGGGAGGAGGGCGTGCCCACAGCGGTTTTAGAAAAGGCCCATGCGCAGTTCGGTGCGGCCTTGCTCAACACCCGTTCGACCACGTGGCGGGGGCTGGATGACGCGGCCCGCAAGGAAGAGCCGCTGGCCCTGATCCAAGACCATCCGGCCCTGATGAAGCGGCCCCTGATTGCGGTGGGAGATCGGCTATTTCTGGGGTGGAACAAAGAGATAGAAGCCGACGTTCAAGCGATGCTTTAACCGCGGCTCGCCAAAAGCCGGTCCAGTGACAGGGGGCCGGCCCCTTTGATGACGAGCACCAAAAGCAAGAAGATCCAGAGCGCCCGCTGGTCGAGAATATGGGCGTCGGGGAAACGGTCGAACCACGCGCCGAGGGCGCTGCCGTGGCCGTAGAGATCGGTCAGCGATTGCACCACGACAAAGCCCACCATCGCCAGCGCGGCCAGTCGGGTCAGCAGCCCGATGACGATGAGCAGAGGCAGGATGAACTCCGCCACTGTTCCGGCGACGACGACAAGCCAGTGAAACAGCCCAAGCGCGTCGCTGTCATAGCCGACCGCCTCGAAAACGCGGGGGAAGATCTGGGCATAGGCACCGGTGGAAGGGGTGAAGATGCCCAAAGGGCCGGGGCCGAGTTTGGTTAGACCGGCGTTCAGGAAGTAGACCAGCAACACCGCGGCAAAGAGGAAGCGGGCAAGGGTCGGAAGCAGCCAGTCGGCACGCTCCAGTCGGTCGGCGGTGGTGCGGTAAAGGGGCAGAAATCGGGTCATTGGCTTTCCTCCACGGAAATCGCGCTGAAGACGCCGTGGCTCAGGGCAAAGCCTAGGGCGGCGGCGAGGTCGAACTCAGGTGCGGCACCGACTGTGGCTTCATGGGCCGCCCCGAAGGTCCGCCCCTCGGCAAGGTGACCGAACCATTGCGCCGCGCCGGGCGGCGCCAGATGCGGGGCGGGATCATAAGCGGGGCGGGTGATCACCACGTCCTGCGCCACGTTGCGCGGTTTGGGCGCGTTATCGGTGAAATTATAGCGCCAGATGTCGAAAAGCGGCCAATCTGATCGCAAAAGGCGGGTCGCGGGGGCGAGGGTCAGCTTGGCCCCCATCAGCGCATCGGGAGGGATCGCCTCGAAGGTCTGCGGATCCAGCGGTGCCGCATCGGCGGCGTGGTAGGAAGACCGCAGCGCGAGGTCGAGCCTTGCGGCATCGGCGAGATAGCCGATTTTCGCCAGTGCCGCGAAACCTGCGATAAACCCCGGAAAATCCGCGCCATAGTGCATCATCATCGGCGATTTCGGCGGATGCGCCCGGACATAGAGCGGCGCGAGTTCGGCAAAATTGCGGGCACCGATCAGCTTGCGCACCAGCGGAAAGGCCACTTCGAGAGCCGCGATCAGGGAATGGGTGACATTGTTGCGATAGACGCGATAGCGCGCGCCCGCCGGTTGCCCCTTGCCATCGCGCAGCCCCGCGGGGGCGGGCCGCGTAGGGTCAAGCAACGCCGTGCGAAAACTGTGCTGGTCGGTCACGCCAGAACCTCGGCGGCGCGATTGGCTTCGGCCCGCAGGACGGGCCAGTCGGGCACGTCATTGTCCCACTCGACCAGTACCGGCTTTGGACCGGTTTGGGCCAGCGTGTAGCTGAGCAAGTCCCAGACCGGATCGACGACCTCTTTGCCATGGCTGTCGATCAACAGCGGCGCGCCGTGATCGTCGGTGTCGTCGTCATGGCCGCCCACATGGATCTCCCCCACATGGTCTGTCGGGAAGGCGTCGATGTAGCCCTGCGGCGATAGGCCGAGGTTGGTGGCCGAAATGAAGACATTGTTGACATCCAGCAAGAGCCCGCAGGAGGTTCGCGCGATGACCTCTGCCAAAAAGTCAGTTTCGGACAAGTCAGATTCTTCGAATGCGAGGTAGCTGGAGGGGTTTTCGAGCAGCATTTGCCGCCCTAAGACGTCTTGCACCTGATTGATATGCGCGGCGACGCGGGTCAGCGTTTCTTCGGTATAGGGCAGGGGGAGGAGGTCGTTGAGATATTCCATCCCATGGGTCGACCACGCCAGATGTTCGGAGAAGGACGCAGGCTGGGTTCGGTCACAGAGGGCCTTGAGCCGCGCGAAGTGGTCTGTGTCGAGGGGGCCTTCGCCGCCGATCGACAGGCCGACGCCATGAACCGACAGGGCGAAACGTTCCTGCAAGGCGCGCAGCTGCGCATGGGGGCGGCCACCGTCGCCCATGTAGTTCTCGGCATGCACTTCGATCCAACGAACCGGGCCGGGATCGGCCATCAAACCATCGAAATGCCGGGATTTATATCCGACCCCGGGGGCATTGGGCAGCGTGGTGAGAGGGGGGGTATCGTCGCGCATATTGGCCTCCGGCATGGGGCGGGGCAGGGTCCGGGCGAGTGCCGCCCGGACCGCTTTGATCAAGCGGGCAGGTCGCGGTCAAGCGGCTCAAGAGAGCCGGTCCGCTCGGTCCCATCGGCCATGGCGGGCAGGTCGATCTCGGCGCAGGTGCCTTCGTCGACGAGGGTCCATGCGTTGCCTTGGTAATCGGTCACGGATGTGCCGGCGCAGGTCGTGCCGGGGCCAGCGGCGCAGTCGTTCTCACCAGCCAGCGACACGCCGTAGCATTTCTCTTGCGAGGCGGCGGAGGCGGTGGTGGCGTGGCTGCCGAGAGCGGCGGCGACGGCCCCTGCGATGGCGGCGGTCTTGAGTGTGTTGGACATTGTCGTTTCCTTCCTGATGGTGTTGACAGGCTTACTAGAGCAGCCCGTTCGCTCACAAGCCAGTCACGAGCGAGTGTGTCACAGTCCCGTCAGAATATACGCGAAAAACCGGCGAAAGTTGTAACTATCCCGCGCAGGAAGGGAGGGATTGTTACAAAAACGCTCCGACAGGTAGGGGGCATATTGCCCGCAAACCCGCCGGAGCGCATGTTTGTTACAGCGCGTTAGCGCAGGTCAGGCGGGGTCGCGTCCTGTGCCAGTTCGGCGGTGAGTGCGTCGAGCGGCTGTACGGATGTCTGCTTTTGCCCCAGACGCCGGACTGAGACCGTGCGCTCTTCGACTTCGCGCGCGCCCACGGCGAGGATCACCGGCACCTTGCCCAGCGAATGCTCGCGGACCTTGTAGTTGATCTTCTCGTTGCGCATGTCGGCCTCGGCGCGGACACCGGCGGCTTTCAGGGTTTCGACGACTTCGGCCACGTAATCATCGGCCTCCGAAGTGATGGAGGCGACGACGACCTGACGCGGCGCGATCCAGAAGGGCAGCTTGCCGGCGTGTTCCTCGATCAGGATACCGATGAACCGCTCGAAACTGCCCAGGGTGGCGCGGTGCAGCATCACGGGGCGATGCTTGTTGCCGTCCTGCCCGATGAAGCTCGCCTCCAGCCGTTCGGGCAGGTTCGCGTCGACTTGCAGGGTGCCGCATTGCCAGTTGCGCCCGATGGCGTCGGTCAGGGTGAACTCCAGCTTCGGGCCGTAGAAGGCGCCTTCGCCCTCCAGCACCTCGAAGTCATAGCCTGCGGCCTTGCAGGCATCGCCGAGCGCCTGTTCCATATGGTCCCATGTCTCGTCCGAGCCGATACGCTTTTCCGGGCGGGTGGAAAGCTTGATGGTCCAGTTATGGAAGCCGAGGTCGGCATAGACTTTGGACAGGAAGGCAATGAATTTCGCGGTTTCCGAGGTGATCTGATCCTCGGCGCAGAAGATATGGCCGTCGTCCTGAGTAAAGCCGCGCACCCGCATGATGCCGTGCAACGCGCCCGACGGCTCATAACGCGCGCAGGAGCCGAACTCGGCCATCCGGAGCGGCAGGTCGCGGTAGGATTTGAGACCCTGATTGAAGACCTGTACGTGGCAAGGGCAGTTCATCGGCTTCAGCGCATTCACCGCCTTTTCGCGGGCATGGTCCTCGTCGACTTCGACGATGAACATATTCTCCTGGTACTTGTCCCAGTGGCCGGATTTTTCCCACAGCTTGCGGTCCACGACCTGCGGGGTGTTCACCTCGACATAGCCGTCGCGGTCCTGCATGCGACGCATGTAATCCTGCAGTGTGGTGTAGATGCGCCAGCCGTTGGGGTGCCAGAAGACCTGACCGGGCGCCTCTTCCTGCATGTGGAACAGGCCCATTTCCTTGCCCAGCTTGCGGTGGTCGCGCTTGGCGGCCTCCTCCAGCATGTTGAGATGGGCGCGCAGTTTCTCCTTGCCGGTGAAGGCCACGCCGTAGATGCGCTGCAACATGGCGCGGCTGCTGTCGCCGCGCCAATAGGCACCGGCGATGGACATCAGCTTGAAGGCATCGCCCGGCACTTGGCCAGTGTGTTGCAGGTGCGGACCACGGCAGAGGTCTTGCCAATCGCCGTGCCAATACATCCGCAGCGGCTCATCCCCGGGGATCGCGTTGATCAGCTCCACCTTATAGGGCTCGTTCAGGTCTTCGTAATGTTTGATCGCGCGGGCACGGTCCCAAACCTCGGTGCGGACGGGATCGCGTTTGTTGATGATCTCTTTCATCTTCTTTTCGATCGCGCCGAGGTCTTCGGGGGTGAAGGGCTCTTCGCGGTCGAAGTCGTAATACCAGCCATCCTTGATCACCGGGCCGATGGTGACCTTGGTGTCGGGCCAGATTTCCTGCACGGCGCGGGCCATGATGTGGGCAAGGTCGTGGCGCACCAGCTCGTTGGCCTGTTCCTCGTCGGCCATGGTGTGGATTGCGATGCTGGCGTCGGTTTCGATCGGCCAAGCCAGATCGTAATGCGCGCCGTTCACGGTGGCACTGATGGCCTTCTTGCCGAGCGATTTAGAGATATCGGCAGCCACTTCACCAGCGGTGATCCCGGCGTCGTACTGCCGGCTGTTGCCATCGGGAAGGGTGAGGGAGATTTGGGCCATCTTGGGCACTCCTCGTCGGTTTGGCGCCTACGAGACGCCCGGTTGCGGGTTATGTGTCGGGCCTATGTGGCGGGGCGGGCGCGGCTTGTCAATGCAAGCGGAGCCACTTGGGGAAAGTTGCGGCAGGGCGATGGCGCGCTATGTCAGGCGGGCAACAATGAGGATCGGTCAGATGCAAGACGACACGGCGCAGCGCGCATTCGAGACGATTTCGGGGGCGGACGACCCGGCACCGGGGTTGGACGACAAGGCGCAGCAGGCCGAGGCCCGCAACGGCCTGCGCCATATCGTGTCGCTGTCGATGACCAAAGTGGCCGATGGTCTGATCGACCCGAAACTGGTCTTGGCTTGGCTGTTGAGCGCCCTCGGCGCGCCTGCGGTTTTCGCGGGCGCCTTGGTGCCGATCCGCGAGGCCGGGTCGCTTTTGCCGCAGATCGCGTTGGCGGGCGTGGTGCAGCGCATGGCGCGGCGGAAATGGGCTTGGGTCTGGGGATCGGTCGGGCAGGGGGTCGCGGCGGGGCTGATCGCCCTTGCTGCGCTCAGCCTCGAGGGGGCCACGGCGGGCTATGCGGTCTGCGCCGCGCTGGCGCTGCTCGCCGTTTGCCGCGCGGCCTGTTCGGTGTCGTTCAAGGAGATTCTGGGCAAGACGGTGGGTAAGACCCGGCGCGGATCGGTGACCGGCTTGGCGGGGTCTGTCTCCTCGGTCGGGGTGGTGATCTTTGCGGGGCTGCTGATGTCGGGGCTGTTTCAAAGCCGGGGCGTCGTGGTGGCGGCCATCGCGCTGGCGGCGGGGCTTTGGATCGCGGCGGCACTGTTGTTCTCAACGGTCATGGAAACGCCGAGCGAGACCGAGAAGGCCGATGGCGTGGATTTCAAACTGCTGCGCGGCAACCGCGACCTGTGGCTGTTTATTCTGGTGCGCGGGCTCTTGGTCTCGACCGCGCTCGCGCCGCCCTATCTCGTGGTGCTGGCCGGATCGTCGGAGAGCGGGCAGTTGGGGCAATTGGGCGCCTTGGTGCTGGCCTCCGCGCTGGCGTCTTTGGTCAGCTCCTACGTCTGGGGGCGGCTGTCGGATATGTCGAGCCGCCGTGTGCTGATGCTGACCGGCGTCGTTGGCGCAGTGGCGATGGCGCTGGCGGTCGGGCTGTGGTTCCTTGGTCTGGCGCAGGCGGTCTGGGCGATGCCCGCCGTGCTCTTCATCCTGATGATCGCCTATCACGGCGTGCGGCAGGGGCGGTCGACCTATCTGGTCGACATGGCCCCGAAAGACCAGCGCGCGGCCTATGCTGCCGTCAGCAATACGGTGATCGGTCTGCTCTTGCTGCTGGCGGGCGTGCTGGGCGGCGGGGCCGCGCTGATCGGGGCGCAGGCGACGCTGATCCTATTTACCGTCATGGCGCTGGCCGCCGCCGTGTTGGCCCATTGGCTGCCGGAGGTTGAGCATCTATCCGAGGACTGACTTGCCCTCATCCGCCGCGATGCTCATGATTGGACAAAAGACGGAGGCAGCATGGCAGACAGCAAATTCATCGACACGCCGCAGGGGCGGCGCATCGCCTATCACAAGACCGAAGGGGCGGGGCCCTGCGTGGTGTTTTTGGGCGGGCTGAAGTCCGACATGATGGGGACCAAGGCGGTCTATCTCGAAGACTGGGCGCGGGCCGAGGGGCGCGCCTTTCTGCGCTTCGACTATTCCGGCCATGGGGAATCGTCGGGCCTATTCACCGAAGGGTGCATCGGCGATTGGCACGAAGACACGCTGGCCGCGGTCGAGGCGCTGACCGAGGGGCCGCTGATCGTCGTCGGCTCCTCCATGGGCGGCTGGCAGGCGCTGCTCTTGGCGCGGCATCTGCCTGAGCGGGTCGCCGGGCTGGTCGGCATCGCCGCGGCCCCCGATTTCACCGAAGATGGCTATTGGGCGAATTTCACCGAGGCGCAAAAACAGACCTTGGAAGAGGTCGGGCAGGTCGAATTGCCGTCGGACTATATGGAGCCCTATGTCATCACCCGCCGGATGATCGAGGAGGGGCGCCAGCGGTTGGTACTGCGCGATCCGCTGAACCTGCCGTTCCCGGTGCGGCTGTTGCAGGGCACGGCGGACGCCGCCGTCAGCACGGCCACGGCGGTACGGCTGCTGGAGCATGCGCAAAGCCCCGACATGCAACTGACGCTGGTCAAGGATGCCGATCACCGTTTCTCGGACGCGCGCTGTCTGGCGATGATCGTCGAGGCGATCAACGCGGTCTCCGGCGACGCGGGGTGACCAAGGGCTGACCAAGGGCGCGGGCATGGAACCGCCGACGCGCCCGCGCGCCGCTGTCCCCCGAAACCACCCATGCTAAGAGACCGCCAAACCCAAGGGGGACGGCATGAAACCACGTTATTTCAACCGCATATCGCACCGGAGCCTGTCCAATGGCTGAGCCGATCGTTCTGCTGCCCGGCATGATGTGCGACGCGCGTGTCTTCACGCCGCAGATCCAAGCGCTGTCCCCGCGCGGGACCGTGGTGCTGGCCCCGATCACCCAAGGCGAACGGATCGAAGAGATCGCCTCGGGCCTGTTGGATCAACTGCCGCCGCGTTTCGCGCTGGTGGGGCAGGGCATGGGCGGTGTGGTGGCGCTGGAACTGCTGCGCCGCGCGCCCGACCGGATCAGCCGCATCGCCCTGCTGGCCACCCATGTGCTGGCCGAACTGCCCGCCATTGCCGCGGACCGTGAACCGCAGATCATCATGGCGCAATCGGGCAAGCTGGGGGAGGCGATGCAGGCGCGGATGGCCAATGGTTTCCTTGCCCCCGGCAAGGGGCGGGGCGAGGTACTGACCCGCGCGATGGAGATGGCCGAGACGCTGGGCGGCGATGTCTTCGTCCGCCAATCCCGCGCGTTGCAACGGCGGCGCGATCAACAGGCGGTGCTGCGCAAATGCAAGGTGCCCGCGCTGGTGCTCTGCGGGGAACATGACGCGCTCTGCCCGGTCAAACGCCATGCCTTCATGGCCGAGATGATCCCCTATGCCAAGCTGACGGTGCTCGAAGACGCGGGCCATCTGCCCAGCCTAGAGCAGCCAGAGGCGACCACCGCCGCGCTGCGCGACTGGCTGCATCAACCTCTGGTGCTGCAATAGGGCAGTGGCTTAGGCCGCTGCCGGTTTATCGCTCTTCTTGGCCTCGGTTTTCTGAGAAGCGGGCTTTTGCGTCCCGGGCGTTTGTGGCGCAGGGTTCTGCGGCTCAGGCGTGCCGTTGTTCGCGTCGATAAAGTCGAGCACCAAGGGCCGGATGTTGTTGCGCCAGCTTTTGCCCGCGAAGATCCCGTAATGGCCCGCGCCCTGCTCAAGATGGCTGGCCTTCTTGGCATCTGGCAGCCCGGTCAGCAGATCAAGAGCGGCGATGCACTGGCCGGGGGCCGAAATGTCATCCTTGCTGCCCTCGACCGTTTTGACGGCGACGGTGGTGATCTTGCCGATGTCGACCTGACGGCCCGCCACGGCAAAGACATTCCGCGCGATCTCGCGCTCTTTGAAAATCCGCTGCACGGTCGAGAGGTAGAGCTCCGCCGGCATGTCCATCACGGCAAGGTATTCGTCGTAGAACTTGTTGTGCTTGTCATGCTCATGCGCCGTCTTTTGTGCCACGCGGGTGATCTGATTGGCAAAGGCATCGCGGTGGGTGTCATTATTCATCGAAATGAAAGAAGTAAGCTGCAACAGCCCCGGATAGACCTTGCGCCCCACGCCCGCGTATTTGAAGCCGACCTGCTGGATCATCATCTGCTCAAGCTGGCCCATGGTCACGCTATGCCCGAAATCGGTCACATCCGTGGGCGCGGCATCGGGATCGATCGGCCCGCCGATCAGCGTCAGCGTGCGCGGCTGCGCTTCGGGCGCTTCCTCGGCCAGATAGGCGGTGGCGGCCAGCGTCAGCGGCGCAGGCTGGCAGACCGCGATCACATGGGTGTCGGGGCCAAGGTAATGCATGAAATCAACGAGGTAGAGCGTATAATCCTCGATGTCGAACTTGCCCGCACTAACTGGAATATCACGCGCATTGTGCCAGTCCGTCACATAGACATCGCAATCAGGCAGCAGGGAGATCACAGTGGAACGGAGCAGCGTGGCGTAATGACCCGACATCGGCGCGACCAAAAGAACCTTGCGGCCCGTCTCTTCGCGGCCTTGGACCGAGAATTTCAGCAAATCGCCAAAGGGCCGTTCCATCACCGGCTCGATGCTCACCAGACAGTCCTGCCCCTTGGGGCCGACCACCGGGGGGATGTCCCAATCGGGTTTCACGACCATGCGGGCAAAGGTCCGTTCCGTCACCTCACCCCAAGCGGCGAGCCATTCCATCGCAGGGTTTGGAAACAGAGAGAAAGCCGGGTAGGATGCCATAGCAAGCGCAGAAGCGCCGAGCCATTGATTGGTGTTCCGGATGGACTCCATCATGTCGTAGGTGGCCATATAGCGCATGTGGGGGCTCCTTTATGCTGCACCTGCGAAGATAGGAGGTAAGGGTTAAGATGACAACAGAATCCGAGAATCCCGAGATTGCCGAGCCTCAAGCCCTGTCTCGTATGGCGCAAAACTTGAAAAAGGTTGAAGAATTAAGCCAGCGCCTGACCCGTGTGATGGCGCAACGCGAGGGCCATCAGCCCGCGCTCGATGGTCCGAACCAACAGCTTTTCGCCAAGGCGGCACAGTCTTACTGGGCCGAGGCGATGACCAATCCGGCCCGTTTGATGGAGCATCAGATGGGCTATTGGACCAAATCGGTCGCGCATTTCGTCGAGGCGCAGCAGGCGCTGGCCAAGGGCGGTTTGGCCCCGGTTGAAGAGGACGCGCCGACCGACAAACGTTTCGCCAACCCGCTGTGGCAAACGCATCCCTATTTCAACTTCATCAAACAGCAGTATCTGATCAACGCCGAAGCGCTGCGCCAAGCGGTCGAAGATGCCCAAGACATGGACCCGGCCGAGAAAAAGCGGCTGGTCTATTTCAGCCAGCAGATCATCGCGATGATGTCGCCGACCAATTTCCTCGCCACCAATCCCGACGTGCTGGAACGCGCGGTTGAGACCGAGGGCGAGAGCCTTGTGAAGGGTCTAGAAAACCTGATCGCGGATCTGGAGGCCAACAATGGCGAGTTGGTCGTGAAATTGGCGGATGACAGCGCCTTTGAGCTGGGCCGCAACATCGCCACCACGCCGGGCAAGGTGGTGTTTCGCAACCGCATGTTCGAGTTGATCCAATACACCCCCAGCACCGAAGAGGTCCATAGAACCCCGCTGTTGATCTTCCCGCCGTGGATCAACAAGTTCTACATTCTCGACCTCAAGGCGCAGAACAGCCTCGTCAAATGGCTGGTCGATCAGGGGCACACGCTGTTCATCGTCTCATGGGTGAACCCCGATGCCAGCTATGCCCAAATCGGCATGGAGGATTACGTCGAAGAGGGCTACCTCGCCGCGATTGAAGAGGTGAAGGCGATCACTCAGGAAAAGCGCCTCAACGTGGTGGGCTATTGCATCGCCGGCACCACGCTGGCGCTGACCCTGTCGCTGTTGAAAAAACGTGGCGATAGCTCGATCAAATCCGCCACCTTCTTCACCGCGCTCACCGATTTCTCGGATCAAGGAGAGTTTCAGCCCTTCCTCACCAATGACTTCATCGACGGGATCGAGGCCGAGACGGCGGATAAGGGCATTCTGCCCTCGGTCGTCATGGCGCGCACCTTTTCATTCCTGCGGTCCAACGATCTGGTCTATGGCCCTGCCGTGCGCAGCTACATGATGGGCGAGACGCCCCCGGCCTTTGACCTGCTCTATTGGAACGGCGACGGGGCCAATCTGCCGGGGCAGATGGCAATGCAATACCTGCGCGGCCTGTGCCAACGAAACGAATTGGCCGAGGGCGGTTTCAAACTGCTCGGAGAGCGGCTGACGCTGGATGATATCGAGGTGCCGCTCTGCGCCGTGGCCTGTGAGACGGATCACATCGCGCCGTGGAAAGACTGCTACCGCGGGGTGCAGCAGATGGGCTCGAAGGACAAGACCTTCATCATGGCGCAATCGGGCCATATCGCGGGCATCGTCAATCCACCCAATCGGAAGAAATACGGCCACTATGTGAACGGCGATCTCACGCAGGACTACGCCGCATGGCGCGAGGCCGCCGCCTTTCACGAAGGGTCTTGGTGGCCGCGGTGGGGCAAGTGGCTTACCAAACGGGCAGGGGCAATGATTCCCGCACGGTTTCCCGGCGACGATGGGCGCGAAATTCTCGCCGATGCCCCGGGCAGCTATGTGACCCGCAAGGCAAACGACTGATTACCTTAGGTAATCCAGACACCCTTCGGGCTCATGCTGCAATGCAGAAAAAACCTTGAAATGCTGCGCTGCGGCATCTATGTTGTGGTCAGACGCGAAACGGACGGGTCTCCCCGCTCCCTTGCCACAGTAGCATTAAAAGGATTGAGACATGACCAAGACACCTGACATGACCGCGATGTTCAAAGACGTTCTGGGCGCTTTCCCGGTGGATAACGCCGCCATGCAAGACGCATTCAAAAACACCGCCACCCTGAACGAGAAACTCTCCGGCGTTGCCTTCGACGCGGCTGAAAAATCCGCCGACATCTCCACCGCCTGGACCAAAGAGACGCTGGCCCGCCTGACCGACATGACCAAGGTCAAAGCCGAGCCCACGGACTATGCCAAAGCGATGACCGATTTCGCCTCCGCCTCCGCCGAATCCGCGGCCGAGCATATGGCCGCCTTCGCCGAGATCGCGAAAAAGGTTCAGATGGACACCGTCGAGCTGATGATGTCGGCTGGTAAAGACCTGCAAAGCGACGCCAAAGCCGCCACCACCGAAGGCGTGGCCACCGCACAGGCTGCCGCCAAAAAAGCGACTGTGAAGTAAATCTGACGCTGGGCTTTCCAGCGGCAAGGAATGCTTAAAGAAAGGGCAGGTCCAGACGGGCCTGCCCTTTTGTCATGCGCTCTTTCTATTTGCCGATCGCTGTCCTAAGCTGCGATGCAGCACCATTGGTCGGGAGTAATATCATGGCGGACAAACCGAAGCCCTTGCTGATAAAACGCTATGCCAGCCGCAGGCTCTACAACACCGAAACAAGCGATTACGTCACGCTGGAAGATATCGCCGGTTTCATTCGCGACGGGCGCGAGGTTCAGATCGTCGATCTGAAATCCGGCGATGACCTGACACGGCAATATCTGTTGCAAATCATCGCCGAACACGAAAGCCGGGGCGAAGCCGTCTTGCCGGTCGATGTGCTGACCGATCTGGTGCGCAGCTATATGTCGGGCAATGTCTCGGTGGTGCCGCAGTTCTTGCAGGCCTCCTTCGACATGCTGCGTGATGGCCAGTCCAAGGCGATCGAAAACATGAGCGCGATGAACCCGATGGCCAAGATGCCCGGCATGGAAGCGATGCAGGCGCAGCAAGAAGCCTTCATGAAGGCGATGACCGGCGGCTGGGCCAAATCGACCACGCCAGAGCCGCCCAAACAGCAGGCCGAACAGGGCGACGATCTGGACGCGATCAAAAAGCAGTTGGCAGAGTTGCAGGATAAACTGTCAAAGCTGAACTAACCCTGCAAGAAGCGGGCGTCGGGCGCCCGCCTCAGGCCGCCTGCGCCTCGGCCACATCCGCCAGCGCGCCCAAAATCACATCCGCCACGGCGTCGATTTCCTCCAGCGTCAACTGCACCGGCAGCCGCACGTCGCAGGCCCGCATCAGCATGGCGCGGGTGCGCGGCAGCTCGGGCAGGTCTTCGATGAATTGCCAGTTCCAAAAAGCGCGGGCGTTGTCGGTGCTTTGGCCAAAGACCTGCACCTTCACCCCCACCGCCTCCGCCGCTGCCGCGAAAGCGCAGATGCTGGCATCAGAGAGGCCCACCAGATTGAACTGGATCGAATCCGGCGCCCGGGTCTCACCGGGCAGGGGGCTCGGCACCTCGATCAAGGGGGAGGCCGCCAGCCGCGCCGCCATGTGATCGTGATTGCGCAGCCCATCGGCCACCCGGCGCGGCAAATGCGGCAATTGCGGCCGGATGATCGCAGCCGAAAGGTTGGACATGCGCAGATTGTACAGCGGCAGCCGGTTCTGCCATTTGGCAAAACTGTCTTGCAGGGCCGCGTGTTTCTTCCAATTATGCTCATAAGCGCCCGACATGATGATCGCCCGCGCCACCAGATCGGCGTCATCGGTGATCAGGATACCGCCTTCGCCCGCGTTAATCATCTTGTAGGACTGGAAGGAAAAACAGCCGATCTTGCCAATCGTCCCGATTTTCCGCCCCCGCCAAAGCGTGCCCAGCGAATGGGCCGCGTCTTCGATCACCGGCACGCCAGCGGCCTCGCAAAGCCCCATGATCGCATCCATATCCGAAGTATGCCCCCGCATATGGCTGATGATCACCGCCCGAACGCCCGGCAGTTTGGCGGCGAAATCCTCCAAATCCACACGGTAATTCTCGCCCACCTCACAAAGCACCGGCTTGCAGCCTGCGTGGATCACTGCAGAAGGCACGGCAGCAAAGGTGAAACCCGGGATCAACACCGGCGCCCCAACCGGCAAGTCCAAAGCAAGCAAGGACAGAAACAGCGCGGCCGAGCAGGAGGACACGGCCAGCGCATATTCACTGCCCATCATCTGCGCAAATTCGACCTCCAACAGGGAAACAGGCGCGTCCTTGGCCGCAGTATAGCGAAAAAGATCGCCACTTTGCAAAAGCTCCGCAATGGCGGCCTCCGCTTCGGCAGGGATCGGTTCGGCACGGTGCATGTCGGGCAAAGCCATATTTCAAAATCCTGAATAATGATTTCCAGAATAGTAAAACAAACGCCCGCGCAAACCAAGGGGGGATGCCCCCACAACAGGCCACCCCCTCTTCCCCTCCATCCTTTCTCAAATACCCTCGGGGGAATCGCGCCAAAGGCGCGATGGGGGCAGCGCCCCCGCACTCCACCAATCAGCCAACCCGCAACACCGCTCAAACCAAAATCACAGCCCCAACCGATCCCGCGTCGCATACCAAAGCATCGCAAGCACCAAAAGCGCGCTCCGCAGAGAGGCCCCGCCGGGGAAAGCCTGCGTCGGGATCGCGGCCATCGTGTCGAAACCCGCGGCATCGCCTTCGATCGCCTTGGCCATCAGATAGCCCGCATGGGTCGCGGTCCCAACCCCGTGACCGGAATAGCCCGAGGCCGAGAGGATGTTCGGCGCGAGCCGGGCCACATAGGGCAGGCGCTTCATCGTGATGCCAAGAGTGCCGCCCCAAGCGTAGTCGATCTTAACGTCCTTCAACTGCGGAAAGACCTGCGACATCGGTTTGCGCACCTTGGCGGCGATGTCCTGCGGGAAGCGATAGCCATAGCTCTCGCCGCCGCCAAACAGCAGCCGTCCGTCGTGCGACAGTCGGAAATAGTTCACCACAAAGCGGCTGTCGGCCACGGCCACGTCGCGGGGCAGCACATCGTTCACGCGGTCGCCCAAAGGTTCGGTCGCGGCGATGAAATTGTTGATCGGCATGACCCTGGCGGCCACGTCACCGTTCAGTTTGCCCAGATAGCCATTGCAAGCCAGCACTACATGATCGGCGCTGACGCTGCCGGTGGCGGTTTGCACCAGCGCCTTGCTGCCCTCCACGATGTTCTCGGCGGGACTTGTCTCATGAATGCGCACGCCTGCGGTGGCAGCGGCGCGGGCAAGGCCGAGGGCGTAGTTCAAGGGGTGCAAATGCGCGGCCCCCATGTCGAGCACGCCACCCTTGTAGTCGGGCGAGGGGCAGACCGATTGCAGCGCGGCATGATCCAACACTTCGATCTCATCATAGCCATAGCGCTTTTGCAGATGCTCTGCATAATCGTGCAGATGCCGCACGTCAGATGTGGTGGAGCCGGTCCAAGCCACGCCGGGCTTCAGGTGGCAGTCGATCTCATGTTTCGCGATGAGGGATTTGACCAGTTCCTTGGCCTCTTCGCCCATCTGCCACAGCTTGGCGGCATGGTCTTCGCCCAGCATCTTTTCGAGCCCGTCCTGCTCGACCCGTTGGCCCGAGCCTAACTGTCCGCCATTGCGGCCCGAGGCGCCGAAGCCGACGCGCTGCGCGTCCAAAAGCACCACGTCATAGCCCGCCTCGCTGAGATGCAGCGCGGCGGAAAGCCCGGTGTAGCCGCCGCCAACGACACAGACATCGGCCTTCGTATCGCCCTGAAGCGGCGGGTAGGCCGCGTGTTTCGTGGCGGTGGCGGCGTACCAGCTGGTGGGGTACTGGCCGGGCGTGTCATTGGCGTAGAGCAGGTTCATCGGGCCTCCGGGCGTTAGACGTTCATCAGCAGATGTTCACGTTCCCAAGGCGAGATGACCTGTAGGAACTCCTCATATTCCGCGCGTTTGACGATGGAGTAGACGCGGGCAAAATCGGGGCCCAACGCCTCGTGCAATTCCGTTGCCTCCTCAAAGAGATCAAGCGCTTGGCCCAGAACCTGCGGGATATCCCCTTCGCCGACATAGGCGTCGCCCTTAAACTCGGGCAGCGGGTCTTTCTGCTGGATCAGCCCTAGATAGCCGCAGGCAAGGCTGGCCGCGATGCCGAGGTAGGGGTTGCAATCCATCCCGGCGAGACGGTTTTCCACCCGACGCGACTTTGGCCCCGAGAGCGGCACGCGAATGCCCGTGGTGCGGTTGTCGCGGCCCCATTCAAGGTTGATCGGCGCGGCGTGATCCTTGACGTAGCGGCGGTAGGAATTGACGTAGGGCGCGATCACGGCGAGCGCGCTTGGCATGTGGTTTTGCAAACCGGCGATGAAATGGCGGAAGGGGGCGGTCTCTTCCCCTTCAGCATCGACAAAAATATTCTCGCCGGTTTTCACATCCAGCACCGAATGGTGGATATGCATGGCGCTGCCCGGCTCATCGGCGATGGGTTTGGCCATGAAGGTGGCGTAGCACTCATGCCGCATTGCCGCTTCGCGGATCAGGCGTTTGAAATAGAACACCTCATCGGCCAGCCGCACCGGATCGCCATGTTGCAGGTTGATCTCAAGCTGGCCTGCGCCGCCTTCTTGGGTGATGCCGTCGATCTCGAAACCCTGCGCCTCGGCAAAGTCGTAGATGTCGTCGATCACGGGGCCGAATTCATCCACGGCGGTCATCGAATAGGCCTGCCGCGCCGCCGCCGGGCGGCCCGAGCGGCCCATCATTGGCAGGATTTCCTTGGCCGGGTCGATGTTGCGGGCCACAAGGAAAAATTCCATCTCGGGGGCCACGACCGGCTCCCAGCCCTTGTCGCGGTAAAGCTGCACCACGCGTTTGAGCACATTGCGCGGCGAATAGGCCACCGGCTTGTCGTTGCGGTCATAGGCGTCGTGGATGACCTGAAGCGTCCAGTCCCCGGTCCAAGGTGCGGCGGTGGCCGTGTCCATATCCGGGCGCAGGATCATGTCTTTTTCGATGAAACCGTCATCGCCCGCCGCTTCGCCCCATTCGCCGGTGATGGTCTGGTAAAAGATGCTGTCGGGCAGGTGGAAATACTCTTGCCGCGCGAATTTCGACGCCGGGACGGCCTTGCCCCGGGCGATGCCGGGCAGGTCGGGGATGATACATTCCACTTCGTCCAGACGCCGGCCCTCAAGATAGGCGCGCGCCGCTTCGGGTAGTGCTTCTGTCCAATCCTCGGCCATCAGGCCCTCTCTTTCCTGTTGTCTTTAAAGAATGCGGCCATTTGCTCCGCGATTTTTTGGTTGTCGATGGGGCCGCCTAAGGCGGCTGTCGCCTGTTCCAGCAGATGCTCGGGCACTACGCCCTTGCCACGGGTTTTGATCAAGCCGTCGATGAAGTCATGGCCGAATTCGGGATGCGGCTGCACCGTCCAGATGCGGTCGTCATAGGCCAGCGCTGCATAGGCGCAAAAATCCGAAGAGGCGACGACGCGCGCCCCTTCGGGCAGTTCCACGATCTGATCCTGATGCCATGCGTTCAGCGCCAGTTTCTCACCGTCCATGTCGTATTCGGTGCGGCCAATGGACCAGCCGTTGGTGAATTTCTCGACCTTGCCGCCAAGCGCTTGGGCGATGATCTGATGCCCGAAACAAACGCCGATCAGGGGGCGGCCATCGGCATAGGTCTGGCGGATGAACTCCTCCAGCGGGGGGATCCAGTCGTGATCTTCATAGGCGCCGTGTTTCGATCCGGTAATAAGCCAGCCGTCGGCCTCTGTCACGCTGTCGGGCAAGACACCATCGACGACCGACCAGATTTGAAAGTCAAACCCGTGGCCGTCCAGCAGTTTGGTGAACATCTCGCCGTAGTCGCCCAGCTGTTCGCGAAAGTCGTCGGGGGAATGGCCGGTTTGCAGAATGCCGATTTTCATGTGTCACCTGTTACACAGTGTCGAGATAGATCTCGACCTGTTCCTCTGGGGTCAATTCCTGCATGTAATGCAATTCCTGACGCTTCGTCAGCACGAAGTTGCGGATCATCTCGGGCGCGAAAATCCGCGCGACATGGGGGCAGCTTTCAAAAAGGTCGATGGCGGTTTTCCAATCGCTCGGCATGCGCGGCAATTCGGCGGCATAGGCGTTGCCGGTGATCGGGGCGGGCGGCTCAAGCGCGTCTTCGATTCCGTTGAGCGCTGCACCCAGCACGGCGGCGAGCATCAGATAGGGGTTCACATCCCCGCCCGATACGCGGTGTTCGATGCGCCGCGCCTTGTGGCTGCCCGAAGGGATGCGGATCGCGGCGGTGCGGTTCTCATAGGCCCAGCAAACCCCGGTGGGCGCATGGGATTCCGGCACCATCCGGTCAAAGCTATTGGCATGCGGGCAAAAGACCAGCGCCGAGCCCTGCATCGCGTTCATGCAGCCCGCCACAGCGTGGCGCAGCGTGTCTGTCCCCTTCGGCCCGCCATCGTCGAAGATGTTGTCGCCCTTCTCATCCAATACCGAGAAATGCGTGTGCAGGCCGGAGCCGGAGTAATCCTCGTAAGGTTTCGCCATAAAGCTTGCGGCAAAGCCGTGCCGCCGTGCCAGACCCTTAACCAGCATCTTGAACAGCCATGCGTCATCGGCGGCGCGCAGCGCGTCGTCGCAATGCATGAGGTTAATCTCGAACTGGCCCAGACCCGCCTCGGAAATGGCGGTGTCGGCGGGGATGTCCATCTCTTCGCAGGCGTCATAAAGATCGGTGAAGAACAGATCGAACTGGTCAAGCGCGCGGATCGACATGGTCTCGGCCGCCTTGCGCCGCTTGCCCGACCGGGGCGACACAGGCACCTGAAGGTTGCGGCCCGAATCGTCGATCAGGAAGAATTCCAGCTCAACGGCGCAGACCGGCGTCAGCCCGCGCGCCTTGTAGCGGTCGAGCACCGCGCGCAGCGCATGGCGTGGATCGCCGGGGTAGGGGCGGCCATCTTCGCGGAACATCCAGATGGGCAGCAGGGCCGAGGGCGCATCTAGCCATGGCATCGGCATGAAGCCCCGTTCGGTCGGTTTCAGTACGCCATCCGCATCGCCCGTTTCGAACACCAGCGGACTGTCGTCGATATCCTCGCCCCAGATGTCGAGGTTCAACACTGAGACGGGAAAGCGGGTGCCTTCGGTCGTGACCTTGTCAGCAAAGCGCGAGGGGATGCGCTTGCCCCGGGCTTGGCCATTGAGGTCAGCGGCGGCCACACGAATGGTGCGGACCTGAGGGTTTTTGCGAAGCCAGTTGTTCATACATCACCTGAAAGGGCGGTGGGCATGTCACAAAGCGGTTCGCCCGGGGGCAAAAGCGGTTGGCGCCCACGCGCCGCGTAATTTGATCAAATAATGGATACTACCGGATCAAATTAGGACGCAAGCGAATTTTACGGCGTTGCGCCTGGGGCAGGTGGCGGTTGAGGCGGGAATTGATCAAACCGAAGACGCCGATGATGCAGAGTGTTAGAAGGATGAAATAACCGGCAAGAATGGGATAGGGGACGAAGGGGTTGAAGGTCTTATCCGCGAAATAGCTGGCGTAATAGAGCGCGTCACCGCGCTGCTGCCATGCCGGGAAACCGCTGAAAAACACGAGCGTTGTGGCGTGAAACAGGAAAATCGCCTCATTCGTATAGGCGGGCCAAGCGAGCCGCAGCGAGGTGGGCCAGATCACCCGGCGAAAGCGCGACCAACCGGACAGACCATAGGCATCCGCGGCCTCCACATCGCCCTTGGGGATGGATTGCAGCGCGCCGTAAAAAATTTCGCCCGAATATGCGGCAGTGTTAAGAAAGAGCACGATCAACGCGCCCAGCCACGCCGCCGTGAAGGGGGCGAAGAAGGCGTATTCCGATTTCAGCGACAGAAACAGGAAGTAGCCAAAGAAGAACTGGATGAAGAGTGGCGAGCCACGGAAGATGAAGATGAACCACTCCGCCGGTTTGCGGAACCACGGGTTGGCGCTGGCCTTGCCGACGCCAAGCGCCGTGGCAAAGAAAAAGCCGGTCACCAAAGCGACGACGCCAAAATATACGTTCCAGATCATGCCCGAGCCAATCAGCGTGAACTGCTCGCAGAGCGTGAAACTGTCGCGCGGCAGCAGCCGCTCGCCATAGCCCAAGGACCGCAGGCCATAGTCTTGAATCGTTTGCAGACAGCTCATGCGCCGGCCCTCCGCTGGGCTTCGCCGCCGGTTGTGGCTTGGCCGCGTGTCAGTCGTTTCATCAGACGGTCCAACGTGATCTCGGAAATGCGGGTGAAGAGCAGGTAGAACACCAGCAGCGCGAGGAAGTACCACATGCGCCAGTCAGGGTGCGGGTAATCGGTAAAGCGCGGCGTCTTGGTGCCGCCCAGTTCACGCGCCCAATAGACGATATCTTCGACCCCCAGCAGGAACAGCAGCGGCGTGGCCTTGATCAACACCATCCACAGGTTGCTGAGGCCGGGCAGGGCATAGACCCACATCTGCGGCACCAGCACCCGCCAAAAGGTCTGGCGGTGGGTCATGCCGTAAGCCTCGGCCGTTTCAAGCTGCGCATTCGGCACGGCCCGCATGGCCCCGAAAAGCACATTGGCCGCGAAAGCCCCGAAAACGATGGCGAAGGTAAAGACGGCGAGGCCGAAGCCATAGGTCTCATGCACCCATTGGGCGGCATTGCCCAAGGGCATCTTGGCCTCTTGGCAGACGACGAAGTCGCTGCCTTGGCGGATCGGCATATCCCAATCGGGGCAGAGCACCTTGTGGCGCAGATACTCGATGCCCTGATCGAGCGCGATCACGAAAAACAGGAAGAAGGCGATATCCGGCACACCGCGCACCAGCGCGATATAGCCCTTGCCGACCCAACTGAGCGGCGCGAAACGCGCGCGTGCCATCATGGCCCCGCCAAAGCCGAAGGCCAGTGCCACGGGGGCGGTAACCGCCAAAAGCAGCAGGACCTTCAGGAAGGACAGGTAGAAGGACATATGGACGCCGGTGGTCAGGTAACAGGCGGTCCAGAGCCAGTCATTCAGGGTCGACGGATCGGTGCAGAAAGAGAACATGGGCCCCCGTGGGCTGATCTGCGCGCGGGGCCCGCGCAGGCATGGTCAGGCGCGCCGCGACGGGCGCGCCTGAGATGGAATCACTCGTAGGTGGTGGTGTCTTCGCCGAACCACTTCTTGAGCATCTCGTTGAGCGTACCGTCTTCCTTCATCTCAGTGATGACGGCGTCAAAGGTGTCGCGCAGTTCGGTGTCGGACTGGCGCAGGCCCATGCCGATGCCACCGCCGAGCGGCACATCGTCGCCCACGAACATCAGTTCACCGCCGGATTCCTCGACGATCGGCACGAGGTAATCCTTGTCGGCGAAGACCGCGTCGGCCTCACCGTTGCGCACGGCGGCGACGGTCTCTTCCGGGGTTGCGAATTCGATCAGCGTGGCGCCGCTTTCGGCGACATAGCCCGCCTGGATGGTTGCGGTCTGACCGGCGACAACGCCGCCTTCGAGGTCCGCGTCCTCAGAGGCCGCGACATAGGCCGAGGCGGTGGGCGGATAGTAGTTCTGCGTGAAGGCGATGACTTCCTTACGCTCGTCGGTGATGCTCATGCCCGCCATGATGGTGTCGTAGTTGCCCGACACGAGGTTGGGGATGATGCTGTCCCAATCGTTCTTGACCCATTCGCAGGTCAGTTCGGCGCGCTCGCACAGCTCGTCGCCCAGTTCACGCTCGAACCCGTCGACTTCGCCGGCGTCGTTGATGAAGTTGTAGGGGGGGTAGGCGCCCTCGGTGCCCATGCGGATGGTTTTGCCATGGGCTTCGGCCATCGCGAAGCCCGCGGTCATGCTGAGCGCGACGCTTGCCAGTAGGATCTTTTTCATTTGGTAACTCCCTTTGGTTCTTGTTTACGCAGGCTGGGTTGCCGAAAGGAACCCACGCAGACGTTCCGATTTGGGCGCGCCGAAGACCTCTTCGGGCGTCCCTTGTTCTTCGATCAGACCTTGGTGCAAAAAGACGACATGATCGCTGACATCGGCGGCCAGTTTCATGTCGTGGGTCACGATCACCATCGTGCGCCCCTCTGCGGCCAGATCCTTGATAACCTTGACGACTTCCTGCTCCAACTCGGGGTCGAGCGCGCTGGTGGGCTCATCAAAGAGCAGCGCCTCGGGCTCCATGCAGAGCGCGCGGGCAATGGCGGCGCGCTGTTGCTGGCCGCCGGAGAGCTGAGCGGGGTAGACATCGCATTTGTCGCCGATGCCGACCTTTTCCAGATAGCCACGCGCGGCGCGCTCTACCTCCGCCCGGTCGCGGCCCAGCACGGTCAGCGGCGCTTCCATCACGTTTTGCAGGATCGACATATGCGCCCAGAGATTGAACTGCTGGAAGACCATGGACAGGTTGGTGCGGATGCGCAGCACCTGTTTGGCGTCCGCCGGGCAGCGCTGGTGGCCGTCGCCCTTCCACCGCACCGGTTCGCCCTTAAAGATCACCTCGCCCTGTTGGCTGTCTTCCAACAAGTTGCAGCAGCGCAGAAGCGTCGATTTGCCCGAGCCGGACGACCCGATGAGCGAGATCACATGGCCACGCGGGGCGGTCAGATCGACCCCTTTGAGAACCTCCAGCGCGCCATAGGCCTTGTGGAGGTTCTTGATCTGGATAACCGGGGTGTCTGTGGTCACGGAAACTGTCGCCAATCTGTCATTTCAGTGCGCTATAAAGCGACGAATCGACGGAAATTGCAACGCAGAGTTTGCCCCGCGTTGCATCACAGTCCCGGTGCTGACGCTAGGTCAGCTCTCTTTGGCAACACGCTGGCGCGCCATGGCGCTGTCGGTATCGGTGACGCCCAATAGGTTCGACACCAGCCGCAGCAGCGCGTCTTCTTCGTCGGAGCGGCTGCCGTCGGCCAGAACCACCTGCCAAAGCGCCTCGATGACCTCCAGCCGGTGCTCATAGGGCACCGCATCTTTGATCGCGCGGGTAAAGCGCACGGTGTCGGGGGCTTGGGCCTCCAGCGCCTCGGCCTCTTTACGCAGGGCGGTGGCGTCGGCCTCGTTCAGGCCGTAGCGCTCGGCGGCGATCCGGTCGATCAGGCGCCGCTCGCTCATCGCGTAGTCATTGTCAGACCGGGCGATGCGCACCAAAAGCGCGGTCAGCGCAAGGCGGGCGTCATTATCGGCCAATGGATCGGGTTCGGGCTGGGTCAGCCGTTTGAGAAAGTCACCAAACATATATGCGTCATCATCCTGCTGCGGGAAAAGGGAATGTCATAGCGTGTTCAAAGCGTTAGCTCGGGCTGCGGCCATATCCTCATCCGACAGGCCAAGGGCGGTTTCGATGGCGACAAGCTGGATCTCCTCGTCATCGTTGCGCGCCCCGTCAGAAAGGGCCACCTGCCACATCGCCTCGCCCAATGCCTTGCGGTCGGCATAGTCGACCTCTTCGCGCAGGATGCGGGTGAACTCCGGCGTGCCGGGGGCGTCGCGCTCTAGCGCTTCGCAAGTGGCGCGCAGTTTCGCCGCCTCGATGGGTTTGAGGCCAAAGGTCTGCGCCAGAATGCGGTCGATCTGGCCGATCTCGGAGGCGCGGTAGTTGCGATCGGCAAAGGCCACACGCACCAAAAGCGCGCCCAGTGCCAGTTGGGCATTGGGCTGCGGCAAGGGTTTCGGCTGTGCCTTGCGGCGGGGGAACAGTCGGTTCAGCATGGGGCTCACTTATCGCAGGAAACAGGGTCGCCATAGAGGAAACTGCGCATCGGGGGCGCAGGTTCCTGCAAGGGGCCACATGGGCTTAGCCGTCATAGCCCTCGACGATGACCAAAGACCCGTCCGCCACGTTCAGGCGAATGTCTTTCGCCCGCTGGTAGCCGGGGCTTTCGTAACAAGCGACCGCATCGGCGTAGCTGTCGAATTCCAAAACAACGGTGCGGGCGCGCATCTGCCCTTCGCGGATCTGCTGGGTGCCGCCGCGGACAAGGAAGCGCGCGCCGTAATCCGCAAAGGGTTTGGCATTGGCAGCACGGTATTTGTCGTAAATCGCAGTGTCGTGGATATCCATGGTGGCGATCCAATAGCCCTTTGGCATTTGTTATCTCTCCTGTTGGGTCAAGGTGGTGAAACGGGCGGTGAGGTTCTGTGCCTCATTGTCGAGCCCGTAGGGGGGATTGATCACGAACATGCCCGAGCCGACCATGCCATGCCCGGGCCGCGCGGGCGGAAAGCGCACTTCGTGGCGCAGCGCATCGGGGTGGTTGGCGGTGAGCTTGTCGAGCATCGGAAGATGCGCGCGGTTTGTCAGGATTGGATACCACAGGGCGATGATGCCCACGTTCCAAGCGCGGTTGAGTTTGGCGATCTGGCGGGGAATGGTCTCGTAATCGGTTTTGATCTCGTAAGAGGGGTCGATCAGCAGCATCCCCCGGCGCGGTGTGGGCGGGGTCAGGGCAAAGGCCATCTCGAACCCGTCGCTGAGGTGGCATTTCGCCGGATAGGGCGACATTGCCAGATCAAGGGCGCTGTGCTCTTGCGGGTGCAACTCGGCCAGATGGATGCGGTCATCGGGGCGCAGCAGTTTGGCGGCCAGCAGGGGAGAGCCGGGGTAGGCGCGGGGGCCGTGGGCCTCGCGCAGCGCTTCCAGAACCTGTCTGTAGGGGTGATCGGGGGCGAACCAATCGCGCACCTTGTCGATGCCCTGCCGCGCCTCGCCGGTCTTTTCCGCCGCCGCATCCGACAGGTCATAGAGCGCCCGGCCTGCATGGGTTTCCAGATAGGTGAGCGGTTTGTCCTTGCGGGTAAGATAGGACAGCATCCACGCCAAAAGCGCATGTTTCTGCACGTCTGCAAGGTTTCCGGCGTGGTAGATGTGTTGATAGCTCAGCATGGCCTAGCTGTAGCGGAGTGGTTGGCGGGTGCAACGTGAAAGAGGGGGGAGGGCCAGCGCCTGTCCGCGGGTGGGCGAACCAAACCGCGATCCATGCCACTTTATGGTGCTACCGTGATGTGTTCTCGCAGAAGTACGCGCCCGTCGCGAAATCGCCTACCCGACGCACCGCAGGTGCGCCGAATGAATGATGGCACGCCTACGGCGTGGCGGGCGGGCAGGCGATGGCCCGGCGCCTGCGGCTTGATTCCGGGCCTTTTAGTGGTTGCCCGGCAGAAAAAAGGCCCGGCGCAAAACGCACGGGCCTCAAAAGCTTATACCAACCGCGAGACATCCTTGGCGGCGCGCACGAAATCCTTGAACAGGGGGTGCGGGTCAAAGGGCTTGGACTTCAGCTCAGGGTGGAACTGAACGCCGATGAACCACGGGTGATCCGACCATTCCACGATCTCAGGCAGCTTGCCGTCCGGCGACATGCCCGAGAACTTCAGCCCGGCCTTCTCAAGCTGGTCCTTATAGGCGATGTCGACCTCGTAGCGGTGGCGGTGACGCTCGTCGATGGTGGTGGTGCCATAGGCTTCGGCCACGCGCGACCCTTCAACCAGCGTCGCGTCATAGGCGCCCAGGCGCATGGTGCCGCCCTTGTCGTCATCGACTTTCCGCGCCACTTTGTGGTTGCCCTGAACCCATTCCTTGAGGTGATAAACCACCGGCTCGAAACGCTTTTTCCCTGCTTCATGGTCGAACTCTTCCGAACCCGCCGTCTTCAGGCCCGCCACGTTGCGCGCCGCTTCGATCACGGCCATCTGCATGCCAAGACAGATGCCCAGATAGGGCACCTTGTGCTCGCGGGCGTATTGCGCGGCCTTGATCTTGCCCTCGGTCCCGCGCTCCCCAAAGCCGCCGGGGACGAGGATCGCGTGGAACCCTTCAAGATGCGGACCGGGGTCTTCGCTGTCGAAAATCTCGGCGTCGACCCATTCGACCTTGACCTTCACCCGGTTCGCCATGCCGCCATGGGTTAGTGCCTCGGCGATGGATTTATAGGCGTCTTCAAGCTGGGTGTATTTGCCGACGATGGCGACTTTGACTTCGCCCTCGGGGTTGTAAATGCGGTCGGCCACATCTTCCCAACGCGACAGGTTCGGCTTGGGCGCGGGGGTGATCTGGAAGGCATCCAGAACCGCCTGATCCAGCCCCTCGCGGTGATAGGCGAGCGGAGCTTCGTAGATCGATTTCAAATCCTGCGCGGCGATCACCGAATCCGGGCGTACGTTGCAGAAGAGCGCCAGCTTCTCACGCTCCTTGGCGGGGATCGGCCCTTCGGAGCGGCAAACCAGAATGTCGGGCGCGATGCCGATGGAGCGGAGTTCTTTGACCGAGTGCTGCGTCGGCTTGGTCTTCAATTCGCCGCTGGCCTTGACGTAGGGCAGCAGCGTGAGGTGCATGAAGATACACTGGCCGCGCGGCTTGTCTTGGCTGAACTGGCGGATCGCCTCGAAGAAGGGCAGCCCCTCGATATCGCCCACGGTGCCACCGATTTCGCAAAGCATGAAGTCGACCTCATCGTCGCCGATGTCGATGAAGTCTTTGATTTCGTTGGTAACGTGGGGGATCACCTGAATGGTCTTGCCCAGATAATCGCCGCGGCGCTCTTTCTCTAGCACGGTGGAGTAAACCCGGCCCGAGCTGATGCTGTCGGTCTTGCGCGCAGCAACACCGGTGAAACGTTCGTAATGCCCAAGGTCGAGGTCGGTTTCTGCGCCATCATCGGTGACGAAGACCTCGCCATGCTCGAAAGGCGACATCGTGCCGGGATCGACGTTCAGATAGGGGTCCAGCTTGCGCAGACGCACCGAAAAACCGCGTGCCTGAAGCAAGGCACCCAAAGCCGCCGAGGCCAGACCCTTGCCCAGCGACGAGACCACACCGCCTGTGATGAAGATATAGCGTGCCATGTGATCGGAGACCCCCCGTGAATTCAAAGTTTGTTGCAGGCAAAAACCAGCCAAACGCGCTGCGGAAAACCGCAACACCACGGGATTTAAGCCTTACAGGATTCGTGCGTTTGAGGCAAGGCCCGCCGCAACATACAGTTGCGGAACCGGGCCGTGCCTCAAGGTTTTGTGTTCGTTAGCTTAATCGGCCGCAGGGACCAGCGGTGTGTTGCCATCCGCGGAAGGCGGCAGCAGATCGTCGCCCGCGGGCAGAGCCGGGCTGCCATCTTGGCTCTGGGCGGGCGGTGTCGCGCTCAGCCGGTCGATGACCGACGAGCCTGCGGATTTTTCCGCTGCGATGATGGTCAGCGTGATCGACGTGGCGATGAAACCGGCGGCGAGCGCCCATGTCACCTTGCCCAGTGCCGTGGCCGCCGCGCGGCCCGAAACGGCACCGCCGCCACCACCGCCCATGCCAAGGCCGCCGCCCTCGGACCGTTGCAGAAGTACCACGGCGATCAGGCCAAGAGCCAGAATCAGGTGAATGATCAGAACGACATTTTCCATGGGTACGACAGCTTTCGGTTTTGGTTGGCGGGTATCTATTCGTCTTTGCCCATGGGGGCAAGGGTGGATTGCCGCCGGGTGATGATCGGATCAGGAGGGGGAGGCCTAAGGGATCAAAGGCACGAGCAAAGACCGCCGCATGGGGGCGACGGTCTTTTGAAGCAGTACTCAACCACAATATGTAAGAGGGCTATCCTGGAATTAAGGTGGTGCAGACTCGCTTCGTACCCTCATCATAGCATGAAATGCGGGCAAATTCGCCCATATTCTTTGCAGAGAAATGAAGGGATTGCCCGTGATCGGCGATGGACAGCCGAGTGCCGCTGGGGCAGTCTGCCGCCATGCCACATGATCATTCGGACCACGACCACCCCCATGCCCTGCTGCCGCCCGAGCCTGCGCTCAGGGTCAAGGCGTTGGAGACGCTGCTGACGGCCAAGGGGCTTATCGACCCCGCCGCCTTGGATGAGATCATCGACACCTATGAAAACCGCATCGGCCCGCGCAACGGGGCCGAGGTCGTCGCCCGCGCCTGGAGCGATCCTGACTTTCGCGCGGCGCTGCTTGAGGATGCGACCGCCGTGGTGGCCGAGATGGGGTTCTTCGGGCGGCAGGGCGAACATATGGTCGCGGTCGAGAATACGGATGAGGTGCATAATATCGTCGTTTGCACCCTGTGCTCTTGCTACCCTTGGCCGCTTTTGGGCATCCCGCCGGGCTGGTATAAATCCGATGCCTACCGTGCCCGCGTGGTGCGCGAGCCGCGCAAAGTGCTGGCTGAATTCGGCGTCGACCTGCCCGAAGAGACCGCCGTGCGCGTTTGGGATTCGACGGCTGAGGTGCGTTATCTGGTGATCCCGCAACGCCCAGCGGGGAGCGACGGCATGGATGTCGCGGCGCTGGCCGATCTTGTCACCCGCGACAGTATGATCGGCACCGGATTGGCCAAAGCGCCATGACCCGCGTGCATGACATGGGCGGGCGTTTCGGTGATGGCGCGGTGACGCCTGAGGGCGAAGACGTGGTCTTTCACGCCGATTGGCACCGCCGCGCGCTGGCGCTGACCTTGGCCACGGGGACGTTGGGCAAATGGAACATCGACGTGTCGCGCCATGCCCGCGAATGTCTGGCCCCGACCGATTACATGCGGTTCAGCTATTACGAGAAATGGATCGCCGGGGTGGCCGATATGCTGGTCGCGCGCGGGGTGGTCAGCCGTGAGGAACTCTCGGGCGAAGCCGCGCCCACGCCCAGCCCGCTGGCGGAAAAGGCGCTGAAGGCGCCGCAGGTGGCCGGGGTGCTGGCCCGTGGTGGTCCGGCGGATCGCCCCTCGGACGTCACGCCGCTCTTTGCGCCGGGCGACAGGGTCGTCACCCGCAAGCAGCCGGAAAACACCATCGTTCCGGGCGGGCACACCCGGCTGCCCGCCTATGCCGCGGGCGCTTCAGGGCGGGTGCTGCGGTTGCATGGCGCGCATGTTCTGCCTGATAGCAACGCCCATGATCTGGGCGAAGCGCCGGAGCCGCTTTACGCGGTGGCCTTCCCGGCCTCTGAACTTTGGGCGCATCCCGAACATCCCCGCGATGAGGTCGTGCTCGACCTCTGGCAAAGCTATCTGGCGGCCCCATGAGCGCCCCGGAACCCGTGTTCGAGGCGCCATGGCACGCGCAGCTTTTCGCGCTGACGGTGCATCTGAACGAGAGCGGCCTTTTCGACTGGCCCTTCTGGGCCGACCGCTTTGGCGCGACTTTGGCGCGCCACGGGCTGGCGCGCGCGTTGAACGGCGGGGAGGACTATTTCAACGCTTGGCTCGAAACCCTCGAAACCCTGTTGATCGACGCGGGCCATGCCCGCCCCGGTGACCTGCGCGCCCTGCGCGATGGGTGGGAGGCCGCCTATCTCAGCACCCCGCATGGCGACCCGGTGCATCTGAAGGCAGGGCAAAGCGTCTAAATCCGCTCCCGCGTTTTTTCGAGTTTCACACGCCTGCCACTGTCGCTATACGGGCGCGGGACATCGCAAAGGAATATATCATGGCCAATGTCGTCGTTGTCGGCGCCCAATGGGGTGACGAGGGAAAAGGCAAGATCGTTGACTGGCTCAGCGAACGCGCCGATGTGATCGCACGCTTCCAAGGCGGGCATAACGCGGGCCACACTCTGGTCATCGACGGCAAGGTCTACAAGCTGCATGCGCTGCCTTCGGGCGTGGTGCGCGGTGGCAAGCTGTCGGTCATCGGCAACGGCGTGGTGCTGGACCCGTGGCACCTGCTGAAAGAAATCGAGACGATCGAAGGGCAGGGCGTTGAGATCAACCCCGAGAACCTGATGATCGCGGAGAACACGCCGCTGATCCTGCCGTTCCACGGCGAACTTGACCGCGCCCGCGAAGAGGCGGCGAGCAAGGGCACCAAGATCGGCACCACCGGGCGCGGCATCGGGCCGTGCTATGAGGACAAAGTTGGCCGCCGCGCCATCCGCGTGGCCGATCTGGCCGACGCCGCGACATTGGAGGCCCGCGTCGACCGCGCGCTGCAGCACCACGACCCGCTGCGCAAGGGGCTGGGGGTCGAGGCCATCGACCGCGACGCGCTGATCGCGCAACTGCAAGAAATCGCTCCGAAAATCCTGCGGTTCGCCGCCCCCGTTTGGAAGGTGCTGGCCGAGAAGCGCAAAGCGGGCAAACGCATCCTTTTCGAAGGGGCGCAGGGCGCGCTTCTCGACATCGACTTTGGCACCTATCCCTTTGTCACGTCGTCGAACGTGATCTCGGGGCAGGCGGCGACCGGCGTGGGCCTTGGCCCCACCGCCATCGACTATGTGTTGGGCATCGTGAAGGCTTACACCACCCGCGTCGGCGAAGGCCCTTTCCCGACCGAGCTTGAAGATGCGGATGGCCAACGTCTAGGTGAGCGCGGCCATGAGTTCGGCACCACCACCGGGCGCAAGCGCCGCTGTGGCTGGTTCGACGCGGCGCTGCTGCGCCAGACCTGCGCGACTTCCGGCATCACTGGCATCTGTCTGACCAAGCTCGACGTGCTTGACGGCTTCGAGACGCTGAAGGTCTGCGTGGGCTATGAGTTGGACGGCGAACGGCTGGACTATCTGCCCACCGCCGCCGAGCAGCAGGCCCGCTGCACGCCGATCTACGAAGAGCTGCCAGGCTGGTCCGAATCGACCGAAGGCGCGCGCAGCTGGGCCGATCTTCCGGCCAATGCGATCAAATACGTGCGCCGGGTCGAAGAGTTGATCCAATGCCCCGTGGCCCTCGTCTCGACCTCGCCGGAGCGGGAGGACACCATTCTGGTGACCGACCCTTTCGCGGACTGATCTGATGGCGCTGAGCTACAAGGCGCGCCGCCGTTGGGCGTTGGTGATCCTGCTGATCGGGCTGCCGAGCTATATCGCCGTGGCGGTCTGGACGGTGGCCCAGTTCGACCGCCCGCCGGTGCTGCTTGAGCTTGGCATTTACGTCGCCCTTGGCATCGTTTGGGCGCTGCCGTTCAAATTTGTCTTTCGGGGCATCGGACAGGCCGATCCCGATGCGGAAGACGATCGTTAAAACCCAATAAAAAAGCGCCCCGCGGGGCGCTTTTTCGTAATCAGCGGTGGGCCGTGGTTTAACCCACGGCGCGGTGATCGGGGCGATAACCGATCTCATCCGAGACGGTGAAACGCCCGCCTTTGATCTTTTCGATCTTCCCTGCGCGCAGCAGTTGACCGAAGGAGCGCAGCCCGTCTTCGCGGGTGAAATCCGGCAGGCCGATCGAGCGGACCTTGCCCATCAACTGCGGGCGGGAGAATTGGTCACGCCCCTCGACGAAAGACATGTAAGATGCCGCTGCCTCAAGCAGTTCGGGCAGTTTGGTGGCACCCATGTCGGCGGCGAAATCGGCAAAGCTTTCGGCATCGGGGTTGGTTTTGACCGGCTCGACCACGGCGGCCACCCGGCGCGGACGCACGGGGCCCGCGCTGCGCAGCTTGTCGACATCGATGCGCTGTTCGGCCACCAGTTTCAGCGGGGCGGAACGGGCATCGGCCTTGGGCCGCTCGGTCCGGGCCGGGCGGGTGACGGGGCGGCGCGGGCGGACCACATCGGCCAAGTCTTCGCGGTAGGCGTCATCCGAGGTCGCGGTGGTGGCGCGGCCACCCATTGCTTCGTCGGCTTTCTTGGCAGCCACGGCGGCGCGCAGATGGGCAAAGGCATCGCGGCGCGTGGTGCTTTCGGCTTCGTCCATCTTGCTGTCGGTTTCCGCCATCAGGCGCGACATGTCGGGGCCGGTCTCATCGTCGATGGTGGGCAGGCTGTGACGGGCCGCTTGGGCTGGCTCGGGCTGCTCTTTGACCGGCTCCGCTGCGGCTTCGACCTCTTCGGGCTCTTCCTGAGCAGGCGCCGCTTCCGGCTCGGCCATCTCAACCGCAGGCGCAGGCGTCTCTTCGGCCTCTTGCGGGTCGGCGCCACCGAGTTCGGCTTCCAAAGCGGCCAATTCGCGGGCCAGCTCGTCTTCATCCTCGGGCGACAGGGAAGAGCTGCGTTTTTCCTCTGTCTTCGCGGCAGGCGCCTTTTGCGGTGCCGGGTCCGAGACCTCTTCAAGATCGCCCCGCGCCACGGCGGCTTCGAGATGCGCGCGCTTGACCTTGATCACGCGCCCTTTGCGCGGCAGGTCGGCGGCGTCGATTTCCGGTGCGGCTTCGGCTTGGGCTTCGGCCTCAGGCTGTTCATCGGCCTCGGCGTCGAACAGGCTCTCGTCGGTCTCGGCGCTTTCCGCCTCATACTCCTCTTCGGCCTCAAGCCGGTTGAGGATATCGGCGAGATCGTCGTCCTCATCCTCCGCAGCCTCCTGCGTCATTTCGGTCGCTTCATCGGCCTCCAGCGCGTCTACGATGTCACGGCGGGCGGCGGCGATGGCGGCTTGGCTCTCTTCCGGCGCTGCTTGCGTTTCGGCGGTGGCGCGGGCGACGGGCGTGGCTTCTTCCTCGTCATAGCCAGCCGCTTCGTCTTCGTCCTGCTGGGCGACGACGGCGCGGATGCGCTGCAGCTTCGCAGCGATGCTGTCGGCAGGGGCGGCGCTTGCGGCGGGCAGCTCTTCGACGCTGGCCTCCTGCGCTTCGTCCTCAAAATGAGTCTGCGGCTGCGGGCTGGCGGCAAAGAAGGCTTCGGCTTCGTTGGTGTCCTCGGCTTCGGCAGCCGGTGCAGGCTCTAGGGCAGGCGCGGGCTCTACGGCAGGCGCGGGCTCTACGGCAGGCGCGGGCTCTTCAGCGGTCTCTGCGATCTGGGGTTCCGGTGTGGCGGGCGCTTCCACGGCGGCGGTGTCGGCGATCTCGGCCTTGAGGGGGGCGGGGGCCTCTTCCTCTACCGGTGCAGGCTGTGCTGCGACGGGGGCTTGCGGCGCTGCGGCCTCAGCTTTAGCCGGCGCGGCGGCGGGGGCCGCCGCTGGAGGCGCTTGGGCCGGAGCTTCGGCGCTTTGGTTCTCCAGCGCGCTCAGTACGATCTTGCCTTCTTGCTCGCGGGCTTGCACCCGGCGGGAAACTTCGCGCTGCGCGATCCGGGCGAGCATCTCGGCATCGGGTTGCGGTGGTTCGGCACCGAAGTAGCGGTCATCCGAGGCCAGATCGCGGAAATACTCGGCAATGGCCTTCATCGTGCCGAAGGAATCGTCGAAGCCTTCCAGCGTGCACGAAAAAGTGCCATAGGAGACCGTCAAGATTTTGTTGCTGTTCATCATCGGATGCTCGTCCTCTGCGGTGTTGCAGGTATCGTTTACCACGATGTCCAAGACCAAAGCGGCTCGAATCTGTGCCATTCAACGTATGATTTCAAGGCAAGATTAAGGCAGATTTCCAAAAGGGGCATTAATTGACCACTTCAGAGCATATCGTAAGGGAGGAGGGGCCAGTCACGCTGCTCGGCGGCGGAGTGGTCTTTGCGGGGGACATTGAAGCGGCGCTGGCGCTGGCCCCGACCTGCGTGGCGGCAGACAGCGGGGCTGCGGTGGGCGTGGCGGCGAGGGTGGAACTGGCCGCGGTCATCGGTGATCTGGATTCCGCCCCGGCAGAGGTCTTGGCCCAAATCCCGGCCGCGCGGCGCCACCGCATCACCGAGCAAGAGAGCACCGATTTCGACAAGGCGCTGACGCGGATCGACGCGCCGCTGGTGCTCGGGGTCGGCTTTACCGGGGCGCGGTTGGATCATCAGCTTGCGGCTTTCAACACGCTCGCGACCCATCCGCATCGCTCCTGCATCTTGTTGGGCGCGCATGAGATCGTGCTGCTTGCCCCGCCGCGGATCGCGCTGCCGACGGCGGCGGGCGATGTCGTCTCACTCATGCCTCTGGCCCCGGTGACGGGGCGCAGCCAAGGGTTGGAATGGCCAATCGACGGGCTGGATTTCGCGCCGGGTGGCCGGATCGGCACGTCGAACCACGCCTTGGGGCCGGTCACGCTTGAGATCGATGGCCCTGATATGCTGCTGATTCTGCCGCGTCGTCTTATGGCGCCACTGGCGGCGCAACTGCTGCGGCCAGAGCACGCGCCGTGGCCCGCTCGCGCATGACGATGTAGAGCCCCGCACCGACGGTGATCAGAATGCCCAGCCCTGCCAGTGGGTTGGGCAGGTCGGAAAAGATCAGCAGCCCAAGCAGCGTGGCAAAGGGAATTTCAAGATATTGCATCGGCGCCAATGTGGCCGAGGGGGCAAAACGCAGCGACCAGGTCATCAAAAGATGCGCCACCGTGCCCAGCACCCCGATCCCGAGCAGGAGGGTCCAGTCGAGCGCATCGGGTTGGATGAGCCGAAGCGGCGCGATCTGCGTCATGGTGCCAAGCGCGAGGAGCGGCAGGATCATCACCACCGCCATGACCCCGCTGACGGCCTGCAGGCTGATCGGATCGGTCTCTTTCGCGATTTGGCGCGTCACCAGCATGAAGAAAGAAAAGACGACCGCCACGACGACGGGCAGCAGCGCGGGCCAGCCGACATTGGCAAAGCTCGGCTGCACGATCAAAAGCGTGCCGAGAAAGCCCACGATGCTCGCGCCCAAACGTCTGGGGCCGACCTCTTCGTTCAGGATGAATTTGCCGAGCAGCAGCATGAAGAAAGGCATGACAAATGCGATGGCGACCGCATCGGCGAGGGGCAGGTATTTCAGCGCGGTGAACATCGCCGCGATGCCCGCCATATGCAAAAGGGTTCGTAGAAAGGTCAGCCGTAACACCCGGCCCCGCATCCGCCAGATGCGCCCGGAGTACCAGACGATGGGGATCAGGATCAGCGCCTGAATGGCAAAGCGGAGCAGCACCACCTGCCCCAAGGGGACCGAAGCGCCCAGTAATTTGGCCACCGCATCGCCCACGGGGGCGACGATGCAGAAGCCCATCATGAGGGCTATTCCAATGAGGGGTCGATCCTGTTGCATTGCGTTACGCTAAGGAAGCTTTGTTGCAAATGCAATCTTTGGTTGAAGTTTGGTTGCTGTTGTCTCGTGCTTGTTCGCAGAGGCAGAGGCAGAGGCAGAGGCAGAGGCAGAGGCAGAGGCAGAGGCAGAGGCAGAGGCAGAGGCAGAGGCAGAGGCAAAGGTCCGATCAGCACCCGCTCTTGAAGGCAGTCAACGCTGTGCACCTTCTAGCGGCAACGCGCCCCGCCTATCCGAATCTCAGGCCGCGGGGCGGCTCAGGTTCACCCGATTCCGGCCATGGGTTTTCGCCGTGTAAAGCGCCCGATCCGCTCGCGCCATCAAGGCTTCGGCTGACAGCGGGTGGCCTTCCTCTTCCACTGGGCCGACGGAAAGACCGATGCTGATGGTCACATGGATCGGCTGGGGCGTGCCGGGAACGACAAAGCCGCGATTGCCGATATCGGCACAGATGGCCGCCGCCGTCTTCTCTGCATCCGCAAGACCGGTGCCGGGCATGACGATCAAGAATTCTTCCCCCCCGATCCGGGCCACAAGGTCCATGCCGCGCAGGTTGTTGCGCAGCCGTTCCGCCGTTTGCACCAGAACGGAATCCCCCGCGGCATGGCCGCAACGGTCATTGATGCCTTTGAAGTGATCCAGATCGGCGACCATCACCGAAAAGGGGCGGGCGGTCGCAACGGCATGTTCCGCGATATGGTCCAGATGGGGCAGGGCATAGCGGCGGTTGTGCAGCCCTGTCAGCGGGTCGAAAACGGCGGCCTTCAGCCCCGTGCGCACCGTGTCGCGCAGTTGGTCCGTCATTCGCTTGCGGCGCAAGATCGCATGCAGGCGCAGCGCCATTTCCGCCGGGTTGAAACCTTCGGTCATCAAATCATCCGCTCCCAGATCAAGGGCGGTGGCGGCAAGCGCCGCATCCGGGGCCAGTTGCACCACCAGCAGCCCGGTATGGCGGGTCTGGGCGTTGGCCCGGAGCGTCGAGATCAGACGCAAGGCTGCCGTGGCGGGCACGGGGTCTTTTGGCAGAACCAAAACGAAAGCGTCGGGCGGTCCATTGGCGGCGGCGGCGCGAATGGCCTCCTCCGGATTGGCGAGGGTGAGGCGCGCGCGCAATTGAGGGCGGAGTTGTTTCGCCCAATTCACGCTTACCGCGCTGTCGGAATGGATGATCACACAGTGGCTGCGGGCGGTGAATTCCGCCGCAGGCTCCGCCAGCCCTAGCGCGCGGGTCGTATCCTCGCGCATTTCCCATTCGTCCGCCGCGTTGCGGGCGCGGATGAGGCTGCGGGTCCGGCCCAACAGCAACGTGCAATCGAGCGGTTTCAGCAGTACATCGCTCGCCCCCGCTTCGAGTGCTGTAAAACGGTCGACGGCCTGATCGCTATTACCGATGGCCAAAACCGGGAGCTGTGCGGTATCGGAAGTGGCTTTGAGCGCGCGACAAAGGTCCGCCGCCCCGCCACCCGGCAATGTCAGCGCGCAGATCACCAGATCCGGCGGGTTTTCCCGCAGGCAGGCCAAAGCCTCTTCCATGTCTTCGGCCTGAACGACGTGATAGTATGCCGCACAAAGCTTGACCTTGAGGGCGATGCGATTGGTCGCGATCGCATCTGCAATAAGGATGGTCCCTTGCACGACAACTCCTTCACCGTACAAATCAGTTTGATGCGAAAGTCTTTGCCCCCTAATGGTTAACAAAGGGTTTCCAACCTTCAGCAAAAGACGGTTTTCCAATGTCCTATACCCAAGACACCGCTGAGACTTTGGCGCTTCAGGCGCTGGGCTGGCTGGCGGCGAATGATGATCTGTTGCCGGTGTTTCTGGGCAGCACCGGTGCCTCCGAGGCGGACCTCAAAACACAGGCCAGTGACCCTATTTTTCTGGGCGCTGTGCTGGACTTCCTGATGATGGACGACGCGTGGGTGATCGGGTTTTGCGACCATCTGGCAATCCCCTATGAGCGGATCATGCAAGCTCGCGCGGCGCTGCCCGGGGGGGAGCAGGTGCATTGGACTTAAGAAATGTTAAAGCGCTGCTGTTCGACAAGGATGGCACGCTTTTCGACTTTGCCGCGACGTGGGAGCCTTGGGCCGAGGCCTTCTTGCTGCGGGTCTGCGAGGGGGATCGCGGGCTGGCCGCACGGGTGGGCGCGGGCATTGGCTTTGACCTCGCCACGCGCCGTTTCGCCCCGGACAGCATCGCCATCGCCGGCACGCCGCAGGAGGTGGTCGATGCCTTGGTCCCGCATTTCCCGGACCGGTTGCCAGCGGATCTGTTAGACATCATCAACGCCGAAGCCAGCGCCGCGCCACAGCGCGAGGCGGTGCCGCTAAGACCGTTTTTGCAAGGGCTCCGCGACCGGGGTCTGCGCTTTGGCGTGGCGACGAACGATGCCGAACACCCCGCGCGGGCCCATCTGCTGGCGGCGGGGGTGGTCGATATGTTCGACTTTATCGCAGGATTTGACAGCGGCCATGGGGGCAAACCTTCGCCGGGGCAGTTGCACGCCTTTGCCGCCCATGTGAACCTTCCGGCCGCCTCTGTCGCGATGATTGGGGACAGTGTTCACGATCTGGAGGCCGCGCGGGTGGCGGGGATGCTGCGGGTCGCGGTGCTGACCGGCCCCGCCACGGCGGAAGACCTCGCCCCATACGCCGATCTGGTCTTGCCGGATATCGGCCATTTGGCGCAGCGCTTGGCCTGAGGGCGCTTTATTTTTCGACCATGCGCGCGCCTTCGAGCAGCCCCTCTTCAAGGGTATCGCCATGCAGGACCGAGATATCGCCCGTGGTCTCCAACACCACGGCGCGCACATCAGAGAAGCGCAGCGCATTGGCCTCTCGCAACTTGGCGATCAGATCGGCGCGCGCGACGCGGGTCTCGCTGAGGGCGGCATCGAAAATCTCACCCTCCCGCATCAGGATCACGGGTTCGTTCTGCACGGCCTGCTCAAAGCTGTCGGAAGCCTGCCGTATTTTCGCGATGACGAATTGCGCGCCGAGCAGGGCGGAGATGGCCAAGGTCGGCTGGGCGAACTCCGGCCATGTGGTGGCCTGACAGGCGCCCGCGAGCAGCGAGCCGGTGGCGACCGTGGCGACAAAGTCAAAAGCGGTCATCTTTGAAAAGGTGCGCAGCCCGATGACCCGGACCACGATGATCACCCAAGTCAGCGCAATGGCCGAAAGCAGCAGCGCCCGGGCGAGGATATCCAGCGGGACGTGATCAAAGAACATCAGCCATGCCCCCCATTCAATGCCCGGCCACGTTGGATAAAGAACCGCCCCAGCAGCACCACCATCGCCATGGCGATCAGGCCCAGATAGCGCTCATAGACGCCATCGATCCCGGTGGGCAGAAAAAAGAACGGCGGGGCCGAGACCAGCCAGAGGAGCGAGATCACCTTGAGCGATTTGGCAAGAAAGCTTGATATATCGGCGAAGCCTCTCGACAGCAGCCAAGGCACGGCGAGCATGATCAGGCCGAGCGCGTAAACCAGATAGATATGGATCACCACACCATCGGAATCGCGGTCTCCGTATTCGTTGCGCGCGCCCACTAGAAAGACGATGAGCCCCAGCAGGGCGAGCCCGATGGTGGCGATGCTCCACCAGCGGTCGCCGAAATGCACATGGGCGCAAAGCAGGGCGCAGGCGATGAGCGCGGCGGAGAAGGCATAGATGCCGATGTCGACAATGAACTCATACCGTCCCGCGCCAAGATCGCTGATCGTATCGGCGATCCAATCGTGATCCGGCACGACGAAATCCGCGATCAGAATCGATACGGCGAATATCACACAGCCAAGAATGGCCACCCAGCCCAGACAGACCATAAACCCCGGCGCGCTGTGCTGCCGGGGTGCTGTGACGTCATTGTTCATGTTGCGTAACCCTTCTTGGCCGCCTTAGTCGGTCAAAGGTCCGACCCCGTGGTCGGACCCAAAGTTATCAATCCGAAAGGCGCGAGCGTTCTTCGGCGTTGGGGCTGCCTGCGGGAGCTTCGTCCAATGTGGCCTCGGGCCGATGCAGGTCTTCCTGAGATTTCTGGGGCGGTGTCTTATTCTCGTCCTTGGGGTGTTTGGGATCTTCGCTCATGGTACATCTCCTCGGGCTGGGGAGAGGCGGGGCATCGCCTCATCTTCCTCTGTCAAACGCGCGGCATATGGCGGCGGTTCCGCCTGCAGCAGGGCGCGCGCCCAAGGCAATTTCCCGACAACTGTATTCATCAGGTCAATCTTAACCACTGCCCCCGCAATCTGGGGTTGGGAAAATGGGAATGAGGCAATCATGCACGGGCTTATCAACCGCAGCATCCAAAACTACTTTTGCGCCAATTACGGGCAGAGGCTCTGGGCCGATGTGGCCGCGCGGGCCGGGTTGGATTTCACCGAATTCGAGGCGATGCTGACATATCCGGATCACGTCACCCCGGCGGTGCTCGAAGCGGTCTGTGCCGTGCTGGACAGGCCCCGGGCCGAGGTGATGGAGGATGTCGGCACTTTCCTCGTGGCGCAGCCGGGCTATGAAGCCGTGCGGCGCTTGCTGCGGTTCGGCGGGGTCAGCTTCAGCGATTTCCTGCAATCGCTCGACGATCTGCCGGACCGGACCCGCCTTGCCCTGTCGGAACTGCATCTGCCCCCGGTCGAACTGCGCGAAGACCCCGATGGCCAGTATTCCCTGATCTGTGAGGCGCCGATCGTGGGCTACGGCTATCTGATGATGGGGGTTCTGCGGGCCATGGCCGACGATTATGGCGCGCTGGTGCTGTTGGAGCATTGCGGGCGATCCGAAGGCGTCGAGGCATTGAAGATCATTCTGGTCGAGGCCGAATTCTCGGAAGGGCGCCGGTTTGAGCTTGGGGCGCGGGCATGAGTGGCGCAGGCCACGATCCGGCGGTTCTGGACAAGCTCTGCCCGATGCATCTGCTGCTCTCAGCCAGCGGCAGGATCCGCCACGCTGGGCCCACGATCCAGAAACTGCGCCCGCAGGCGCCGCTGGCAGGGCGGCGGTTTCTGGATACGGTCACCGTCAAACGGCCCCGTGGCATAGCGGGAATGGAAGACCTGCGCCGGGCCGCCGGGGTCAAGCTGCACCTCGCCTTTCGTGATGCCCCCCGGACCGAGTTGAAGGGCCTCCTGGTGCCGCTGGGGGGGCGGCGGTTGATCGTGAACCTCTCTTTCGGGATTTCGATTTTCGACGGGGTGCAGGACTATGCGCTGACCAATGCGGATTTCGCCGCCACCGATCTGGCGATCGAGATGTTGTACCTGATGGAGGCGAAATCCGCCGCGATGGAAGCCTCGCGCCGTTTGAACCTACGCCTGCAAGAGGCGCGGATCGCGGCGGAGGAACAGGCCTTTACCGATACGCTGACGGGGCTGAAAAACCGGCGCGCATTGAACGCGGTGCTGGAACGGTTGATCTCTGCCGGTGAGGGGTTTGCCGTGATGCATGTCGATCTCGACTATTTCAAAGCGGTGAACGACAGTTTGGGCCATGCGGCGGGCGATCATGTGCTGCAAGTCGTCGCCCGGATCATGCAGCAAGAGACGCGCAGCTCTGACATGGTGGTGCGTTTGGGCGGGGATGAGTTCACCGTGGTTCTGCCCGATGTGCGCAGCGAGGGCATCCTGCGCGGGATCGGCCAGCGGATCATCGACCGGCTCGAAGAGCCCATTCACTTTAAGGGCGAGGTCTGCAAAGTCTCTGCCAGCATCGGCACGGTCTGGATTCAGCGGGGGGACCGGCGATCGCGCGACGTGGTCTTGGCCAATGCCGATGCCGCGCTCTATGCCTCGAAACACGCAGGCCGGGCGCGGCATACCTTCTTTGACCCCGCCCTGCGCGCGGGGGGCGGGATGGTCGCCGCACCTGTCGAAAAGGGCGGCGGCTAATCGCTCGGGGGCGCTGCGGGGCAGGGCGCAAGGGCACGGGGACAGTGGACCGCGCAGATCGGCTGGCGTATCACAAGGGCATGAAATCGCCCCTGCATCTGTTCCGCCGCCTGCGCCAACGCCTGCACAACGCCCGCCGCCGCGCGCGTTTTGCCGCCTCCTTGCAGCATCTGCATGGGCCGAGCAAACTTGACACCGCCCCGGGCGAGGTGGTGCTGATCGCCTTGGTGCGCGACGGCAGCTATTACCTCGACGCTTTCTTTCGCCATTACCGCGCGATGGGCGTGCAGCATTTCGTCTTTATCGACAACGGCTCACGCGATGACACCATCGCCCGGATCAAAGCCCAAAAGGGCACGGTGATCGACCGTTGCACCCTGCCGTTGGCCGAATACGAAGACCTGATCCGCCAATACCCCGCGCAGACCTATGGCAAGGACCGCTGGTGTCTCTATGTCGATATGGACGAGATTTTCGATTTCGAAGGGCGCAGCCAGATCGGCATCAAGGGGCTGACAGCCTATCTCGACCGGCAGGGCTATACCGCCTTGGCGGCACAGATGCTTGAGATGTTTCCCAAAACCAGCCTCGCGGCGGCGGCGGGGATGCCGTACAAACAGGCGCTGCAATCCTTCCTCTATTACGACATCAGCGCGGTGCGCAAAATCGATTACCACAGCCCGGAGATTCCGTTCTCCGCCCTGCTGGCCGACAATGCGCTTTCTAACAAGGCGGTGAAATTCGCTTTCGGCGGCGTGCGTGGCAAGGTCTTTGGCGAGGATTGCTGCCTGACGAAACATCCGCTGATCTTCAATGGGTCCGAGGTTACGCTCGCGCCGCATCCGCATCTCTCTTCGGGGTTGCGGGTGGCGGATATGACGGCGGTGATCAAACACTATAAATTCGCCAATGACGCCGCCGCGCGGGATGCCGAGACGTTGGGCGCGGGCAACCTGTCTCATGGCGAAGACGCGCGGCGCATGGCGGTGATCGGGCAGAACCCCGATGTCTCGCTCTTCTCACTGGATGCGCGACGCTGGAACCGGGTCGAACTTCTCTATCGTGCGGGCTTTCTGGTGCCGTCGGAGGCCTATAGCGCCCATGTCGTCGCTTGGCGTGAAGAGCATGCCGCATGAGCATCGGTGCCGTCGTCATCGGCCGGAATGAGGGCGCGCGGTTGGAGCGGTCCTTGCAAGGACTGGCAGGGCAGGTGGCGCAGATCGTCTATGTCGACAGCGGCTCGACCGATGGCTCCGTCGCCATGGCGCGGTGGCTGGGGGCCGAGGTGGTCGAGCTTGACATGCAGCAGCCCTTCACCGCCGCGCGGGCGCGGAATGCGGGCATGGCGGCATTGGGCGAGGGGATCACGCTGGTGCAGTTCATTGACGGGGATTGCATCCTGCGAGACGGTTGGCTGGCGGTGGCGGAGGCCCATCTGAGCGCCCATCCGCATGTCGCCGTGGTCTGCGGCAGACGGCGTGAGGAAAACCCCGAGGCCTCTGTCTACAACAGGCTGATCGACCGCGAGTGGGATACGCCCGTGGGCGAGGCGCGCGCCTGTGGCGGTGACGCGCTGATGCGCTTGGACGCGCTGCGCGCCGTGGGCGGCTACCGGGCCGAGATGATCGCCGGGGAAGAGCCGGAGCTTTGCCAAAGGCTGCGCCGCGCGGGCTGGCAGATATGGCGGCTCGACGCCGAGATGACATGGCATGACGCGCAGATCACAAAGGTGGGCCAGTGGTGGCGGCGCAGCCTGCGTGCGGGCCATGCCTTTGCCGAAGGGGCCGCGCTGCATGGCCGCGGGCCGGATGGGCATTGGGTGGCCGAAACGCGCCGCGCACTACTCTGGGGGGCGCTTCTGCCCGCCGTGATCCTGCTCTTGGCGCTGGTGCTCCCTTGGGCCGGGCTTGGGCTGGCATTGCTTTATCCGCTGCAACTGTTGCGGTTGATGCGGCGGGGCGGGGTGGCTTGGGGCTTCTTCACCCTGCTGGGCAAATTCCCCGAAGCCTTGGGCGTGCTCAAATACCACATGCGCCGCGACGGGCGGATCATCGAATACCGCTGAGCCTAGCGCGCGCGCCATGCCGCAAGCGTCAATCGCGGCAGGATCGCGAAACAACGGGCATAGCGCGGCACCATCCGCGCCGGGCTTTGCATAGCCCGCCAAAGCCACTCCAAAGCCAGCATCCGCATCCATTTCGGCGCGCGGCGCTGCCGCCCGGCGAGGAAGTCCAACCCCGCCCCGATCGAGGCAAAGCCGACCCCCGGCGCTATGTCGCGCCCGCGTGCGGCAAGGATCTCTTGCTTAGGCGCGCCGAGGGCCAGAAAACAAAGGCGTGCGCCGCTTTGGGCGATCTCCCGCAGGGCGGTATCCGCCTCGGCACTTTCGGGGTCAAAGCCCATGGGCGGGGCGGCGATATGGCATATCTCCAACCCCGGCAGACGGGTCCGCAGGGCCGCTGCGGCCCCTTGCAGCGCGCCCTCATCGCTGCCGAAAAAGGCGACAGGCAGCGAGTGTGCGGCGGCCAATTCGCAAAGCGGCAGGATCAGATCGGAGCCGGGCATCAGCTCGACCGGCTGGTTGGCGAGTTGCGAAAGCCAGACCACGGGGCGGCCATCGGCCACGATGAAATCCTGCGCGCGATAGGCGGCGGCGAAGCCCGCATCGCGGGGCAATTTGGTCAGATGGTCGAGGTTAAGCGTGGCAAGGGCGAATCCCTGACCCGTGGCAAAGCGGGCGCGCAGGGCCTGAAACAATGCGGCCCGCGTCGCCACATTGACCTCCACGGCGGCAGTGCCCGTGCCATACTTCATGCCGCGCCTTCCGCTGTCGCACCACCACGGGCAGGCGAATGAGCATAAACTGCGCGATCTATCCCATTGATTTCATGTGCCATCTGTCAGCCACGCCCGCACCAAAGTGAACCTGCGGCAAAACTAGCGGGATGACAGGGCTGGGACCAGATGGTATTTTTGCCCGGCCCCATCCTGCCGCACCCCGACGCGGCTTTCGCGAAGGACGTCATGCCAAATCCCGTCGCCTATCTGATGTTGCTGATCTGGCCCTTCGTCTGTCTGGCCCTATTTCGGAACCTGCCGCTCCAGCGGGCGCTGATCTGGTCGATCCTCGGCGGCTATCTGTTCCTGCCCCCGCTGGCGGAGTTCAACCTGCCGCTGGTGCCGGGGCTCGACAAAGTGTCGATCCCGAACCTGAGCGTTTTGCTGATCATCTGGCTGGGCAGGCAGGAGAAATTGCAGCTTTGGCCCGCCTCCCGTGTGGCGGGGCTTTTGGTGCTGGGGCTGGTCTTTTCGGCGGTGCCCACGGTGCTGACCAATGGCGATCCGATCCTGTTTCAGTCGATCCGCGGCTTTGAGCCGATCCTTTTCCCCGTCGACACGCTGCCGGGGCTTTCGATCCGTGACATCGGGTCGGTGTTGATCGGGCAGGTGCTGATGCTGGTGCCCTTCCTGCTGGCGCGGCAGTTCCTTGCGGATGAAAAGGGGCTGCGGGAATTGCTCTTGGCCTTCATGGTAGGCGGGGTGATCTACTCCGTGCCTTCGCTGTTCGAGATCCGTTTTTCACCGCAGCTCAACACATGGATCTACGGGTTCTTCCAGCACTCCTTTGAACAGATGATGCGCAATGGGGGCTTTCGCCCCATCGTGTTTCTGCCCCATGCGCTGTGGCTGGCGCTGTTTATGTGTATCGCGCTGCTGTCGGCGGTGGCGCTGGCGCGGCAGACCCCGGTGATCGACCGCTGGAAGATGCTCTTGCTGGCGGCCTATCTCGCCGTGGTTCTGCTGCTGTGCAAAAGCCTTGCCTCGCTGGCCTATGCGCTGCTTTTGGTGCCGATGGTGCTGCTGACCCCGGCGCGGTGGCAGATCCGTCTGGCGGTGGTCTTTGCCATCGTGGCGGTGATCTATCCGATGCTGCGCAATGCCGGTCTGGTGCCGCTCGATGCGATCCTTGCACAGGCCGAGGCGATCAGCGCGGACCGGGCGCAATCGCTTGGCTACCGCTTTATGAACGAAGAGCAACTGTTGGCACGGGCCGCCGAGAAACCGTGGTTCGGCTGGGGCGGATGGGGGCGCAACCTGATCCGCGATGCGACGAACGGCAATATCCTGTCGATCCCCGATGGCCGCTGGATCATCGTTTTCGGCACTTTCGGCTGGCTGGGCTACCTATGCGAGATGGGCCTTCTGGCGCTGCCGATCATCCTCGTGGGGCTGCACCTCTACCGGATGGGCGATGCGAGCCTATCCCCATGGCTCGCACCGCTGCTATTGATCCTTGGCATTACCATGATGGACATGTTGCTTAATGCCACGCTGACCCCGCTCACTTGGCTCACGGCTGGGGCGATCCTTGGCCATGCCGAAGGGTTGGCGGCGGCGCGCAAAGGGTGGAACAGGATCGACGCCCCCGCGTTGAACGCAAAGCGGACGGTTTTCTAAACCGCGACCCATTCACGGCGCTGTGAAGTGATTTTGGCCGAAAGTGACCCTAGGGCACGTTATCGGCTCATTTTCGCCAGATTTGCCTGTTGTATGCTTCACCCGAAGCTTAAATTGAACCTCAAGGGTGCCGCACTCTGGCCAAGCGGGCGGTGGGACATGTGTCGCAATGAATAGCACGGACAACACTCTTTCGCGCGGTGACATCGCGATCGTCGGCATGTCGGTGACGGTGCCGGGCGCCGAAGGGATTGACGCCTATTGGGCGAACCTGCGCGATGGGGTAAGCGCGCTCAAGCGCCGCGAAGCGGCAGAGCTGCGCGCCGCCGGAGAGAGCGCCGAGCGGATGGCCCGGCCAAACTATGTGCCCGTCACCGCCGATATGCCCGGCTATGAGATGTTCGATGCGGAGTTCTTTGGCTTCTCGCCAAAAGACGCCGCCATCCTTGACCCGCAGCACCGCAAGTTTCTTGAGATCGCATGGGAGGCGATGGAGCAGGCGGGGCATATGCCCGAAAGCCTTTCCGGCCCGGTGGGTGTCTATGCCGGCTGCGGCATGGGAAGCTATTTCTATTTCAACATCTGCTCGAACCCGGACCTCGTCGACGATGTGGGCATGTTCCTGCTGCGCCATACCGGGAACGACAAGGATTTCCTCTCGACCCGGGTGAGCCATGTGCTTGACCTCAAAGGCCCGTCGATCAACCTGCAAACCGCCTGTTCGACCTCGCTGGTGGCAATCCATTACGCGGCTCAAGCGCTGCGTGCGGGTGAGATCGACATGGCGCTCGCGGGCGGGGTGACGATCGAACTGCCGCAGGGGCGCGGCTATGAGTTCAAGGAAAACGAGATCCTCTCGCCTGATGGCGAATGCCATGCCTTCGACCACCGCGCGCAGGGCACCGTCTTTGGCTCTGGCGCAGGCGCCGTGGCGCTGCGGCGGTTGGAGGATGCTGTCGCGGATGGTGACCACATCTGGGCGGTCATCAAAGGCTCGGCGGTGAACAACGACGGGGCGGCAAAGGCGGGCTACCTGGCACCTTCGGTGGACGGGCAGACAGCCGCCATCGCCCGCGCGCTCGATGATGCAGGCGTGGCGGCGCAGAGCATCGGCATGGTCGAATGCCACGGCACCGGCACCTATCTGGGCGACCCGATTGAGGTGGCCGCGCTGACCCAAGCCTACCGCGCCGAGACGCAGGCCGAAGATTTCTGCCGCATCGGATCGGTCAAGACAAACATCGGCCATCTCGACACCGCGGCGGGCGTGGCGGGGCTGGCCAAGGCGGCGCTGTCGCTGCACCACCAGCAGATCCCGCCTTCGTTGGGCTATGAAGCGCCGAACCCGGCGATCCCTTTTGAAGGTTCGCCCTTCCGCGTCAATGACCGGCTCTATGTCTGGCCCGGCCAGAGCACCCCGCGCCGCGCCGCGGTCAATGCGCTTGGCGTGGGCGGCACCAATGCGCATATGATCTTGGAAGAGGCCCCCGCCCGCGCGGCCTCGGAAGACAGCGATTTCCCTTTCCATGTGCTCTGCCTTTCGGGGCGCAGCAAAGCGGCCTTGGACGCCAATAGCGCCGCGCTCGCGGCACATCTGCGCGCCCATCCCGAACAGCCTTTGGCCGATGTGGCTTTCACCCTGAAAGAGGGCCGTCGCGGTTTTGACAAACGCCGCGTCTTGGTGGCCGAAAGCCATGAGGAAGCCGCGGCCCTGCTGGAGGCGGGCGACAGCCGCCGTGTCTTTACCCATGACCACCTCGGCCCTGATCCCGAAGTCGTTTTCATGTTCCCCGGCGGCGGCGCGCAATATGCCGATATGGCCCGCGATCTTTACGAGACCGAGCCGGTCTTTGCCGAATGGATGGACCGGGGGCTGGACCATCTGGCCCCGCAACTCGACTACGACATTCGCGCGATCTGGCTGCCGGAGGCTGAGGGCCGCGCAGCAGCCGAGGCCAAGCTGAAACGCCCCTCGGTGCAACTGCCGCTGATCATGATCGTTGAATATGCGCTGGCGCAGCTTTGGCTGTCTTGGGGCGTGAAACCCGCCGCAATGGTCGGGCATTCCATGGGCGAGAATGTCGCCGCCTGCCTTACCGGGGTGATGCGCTTTGAGGACTGTATCGACCTTGTGCTGCTGCGCGGGCAGTTGTTTGACGAGGTGCCGTCGGGCGGGATGATCAGCATTGCCGCGCCGCTGGACCGGATCACGCCGCTTCTGGGCGAGGCCCTTGATATCGCCAGCGTGAACGGCCCGGAACTGATCGCCGTTTCCGGCCCCGAAGACGCGCTAAAGGCGCTGCAAGAGCGGCTAGACGCCGCCGGTCTTGACCATCAGCGCATCGCCATCGACATCGCCGCGCACTCGCGGATGTTGGACCCAATCCTTGACCGATACCGCGCCTTCCTCGCCACGCTTGACCTGCGCGCGCCGCAGATGCCCTTCCTGTCGAACCGCAGCGGCGAGGTGATCACGGCGCAGATGGCGACGGACCCCGATTATTGGGTCGAACAGCTCCGTCACACGGTGAATTTCGCGAATTGCATCAACACTCTGAGCCGCGATGCGCCGCGGGTTTTCCTTGAGGTCGGGCCGGGCAAGGCGCTTTCCGCCTTGGCGCAGATGCACGCGGATGTGGCCCCGGGGCTGGTGATGTCTTCGCTGCGCCACCCCGAGCAAGAGATCGCGGATGATGCCTATTTCCTCGGGGTGATCGGGCGGCTCTGGGCCTGCGGGGTCGAGGCTGATTGGGCGCAGATTTGGGGCGAGGCACGGCGCAACCGCGTGGTGCTGCCGACCTATCAATTCCAACGCGCGCGCTATTTCATCGCGCCGGGTGAGGCGGCGGCGCGCCCTGCCGAGCAACCGCTGCAACGGCTGGAGGATATCGGCGACTGGGGCGCGCTGCCGCATTGGCAACCGCGCTATGCCGAACGGGATTTGGACCTGTCCGGCCCGCTGAACTGGCTTGTCTTTGCCGATACGGCGGGGCTGGGGGCCGAGGCGGCGGCACGGTTGCGGGCCGAAGGGCACCGGGTGGCAGAGGTCACGGCGGGGGATGCCTTTGACCGCGTCAGCGCCGATCATTTCACGCTTGCCGCCGAACAGGGGCGGTCAGGCTATGACCAGTTGATCGCAGCGCTTGAGGCCGATGGGCGGAGGCCCGACCGGATCGCGCATTTCTGGCTGACCGATGATCAGGCCGCCCCGCGCCCCGGCTCCAGCCGGTTTGACCGCAACGTCGAACAGGGGTTCTGGAGCCTGACGTGGCTCGCCCAGTCCTTGGCCGAGGCCGAGAACCCCGCGCCGATGCACCTCAGCGTCTTCACAACCGGTGCCGCGCAGGTGGCAGAGGAGGGGCTGGCCTACCCCGAAAAAACGCTCATTTCCGGCCCCGTCGGGGTCATGGCGCGCGAGGTGCCGGGGCTGACGGCGGCGCAGATTGACCTGCCCGAGGCCGCCCCTGTCGCGCTTTCCGGGTGGTTCGCGAAGCCGGTGACGCCCGCGCCGGTGATTGACCCCTCGGACCTAATCGAAGAGCTTTTGGCGACCCCGGCCAACCCCCAAGTCGCCCATCGTGCTGGCCGCCGCTATGAGTTGGGCTACCGCGCCGCCGCGCTGCCCGAGGCTGATCTGCCGGGCTGGAAGTCACAGGGAAGCTACCTCATCACCGGCGGTTTCGGGGGCATCGGCATGACCCTCGCGGCGGATATTCTTGACACGCCCGGCACCCGCGTGATCCTGCTGAGCCGCGCGGCCCTCCCGATGCGCCATGAATGGGAAAGCTACCTTGCCAGCCACGGCCCGGCTGATGCCACAGCGCGCCGCCTGCGGGCTGTCCTGCGGCTTGAGGCCAAGGCGGCGCAATCGGGCGGCGCGGTCGAAGTGGCCCGCGCGGATGTCGCCAACCTTGCGCAGATGCGCCGGGTGATCGACGACCTGGCCGCGCGCCACGGCGGGCTGACGGGGGTGATCCATGCCGCGGGGGTGCTGGATGACGCGCCGCTTTTGGCCAAAACGGATGCGAATATCGACGCGGTGCTTGCGCCCAAGGTGCAGGGGCTGCGGGTCTTGGATCAACTGCTGCCCGATGGCACGCTCGACCTCATGGTGCTCTTTTCCTCGACCTCCACCGCGACCCGCGCGGCGGGGCAGGTGGATTATGTGGCGGCCAATGCCTGGCTCAACGCCTTTGCGCAATCGCGGCGCGCGGCGCAGACCCGCGTGGTGGCGGTGAACTGGGGCGTTTGGGGCGATGTCGGCATGGCGGCAGAAAGCCTTGGCGGCGGCGGTGCCGTGGCGCTGCCGGCCCGCCTGATCAAGGCGGCGCTGCTGGAAACCGCCGGTTCGGGTGAGAGCGGCGCGCCCGAATTCACGACCGAGGTTGCAGCCTCCCATTGGCTGCTTGACCAACACCGCACCTTGGATGGCCGCGCGATCATGCCCGGCACGGGCTACATTGAGCTTTTGGCAGAAGCGGCGGCGGCCCAAGGGCTAGACGGCTTCACTCTGCAAGACCTCTATTTCCTGCGCCCCCTGCCGTTGGCCGATGGGGCGCAGCGCCGGATCAAGATCACCCTGACCCCGGAGGGCAAAGGTTTCGCCGCCGAGTTGCACAGCGCCTGTGTGGTCAACGGCAAGCCTGCGTGGCAGTTGCATGTCCAAGCGCGGCTGTCTCCGGCAGACGGCAGTGCCGAACCGCTTGACCTCGCGGCCATCGCCGCCCGTTGCGAGGACGTGGCCGAGGCCGCCCCCGGGCGCCATCTGCCCGCGGTTCAAGAAGCGCATTTGAAGTTCGGCCCGCGCTGGCATGTGCTGCAATGCACTGCCCTCGGGCAGGGTGAGGGCATCGCCACGTTGCACCTGCCCGAGGCAGCACAGGGTGATCTGACCGATGGCTACCTGATGCACCCCGGTCTGATGGATATCGCCACCGGTTGGGCCATGGCGCTGATCCCCGGCTATGCCGCGCGCCACCTCTGGGTGCCGCTGTCTTATGGGGAGATCACGCTTCACGCCCCGCTGCCAGCCGAGGTCCGCTCGCATGTCCGGCTGGCCGAGGGCACGGGGGCCGAGGGTTTGGCCCGTTTCGACGTCACGATCACCGATCCGCAGGGCATGGTTCTGGTCGAGGTCCGCGATTTCGCGATGAAGCGGCTTGAAGGGGCCTTTGCCGATGTGCCCCCGCCCGACGCCCGCGACGTGACCTTTGAGGATGCCGACAGCGGTGATAGCCTCAGCCCCGCCGAAGAGCGTCTGGCCCGTCTGGTGCGCCAAGGCATCCGCGCGCAGGAGGGGCCAGAGGCGCTGCGCCGCGCGCTGGCGCTGGAGGCGCCGCAGGTCATGGTCTCTTCGCTGCCCTTGCAAGGGTTAATCGCGCAGGCCGATGCGCCGCTGACCGATGCCGCCGCTCAAGGGCAGAGCTTTGAGCGGCCCGATCTCGACGGCTCCTTCGTGGCCCCGCGCAATGGGATCGAAGAGAGGTTGGCCGAGATTTGGTCGAACCTTTTGGGCGTCAGCCCCGTGGGGGTCGAGGACAGTTTCTTTGACCTCGGTGGCCATTCCCTGATCGCGGTGCGCCTCTTCGCGGCGGTCAAACGTGAGTTCAAGGTGGAGTTCCCGATCTCCGTCCTCTTCGAAGCGCCGACCATCGCCAAATGCGCAGCCCTGATCGCGGCGGAACGCGGGGATCTGGCGCAGGCGGAGGCGGTCGAGACAGAGGCGGCGGGCTCGCAACAGCGCTTTGACTACCTCGTGCCGCTCAACCAGTCCTCGCAGAACGCAATGCCGCTGTTCGTGGTCGCGGGGATGTTCGGCAATGTGCTGAACCTGCGCCATCTTGCCCTGCCGTTTAGCAAGGAGCGCCCGGTCTATGGGGTGCAGGCCCGTGGGCTGATCGGGGACGCGGCCCCCCATGAAAAGGTGCAAACCGCCGCGGCGGATTACATCGCCGAAATCCGCGCCTTGCAGCCCCAAGGGCCTTATTTGCTGGCCGGATACTCCGGCGGCGGGATCACGGCCTATGAGATGGCGCAGCAGTTGAAGGCCGCGGGGCAGGAGGTGGCCGTTCTTGCGATGCTCGACACGCCGTTGCCCGTGCGCCCGTCGCTCAACAAGATCGACAAGGCGCATATCAAACTGGCCGAACTGAAGCGCAAAGGCCCGGCCTATCTGCTGGAATGGGCGCGCAACCGCTGGGCGTGGGAGCGTGAGCGGCGTCGGGCGCCGCAAGAGACGAGCGGCGAGGGCGAGGGGGTTTCCTTTAACAGTCTGCGCATTCAGGCGGCGTTCCTCCGCGCGGTGGGACGGTATGAAACCCCGAAGTGGGACGGGCCGATGACCCTGTTCCGCCCGCCGCTGGATCGGCATTGGGCGGTCTCTGCCGGGCAGTATGTCACGGCGGAAAAGGAATATGTCTATGAGGACAACCAGTGGCGGCAATACGCGCCGCGCTTGCAGGTGATCGAAGTGCCGGGCGATCACGTCAGCATGGTGCTGGCCCCGAATGTGACCGTGCTGGCGCAAGAACTGGCCGAGGTGATCGCGGCAGCCCTGCCCGAAGGCGCAGGCCAAGACCACACCCAAGCCACGGCGGCGGAATGATGCAGCAACCGCCCCGCCTGCTGGTCGTCATCCTCAATTACCGCACCGCAGAGATGACCCTGCGCGCAGCTGAGGCCGCTTTGGCCGATATGCCCGATGCGGGTGCCGAATTGGTGATCGTCGACAATGACAGCGGCGATGGCTCTGCCGCGCTATTGGCGCAGGAGATCGCCGCGCGGGGCTGGGGCGCGGGCAACCGGGTGCGGCTGATCGCATCGCCCCGCAACGGCGGCTTTGGCGCGGGCAACAACTTGGCCATGCGGGCGGGAATGTCGGACGGGTCCGCGCCGGATTTCGTGCATGTGGTGAACTCGGATGCCTTCCTCGATCGCGGCTGTATCGGGGCGCTCTTGGACCACCTGCAAAACCACCCCCGCGCCGGATTGGCCGGAAGCCATGTGCGCGGGGAGGATGATGTGCCTCATGCGACTGCCTTTCGTTTCCCCTCAGCCGCCGGAGAGTTGGAGGCCGCTGCGCGCTTTGGCCCGCTGACGCGGCTGCTCTCTGCCTCGGTCGTGGCGCCGCCCCTGCCTGAAAAGGCGGCGCAGGTCGATTGGGTGGCCGGTGCCAGCGTCATGATGCGGTGGGACATGCTGGCCGAGATCGGCCTCTTCGACGAAGCCTATTTCCTCTATTACGAAGAAACCGACCTTTGCCTTCGGGCCGCGCGGGCGGGTTGGGACTGCTGGTATGTCCCGCAGGCGCGCTGCGTGCATGTCGGCTCGGTCTCCACCGGGATGAAGGAATGGCGGCGCATGCCGCGCTATTGGTTCGACAGCCGCCACCGCTATTTCGCCAAGAACCATGGCCGCGCCTATGCCGCACTGGCCACGCTCGCGCGGCTTGCCGGGGGCGGGTTGCACCATCTGCGCTGCCTGCTCACCGGGCGCCGCCCGGAAGATGCGCCGGGTTTCTACCGCGACCTTGCGGCCCATGCGCTCACCGCGCGGCGCGCGGCCCCCGCCGTTCAAGACCCAAGCCGTAGCCCCGCCACGGAGGACCGTTGATGACCGTCAGCTTCAAGACAGACCCGTTCACCGCCTTCCTGATGGGCGACGAATCCCTCACCATCGCCTGCGGCGACATGCTGCTGGTGGGCGGGCACCGAATCACTGCCGTGATCACCCGCGACGACGCGGTGCGCGCTTGGGCCGAGGGGCAGGGGCTGGCGCTCTGCCGCGATACCGAGGAACTCTTGCCGATGGGGCTGTCCGCCGACTGGCTGTTAAGCATCGCCAACCTGCGGCTGATCCCCGACACGGTTCTGGCGCTGCCCAAACGCGGGGCGGTCAACTTTCACGATGGTCCGCTGCCGCGCTATGCCGGGCTCAACACACCCGCTTGGGCGATCATCAATGGCGAGGCGCGGCATGGGGTCAGTTGGCATCTGATCGAGACCGGCGTCGATACCGGCGACCTACTGGCGCAGCGCAAGGTTGATATCGCAGCCGATGAGACGGCCTTCAGCCTCAATTCCAAATGCTACGCCGCCGGGATGGAAAGCTTTGGCGAGGTTCTGGCCCAGTTGGAAAGCGGCAGCCTGCAAGGCACCGCCCAAGACCTGAGTCAGCGCAGCTATTTCGCGAAGGACAAACGTCCCGAGAACGGCGGGCTGATCGATTTTACCAAAACGGCGGAGGAGATCGGCGCGCTGGTCCGTGGCCTTGATTTCGGCAGCTATTGGAACCCGCTGACCACGGCGAAAATTCTGGGCACGGGTGGCGCGGTGCTCTCCGTGCCCCGCGTGGAACGCGCGGCGGGGCAGGGCGGCACGCCCGGCGAGGTTGTCGAGGTCGACGAGGCGCGGGTAATCGTGGCGGCGCAGGACGGGCATATCGCCCTCCATGATCTGCGCGATATGGCGGGCGAAAGCGTTGCACCTGCGCAGTTTTTCGCCCCCGGGGATATGTTGCCCCAGACGGCAGGCCCGGTTCCGGCTCCGGCTGATGAGGCATATTGGCGGCGCGCTCTCACCAGCTTCGACGCGCTGCCGGTCCCCTTGGTTACCGCAACCGAAACGCCGGAGGCATGGGGGGCGCGGGAGATCACCTTGCCGCAGGGAAGCGACCCGTTGTACCAAGTCGCCGCCGCAGCCCTCGTCGCGCTGCGCAGCGCCGGGGCCACCGAAGGCGGCATCGCTTTGCGGCGTGAAGGCGCGCCCGCGCCGCTCATCGCCGATTGGCTGCCGATCACCATCACGGCAGAGGCGGAGACACCGGCGGCGGAACTGCTGGCTCAGCTAGACCCGCAACTCACCCGCGGGAAGGGGGCCGCGGGTTTCGCCCGCGACCTGCCCCTGCGCGACCCGGCGATTGATGTGGCTGCCACCCCGGAGTTCGCGATCTCCTTTAGCGATGAACCGCTTGCGGGGTCGGCGCTGACACTCTGCCTCACACTACAGGGCGCGCGGCTTCTTGCCGACGGTGCGCGGCTGTCCGACGCCGCGGTCGACCTCCTCGCCGCACGCCTTGAGGCGGCCTTTGCCAAGATCATCGAGGCCTCGGACTGCGGCACCGTCTGGGCGCTCCCAGAGACTGAGGCGCAGACCTTGGCCCGCGTCAACGCGACGACGCGCGCCTATGACCCCCACACCATCCACGCCGCTTTCGAGGCGCAGGTGGAGCGCACCCCCGACGCGCCCGCGCTGGTCTTTGAAGGTGAGACGCTGAGCTACGCCGCATTGAACACCCGCGCCAACCAATTGGCGCATCTGCTGCGCGGTAAGGGGGCGGGGCCGGGGATGCCGGTCGCGCTTTGCGTCGCACGGGGGGTGGACCTGCTGGTCGGCACGCTTGGCATTTTGAAAGCCGGGGCCGCCTATGTGCCGCTTGATCCGGCCTATCCGGCAGACCGTCTGGCGCACTACCTCTCAGACAGCGGCGCATCTATTGTGGTCACGCAATCGGCCCTCACCGCCAGCCTGCCCGCGCATGGCGCGCAGGTGGTTGAGATCGACCGCGACCCGCGCCTTGCCACGGCACCGAGGGCGAACCCCGCCGCCAGCGCCGGGCCGGATGACCTCGCCTATCTGATCTACACCTCCGGCTCGACCGGGACGCCCAAGGGGGTGATGGTCAGCCATGGCAATGTGGCGAATTTCTTTGCCGGGATGGACGACCGGATCGACCATGAGGCGGGGGCGGTCTGGCTTGCCGTGACAAGCCTCAGCTTCGACATTTCGGTGTTGGAACTGTTTTGGACCCTCGCGCGGGGGTTCAAACTGGTGCTGGCGGGCGATGACAGCCGGGCGCTCATGTCGAACGGCCCAATTGCCACGAGCGACCGCAGGATCGACTTTAACCTGTTCTATTGGGGCAATGACGATGGCGTCGGCCCCAAGAAATACGAGTTGCTTCTTGAAGGGGCGAAATTCGCCGACGCCCACGGGTTCAACGCGGTCTGGACGCCCGAGCGGCACTTCCATGCCTTTGGCGGCCCTTACCCCAACCCCTCCGTCACCGGCGCGGCGGTGGCGGCGGTGACGCAGAACCTTGATGTGCGGGCAGGGTCTTGCGTGGCGCCGCTGCACCATCCCGCACGAATTGCCGAGGAATGGGCGGTGATCGACAATCTGACCAATGGGCGCGTCGGCCTGGCCATCGCCAGCGGCTGGCAGCCCGACGATTTCGTGCTGCGCCCCGAGAACACGCCGCCTGAAAACAAGCCCGCGATGTATGACGCCATCGACCAGCTGCGCAGGCTCTGGGCCGGGGAGCCGGTAGAGTTCCCCCGCGCCGATGGCACGCCCCATGCGGTGGTGACCCAGCCGCGCCCCGTCTCGGGCAGGTTGCCGATCTGGGTGACCACGGCGGGCAATCCGCAGACTTGGAAAGAAGCAGGGGAGATCGGGGCCAATGTGCTGACCCACTTGCTGGGCCAGACCGTGGAAGAGGTTGCCGATAAGATCAAGATTTACCACGACGCCCTGCGCGCTGCAGGCCATGATCCGGCGGACCACAAGATCACCGTCATGCTGCACAGCTATCTCGCCGAGACCCGCGCCGAGGCCGAAGAGACTGCGCGCGGGCCGATGAAGGACTACCTGCGCTCGGCAGCGGGGCTGATCAAACAATACGCTTGGGCCTTCCCGGCCTTCAAAAAACCGGCGGGCACGACGAATCCGTTTGAGATCGACCTCGAAGGTCTCTCGCCTGAGGAAATGGACGCGATCCTTGAGTTCGCCTTTCAACGCTATTTCAACGACAGCGGCATGTTCGGCACCGTGGCCGATGGTCTGGCGCGGGCCGAGCAGCTCAAGCGGATCGGCGTGGATGAGATTGCCTGTCTGATCGACTATGGCATTCCGACCGACAAGGTAATGGCGGGGCTTGCCCCCTTGGCCGAGGTGTTGCACCGCGCCAATGCGGGCGGGCAACCGGCGGCGGATGACCACTCCATCGTCGCGCAGATCATCCGCCACGGGGTGACCCATCTGCAATGCACGCCTTCGATGGCGCAGATGATGGTGATGAACGACGAGGCGCGCGGCGCTTTGGCGCGGATCAAGTCGCTGATGATCGGGGGAGAAGCGCTGCCCGGCACCCTGCTGCGCGGGCTGCGCGCGGCGACCCCGGCGCAGATCCAGAACATGTATGGCCCGACTGAGACGACGATCTGGTCCACGACCCATATGCTCGACAGTGCCGAGGCCACCACCGCGCCCATCGGCAGGCCAATCGCCAATACGCAGGTCCATATCCTCGACCCCGCGCGGCAGCCGCTGCCCATCGGTGCTTCGGGGGAGCTTTGGATCGGGGGCGATGGCGTCACGCAGGGCTATTGGCAACGGGCCGAGATGACAGCGGCGCGTTTCATCGACGATCCTTTCACCGGCAGGGGCCACCTTTACGGCACGGGCGATCTGGTGCGGATGGATGCCGAGGGCGTGCTGCATTTCGAGGGGCGCGCGGATGCGCAGGTTAAGATACGTGGCCATCGGATTGAGCTGGGTGAGGTTGAGGCGCGTCTTGCCGAATTGCCGGGGGTGCGCCAAGCCGTGGCGGTGCTGCGCGAGGATGCCGGGCAGGGTGGCGCGCAGTTGATCGGCTATGTGGTCGCGGAAAAGACGGTGGATAGCGACGCCGCGCGGCGGCAATTGGCCGCGCATCTCCCTGATATCATGGTGCCGCAGGCCATCGTCACCCTCACTGCCATGCCACTGACGCCGAATAAGAAAATCGACCGCAAGGCGCTGCCCGCCCCGACCCGACAAAGCGCGCCGACCCATGCTGCGCCGCAGGCCGAAACGCCCGCGGTCGGCAGCCAAACGGCGATCGCGCAGGTCTGGAGCGCGCTCTTGGGGATAGGGGACATTCGCGGCGAGGATAATTTCTTTGCCCTCGGCGGCCACTCGCTGCTGGCGGTACAGGCGCATCGCGACATCAAGGCGGCCTTGGGCGTCAGCGCTTTGTCAATCACCGATATCTTCCGTTTCCCGAGTCTTGCCGGACTGGCGGCACATATCGACGGGCTGGGGGGCAAGACCGCCGCACCGGCCAAGACGCCTTCTGCCGCCGAGCCCCCCGCGCGGTCCGAGACCATGTCGAAACGTCGCCTCATGCGGGCCGCGCGTGGCCGCGGGCGGGGTTGAGGTGACGGCGGAGGGTGAGATCAAAGATGCCGTTCAGGCTCTGTTCGATCTGCCGGTCGCCGTCGCCGTGACCCGCCCCGGCAGAGCATACCCGCCCTTGCTGGCGGGCGAAGCCGCCTTCATCGCACGGGCACAGCCCAAACGGGTCGCCGAATTCACCGCCGGACGCCACGCGGCGCGGGAGGCGATGCAGGCGCTTGGCCATCCGCCCGCGCCGGTGCTGGCCAGTGCCGACCGCGCGCCGATTTGGCCACCCGGGCTGACCGGGTCCATCAGCCACTGTGACGACTGGTGCATCGCGGTTCTGGCGCGCAGGGCAGAGGTGGAGACCCTCGGCGTCGACATCGAAGACGACAGCCCACTGCCCGCAGACCTGCTCACCGAAATCTGCCTTCCGGCGGAAATCACCCGCCTCGGCGGCGCGGACCTAGCGGCTGCGAAACGCATCTTTTGCGCCAAGGAGGCGGCCTATAAGGCGCAGTACCCAGCGACCAAGGCGCTTTTTGGCTTTGATCGGCTTGAGGTCACCCTATCTGGCGACAATATCACCTTCGACGCGCGATTTACCCAAGATACTGAGCGCTTTAGCCGCGGCGATAAGCTGCCGGGGCGGATCGCGTCGGTGGCGGGCCATCTTGTCAGCGGGGTGGCGATTGGGCAGATTGATCGCAAAGGAGCTTGATCTCATGGTCGCACTCTCACGCCGTCTCTTTCTGGGGGGCGCCGCGCTTGCCAGCCTCGGCGGCGGGTCTTGGGTCTTTCGCCGGGCGCAGTTGCAGGACCGGGCGGAGGAACTCTATGCCACGCCGCTGAGCGCGCCTTCGGGGCCGATGCAGGTCTATCATCTGGGGCATTCACTGGTGGGCCGCGACATGCCCGCGATGTTGGCGCAGTTGTCGGGGACGGGGCATAGCTATCACAGCCAGACCGGCTGGGGCAGTTCGCTGCGCGACCATTGGGAGCCGGATGTGCCTGTGAACGGGTTCGAGCGGTCCAACGATCACGCGCAGCACCGGCCCGCCCGGGCGGCCATCGGCTCGGGCGATTACGACGCGGTGGTGCTGACCGAAATGGTCGAGATTGCCGATGCCATCCGCTATCACGACAGCCCCGATTACCTTGCCCATTGGGCGCGGCTGGCCCATGCTGCCCGGCCCGACACCCGCGTCTACCTCTATGAGACGTGGCACCATACGGATGACGGCCACGGCTGGCTGAACCGCATCGACCGGGACTTGGAGAAATACTGGCGGCGGCAGGTGATCTACCCCGCCTTGCAGCAATCGGAGGTGCCCATTCATCTGATCCCCGCAGGGCAGGTCATGGCGGCCTTTGTCCGCGCGGTCGATGCCGCCGGTGGGGTGGGCGGTATCATCAGCCTGCATGACCTCTTTTCGCGCGGTGAGAATGGCCACCCCGATACGATCCACTTTAACGATCAGGGGGCTTACCTCGTGGCGCTGACCCATTACGCGACCCTCTATCACCGCGACCCGGCAGGGCTGCCGCACGAACTGCTGCGCGCCGACGGCACCCCGGCGCAGGCCCCAAGTGCGGAGGCCGCGCGGTTGATGCAGCGGGTGGTCTGGGACGTGGTCCGCGCCCATCCCGACAGCGGGGTCGCGGCATGAGCGGTCTGGGCGGGCTCTTTTCGGTCTTGATGGTGGGCCACAGTCTTTTCGGTGCGGACGGGCCGGATATGCTGCAAGAGGCGCTGCGGGCCGGGGTGGGGCAGGGCGAGGTGCGCGCGCAGATCATCAACGGCGCGCCTCTTCGCTACAATTGGGATGAATCGGATCGGGCCGAGGGGGTCGATGCCCGTGCGCTGCTGCCCGAGGGGGACATCACCCATCTCATCCTGACCGAGGCGATCCCGCTGGCCAATCACACCCGCTGGTCGGACACCGAAGTCTATGCGCAGGCCTTCTTTGATCTTGCGGCGGCGGCCAATCCGGAAGTGAAAGTCTATCTGCAAGAGACATGGCATTCGCTGAAAAGCGGCAGCGGGGAGGCGGTGGCCTATGACGATCACGCCCATATCCCGTGGCGCGAAAGGTTGGACAGCGATCTGCCCGCGTGGGAGGGGATCGCATCGGCGGTGGGCGCGGGGCGCAGTTCGGAGAACGCGACGATCAAGGTGATCCCAGCCGGGCAAGCGATGGCCCATCTTTATGACGAAATCGCCGCCGAAAACCTTTCCGGGCTGACCGGGATCGACGCGCTCTTCGCGGATGACATCCATCTGAACGACCTCGGCCACTATTTCGTCGCCATGGTGCAATATGCCACGCTGACGGGCAAAGACCCGCTGGGACTGCCGACGGATTTTAACGATCGCTGGGGCAAGGCTTTCGACACGCCCCAGCCTGATCTTGCCCGCGCCCTGCAGCGGGTGGCCTGGGAGGCGGTGCAGGACTATCAGGGCGGTGCAGTGACACCGGCGCCCCCCGCGACGCGGCCCGTGGCCGAGGACAACGCCCAGACCGCGCCGATAGCCCCGACCGGCCCGCCTGCGCCCAGCCCGGACAGCGATGCGCCCGAGGCGGCGAAACCTCTCGATCCGCCAGCCCCATTTAAGAATACCGCCCCCGAGGAGGCCGTCGCCGGCACCCGTGACATGGGCATCGGCCTTGCCGCCATCGCGGATTGGAGCGTGCAGACCCCCTTTCTTGACCTGATGAAAACGGCCCGCCCGTGGCTTGGCCATGTGGCCGGGCGTTTTGGCGGGATGGAATATGCGCAGTTGGTCGAAGGCGGCTATCTCGATGCCGAGGGCTGGCCGGTGAAGATGCCGCGCGAACTTGGCAGCATTGGCACGCTGATCCTAACCGACATGCCGGCGCAGGCGACGACGCTGAAAGGCCGCTATCTGCTCCGCTTCAAAGGGCAGGGCGTGATCGAGGTCACGGGCCGGGCCGAGAATGTGCGCTATGGCAAGAACGAGGTGCGGTTCGACTATGCGCCGGGGCCGGGCAGTGTCGACATTCGCATTCAACGCATGCACCGCGGCGACCCGCCGCGTGAGATCACCGTGGTCCGCGAAGACCGCGTCGCCGATTACGACGCCGGGGCGCGTTTCAACCCTGATTGGACGCGGCATCTGACGGGGATGAAGGTGCTGCGCTTCATGGATTGGATGGCCACCAACGACAGCCCCATCGCCACTTGGGAGGACCGTCCGCGCCCCGAGGATGTGACCTATGCCCTGCGCGGCGTCCCGGTAGAGGTGATGGTCGCATTGGCCAATGAGCTGGGGATCGACCCGTGGTTCAACATGCCGCATCTGGCGGACGATGGCTATGTGACCGCCTTTGCGACCTATGTTGAAGAGGCGTTGGCGGGCGAGCGCAAAGCCTATGTGGAATTCTCGAACGAGGTGTGGAACTGGCAATTCGCCCAGACCCAATGGGCCGATGAGATGGCGCAGGCCCGCTGGGATGAGGCCGAGAAGGGGATGCAGTTCTACGGTCTACGGGCCGCCGAAGTGGCACGCATCTGGGCGGATGTTTTCGGCGGTGAGGCCGAGGCGCGGTTGCGCAATGTGATCGCGAGCCAAACCGGGTGGTTAGGGCTTGAGCGTGAAGCCTTGGACGCGCCGCTTTACGTGGCCGAGCAGGCGGGCAACAGCGCCCCCGCCACGGCCTTCGATGCCTATGCGATCACCGGGTATTTCGGCGGCGTGCTGGGGTTGGAGGAGAATGCCGAATTGGTCAGCGGCTGGCTGGCCGATAGCCTTGCCAAGGCCCGCGCCGAGGGGGAGGCGCAGGGGCTGAGCGGCGCGGCTTTGGCCGATTATATCGCGGCCCACCGCTTTGATGCGGCCGCGGCCCTTGCGGCGCAGGACCTGCGCAACGGGGGCACCAGCGGCTTGGAGACCGACACGCTGGCCGATCTCATTGGCCGGGTTTGGCCCCATCACGCCGCCGTGGCGCGGGCGCATGACCTCGATCTGGTGATGTACGAAGGCGGCAGCCATGTGGTTGGCCTTGGGGCGCAGGTGAATGACGAAGGACTGACCGCGTTCTTTCACCATCTGAACTACGCCCCCGAGATGGGCGCGCTCTATACCGATCTGATGGCGGGCTGGTTGGCCGTGGGCGGGCAGCTTTTCACCCATTACTCCGATGTCTATGCGCCGACGAAATGGGGCTCTTGGGGGGCACTGCGCTATCTGGCGGATGACAATCCGCGGTGGGATGCTTTGACCGCATGGAAATGAACAACGGCGCGTTCCAAGGGGTGAGCGTGTTGATCCCCGCCCATGATGAAGCCGGCTGGCTGCCCGCCTGCCTCGACGCGCTCTGCGCCTCCGCGCCGCTGGCGGGGCCGGTTGAGGTGATCGTCGTGGCCAATGGCTGCTCGGACAACACCGCCGAACGCGCCCGTGCAGCGATCCCCTCATTCGAGGCGCGGGGCTGGGTCTTGCGGGTGCTGGAACTGGCCCAAGGCAGCAAGCTGGGCGCGTGGAACGCAGGCGAGGCGGCGGCGCGGGGGGGCGTGTTGGTCTATCTCGACGCCGATGTGCTGGTCTCACCGCCCTTGCTGAGCCAGTTGCAAGAGGCGCTGGCGGGGGACGCACCGCGCTATGGCAGCGGGGTGCCGCGGGTGACGACCTCTGGCGATTGGGTGACGCGCCATTACACACGGTTCTGGCGGACGACCGGTTTCATGACCCATGGCGTGCCGGGCTTTGGCGTCTTTGCGATGAATCGCGCCGGGCGGGCGCGGTGGGGGGCGTGGCCCGATATCATCTCGGACGACACTTTCGCGCGGCTGAACTTTCGCCCCGAGGAGCGTATCGCCGTGCCCGCCCGCTATGACTGGCCGATGATCGAAGGTTTCGCGCCGTTGGTGCGGGTGCGCCGGCGGCAGGATGCAGGCGTGGCCGAGGTGGCGCAGCTGTTCCCCGAATTGATGCGCAATGACGATCCCCATGACCGACTGCACCCCTTTTGGCGGCGGGCGCTGGCCGATCCCTTGGGCGCGCTGGTCTTTGTGGCCGTGCGGCTGACGATCCATGCGCCGGTTTTGCGTAGCGCCAACCGTTGGGTGCGGGGGCGCTAGCGGGCGGCCTCTTGCATGTGCTGGGCGAGTTTCGCCGCCTCACGGGCGACATCATGGCGTGCAAAGACCCGCGTGCGGGCTTTCGTGCCCATTTCCTCTAACGCGGTGAGGGGGGCGTCGTGCAGGGCGGCCATCGCCTCGGCCAAGGCCGCCACATCGCCTGCGGGCACCAGCCATCCGGTCTCGCCCGGCTGCACCAATTCCGGCGTGCCTGCGATATAGGTGGCGATCACGGGGCGGGCGGCGGCCATCGCCTCCATCACCACCATGGGCAGGCCTTCGGCGAAACTGGGCATCACCAGCGCATGGGCGGCGCCGAGTTCTGCTGTCACGCGGGCCTCATCAACCCAGCCGGTCAGGGTGACGCGTTCTTGCAGGCCGTTGCGGGCGATCTCGGCTTCGATCACGCCGCGCAGGGGGCCGTCGCCGATCAGGGTGAGGTGCAAATCCGGGTGGCTGCCGCGCAGCCGGGCCATGGCGTCGATCAGGGCGAGCTGGCCCTTCTGCTCAACGAAACGCCCGATGGAGACAAGGCGGCGCGGGCCATCGGAGAGGGGGGCGGGGGCGGCAAATTTGGCGGGCTCAATGCCGCAATGCACGACCTTGATGCGCGGCCAATCCGCCGGGTCGGCCCAACGGCACAGCTGGCTGCGCCCGAACTGGCTGATCGCCACGGCAAAGGCCGCGTGGTGGATTTTCGCGCCGAGCGAGAGGGCACGCGGGCTGTCAAATTCTTCGGGCCCGTGGGTGGTGAAACTATAGCGCGGCCCGCCCAACCTGTGGCAAAGCATCGCGACCATCGCGGCGTTGGTGCCGAAATGGGCGTGCAGATGTTGGATGTCGCTGCCCTCAAGCCGGGCGCGCAGATAACAGGCCTCGGCCAGATAGATCAGATGGCGGGCCAGCCCCGTCTCGGCCCGGCGGGCGGCCTGCCAGACGTCGCGCAGCGCTTGGCCGAACCGCCGCGGCGCGCGCAGTATCATGCGCAGACTGGCACGGGCGAGGGCGCTGCCACCGGTGGCCAGCACATACTGGGTCGCTGCCGCCTCGGCCTTGTCTTGTGGATCGACCAGCGGCACATCGGGGCCGCGCATGGCGAAACGGTCCACCTCATGGCCCGCCGCCTCTAGCGCCGCGATCTCGCGCCGGATGAAGGAATGCGAGGGCTGCGGATAGGTGTTGAGGATATAGGCGATCTTCACGGGCGGTGCGGCCTTGGCTTGGGGCTGATAAACCTTGTTACCCGCCCGCTTGCCACTGGCACAAGGGCGGGCAAGGCTTTAGGCTTTCGCAAAGAACTGGCAGAGGCGCAGCAACGGGTGTTTTCCAAGCTTTCCCAAGCGGTAACGGGCAATCGCCTGATGGCACGGGCGCTGCGCTCGACCTCGTGGATCATCTTGGGCTACGGCGGGTCGCAGGCGATCCGGCTGGCGTCGAACCTGATCCTGACGCGGCTGCTGTTCCCCGAAGCCTTTGGCCTGATGGCGCTGATACAGGTGGTGATCGTCGGGCTGACGCTATTCTCGGACGTGGGCATCGCCCCCTCCATCGCGCAGAGCAAGCGTGGCGATGATCCGGACTTCCTGAACACCGCTTGGACAATCCAAGCGATCCGGGGGGCGTGCCTGTGGCTTGTGGCCTCCGCGCTGGCTTGGCCGGTGGCGGTGTTTTACGACGAGCCATCGTTGATGAGCTACCTGCCCATCGCTGCGCTGAGCCTCGTGGTCGCCGGGTTCAACCCGACGCGGATCGAAACGGCGCATCGGCATCTGCAAATGGGGCGGCTGACACTGCTGGACCTGACATCGCAGGTGATCGGCATCGTGGTGATGGTTCTGGGCGCGGCTCTGTATCAATCGGTGGCGGCGCTGGTGGTCGGCGGCGTCGTGGGCGCCTTGGCGAAACTGGCGCTGACCCATGCCTTCCTGCCGGGGCCGGGCAACCGCTTTCGTTGGGAGCGCCCGGCGGTGCGCGAATTGGTGCATTTCGGCAAATGGATCTTCCTGTCGACCATGTTCTGGTTCTTTGCCAGTCAGGGTGACAAGGCGATTTTGGGCAAGTTCCTCTCGCTCGAAGGGTTGGGCATCTACAATATCGGTTATTTTCTGGCGAGCTTTCCGCTGTTGCTGGGGCAGAATGTCACCGGGCGAGTGATGATCCCGATCTACCGAGAGGCGGGGGGCGGCGATCATCCCAAGCTCAAGCGGATGCGCTATGGGTTGAGCGGCGGGCTGCTGGCGCTCTTGGTGGTCATGGCACTGGCGGGGCCGTGGTTGGTCTCGGTCCTCTATGACCCGCGCTATCTGCAAAGCGGCGCGATTCTGGTGATGCTGGCGCTGGCGCTGATGCCGCAGGTGATCGGGATGACCTATGATCAGGCGGCCCTTGCGGCGGGGGATTCGCGGCGGTTCTTCATCTCTTCGGCCTCAAGGGCCAGCCTGCAAGTGGGGCTACTGCTGGCGGGGGTGATCACTGCCGGTTTGCCGGGGGCGCTGATCGGGTTGGGGGCCGCGATGGTGCTGTCGCATCTGGTGCTGATCTGGCTCGCAAGGGCGCATGGCGTCTGGGACGCGCGGCATGATCTGACCTTCGCCCTCTTGGGGCTGGCGCTTGGCGCGCTGGCGCTTTGGCTGCATTGGGACCGGGTGCTGGGGCTCAGCGCCACAGTCTAAGCGGTTCAGCCCTTTTGTTTACGGGCCATGCGCGCGGCGCGGCCCTCTTTGCCGGCCTTCAAGCGTTCCTGCCATACCTTGCCCAAGGTCCGGCGCTTTTCGCGCGGGCTGAGGTCGGGGATCGAGACGACAGGGATCAACCCCGTCTCGCGCGTCATCTGCCGGGCTGAGCGGATCACCGGGCGGCGCAGTTCCAGCAGAAAGGCCACGATCAGCGCCAGCGCTAAGCTGGCCATCCCGCCCACCGCCGCGCGTTTCTTGCGGCTGAGCGATACGGGGTATTCGGGCAGTTCGGCCTGCTCCAACGTGATCAGCTTTTCGCCCCGCTGATCGGATTCGAGCGAAAAGCCCACCTCCGCCTCATTCCGGCGGGCGGTGATCACCTCCAACTGGTCTTGCAACTGGGTCAGACGGCGTTCGAACCGGGCCAGCTCCCGCTCAACCTCGGGCGAGGTTTGCAGGCTGGCGGTCAGGGTTTCGCGCTGTTCTTGCAGCAGGTCGCGCTGCGTGGTCAGGCTTTCGAGCGTGGCATCCAACTCGGCCTGTTCGCGGGCGATGGTGGCGGCGCGGGCATCGGGGTTGACCCGATCGCGCGCCAGCCGCGTGGCGATGATTTCACGGTCAAGTTCAAGAATGGCGTCATTGAGGCTGCTGATCTCGCCGCGGCGAAACTCAAGACTGCCTTCGAGCGACAGGTCGTTTTCGGCCCGGTAATCGGCCAGTTCGGCCTCAAGCTCCGAAATGTCGCGGATCAGGTTCTGCTCTTGGCGCTGGAAAAACTCCAAGGTTTCTTGGGTCTGGCTCTGGCGTCGGGCGGCAGACATCTGGCGCGTGCGGTCGGCGAATTCGCGGGCCACGGCCTGCGCATCGGCGGGGTTGTCCATCTCGGCGGTAAAGGTCATGACCGAGATGGTGCCGTCATCCGCATAGCCTTCGCGCGGGGCGGCGACGCCGGTGATGGTGACCGAACGGCGCAGCAGATCAACCTTTTCCGACATGCGCAACGCGGTCAGATCGTTATAAAGATCAAAACGTTGAATGATATCGACCAAGGTGCCGCGCGCCATCAACTGCTGTTCGATCAATTGCAAACGCCGCGCCGAAGACCCTTCGACCGTAGAGGGGGCCAGATCATTGGCGATCTTGGGCTGCTCAATCTGGATGACTTCGGAGGATTGGTAGACATGCGGCGTCGCAAGCGCCCAATAGACCGAGGCGATACAGCCCAGAAGCGTGATCAAAATGATCACACCCGCCCGGCGGCGGATCATGTCGATGAAGTCATCGAATGTATAGATCGGTCCCATGTGCCTCTTTCCAACCTGCCCAAAGCCCCCGACCGTTGCCCGGCGGAGTTTCCCTGCCTAGATCAGATGACTTGGGCGATAATAGGGCGCAAGCAAGGACGGCGACAGGGGGTGTCAGGCATATTTCGGCAGGCTAGAGGCCCGCGCCCGGTTCAGCACGATGCCCAAGAGCGGCACCTGACCTTCGAGCATCCGTTCGCATTCGCGCAGGTGACGCGCCATGGTTTGGCTGCCGTCTGAGATGAGCAAGACCCCGTCCAATTGCGGCAAGAAGGCCGAGAGATCGTCATGCTCCAGCATCGGCGGCATGTCGTAAAGGACGATTTCAGGCTGGAGCGAGGCCCGCAGACGCAGCAGGGTTTCGGCCGTAGTGCTGTCTTGCAGGATTTCGGCGGCGTTCACTTCGGCCCGGTCGTTCAGCCCAAGGGCAAGCGTATCGCTTACCCGCAGCATCCCCTTGCCGAGGTCGGCACGACCGCTCAGCAAATCGCTCATCGCGCCGGGGGCCTGCATGTCGAACGCACGGGCCAGACCGGGGCTGCGCATGTTCATGTCCATTAGCACGGTGCGCGATCCCGGCACACGCGACAGGCTCAGCGCCAGATTGGTGGCCGAAAAGCTGTTGCCGCAGCCCGAAGTGGGGGCGGTGACGGCGATATTGACCCAGCGATGCTCTAACGTGGTTTGACGCAGGCGCGTACGCAGCAGGTCAAAGGCCCGCGCGGCGGCGCTGTTGCGATGATCGTCAACCAGCGGCATGTCGCCGCCGGGGCCGGGGGTGGCGATGGGCAGATCTTGCCAGCGCGGCGCGCGGTCGTCACCGATGTAGCGGGAAACGGCAGGGGCGGCGGGCAGGCTGTCTTCAAAGGTCAGGTCGCCTTCGGAGAAATCGCCGTCGAACTCATCCTCATGGTCGATCACGGTGCGGCGCGGGCGGATGCTGTGGCGCATCCCCGGGCCGCCGAACTGCGCCGTCACATCGCTGTTATCCGCGCCGAGGGCATCGGATGCGTAGAGGTCTCTCATCGTCTTCCCTTTCGATTTCTTGAACATGAGGCGCTGGATTTCTCGTTATTGCCGGGCGCGGCAAGCATTGCTCAGCACCCGGTCCGGCGCAAGACGACGCCGACGGTTTTCAGCAGAATGGTCAGGTCCATCGGCAGCGACAGGTTGCGGCGATAGGCGGCGTCGACCTCATTGCGGTAGGTGAAACGGCTGTTGTTGCGGGCCGAGACCTGCCACAGCCCGGTGATGCCGGGGCGCAGCGCGAAATAGGCTTTCGCATCGCCATACATCTCAAGCTGGTCTGGCATCATGGGGCGCGGGCCGATCAGGCTCATGTCACCTTTGAACACGTTCCAAAGCTGCGGCAGCTCATCCAGCGAGGTGGCGCGCAGGAAGGCGCCCACCCGCGTGATGCGCGGATCGTCCTTCAGCTTTTGCATTTCGTCCCATTCGGCCCGCATCGCGGGGTTCGCAGCAAGGTAGCTCTCCAGCACCGCGTCGGCATCGCGCACCATGGTGCGCAGCTTCAGGATGGAGAATCCTTTGCCGCCCCGGCCAAGGCGCTTTTGCGTATAGAAGGGCTGACCGCTTTCGATCCACAGCGCCAGCGCGCAAAGCGCGATGATCGGCAGGGCGATGGGCAGGGACGCGAGGATCAGCAGCCGGTCGAGAAGCGGTTTCGCGTAGCGGCCATAAAGGCCGGTCGGACGCAGACGAAGGGCCGCCAGCGCGCGCGGCGCGGGCAGCACCGCAGTCCCCGCCATGGCAGGCTGCGCACGGCCCAGCACCGGACCGGCGATCACTTCCATCGAGCCATAGGCATGGCTGTGTGCGTCAAAGTACTTCATTCCAAACCCCCCAAGGGTTCAATCGCATTCATTCGGACCGTTTCGGCCCACGGCGCCTTCGCACCGCTCCGTCTCAACGACCTATCCGGCCTATACGTTCAGGTAGGATATGTATCATTTGTTACCACCTTTTCGCCTTATTCGATCCTTTTTCTTAGAAACAGACTGTTTCGCGGGGCGGCGGGCAGGTGGAGATTTAGGAGTGAGTTGAGGACGTTATGGGTGGCCGGGGGGGCAGATGTGTGGCGTTCGATGGTGGAGGGGAGGGCATGCGCAGGCGTAGATTTGGTATCAAGCTGTTGATAAATAACAGTCTTGTGGGGTTCTGGGGTTCCGGATGATCATCTGACTTAGGTGTCGGCCGCCAAGCCTGTACGCCTTCGGATAGCGAGCGTGCCGAGGCGCAGGGCACCAGCCATCGCGCAGTTCTCACAATAATGTCAGGGCGATAAATGGGCGACAGTTGGGCGCAGGGCGCAGGTGGGCGAACGCCAAAAACCGCGGATCGGCTGCGCGATTCCGGGGGGATTCTTTAGTGCCTCTGGATGCTTGTCTTTGAATTCTGGAGAAGAAAAGTGGCAGCCCGTAGGGGAATCGAACCCCTCTTTCCAGGTTGAAAACCTGGCGTCCTAACCGATAGACGAACGGGCCACTCTTTGTCAGGTCAGTGCAGCGTTTAGTGTGTGCTGCTCTGTCTGTGAGCGGACGTTTAAGTAATACTGCGGGGGGCTGCAAGCGGAAAAATGAAGTTTCTTCAGAAAAAGTTTTCAGGCCCGCGCGGCGTCCTCCAAGCGCAGTTGAACGGTGCGCCGACCGCGAAAATTGTTAATGTCGAGACGGCCTGCGAGGTGGAAACGCGCGCCGCCGTGGTTTTCCAGCGCGGGGCCGAGGGGGCCGTCGTAAGCGCCAAAGGAAATCGCCTCGAGATTCGCGCCGAGGCCGTCGCCAAAGCTCACTTTCAGATGGTTCTCGCCCACGCGTTTGGCAAAGCGGATTTGCATGTCAGCAAAGGCATAGCGCGGGGCGGGGGCGCCGGCGCCAAAGGGGCCGGCTTGGTCGACCATCTCGGCCAGTTCCACGGTCGCCGCGCCGGGCATCATCATGCCGCAGAGGTTGAGGTCGGCAGGTCCTGCCAAATGCGCGCCCTGTTTGGTGAGCAATTCGCCCAAGCGCGCCATCGCCGCGTCGATCTTGTCTTCCGCCACGGTCAGGCCCGCGGCCATCTTGTGCCCGCCGCCCTTGATCAGCAGCCCTTCGGCGGCCAGACGCTGGATCGGGGCGCCGAGGTCGATGCCGCTGATTGAGCGGCCCGAGCCTTTGCCGATGCCGTCTTCGACGCCGATCACGATAGAGGGGCGGTTGGCGGCTTCCTTCAGGCGGGAGGCGACGATGCCCACCACGCCGGGATGCCAGCCGGGGCCAGCGGCCCATGCCAGCGGCCCGTCAAAGCCGCGTTCTTCGGCCTGTGCCATGGCGCTGGCGCGCACGGCGGCCTCAACCTCGCGGCGGTCGGTATTGAGCTGGTCCAGCCGTTCGGCGAGGGCCGCGGCCTCATGCGGGTCGGCGGTGGCCAAAAGCCGGGCGCCAAGGTCGGCTTGGCCAATGCGCCCGCCCGCGTTGATGCGGGGGCCAAGCAGAAAGCCCAAGTGATAGGCCGTGGGGGCGGTGTCCATCCGCGCTACATCCGACAGGGCGGCAAGACCGGGCCGCGCGCGCCGGGCCATGACTTTGAGCCCCTGACGCACGAAGGCGCGGTTGACGCCGGTGAGCGGGGCCACATCGGCGACGGTGGCCAGCGCTACGAGGTCCAGCATCGCCATCAGGTCCGGTCCTTTGCGGCCCGCCTCACGCAGCTGACGGCCCACTTCGACCAGCATCAGGAACACGACCGCAGCGGCGCAGAGATGCGCCAGCGTGCCGTCTTCGTCCTGCCTGTTGGGGTTCACCACGGCCAGCGCGTCGGGCAGCGTTTCGCCGCCCAAGTGGTGGTCGAGCACGATGACATCCGCATCCTTGGCGGCGGCGATCGGTCCGTGGGAGAGCGTGCCGCAATCGACGCAGACGATCAGGTCGTGATCGGCGGCGAGGGCCGACATCGCCTCGTCATTCGGGCCATAGCCCTCGTCGATACGGTCGGGGATATAGAGGGTCGCGCGGTGGCCCATGTCGCGCAGCCAGACCAGCAGCAGCGCGGCGGAAGAGCCGCCGTCGACGTCATAGTCCGCGAAAACCGCGATGCGTTCGCGGTTTTGCAGGGCCGAAAGAAACCGCGTCGCTGCCGCCTCCATATCGCGCAGGGATCGGGGATCGGGCAGCAGGTCGCGCAGGGCGGGGGCCAGAAAGCCCGCCGCTTGGGTGTCGACCACGCCGCGGCGCGCCAGCACTTGGCACACCGGATCGGGCAGGCCCGCGCGCTGCACCAGCAGTTCTGCCGCGCGGGTCAGTTCCACGTCAGGACCGATCCAGCGCCGCCCGGTCAGAGATGTTTCGACACCGAGAAAGCTCATGCGGACCTCATTTGGCCGTTATGGAAGGGGGTGGGGAGGGCCAGTCTGGCCCTCACTCCGCCGGGGTGCGGTAGTTGATGCGACGGACCGAGCCGGTGCGCGAGCGCATGATCAGCGTCTCGGTGGTCAGCCAGCCCGGCTCGCGTTTCACGCCCGGCAGGATGTTGCCCCCGGTGACGCCTGTCGCGGCAAAGATCACGTCTTGGGTGACCATCTCGTCGCGCGAATAGACGCGGTCGAATTCGGTAATCCCGGCTTTGGCGGCACGGCCCTTTTCATCTTCGTTGCGGAACAACAGACGGCCATACATCTGCCCGCCCATGCATTTCAGCGCGGCAGCAGCCAGCACGCCTTCGGGCGCGCCGCCTTGGCCCATATACATGTCGATGCCGGTTTCGGGATCGGCGCAATGCATCACGCCCGCCACGTCTCCATCGGTGATCAGACGGATAGCCGCACCGGTGGCGCGGACCTCGGCGATCATGTCGGCATGGCGGGGGCGTTCGAGGATGCAAACGGTGATGTCGGACGCCGCGCAGCCCTTGGCGCGGGCCAGCGCTTCGACACGCTCACCGGGGCTCATGTCGAGGGTGACGACATCGGTCTCGAAGCCTGGGCCGATGGCCAGCTTGTCCATATAGGTGTCGGGCGCGTGCAGCATGGAGCCGCGCGGGCCCATGGCGATCACGGTCAGCGCGTTGGGCATGTCCTTGGCGGTCAGCGTGGTGCCTTCCAGCGGGTCGAGCGCGATGTCCACGCCGGGGCCGTTGCCGGTGCCGACCTCTTCGCCGATATAGAGCATCGGGGCCTCGTCCCGCTCACCTTCGCCGATGACCACGACGCCCGCGATATCGAGCATGTTAAGCTGCTCGCGCATGGCGTTCACGGCGGCTTGGTCGGCGGCTTTCTCGTCACCCTTGCCGATCAGCTTGGCCGAGGCCAGCGCGGCGGCTTCGGATACGCGGGCGAGGCCCAGAGAGAGCATGCGGTCTTGGAATTCGGCGGAAGCGGTCATGGAGTATCCTTGGGTGCAATGTGTTTCCTGTCCTGTACCCTCGCGCGGGCCTCGGGGCAAGTTTTGGGTTGGGGGAGCGGCTGCCCCTTCGGCCGAAACTGCCACCCCGGCCCGGAATCAAGCCGTAGGCGCCGGGCCATCGGCTGCCCGCCTCGTCACGCCGAAGGCGTGCCGGTCTATCTAGGTGCACCTTTGGTGCGACCGGGTAGGCGATTTGGTGGGGCTGGGTGCGCCCCCGCGGGCGCACACCATGGTTAAGCCATAACGTGGCACGAAGCACCGTCTCATCGCCGACCCGCGGGCAGGAGATGGCCCTCAGCCTCAGACCTCTTCGATCCGCAGCGCCACCGGTTCACCGGCCAGCACGCCCGTCTTGTCCATATTCGCCAGTGCCTCCAGCAGCGCATTGCGGCTGGTCTTATGCGTCACGATCAAAACCGGGGCAGAAGTGTCGGAATGCTCATACTGGCGCATCCGGTAGATGCTCACACCCGCTTCGCCCAGCACCGTGGCGATTTTCGCCAAAGCGCCGGGTTTGTCGACCAGCGCCATGCGCAGGTAGTAGGGGGCAGGGCGCTGACTGCTGGCGGGGGTGGTTTGCTCAAGCGTTCCGGCAGGCTGGCCAAAGACCGGCCCGCGCAACCCGCGCGCGATGTCGCAGACATCGGCCATCACGGCGCTTGCCGTTGGCCCTTCGCCCGCACCGGCACCGCGCAGCACGATCTGGCCCACGGCATCGCCTTCGATGACCACCATATTGGTGCCGCCGTCAAGCTGGCCCAAAGGCGAGGTCTGCGGCACGAGGCAGGGCATCATCCGCTGCTCCAGCCCGCGGCCGGTTTTCTGGGTCACGCCCAGCAGTTTGATCTTATAACCCATGTCGGCGGCAGCGCGGATGTCTTCGATGGCGACCCGCTCGATCCCCTCAAGCTGGATGCCATCAAAGTCGATCTTGGTGCCAAAGGCGATGGAGGACAGGATCGCCAGCTTATGCGCCGCGTCGATGCCGCCCACATCCAATTGCGGATCGGCTTCGAGATAGCCCAGCCCATCGGCCTCGGCAAAGATCTCTTGATAGGTTTTGCCCGAGTCCTCCATCCGCGTGAGGATGTAATTGCACGAGCCGTTCATCACCCCCATGATCCGGGTGATCTCATTCCCGGCAAGCCCCTCCATCAGCGTCTTGATGACCGGGATGCCGCCCGCCACAGCCGCCTCATAGCGCAGGGCCACGCCCGCGCCCTCGGCCTGTTCGGCCAGCGCTTGGCCATGTATCGCCAGCATCGCCTTGTTGGCGGTAACCACATGTTTGCCCGCCGCCAGCGCGGCTTCGGTCGCGGCTTTGGCGGGGCCGTCCGCGCCGCCCATGAGTTCGACGAAAACATCCACGTCATCGCGGGTGGCCAATTTGACGGGGTCATCCTCCCAATCATAGGAAGAGAGCGACAGCCCGCGGTCCTTGTTCCGGGTGCGGGCAGAAACCGCCGAGACCGTCATCGCGCAGCCGGTGCGGGCCTCTAACAGGGCGGCCTGCTGGCGCAGAATGCGCAGCACACCCACGCCCACGGTTCCCAATCCGGCAATCCCGAGGCGAAGCGGCTTAGACATGGCGGTGGTCCTTCTGGTCTGATCCGAAAGGCCCGGCAGACGGGGCCGGGCATAGCCGCGATGTAGCGGGTTCGGCGCCTGCGTGCAACGCGCATACGCATTACGGGGATGCCCGTTTATTCAGCGCTTTCGCTGTCCTCGGCGGCTTGGCGGGCGCGCCGGAGTTCGGCAGCGCGCGCCCTGAGCCGCGCCACCCGGGCAGCAGTGGCGGCTTGGGCGCTTGTGCGGCTGACGCGCGCCGCGCGGGCTTCAAGATTGGCCGCACGCCCCGTGAGCGCCGCTTCGGTCCGCGCCGGGTCGATCCGCCCGGCGGTGGCCTTGGCCAAGAGCGGGTCGATCGGGACCAGATCGGGGTAGGGGGCGGCCTCCAGTTCAGGCGTGATTGTGCGGTCGAGTTCGGGAAACTGCGTGCAGCCCGCCAGCAGCGAGACGCCCAGAAACAGGGCGATGGTCGAGAGGGGGCGGGGCGGGCGCGCTTGGGTCATGCCTCGTTCTGCCTCAGCCGTGATCTTCGCGCAAGCGGGGTTTGCTTTTGAACGCTTGTTCATTAAATTGCCGCCATGGCAAGAACCACAGGCTCCCACTCCGATATCACCGGCCCGCGTGTCCGCGCAGCCGCGCTGCGGCTTTTCGCGCGGGGCGGCTATGCCGCCGTGTCCATGCGCGCCATCGCCGCCGAAGTCGGTGTGCAGGCCGGGGCGCTCTATAACTACACGCCCGACAAGCAGAGCCTGCTGTTCGACCTGATGCAGGCGCATATGACCGACCTGCTGGCCGAAACACCCCATAATCCGAGCCGCCCCGCAATGCAGCAGTTGCAGGATTTCGTGGCCTTCCATATCCGTTTTCACGCGGATCGGCCCGATGAGGTTTTCATCGCCTATATGGAGTTGCGCAATCTGACGGAGGAGAATTTCGCCGTGATCGAGCGGCTGCGCCGCGACTATGAGGACCGGTTGGAGACGATCCTGCGCGCCGGGGTGGCGAGCGGCGATTTCGCCGTCGCCGACACCAAGATCGTGACGCTGGCGATCATCGCCATGCTGACCGGGGTGAACACTTGGTACCGCGCGGGCGGACGGCTGTCGCTGGACGAGGTCGTGGCGCAATATTGGGATATGGTGCGCAAGGCCGTGACCGCCTGAGCGGCCACGGGCCTTTGGGTCAATGGGCGGGGCGGATGAAGGTCCCGTTGTTCAGATCCCGCATCGCCTGCTGTATCTCGGCGCGGGTGTTCATCACGATCGGCCCGTGCCACGCCACCGGCTCTTCAATCGGCGCGCCCGAGATCAGCAGGAAGCGCACACCTTCCGGCCCGGCCTGAACCGTCACCTCATCGCCGGTGCCAAAGCGGATGAGCGTGCGGTCGCCCGACATATCGCGGATGTTCACCTCCTCGCCGCCGACTTCTTTCTCCAGCAGCACGCCCGAAGGGGCGGAGGCATCGGCGAAAGCGCCCGCACCTTGAAAGACATAGGCAAAGGCCCGGCGGTAGGTGTCGATCCGAAAGGTCTTTTTCACGCCCGCAGGCACGAAGATGTCCAGATACTGCGGATCGGCGGCGATGCCATCGACGGGGCCGCGTTTGCCCCAGAACTCGCCCGTGATGATCTTGACCCTTGTACCGTCATCATCGGTCACCACCGGGATCTCGGCGGATTTCATATCCTGATAGCGTGGCGCGGTCATCTTCTGGGCCGAGGGCAGGTTGCCCCAAAGCTGGAAGCCGTGCATCTGCCCCTTGTCGTTCCCGCGCGGCATTTCTTGGTGCAGGATGCCCGATCCGGCGGTCATCCACTGCACGTCGCCCGCGTTCAGATCGCCGGTATTGCCGAGCGAATCCGCATGGGCCACGGTGCCTTCGAGCACATAGGTAATCGTCTCGATCCCGCGGTGCGGGTGCCAAGGGAAGCCTTTCTCGAAGTCGCGCGGATGCTCGTTGCGGAAGTCGTCGAACAGCAGAAAGGGGTCAAGCTCCGACGGGTCGTGGAAGCCGAAAGCGCGATGCAGTTTCACCCCGGCGCCTTCCATCGTAGGCGTGGCGCGGCGGGTTTCCAATGTGGGTCTGAGGGACATGATGCTCTCCTTTGCAGTTGCTCAGAAGATAGGGGGCGGCGGTCACCTCAGCAATTGGCCCCGGCGAACGGGGCCTGTGCAAATTTGCGCAGCTTCAGCAGTTCGGCACATTCACCGCCAACCCGCCGAGGGAGGTTTCCTTGTATTTCTCGCTCATGTCCGCGCCGGTCTGGCGCATGGTCTCAATACAGGCATCGAGCGGCACAAGATGCGTGCCGTCGCCGCGCAGCGCCAGAGATGCCGCCGAGACCGCCTTGATCGCGCCCAGGCCGTTGCGCTCGATACAAGGCACCTGCACCAGCCCTTTGACGGGGTCGCAGGTCATGCCGAGGTGATGCTCCAGCGCGATCTCGGCGGCGTTTTCGATCTGCTGCGGGGTGCCGCCCATTACGGCGCATAGCCCGGCGGCGGACATGGCGGCGGCGCTGCCGACTTCGGCCTGACAGCCCGCCTCGGCCCCCGAGATTGAGGCGTTGTATTTCACCAGCCCGCCAATCGCGGCGGCGGTGAGCAGGAAGTCTTCGATATGCGCCTCAGACGCGCCGGGGACATGGTCGAGGTAATAGCGCAAGGTCGCCGGCATCACACCTGCGGCGCCGTTGGTCGGCGCGGTGACGACCTGCCCGCCCGCGGCGTTCTCCTCGTTGACGGCCATGGCATAGACGCTCATCCAATCGTTGATCGTATGCGGGGCGGATTGGTTCTGTCCGCGCTCCGCCATCAGCGCGTCGTAGATGCCCTTGGCGCGGCGTTTCACCTGCAACCCGCCGGGCAGAGTGCCCTCGGAGGTTAGGCCCCGGTCGATGCAGTCGCGCATGACCTGCCACAGCCGTTTCGACCCGGCGCGCAGGTTCTCGGCCCCGCCACGCGCCTCTTCATTGGCGCGTTTCATGCCCGCGATGGTTTTGCCGGATTTGGCCGACATCTCAAGCATTTCCGCGGCGGACTTGAAGGGGAAGGGCACCGGCGCGCCCTCATCCGTGTCCTTGCCTGCGGCGAGTTCCTTTTCGGTCATCACGAAGCCGCCGCCGATGGAATAATAGGTCTCGCGCAGTGTCACGTCGCCTTGGGCATCGGTGGCCATCAGCATCATGCCGTTGGCATGGCCCGCAAGCTTGGTGTCGTAGTCAAAGATCATGTCGCGCTGAGGGTCAAAGCGCAGTTCGGGCAGGCCGTCGACGCTGATGCGGCGGGTCTGTTTGATCTCTTCCAACACCTTTTCGGCGGCATCGGCGTCATAGTCCTCGGGCGTGAACCCGGCGAGGCCGAGGATCGTGGCGCGGTCGGTCGCATGGCCGACGCCGGTAAAGGCGAGGCTGCCGTGCAGCGAGGCGCGCAGCCCGGCGAATTGGAAGGGCGATGCGCGCATCTGGTCAAGGAAACGCCCCGCCGCCACCATCGGCCCCATGGTATGCGAAGACGAAGGGCCGATGCCCACTTTGAACATGTCGAAAACCGAAAGAAACATCAGGTGGCGGACCCTTTTATGGTTGCGGGTGGCGGGCGCGGTGGGACGGGTATCGCCCAGACCTTTGGCGCATTGCAAGCGGCCTGGGCCCGATCCAACCATTTCCCGCCGCCCCGCGGCGCGCCGAAAGCGACAGGCCGTGCGCTCTGCCCGTCCTGTCGGCGTGCGGCACCGCCAAAAACCGCCGACTTGCCCCTCGCACCCTATGCCAATTCGCCCTATAACGCGGCAAACGCCTGCAAGGGAGCACCCGATGTCCGGAGACCTATCACCGATCGACAAGGCCAAATTCGTGGCCGCGAAACGGGCGTGCGAATTCGTGGAAGACGGGATGCGCGTGGGGCTTGGCACCGGATCGACGGCGGCGTGGCTGGTGCGCTGTCTGGGCGAGATGGTGCGCGACGATGGGCTGCGGATCAAAGGCGTGCCGACCTCCTCGCGCACCGCGCAACTGGCGCGGGATGTGGGGATCGAGGTGATCTCTCTCGATGAGGCGAAATGGCTCGATCTGACGATTGACGGGGCAGATGAATTTGACGGCGACCTGAACCTCATCAAGGGCGGCGGCGGGGCCTTGCTGCAAGAAAAGATCGTGGCGACGGCCAGCGACCAGATGGTGGTGATCGCCGATATCGGCAAAGAGGTGCATCATCTGGGTGCATTCCCCCTGCCGATTGAGGTGATTCCCTTTGGCTGGCAGACCACGCAGGCGCTGGTCGAAGAGACGCTGATCTCGATGGATGTGCTTGGCCAAAGCTCGACCCTGCGGATGAATGGCGAGGTGCCTTTTATCACCGACGAGGGGAACTATATCCTAGACCTGCGGCTGGGGCGCATCGGCAACGCACGGCAATTGGCGCTGGTGCTGAACCAGATGCCCGGCGTGGTGGAAAACGGCCTGTTCATAGATATCTGTGACGCGGTTGTGATCGGCTACGGGGATGGCAGGGTAGAGGTGCGCGACATAAATGAAGGCACCGTGGCGACCGACCGTTTGGAATTCGTCGAGACCGACAACCTGTTTTCCGACCTGAGCGATTAATGCCGACAAGGCGAGACACGCGCGACCCCGCGCAAGACCGAAATATGCGCGATCCCGCGCAAGACCCAAAACGACTAAGAGAGGCGCCAAATGGCCAAGAATGAATTCGACTACGACCTGTTTGTCATCGGTGGCGGCTCGGGCGGTGTGCGCGCGGCGCGTGTGGCGGCGGGCGAACATGACGCCAAGGTCGGTCTGGCCGAGGAAGACCGCTATGGCGGCACCTGCGTGATCCGGGGCTGCGTGCCGAAAAAGCTGATGGTCTTCGCCTCGGGCTATGCCGATGTGGTGGATGAGGCGAAATGCTTTGGCTGGGATCTCAAGGCCGGGCCGTTTGACTGGAATGACTTCAAAGGCCGTCTGAACACTGAGTTGGACCGCCTCGAAGGTGTCTATCGCAAGCTTCTGAAGAACTCCGGCGTTGACACATTCGACGCCCGCGCGCGGATCAAGGACGCCCATACCGTGGCCCTCTCCGACGGGACCGAGAAGACCGCCAAGCACATCCTCATTGCCAGCGGCGGCCGCCCCGTGCGCCCCGAGATCGAGAATGCGGAACTGGGGCTGGTCTCTGACGATCTGTTCCATCTAGAAAAACTGCCCAAGTCTATCCTGATCATCGGCGGCGGCTATATCGCCTGTGAATTCGCCTGTATTCTCAACGGTTTGGGCGTCGAGGTGACGCAATACTACCGCGGCGCGCAGATCCTGCGCGGCTTTGACGACGAAGCCCGCGGCATGGTGGCCGAGATGATGCAGGAAAAAGGGATCGACCTGCATCTGGGCACCAACATTCTGGAGATGACGCCGAGCCACGAAGACGGCAGCGGCCCGATGAAGGTTAAACCCACTAACGGCACCGAGAAGATGTTCGACCAGGTGCTCTTTGCCACAGGCCGCCGCCCCAACAGCGATGACATGGGGCTGGAAGAACTGGGGGTGAAGCTGGGCCGCAGCGGTGAGATCGAAGTGGATGAATACAGCCAGACGGCGGTGCCTTCCGTCTATGCCATCGGCGACGTGACCAACCGCATCAACCTCACCCCGGTGGCGATCCGCGAGGGCATGGCCTTTGTCGAGACCGTCTTTGGCGGCAACCCGACGCCGGTGGATCATGATCTGGTGCCTTCGGCGATCTTCACCCAACCCGAGATGGGCACCGTGGGGCTGAGCGAGGAGGCCGCGCGGGAGGCGGGGCCGATTGAGGTCTATGCGACCTCTTTCAAACCGATGCAGGGCGCTTTTGCGGGCAAGGCCGACCGGGTGCTGATGAAACTCATTGTCTGCGCCGACACGCGGGTGGTGCTGGGCTGTCATATCGTCGCACCCAACGCGGGCGAATTGATCCAGATGGTCGGCATCGCGGTCAAGATGGGCGCCACGAAAGAGCAGTTCGACGCCACCTGCGCGGTGCACCCGACCATGTCCGAAGAACTGGTGACCATGCGTAATCCGACCCGCACGGCTTGAATATCACGCGAAAGCGTACAATTTTTGGAACGATAGGCCGCATGGGCGGCCCAGAGGGGAACATATCAATGGCAGGAAATTCGCAAGGCCCCTGGGGGGGCGGCGGAGGCGGCAACCGGGGCAACGGCGGAGACCGGGGCAACGGGGGGCGCAACGACGGGCCGCAGGGTCCACGCGGGCAGGGCGGTGACCGCCCCCAGATGCCCGAGATCGACGATCTGGTGCGCAAGGGCCAAGAGCAGCTGCGCGTTCTGATGGGGGGCCGTGGCGGCGACCGGGGCAACGGCACCGGCGGCGGCGGTCGCGGCTCTGGCGGGCCGGGCGTGACACGTTCGACCCTTGGCATCGCGCTTTTGGCCGGTGTGGCGCTTTGGGGCTTTGCCAGCTTCTACACCGTGCGGCCTGAACAGCAGTCGATCGAACTGTTCTTGGGTGAATTTTCCGGCATCGGCACCGAGGGTCTGAACTTTGCCCCATGGCCGCTGGTCACGGCAGAGGTTTTCGACGTCACCACCAACCGCACCGAGGAGTTGGGCGTGCGGCGCGGCGGCGGCGGCAACGAAGGCTTGATGCTGACCACGGACGAGAACATCGTCGACATCGACTTCCAAGTGGTCTGGAACATCAAGAACGCGCGCGACTTCAAATTCTCGCTACGCGATCCCGAAGCCTCGGTCCGGGCGATCTCGGAATCCGCCATGCGTGAAGTCATCGCGCAATCCGAACTGGCGCCGATCCTCAACCGGGATCGTGGCGCGGTGGCGGATCGGGTGAAGGAGTTGATCCAAAACACCCTCGACAACCGCAACACCGGCATCAACGTGCTGCGTGTCAACGTGAACAAGGTCGACCCGCCCAGTCAGACCGTGCAGGTCACCGATGCCAATGGCAACACCACCACGCAGTCGGTCGTCGATGCTTTTCGCGACGTGCAAGCCGCCGAGCAGGAGCGTGACCGGGTGGAGCGTCAGGCCGACGCCTATGCCAACCGGCGCACTGCCGAGGCGCGCGGTGAATCCGCGCAGCTTCTGGAAGCCGCCGAAGGTTACCGCGCCCGCGTCGTGAACGACGCGGTGGGTGAGGCCAGCCGCTTTGAAGCCGTGTTGGAAGAATACCGCAACGCCCCCGATGTGACGCGCAAACGTCTGTATCTTGAGACCATGGAAAAGGTGCTGGGCGACGTGGATAAGGTCATCCTCGAAAACGGCAGCGGCCAAGGTGGGCAGGGCGTCGTTCCCTATCTGCCACTTAATGAATTGCGGCGCGGCGGAGGGTCGAACTGATGCGGAAAACAAGTCTTATCATCCCCATCGTGGTGATCGCCATCGTGGGCATCCTGTCGGCTGTCTTTGTGGTGGACGAGCGCGAGAAGGCGCTGGTGCTGCGTTTCGGCCAGATCAAACAGGTCCGCAACGAGCCGGGCATCGGGTTCAAAGTTCCGCTTTTGGATGAGGTCGTGCGCTACGAAGACCGCATCCTGTCGCTGGAAACCCCGGTGATCGAAGTCACCCCCGCCGATGACCGGCGCCTTGAGATCGACGCCTTCGTGCTCTACCGCATCGACGATATGGTGCAGTACCGGCAAGCTTTGGGTGCGGGCGGCGAACGTCAGGCCGAAAGCGAGATGGGCGGCATCATGGAAAGCCAAATCCGTGCCGTGCTCGGCTCGCAGGGCGTGACATCCAACACCATCCTGTCGCCCGAACGGGCCGACCTGATGGAGCAGATCCGTGTCCGTGCCGATGCCCGCGCGCAGGCGCTTGGCCTCAAGGTGGTGGACGTGCGTCTGCGTCAGACAAACCTGCCCGAGCAGAACTTTGACGCGACCCTGCAACGGATGATCGCCGAGCGTGAGCGTGAAGCGACCGACGAACGCGCCCGTGGCCGCGAAGCCGCGCAGCGTGTCATCGCCCTTGCCGATCGTACCTACGAAGAGATCCTCTCGGAGGCCCGTCGTGACGCGCGGATCATCGAAGGTGAGGCGGACGCTCAGCGGAACAACATCTTCGCGCAGGCCTATGGCAAGGATCAGGAATTCTTTGAATTCTACCGCTCGCTCAGTGCCTATGAGCAGGCTTTGCAGGGGCAGAACTCCACCATGGTGATGTCGCCGGATAGTGAGTTCTTTAACTACCTGCGGTCGGACCGCAGCGCCACGACCTCGGTCGATGCGATTGCACCGCCGCAGAGCCCTGCCGCCGATGCGCCCGCGGCTGAGCCAGCGCCGGAGGCAGATAACGCCGCCGCGGCAGAGGATACGCAGGAGGAGGCCGCCCCCGCGGCCCCCGCCACGCCAGCCCCCGCCGCACCGGAGGCTGACACAGATCTGCCAGCGGCGCTGGAAGAATGACGCTGGTTCTACTGGCTCTAGGGTCGGTTCTGATTTTCGAGGGGCTGGTGTACGCACTGGCCCCTTCGTTTTTGGAACAGATGCTCGAAATGCTCCGCCGCATCCCAGAGGCCGCGCTGCGCCAGCTTGGCGCGCTGGCGGTGGTGGCCGGGTTGATCTTGGTTTGGCTCGCCTTTCAACTGGGGTTTTGACGCCGCGCGGGCGGGGTGAAACGGCGTCCGTTTTGCCCACGACCTCGCAGGGCGGGGTCGCAAATCGTCACACGCCCACCCGTTGAAATGCCCGTGATCGGCCCCATCTTTGCTGTTGCAGCGCGTCCTTTCGGAATGCACTCTGCCCACGTTGGCAACAACAGGAACAATCAGGAGACGATGAATGCAGGCCAAGGCGGTTTCCCTGTCCACAACAGCACAACACACCCAATGGATGCGAGCGATGGCAATGGGGGTGATGGCGCTGACCCTCCTGATCCTGCAAGCCAGCATGGCGCTGGCCAAACCCGAAAGCCTCGCCCCGCTGGCCGAGAAAATTAGCCCTTCGGTGGTCAATATCACCACCTCCACCACGGTTGAGGGCCGCACCGGGCCGCAGGGCATCGTGCCCGAAGGCTCGCCCTTCGAAGACTTCTTTCGCGAATTTCAGGACCGCAACAATGGTGAGGGCAACCGGCCCCGCCGTTCCTCGGCCCTTGGCTCGGGTTTCGTGATTTCCGAAGACGGCTATGTGGTGACCAATAACCACGTCATCGAAAGCGCAGATGAGATCACCATCGAATTCTTCTCAGGCGAGGAATTGGTCGCCGAGGTCATCGGCACCGACCCCAAGACTGACATCGCGCTTTTGAAGGTCGAAGCGGAGGCGCCGCTGCCCTTCGTCTCTTTCGGCGACAGCAACGCCGCGCGGGTGGGTGACTGGGTGATTGCCATGGGCAACCCGCTCGGACAGGGCTTCTCGGTCTCAGCTGGCATCGTGTCGGCCCGCAACCGGGCGCTGTCGGGGACCTATGATGATTACATTCAGACCGACGCCGCGATCAACCGCGGCAACTCCGGCGGGCCGCTGTTCAACATGGATGGCGAGGTGATCGGCGTGAACACCGCGATCCTGTCGCCCAACGGCGGCTCCATCGGCATCGGTTTTTCGATGGCGTCGAATGTCGTCACCCGCGTGATTGACCAACTGCAGGAATACGGCGAGACCCGCCGCGGCTGGCTGGGCGTGCGCATTCAGGACGTGACCGATGACGTGGCCGATGCCATGGGCCTCAAGAAAGCCGTCGGCGCCCTGATCACCGATGTGCCCGAGGGGCCTGCGCGTGAGGCGGGGCTCAAGACCGGTGACGTGATCAAATCCTTCGACGGTGTCGAAGTGGTCGATACCCGTGGCCTCGTGCGTCAGGTGGGCAACAGCCCCGTCGGCGCGACGGTCCGCGTGACCGTGCTGCGTGACGGCAAGACCCAGACCATCAAGGTCGTACTTGGCCGCCGCGAAGAGGCCGATGGCGCGGTCCCTGCCGGTATGGATGACAACGCCGATGAGGGGGCCGAGGCCGAGCCGCAGTCGACCATGCTGATGGGCCTGACCCTGATGCCGCTGACAGACGAGCTGCGCGCGGAGCTTGGGGCCGATGACGATATGACCGGCCTTGCCGTGACGGATGTGGATCAAACATCGGAGGCCTTCGAGAAGGGCCTGCGCATGGGCGACATCATCACCGAAGCGGGGCAGGAGCAGGTGTCGAGCATCGCCGACCTCGAAGCCCGGATCGAGGCGGCAAAAGAGGCGGGCCGCCGGTCTCTGCTGCTGTTGGTCCGCCGCGGAGGCGATCCGCGTTTTGTGGCACTCTCACTGGCAGAGTGACCTAGCATCAAGGTTTGGGGAAGGGCGCCTGCGGGGCGCCCTTTTTCGTTTCTGAGGTCAGCCGCCCTGTCGCGGCACCGTCACAAGCCCAAGCGCGCGGGCGGTGTTGAGCGACAGCACCTCGCTGTTCGGCCCTTGCCGCGCCTGATAGCGCCGCACCGCTTGCCGCGTGGCCGCGTCCATTTCACCCGTGATCGGCCCCGCGTAGAACCCGCGCGCCTCTAGCGCCCGTTGCAGGCTGCTGTTGAACTCGGGCGTCAGCACATCGGGGCAGGGGGTTTCGAACCAATTGTCGACCCGCGCGCGCACAATCTCTTGCCGGGTTTCTGTCTTATAGACGGGCGGTTTGGCGATGCTGCCATCGGGGTTCATCTTGGCCGGGGTCACTTCGACCTGTTCGGTCAACGTCTCGATCACTGCAGGGCTGACCGTGCGGCCCCAGCAGCTTCCCTCCGGCGCGCCTGCGGGGCCGTTGCGGGTGGCCTCTAGCACCCCCGGCTCGGGGCGGGGCGTAGCCGGTGCCGCTGTCTCGCAACCCGTCAAGGCCGCGACGGTCAGCAGCAAAGCGGCGCAGCGCCGCGCGGTTCTGGGGGGGAGGGGCTGTGTCATGCCGGTCTCTCGGGCTCGCCTGTTGTTCGCGGGCAGACTAGCCGGATGCGCAGGCCTTGCCCACCGCAATGTCGGGCGCGCCGTGACCTTGCGAAAAGGGGGCTGGAACCGGCTGCAATAGCCCGTTAAACAAGGCCGAACTTTTAGGACGAAAGGGCATCATCATGGCCAAAATCACCTATGTCGAACACTCCGGCACCGAACATGTGGTCGAGGTGGCCAATGGTCTCACCGTCATGGAAGGCGCGCGGGACAATAACATTCCCGGCATCGAAGCCGACTGTGGCGGGGCCTGCGCCTGCTCCACCTGCCATGTCTATGTCGATCCGGCTTGGGCCGAAAAACTGCCGCCGATGGACGACATGGAAGAAGACATGCTCGACTTCGCCTTTGAGCCCGATCCCGCGCGCTCGCGTCTGACCTGCCAGATCAAGGTCACCGATGCGCTGGACGGTCTGCGCGTGCAGATGCCGGAAAAGCAAATCTGATGCGAGCGGTCGGCGCGGCACTGCTGGCGCTGATCGCAACGGGCGCGGCGGCGGAGACGATCACCGCCGCGCATTACATCGCGCCCACGGGGCGCTACGCCCACGGCATTCTTGGCGACGCGCTGGAATGGGGCGGCTTGCAGGTCTCTCTGGCAAATGGCGGTGCGCGGCGCTTCCATCTGCCGCGCGACCATGTTTTCGAGGATATCGCCCCCCGGCTTGTAGATGTGACCGGCGATGGCGCGCCCGAGGTTCTGGTGGTCGAGACGGACGTGAATCGTGGCGCGGCGCTGGCGATCTACGGCCCCGAGGGCAAGATCACCGAGACCCCGCATATCGGCCAAAGCAACCGGTGGCTCGCCCCCATAGGTGCCGCTGATCTGGATGGCGATGGCGCGATTGAGATCGCCTATGTCGACCGGCCGCATCTGGCGCGGGTGCTGCGGGTCTGGCGCTTTGCCGATGGGCATCTCAGCGAAGTCGCGCAAATGACGGGGCTGACCAATCATCGCATCGGAGAGCGGCATATCTCAGGCGGTCTGCGCGATTGTGGGGCAGGGCCGGAGATGGTGCTGGCGGATGCCGATTGGGAACGTGTGGTGGGGGTGCGCCTGACAGGCGGACAGCTGACGAGGCGCGATATCGGCCCCTTCGCGTGGGCCGAGAGCTTTGCCAAGGCGCTGGCCTGTGAATGAGGGGCGGCTGCGGCTCTGGTAGAGCCGCCACCCGTCAGCTCAGCGCGCGCCAGCCGATGTCGCGGCGGCAGAACCCTTCGGGCCAATCGATCCCATCGACCATCGCATAGGCACGTTCCTGCGCCTCGGCCAGCGTGGCCCCGCGCGCGGTGACGTTCAGCACGCGCCCGCCATTGGCCAAGATCGCCCCGTCCTGCGCCTTGGTGCCTGCGTGGAACACCATATTCGCGCTGTCCTCCGGGAGGGCGGAGAGGCCCTTGATCTCACTGCCCTTTTCATAGTCACCGGGGTAGCCTTTGGCGGCCATCACCACGGTCAGCGCGTGATCTTCGGCCCAGTTCACCTGCATATCGGCAAGCGCCCCCTTGGCCGTGGCCTGCATCAGGTCGAACGCTTGCGCGCCGAGGCGCATCATCAGCACTTGGCATTCCGGATCACCGAAACGGACATTGTATTCCACCAGACGCGGCTGGCCGTCTTTGATCATCAAACCGGCATAGAGCACGCCCTGATAGGGCATTCCGCGCTTGGCCATCTCGGCCATACAGGGGCGGATGATCTGATCTAGCGCGCGTTTGGCGATCTTGTCGCTCAGCACTGGGGCGGGGGAGTAGGCGCCCATGCCGCCGGTGTTGGGGCCGCTGTCGCCGTCGCCGACGCGCTTATGGTCTTGGGCCGTGCCGATAGGCAGCACCGTCTCCCCGTCGCAGAGCACGAAGAAGGACGCCTCTTCGCCCTCCATGAACTCTTCGATCACCACTTCCGCGCCTGCCTCGCCAAAGGCACCGTCGAACATCTCATCCACGGCGGCCAGCGCTTCGGCGTCACTCATGGCGATGATGACACCCTTGCCCGCCGCCAGACCGTCGGCCTTGATCACAATCGGCGCGCCTTGCTTTTCGACATAGGCGCGGGCGCTGGCGGCATCGGTGAAATGGCCATAGCCCGCCGTGGGTGCATTGCAGGCGTCGCAGATTTCCTTGGTGAAGGCTTTGGAAGCCTCCAGTGCCGCCGCTGCTTTGGAGGGGCCAAAGACATCGAAACCCGCCGCGCGCAGATCGTCGCCCACACCCGCGGCAAGGGGCGCTTCGGGGCCGATGATGACGAAATCGATGTTATTGCCCTCGCAAAAGGCCACAACCGCCGCGCCATCCATGATGTCGAGCTTGGCGCATTGCGCGATGGCCGCGATCCCCGCATTGCCCGGTGCCACGATCAGCTTGTCGCATTTGGGGTTCTGCATGACCGCCCAAGCAAGTGAATGTTCGCGGCCACCGCTGCCGAGGATCAGGATATTCATGCCGCGCACTCCCTTGGACTTCGTTGCTCCGCGTTCTAAGCTGGGGGGCCCACAGACACAAGGTGCCCAGATGGATCTGTTCGACGACCCCGCCCCCGGTGGCAACAGCCCCGAATTCACGGTGACCGAGCTTTCGGGCGCGATTAAACGGGTGATCGAGGGGGAGTTCGGCCATGTGCGGATTCGCGGTGAAGTGGGCCGCGTCAGCCGCCCGCGCTCGGGGCATGTCTATCTCGACCTCAAGGATGACCGCTCGGTCATCTCGGGCGTGATCTGGAAAGGCGTGACCGCGCGGCTTGAGACTCAGCCCGAAGAGGGGATGGAGGTCATCGCCACCGGGCGCATCACAACATTTGGCGGTCAGTCGAAATATCAGATCGTCATTGAGGACATTAAACCGGCGGGCATGGGCGCGCTGATGGCGCTGTTGGAGAAACGAAAGGCGGCGCTGGCGGCGGAGGGGCTGTTCGCCCCCGAACGCAAACGCCCGCTGCCCTATCTGCCTGAGATCATCGGCGTTGTGACCTCGCCCTCGGGGGCGGTGATCCGTGACATTCTGCACCGGCTGCGGGATCGTTTCCCGCGCAAGGTGTTGGTCTGGCCGGTCGCCGTTCAGGGCGCGAAATGCGCGCCCGAGGTGGTGCGCGCCATCCAAGGGTTCAACCGGCTCACCCCCGGTGGCGCGTTGCCCCGGCCCGAGTTGATCATCGTGGCCCGTGGCGGTGGCTCGGTCGAAGACCTCTGGGGCTTTAACGAGGAAAGCGTCGCGCGCGCGGCGGCGGCTTCGGACATTCCGCTGATCTCTGCCGTGGGGCATGAGACGGACACGACGCTGATCGACTTCGTCTCGGACAAGCGCGCGCCCACGCCTACGGCGGCGGCGGAGCTTGCCGTGCCTGTGCGGCATGAGCTGGCGGCATGGCTGGAGGGGCAGGGCGCAAGGATGCGTCAGGCGCTGAGCCAAGGGTTGACCCGTCGCAGCCAGCGGATGCGGGATCTGGCGCGGGCCTTGCCCCGGGCAGAGACTTTGACTGAAGGTGCGTGGCAGCGGTTCGACCGCGCAAGCGAAAAACTAGGGCCCGCGCTGATTGCGGGCGTCCAAGGCCGCCGCGTCAAGCTGGCTGATATGTCTGGCGCTCTGCGCCCCGGCACCCTGCGCCGCCAGTTGGAGGCGGATCGGCAACGTCTGGCGCGGCTCTCGGCGCGGCTCGACCCGGCGTGGCAACGCAATCTGGCCGGACAGCGCGAGCGGCTGGCCGCGCGGATTGACCGGTTCCACCCCGAGGTGCTGCACCGTCAGATCCTCCGCCGCCGGGAGCGGCTTATGGACCGCACGCAAACCTTCCGCCCCGAGGTTTTGCGCCGTGACCTGTCGCGCCAAGACCAACGGTTGAAAGAGGTGCTGGCCCGGCTGGCGCGCGCAGGCCGCGCCGATCAGGACCGCCGCCGCCGCCAGATCGACGCGATGGGCCGCACGCTCGGCACGCTCGGCTACCGCGAAACGCTGGCCCGTGGTTTCGCCGTGGTGCGGGGCGACGGTGACGTGGTGACCAGTGCGGAGGCCGCCAAGAAGTCGGCGCATCTGGAGATCGAATTCGCCGATGGTCGGCTGCCGGTCAAAGGCGAGGGCTGAACTGGCCTAGACCCCGACCTCCGGCCCAAGGCACAGCAGCGGCTCGGTCATTTCCAGCGCCTCATAAAGCGCGGTTTCGGTCGGGTCATTCTCGAACCGCGCGACTAGCCCGGTTGGGCTTTCGGTAAAGCTCCAGCATTGCGGGGCGGGGTCGTCTTCATAGACAAAGCAGATCAGCCCATCGGCCTCATACCAGCGCCCCTCTTTGCAATGGCCGTCGAGAAAGGACCACTGCACGCGCCGGTCCTCGTGATAGATTTCCGCCCCATAGGGCGCGCCGGACTGGCCGAAATAGAGCGTTTTTCCTTCCGTATAGGCTTCGAACTCCGCCGCCGACATCTCGGCCAAGGCAGGCAGCGGAAGGAAGGCGCAGATTAGGGCGAGGGCATGTCTCATGCCACGAGCCTGCCAGAAGCCCGCGCCCCGCGCCAGTGGGATCAGCCGCGACCCCACCGGGCCACGCGGCGGTCCATCACGCGCCGCCAAAGCGGGGGGACAAGGGCGATCACCGCCATCACAGGCAGGGAATAGGGCAGTTTCGGCATCTCTGGCGTCACTTCCAGCGCCGGGAAGGCGCGGGCGGGGCGCATGTGGTGGTCCGAATGGCGCGGGGCGTTCAGCATCATCGCGGCGGAGTACCATTTGGGCGCGTTCCAACTGTGCTGCGGGCCCATCGGCTCAAACCGGCCATCGGGGCGCTGCTCTCGCCGGAGCCCATAGTGCTGCACATAGTCCGACAGCAGCAGTTGCATCTGCGCATAGGCCGCCAGTTCGATATAGGCGAGCAACCCGGCGACGCCGCCCAGCAGCAGCGCCGTGAGCAGCGCCAGCGCCGCACCCCCGAGGTAGAGCGTGTAAGGGTGCAGCCCCTGCGCCCCCCTCTTGCGCGCCCGCTGCGCGCTGTCGGCTTGCCACCCGGCGCGAAACTCCCCCCAGCTTGCGCTCAGCAGAAACCGCCAGAACCCCATGCCCCTGGGTGCGGAGTTGGGGTCAGCCGGGGTGGCGGCGGCGGGATGATGCACCCGCAGATGGGCCGAGACGTGATGCCCGTGCAGCAGCGAGATATAGATCGCCGTGCCGATCCGCCGGGGCAGGCGGCGGCTGGCGTGGATCAACTCATGGGCGTTGGAATTGCTGATCTGGCCCAGAAACAGGCCAAGGGCGGCAAAGATCAGGGCGCGGTCCAACGCCTCAAGATGCGGGGCTGCGCCAATAGCCCAGACCCCGAGCGGCAGCAGCAGGAAATGCGCGGCGGCCAAGGTCAGCGTCAGGGCGCGGCCTGAGCTATCGGAAAGGTGCAGCGCGCGGCCCAACCGGTCCATAAAGGCCACATGCACTGTGATCGACAACAGCGCCAGCACGGCCCAGACCCCGCCCCAGACGGCGGCGGCGGCGATCAGCACCGCCGGTGTCAGACTTGCGATCACATACCACAGCATGCGTTTTCCCCTGCGACCACGGGCCAACCGGCTCGGCCCCCGTATTCTGCCCGCCGCAGGGGCCGCGCACAACGCAAACACCCGCGCGATTGTCGCTTTTTGATCGCGCCTAGGGCTTTGGATTTGTTACCAAGGCGGAAAGCAAGGCGGGGGAGAGACATGGCGCTGGACGATCACGGCAAGGCAGCGGCGGGGGAGCCGCGAAAGGGCGTTTGGAAATCCGGCAAGGGCAAGGGGCGGCATCACCCCAAGGGGCGGCAGTTGCAGGATACGGCGTGGGAGGAGGTCCGCGCGCTGTTGGGCGACCGCCCGCGCGCCCGCGATCTGCTGATCGAGTTTCTGCATCTGATCCAAGACCGCTTTGGCCACCTGTCGGCCGCGCATCTGCGCGCCTTGGCCGAAGAGATGCGCCTGTCGATGGCCGAGGTCTATGAGGTCGCCAGTTTCTACGCCCATTTCGACGTGGTGAAAGAAGGCGAGACCCCGCCGCCCGCACTGACCATTCGTGTTTGCGATTCTCTGTCTTGCGAGCTGGCCGGGGCGCAGGCCTTGAAAACCGCGTTGGAGGAGGGGCTGGACCCGACCGAAGTGCGCGTCCTGCGCGCGCCCTGCATGGGGCGCTGCGACACGGCGCCGGTGCTGGAACTGGGGCATAACCATATCGACCACGCGACGCCCGAGAAAGTGCTCGCGGCAATTGGCGCCGGAGATACCCATGCCCAGCTGCCTGACTATGAGGCTTACGAAACCTACGCGGCATCAGGGGGTTACGACGCGCTGTTGAACCTGCGTCAGGGGGGCGATTGGGAAGCGGTGCAGGAGAAATTGTTGCAGGCTGGGCTGCGCGGTCTTGGCGGGGCGGGTTTCCCCTCGGGCAAGAAATGGGGCTTCGTGCGCGGCAACCCCGGCCCGCGCTATCTGGCGGTGAATGGCGATGAGGGCGAGCCGGGCACCTTCAAGGACCGCTGGTATCTCGAACGCAGGCCGCATCTCTTCCTCGAAGGCATGTTGATCGCCGCTTGGGCGGTGGAGGCGGAGAAGGTCTTTCTCTACATGCGCGACGAATACCCGGCGGTGCTGGAGATCCTGCGCCGTGAGATCGCCGCTCTGGAAGGCGCGGGCCTCATCGCGCCCGGCTATGTCGATCTGCGGCGTGGGGCGGGCGCCTATATCTGCGGCGAGGAAAGCGCCATGATCGAAAGCATCGAAGGCAAGCGTGGCTTGCCGCGCCACCGCCCGCCCTATGTGGCGCAAGTGGGTGTCCTTGGCCGCCCGACCTTGGTGCATAATGTCGAGACCCTGCATTGGATCGCCCGCATTTGCCGCGAGGGGCCGCAGGTGTTGAACGGGGTCGAAAAGAATGGCCGCAAGGGGCTGCGGAGCTATTCCGTTTCGGGCCGTGTGGCGCGCCCGGGGATGTATCTGCTGCCCGCAGGCTCGACCATCACCGATATCATCGTCGCGGCGGGGGGCATGGCAGAGGGCCATCTGTTCAAAGCCTATCAGCCGGGTGGCCCGTCCTCGGGCCTGTTGCCCGCGTCGATGGCGGAACTGCCGTTGGACTTTGACACGTTGCAACCACATGGGTCTTTCATCGGCTCGGCGGCGGTGGTTGTCCTGTCGGAACACGACAGCGCGCGGGCCGCCGCCATCAACATGCTGCGGTTTTTTGAGGATGAAAGCTGTGGCCAATGCACGCCCTGCCGGGTTGGCTGTGAAAAGGCGGTGAAGCTGATGCAGGAGGACCGATGGGACCAAGCTCTGCTGGAAGAGTTGTCGACCGCCATGGTCGATGCTTCGATTTGCGGGCTGGGGCAGGCGGCGCCGAACCCGATCCGGCTGGTGATGCAGCATTTCCCCGATGAAATCTGACCCCGCCCCCTCCCGGCGGGCTTGATCTGCCCGGGCGCCCTTCCATCTGCGCGGGCAAGCCTATAGATCAAGACGAAACTGCATGGGAGACGCCGATGGCCTTCTTCACGAAGCTCAAGGACCGCTTGTTCAAATCCTCGTCCAAACTCGACGAGGGGTTGGAGGCAATCGTCAGCGATGGCGGGGAGGCGGAGGCCGAAGCGGGCCCCGTGGATGCGGTGATGGACCAGCCCGGCGCGGCCTCTGATGTGATGCCCGATAGGCAGGAGGACAGCGGCCCAATGTTGGCGGCAGAGCGGGAGGCGGAAGAGCCGACCCCCGCGCCTGAACCCGCCCCGGAACCCGAGACGCTCCCAGAGCCCGAGCCGCAGCCTGCGCCTGAACCGCAGCCCGAACCGACTGAGCCCCAGCCGGACCCCACACCCGCGCAGGAACCACCCGTCGCTGATCCTGAGCCCGCCCCGGCCACGGAGGAAGTTCCCGCGGCGACCGACCTGCGCCAAGCGATGACACCCGTCGCCCCGGCGCTGGACGAAACCCCAGCCGAGGCCGCCCCCGCCAAACCGGGCCTTTTGGGCCGTCTCATGGGGCGCGGCGCCGCACAGCCCGTGGTGCGCCGGACGCTGGATGACGAGATGCTCGAACAGCTCGAAGAGCTGCTGATCAGCGCCGACATGGGCGTCGACACGGCGCTGCGGGTCACCGCCAACATGGCCGAAGGGCGCTTTGGCAAAAAACTCTCGGTGGCAGAGATCAAACAACTGCTCGCCAGCGAAGTCAGCCGGATCATGGAGCCCGTGGCTCGGCCCCTGCCGCTCTATGCCAAGACCCCGCAAGTGGTGCTGGTGGTCGGCGTGAACGGCTCGGGCAAGACGACGACCATTGGCAAATTGGCTTCGCAATTCCGTGCGGCGGGCAAGAAGGTCGTGATCGCCGCCGGTGACACGTTCCGCGCCGCCGCGGTCGAGCAATTGCAGGTCTGGGGCGAACGCGCCGACGTGCCCGTGCTGACCGCGCCCGAGGGCAGCGACCCGGCGAGCCTTGCCTTTGACGCCATGAGCCGTGCGCAGGAAGAGGGGGCCGACCTGCTGTTGATCGACACCGCAGGCCGTTTGCAAAACCGTGGCGACCTGATGGAGGAATTGGCCAAGATCGTCCGCGTCATCCGCAAGAAGGACGAGACCGCGCCGCATAACACCCTATTGGTGCTGGATGCGACGACAGGGCAGAACGCGGTCAATCAGGTGAAAGTCTTTCAAGAGATCTCCGACGTCAGCGGTCTGGTGATGACCAAGCTTGACGGCACCGCCAAGGGTGGCGTGCTGGTGGCGCTGGCGGATCGCTTTGGCCTGCCCATTCATGCCGTGGGCGTGGGTGAGCAGATTGACGATCTGTCGCCCTTTGACCCGGATGAATTCGCCGCCGCTTTGGTGGGCACGGATGGCTGAGGGTACACTGGCCGCCGAAAGTGGCGGCCCTGTTCAGTCATGGGTGCCAAGCTTCCGCTCGATCCAGCGCAGAACGGTCAGAACCAGCACCACGACCCCTGCGGTCAGACAGGCCAGCAGGATTTGCCCCGCGCCGCAGGACAGGCCGATGGCCCCGGCCAGCCACATCGACGCGCCGGTGGTAATATTGCGCACCTCGCCGTTCGAGGTGAAAATGATCCCCGCCGCGAGGAAGGCGACACCTGCGGTCACCGCCTCGATGAGGCGCAACGGATCGAAACGCATTTGGTCGCCATCGCCAAACTCCAGACTGCCAAGCTCTTGCCCGATGATAATGAAGAGACAGGCGGCGATGGCCACCATGATATGGGTTCGCAGCCCCGCAGGCTTGTCGCGCCGCTCGCGTTCATACCCGACGATACCCGCGAGAAAGGCCGCCATGAGCAGCCGCGCCGCGGCCACGGTAACCGGCACTTTCGAAAAACTGTTGGTGAGATCCGCGATCAGGCTTTCAAACATGGAAATTCCGTTGGTGATAAAGGCTTTGAGGTATAAACCTCTCGCCGCGGTGGTGGTTCCGGGATGACCGATTGGATCCTGTCGATCGAAGGCACCCCCGCGGGCCATACCGCGGCCCTGTGGCTGGCGCTTTCCGCAGCCTTCCTGCACGCGGTTTTCGGCGCCCTGCAAAAGGGGCGACATGATCCTTGGCTCACGCGCGGGGCGATTGATGTCTCCTATGGCGTGATGGCCGCGCCCTTTGCGCTGTTCGTCGTGCCTTGGCCCGAACCGCATATGTGGGTGATCTTCCTCGGCGCTTTCGTGATCCATGTGATCTACAAGCTGTTGCAGGCATGGGCCTATACCAAGGGCGCCTATACGGTGGTCTACCCGGTGGTGCGCGGCACGGGGCCGCTCTTTGCCGTGGTCGGCGCCTATCTGATCTTTGGGGAGCGGTTTAACGCGGTGCAATGGCTTGGCGTGGCGGTGCTGCTCAGCGGTATCTTCGGCCTTGCCCTTTATAACCTGCGCAATTTGGTCGCCGCGCGCGATACGCTGCACGCGGCGCTCGGGCTGGCGGTGCTGACGGGCTTGTTCGTGGCGCTTTACACCACATATGACGCATACGGCATCCGCGCCACGGCGGATCCTTTCACCTTCCTCGCATGGTTTTTCATGATCGACGGGTTGGTGATGCCGGTGATCGCATGGCGGCGCTGGCACGCGATGGAGAACCCACCCGAGGTGGCGCCGCTGATGCTGCGCGGCTTTATCGGCGGGATCATCGCTTTTGCGAGCTTTGGGTCGGTCATGCTGGCCACGCGGCTCGACAAGGTGGGCGAGGCGGCAGTGCTGCGCGAGACCTCGACCGTCTTTGCCGCGCTGATCGGGGTGCTGGTGCTGAAAGAAACCGTCGGCCCGCGCCGCATCGCGCTGATGGCGCTGATCGCAGCCGGGGCGGTGATTGTTGAAATGGGCGGCTGAAGGAACAGGCATGTCAGAACCAAGAGAGATCAACCCAATGCTGCGGGCAGGCTTGGAATACGGGCCGGTCTTGGCCTTCCTCGTGGCCTATCTATGGCTCAAGGATAACACCTACACTTTCGGCGGGACGGAGTATGACGGCTTTATCGTCGTCACCGCGATGTTCGTGCCGCTGCTGGTACTCTCGACCGGCGCGCTTTGGGCGCTGACGGGCAAGCTTAGCCGGATGCAGGTCGCCACCGTGGTGCTGGTGGTGATCTTTGGCGGGTTGTCGGTCTGGCTGAACGATGACCGCTTCTTCAAGATGAAGCCGACGTTGATCTATGTGCTCTTCGGCGGCCTTTTGGCCGTCGGCCTGCTGCGCGGGCAGTCCTATCTGAAATACGTCATGGAAGAGATGATGCCCCTGCGCGATGAGGGCTGGATGCTGCTGACCAAACGGCTGATGTATTTCTTCTTTGGGCTGGCGCTGGCGAATGAGGTGATCTGGCGGTTCTTTTCGACTGACACTTGGGTTTACTTTAAAACCTTCGGCCTGACGGCGGCGATTTTCGTTTTCTTCATGGCGCAGGGCAAGCTGTTCGAAGCCTACGGCGAAAAGAAAGACCAAGGCTGATCCGGCCAAATTTAACGAAGGTCCCGCGCGAAACTGTTGACCTGTAGCGTCGCGCGGCGTAATCCACCCCGCGTGGCGATTTGTTACCGGATTGTGGGCCACGTTAAACATGCCGCTAAAAGGTCAGGATGAAAGACCCCTTTCGCTTGGCCGCGTCTGGGGTTTTTTTATGCCCGCGAGGTCGGGCCGGAAGGATGAGATAGATGAGCAACGACCGTCACGCGCGCACCCAAGCGATCCACGCAGGCACCCGCCGCAGCCAATATGGCGAGGTGAGCGAAGCGATCTACCTGACCCAAGGTTTCGTCTATGACAGCGCCGAACAGGCCGAGGCGCGTTTCGAAGAGATCGGCCCGGATGAGTTCATCTATGCCCGCTATGGCAACCCCACGGTCGCCATGTTCGAGGACCGCATCGCCACTTTGGAAGGGGCCGAAGATGCCTTTGCCACCGCCAGCGGCATGGCGGCGGTCTCGGGCGCGCTGATCTCGATGCTGAAGGCGGGCGATCATGTCGTCTCGGCCCGGGCGCTATTTGGGTCTTGTATCTATGTGCTGGAAGAGATCCTTGGCCGCTACGGGGTAGAGGTCACTTTCGTCGACGGCAGCGACCTCTCTGCTTGGGAGGCCGCGATCCGCGAGGACACCCGCGCGGTCTTCTTCGAATCCGTCGCCAACCCCACGCTTGAGGTGATCGACATCGAATCCGTCGCCCGGCTGGCCCATGCCAAGGGCGCGCTGGTGGTGGTCGACAATGTCTTTGCCACGCCGGTCTTTTCGCGCGCGATCTCGCAGGGCGCGGATGTGGTCGTCTATTCCGCGACCAAACATATCGATGGGCAGGGCCGTGCGCTTGGCGGTGTGGTGCTGGGCAGCCGCGAGTTCATCCGCGGCACGCTTGAGCCTTACATGAAACATACCGGCGGCTCGATGAGCCCCTTCACCGCATGGATCATGCTCAAAGGGTTGGAAACCATCGACCTGCGGGTGCGGGCGCAGGCGGCCAGCGCACTGGAATTGGCCGAGGCGTTGGACGGTCACGCGGCATTGGCGCGGGTGCTTTACCCGGGCCTTGGGGGCCATGCGCAGAACGCACTGGCGATGCGCCAGATGGGGGCAGGGGGCACGGTGCTGTCCATTGACCTCAAGGGCGGCAAGGCGGCGGCTTTCGCTTTCCTGAATGCGTTGCAGGTGGGGGTGATCTCAAACAACCTTGGCGACGCCAAGACCATCGTCACCCATCCGGCCACCACCACTCACCAGCGTCTGCCGCAGGACACCAAAGACCTCTTGGGCATCACGCCGGGGCTGGTGCGGATCAGCGTGGGGCTGGAATATAGCGGCGATCTCAAGGCCGATCTGCTGCAAGCCTTGGATACGGCGGCGCAAGCCTGACCTGATGTGTCGCGGGCGCGGTGGCATTTTGGCCCCGCGCATCATACATTGAGAGCGACAGACTGGAGGGCCGCGCAATGAACATCGTGACTGAAATGTCCGAGACACCGGACCGGGAGGCGGCGCAATCCGCGCTCGCCACGCTGCGCGCTTGGGCCGAAACGGCCACCCCGGCCGAGATTGCGGCGCTGGACCCGGCCATGGCCCGGATGCTGGCCCCCGCCGAATATCCCGCCCTTAGCCGCGCCTATCCCGAAGATTTCACCGCGGGCGACAATTACCGCGCCAGCCTGCCGGATCTGCAAAACGGCCCCTCCAGCCTGATCCGCGGCGCACAGCAGTTGATCCAGCATGTCGGTATCTCGAACTTTCGCCTGCCGATCCGCTATCGCAGCCGCGAGGGCGGGGATCTGCGGCTTGAGACCTCGGTCACCGGCACGGTCTCGCTCGATGCGGAGAAGAAGGGCATCAACATGTCCCGCATCATGCGCAGTTTCTACCGCCATGCCGAGGCGACCTTTAGCTTCGAGGTGATCGAAGCGGCGCTGGACGATTACAAGGCCGATCTGGAGAGCTTGGATGCGCGAATTCAGATGCGCTTTTCCTTCCCAATGAAGATCGGCAGCCTGCGCTCGGGCCTCACCGGCTATCAGTATTACGACATCGCGCTGGAGTTGGTTGAACAGAACGGCGAGCGCAAGAAGATCGTGCATCTCGACTATGTCTATTCCAGCACCTGCCCCTGTTCGCTGGAATTGAGCGAACACGCGCGCCAGACCCGCGGGCAATTGGCGACGCCGCATTCGCAACGCTCCGTCGCGCGGATATCGGTCGAGACGCGGGACGAGGGCGATTGCCTGTGGTTCGAAGACCTGATCGAGATTTGCCGCCGCGCCGTGCCGACCGAGACGCAAGTCATGGTCAAACGCGAAGACGAACAGGCTTTTGCCGAACTTAACGCCGCCAATCCGATCTTTGTCGAAGATGCCGCGCGGCTGTTTTGTGAACAGCTTTTGGCCGATGGCCGGGTGGGCGATTTCCGCATCGTCGCCAGCCATCAAGAAAGCCTGCACAGCCACGATGCGATCAGCGTGCTGACCCAAGGTGAGACCTTTGCCGCGCAGAGCATCGACCCTAAGCTTTTCAACACCCTCTTCCACGTCGGCTGACCCCGCACGGCGCGGCAATCGCGCATTGGTTGTTCGCAGCCCGCGCCGCGCCCCTTTGCGGGGCATTCCGCCCGTCTTAGCGCGGAAAAGGCGAATGTCGCCCTGTCAGCCCTGCAAGTCCCGACCATCGGCTATGCGAAAACGTCGGTTCTGCTGCGGCGCAGCATTGCCTATCTAACGGTCATCGAAATACTGGAAATTGCAAAGGCAATCAGATGACCTACCAGAGCACTGCTCACCCCGCCCACTCCGTCTCTCCCCTCGAAGGGCTGCGGCGCGCCGGCGCCGGTCTGCGCCGCTTTTTCGCGGGGATCGGCCATGGCATCATGATGGGCTCCACCGCCCAACGCCGTTTTGAGCAGGTCCAAGGCCTGCAAGCGAAAAGCGACGAAGAACTGGCCGCCATGGGCATCAAACGTGACGACATCGTTCACCACGTTTTCAAAGACCTCTACTACATCTAAGACGACACGGACCGGGGCCAAATCGCGCCCCGGTCCCGTCTCGGCTTGACAGCGACGAGCGGCCAAGCCAACGCTGCGCGCATGTTGGATATACGACCTGTCGGATATGTCGTGGGCCTTTTGGTGGCCGTGCTTGGCCTTGCCATGATCATCCCGATCCTGGTCGATTTGGCCGAAGGCCGGGGCCAGTGGTGGGTCTTCGTCGAAAGCGCGCTGATCACGACGCTGGGTGGCGGTATGATCGCCCTCGCCAGCGCCAATGGAGTCCGTGAAGGGCTCACCATTCAACAGACATTCATGCTGACCACCGGCGTCTGGCTGATGCTGCCGCTCTTCGGGGCTTTGCCTTTCGTGCTGGGCGCGACCGAGGCCAGCGTGACCGACGCGATGTTCGAGGCGATGTCGGGGCTGACGACCACCGGGGCCACGGTGCTGACCGGGTTGGAAGACCTGCCCAAAGGTCTGCTGATCTGGCGTGGGATCCTGCAATGGCTGGGCGGCATCGGTATCGTCGTTGTCGCCATGGTCTTTCTGCCCGAGCTGCGGGTCGGTGGTATGCAGATCTTCAAATCCGAATCCTTCGACACTTTCGGGAAAATCCTACCCCGCGCGGGGCAGATCGCGACGCAGATTTCGGTGATCTACCTCTGGCTCACGCTGGCCTGCATGCTGAGCTATCTGGCCCTTGGGATGTCTACCTTTGACGCGACCGTGCATGCGCTGACCACGGTCTCAACAGGTGGGTTTTCTAACTACGACGCCTCCTTCAGCACCTTTTCCGGCCCCGCCGAATATGTCGCCGTGATTTTCATGATCCTCTCCGCGCTGCCCTTCGTACGCTATGTGCAGCTGATCAACGGCAACCCCGTGGCCCTGCACCGCGACCCGCAGGTGCGCGGCTTTTTCATGACGATGACCTTTCTGGTGGTGATCGTCTTTTTCGTTCTGCGCAGCGGCACGACCTATGAATCCGAGCGGGTCTTGCGCGAAGCGCTGTTCAACATCACCTCGATCATTTCGGGCACCGGCTATGCCTCGGCGGACTATATGCAATGGGGCAGCTTTGCCGTGGCGCTGTTCTTTTTCATCGGTCTGATCGGCGGCTGCGCGGGCTCGACCACCTGTTCGATCAAAATCTTCCGCTATCAACTGCTCTTTGCGTCGATCCGCGCGCAGCTGCGGCGGATCCGTTCACCCCACGGTGTCTTTACCCCGCGCTACGATGGCCGCCCGGTGGGGGCGGACGTGCTAAGCTCGGTGATGTCCTTTTTTATGTTCTTCGTCGTATCGCTTGGCCTGATCTCGGTCGCGCTGAGCCTGACGGGGTTGGATTTCGTCACCTCGGTTTCGGGGGCGGCGGCGGCGCTGGCGAACATCGGCCCGGGCTTGGGAGAGATCATCGGCCCGGCGGGGAACTTCAGCAGCCTCAACGACACGGCGAAGTGGATTTTGATCATCGCCATGTGGATCGGGCGGCTGGAGCTGATGGCGGTCTACGTCATGTTCACCGCCAAGTTCTGGCGCGCTTGAAACGTAAAAGGGCGGCGCTGATGGCACCGCCCTTTGTCTTTGTCGCTAGGGGCTGAGCCCCCCGCGTTATTCCCAGCAGCTGACCAAGACGGTCATGCCCTGCGCGCGCAGCGTCAGGTCGCGCGGCGCGATCGGGCCTGTGGCCCCCTGCGCCTGTTTGCTGCCCAACCCGGCATCCTGCGCTGCCTTTAGGATCACATCGCCATCAAGGGCAAAGCTAACGTCTTCGGGCAGTTTGCGGTCCGCTTCCGTCTGGGGCAGCAACATGCCCACAACATGGCCATTCTCGTCGAATACCGGACCCCCGGCATCGCCGGGCTGGGCTTTGACCGAGAGGCGCTTGAGGGTCTCATCCCCGTTCAGCCCCTTGAGGTCCGACAGCGCGCCAAAGGTCAGTGTCGCGGCACTCAGCACGCCCTCGTAGGAGTAGCCCGCGACGGAGATTTCCGATTGCAGGCGCGGGGCCGCGTTGCTGAACTCGGCCACCGCCAGCGGGGCGAGGCGGCTTTCGGGCTTGAGCAGGGCAAGGCCGCGCGCCTCATCGGTGGCGACCACCGTGGCATCGGTATCGGCGTCCAGCGTCACCCGCCCGCAAGAGGCCACGACTTCGCTGGTGGTGACCACTGCGCCATTGCCATCGATGAAAAAGCCGCTGCGGGCGATCTTGGGCTGGCGGATTTGCAGACCGGCGACCAGATCAATCGCCTGCGCGTCGCTGTTGCCTGCGCCGGCGTCGAGCACGCCGGGCAGGCGCGTGAGGCTTTTCGACATCTCGGCCACCACGCGGCGGCGGCGGTCTTCGTCCCCGGCGGGCCAGATTAGCGTGAAGCCCTTGATCTGACCGTTCTCCAGCGAGACCTGCGTCTGGCTGATGATGCTGCCGTTCTCGCCGATCAGTTCAAAGGAATTGCGCTTGCGCTCGCGCGGGCCATCCAAGGGGACGATCTCAAGCGTTTGCATGATGTCATAAAGGCCATAGAGCGTATCTTGATTGCCCGGCTGGCTGATCAACAAGACCCGCGCGCCGATGTTGCCACTGCTGTCGTAATGGGCAAAGGGCGGCTCGTAGCGGGCGAAGTCGACCTCGGCGGTGGGCATCATGATCTCGATCCCGGCCTTTTCGTCGCGCACCAGTTGCAGCCCCAGCCCGTCGAGCACGGCGTTATACTGCGCCATCAGCGCGGCGCGCTGGCGCGTGGTCAGCACACCGGTCTGCTCATAGCTGTTGGCGCCTTGCCACGCGCGCATGGAGGCACGGGTGCCACGGCCAAAGGCACCGTCAATCGCGGCATCGTAAAAACCCGCCCATTGCAGGGCGATTTGCAGGTCTTTGCGCTCCTGCGCCGAAAGGGCGCGTTCCGAGCGGCGCGCCTCTGCTGGGGTTTCATCCGGTTCCGGCGGCGTGGGGGCCGGGGCGGTCTCGGCCTCTGCGGCTTCGGTTTCACCCTCCGTCCCTGCGGGATCAAGCGGGGTTGTCGTGACATCGGGGGTGGTGCTGCCTGCGGCGGCTTCCTCTGGCGCAATGCCATCCACGCCCACGGGGGCGTCGATCACGCCGGTTTCCAGAACGTTGTCACCCACGGGCCAGAACTGCTGCTGGAACCGGCTGGATTGCTGGATGAAGCTGTCGCGCGGCACCAGACCGTCGCGCACATAGCTGCGCAGCACCAGTTCCGCATCCTCGCGCCGGTAGGGGCCCACGGCGATACCGTACCAACCGCCGCCCAAGGCAAAGCCATTCACGTCATCCAACAGGGTCTCATAGGCGCGCGCCCGGTCCGTGGCTTCGGCCAAGGACGGCTGCGCCTCGATCTGAACCCAAACGACATCCTCTGCCGATTGCGCCCGCGCAAGGCCAGCCCAGGTCAGGCTCAGGGCCAAGAAGATCGCCACGGGGGCACGTAGAATTCGCTTCATCGTCACTCAACTCTCGCAAAACCAAATCCGAGCCAGATTACGCCGGAAAGCAGCGCGAATGCCATGCCAAAGGGGGCGAAATTCTGATAAAGCTGTGATTGACCCCCATGGTTTGCAGACGTAGGAAAGGCGCGCATCATTAAGGGGCAATCACCATGTCTGACGCAGCGCAGAAACCACGCTCTTTCCAAGAGATCATCCTTGCTTTGCAGAGCTATTGGGCGCGGCAGGGCTGCGCGGTGCTGCAACCCTATGACATGGAAGTGGGCGCGGGCACCTTTCACCCGGCCACCACGCTGCGCAGCCTTGGCACGCAACCATGGGCCGCGGCCTATGTTCAGCCCTCGCGCCGCCCGACCGATGGGCGCTATGGTGAGAACCCGAACCGTTTGCAGCATTACTACCAGTATCAGGTGCTGATCAAACCCAGCCCCCCCAATCTGCAGGAGCTGTACCTCGGCTCGCTCGAAGCCATCGGCATCGACATGGCGCTGCACGACATCCGCTTTGTTGAGGACGATTGGGAAAGCCCGACGCTCGGCGCTTGGGGGCTGGGTTGGGAGGTTTGGTGCGACGGCATGGAAGTCTCGCAGTTCACCTATTTCCAGCAGGTCGGCGGCCATGACTGCCACCCCGTCTCGGGCGAGCTGACCTACGGGCTGGAGCGTCTGGCGATGTATGTGCTGGGTGTCGACCACGTCATGGACATGCCCTTCAACAGCCCCGACGCGCCGATCCCGCTGACCTACGGCGATGTGTTCAAACAGACCGAAGAGGAGTTCGCGCGCTGGAACTTCGATACGGCCAACACCGAGGTGCTGCTCGATCAGTTCAATGAGGCTGAGGCGCATTGCAAATTCATCCTCGAACAGCCCGCCGAAGACCCCAAGACCGGCAAGCGCATCGTCATGGCGCATCCGGCCTATGACCAATGCATCAAGGCGAGCCATATCTTCAACCTGCTGGATGCGCGCGGCGTGATCTCGGTCACCGAGCGGCAGGCCTATATCGGGCGGGTGCGGGCGCTGGCCAAGCAATGCGCGGATGCCTTCGTGCAAACCCGTGCGGGCGGCTGGACGCCCGAGGCGGACAGCGCGGCATGAGCGGCAAGATTGTTGGCATCGTGATCCTCGTCTCCGCAGTGATCGCCGGTGCGGCGCTCTATTACCTTCAGATCTACGGCTTTTACCACGATGTGCCCGAGGCCAAGGTTGAACTCGTCTCTCTGACGACGGAGGAGCCGGAGGAGATCGCGGCGAAGAACCTACAGGCCATCGACGCCGACAGTTCCCCGATCCGGTTTCGCGCCTGTTTCGAGCATGACATCAGTCTCGCCATGGCGACCGAGACCTATGAGATGACCGACCATACCGATCCGCGCAACGCGCCGGGCTGGTTCGATTGTTTCGACGCCCCCGCCATCGCGGCTGAGATCGAGGCGGGCAGCGCGCTGACCTTCCTCGGCGGCAAAAACGTGCACTACGGCGTCGACCGGATCGTGGCGCTGACCGATGATGGCCGTGGCTATATCTGGCATGAGCTGAACGACTGTGGTGAGAAGTCCTATGACGGCACCGTGGTGGGCGAGGCCTGCCCGGAACGCCCCGCCGACTGATCTTATCGCCCCGCGCGGCCCCTTTCGGCGGAACCTTTTGACGCTGCCGAACGCTTGTCCCCACATAGAACGGGGGCGAAAATGTCAGAGAAAACACATGAGGGGCTGAAATGGGTGATGCGCGCAGGCTACGGCGCGCGCGGGGTGATCTATACGATCATCGGGGGGCTGGCGCTTTTGGCCGCCCTGAAACGCACCCAAGCCTCGGGTACGAAAGACGCCCTCGCGGCGCTGCGGGATGAGCCCTATGGCATCCCCGCGCTATTTGCCATCGGCATCGGGCTGCTTGCCTATCTGGTCTGGCGTGTGGCCGCGGGCGTGAAAGATGTCGAAAACCACGGGACCGACGCCAAAGGGCTGATCGCGCGGCTGGGGCAGATCACGACCGGGCTGATCCACGGCGGTATCGGCGTCTCGGTTCTCGCTCTGGCGCTGAGCGGCAAGAACTCCGGCGGCAGTTCCGCGCAGGACTGGACGCAAAAGCTGATGGCCATGCCCGCCGGGCGCTATATTGTGGCCGCGGGGGCGCTGATCCTGCTGGGCGCGGGGATTTACTACGCCTACAAAGGGCTGAGTGGTAAGTATAAGGGCCATCTGGCGCGCACCCATTTCACCGAAAGCATCGACCCCATCGTGAAAATCGGCCTTGTCATCTATGGCGGCATTCTCGCGCTCGTCGCCTTTTCGCTGGGCTATGCGGCGCTTACGGCCAATCCCGAACAGGCGGGCGGTCTGGGCGAGGCGTTGCAAGACCTGCGCGGCATGGCCTTTGGGCGCTTCCTTCTGGGCGGGGCCGGGCTGGGGCTGATCGGTTTCGCGGTCTATAACTTTGTCGAAGCGGGCTACCGCGTGGTGCCGAAATTCTCCGACCCGGATATCCGCACCTTGTTGGATTAAACGCGGGGCGGGGGGCTAGACCCTCCGCCTAGCACTCGTTATCCAAGCCCCCGATGAGACGCCGCCGTCGCGGCAAGAATTGGGGGCCGCCCGTGCCAGATCTGCTGATTGAACTTTTTTCCGAAGAAATTCCCGCGCGGATGCAGAAACGCGCGGGCGAAGACCTGCAAAAGCTGGTGACCAACGGTCTGGTCGAGGCCGGTTTGACCTATGGCTCCGCTGCCGTCTTCACCACCCCGCGCCGCCTCACGCTGGCACTTGGCGACATGCTTGCCGCCAGCCCCCGGCAGGTTGAAGAGCGCAAGGGCCCCAAGGCGGACGCGCCCGAGAAAGCCATCGAAGGCTTTTTGCGCGGCGCGGGTCTGACGCGCGACCGGCTTGAGGAGCGCGACACGCCCAAGGGCAAGGTGTTCTTCGCCAAGATCGAGAAACCGGGCCGCCCCGCCGCCGAGATCGTGGCCGAGGTGCTGGAGCAGACCATCCGCAACTTCCCTTGGCCCAAGTCGATGCGGTGGGGCAGTGGAAGCCTGAAATGGGTTCGCCCGCTCCATTCCATCCTCTGCGTCATCAGTGATGAGGCAGGGGCCGAGGTGGTGCCGCTGACCATCGACGGCATCACCGCTGGGAACACCACGCGCGGGCACCGTTTCCTCGCCCCCGACGAGATCGAGGTCGCGGGCTTCGAGGATTATCAGGACAAGCTCAGCCGCGCCTTCGTCGTGCTCGACCCCGCCGCGCGGGCCGACACGATCTGGCATGACGCCACCAATCTCGCCTTCGCCGCCGGGCTGGAAGTGGTTGAGGACGCAGGGCTTCTGGCCGAAGTCGCGGGCCTCGTGGAATACCCCGTCGTGCTGATGGGCCGCATCGGCGAGGATTTCCTCGGCCTGCCGCCGGAGGTGCTGCAAACCTCTATGAAAGAGCATCAGAAGTTCTTCTCGGTCCGCAATCCGAAGTCGGGGCAGATCGAGCGGTTCGTCACCGTCGCCAACCGCACCACCGCCGACGAGGGCGCGACGATCCTTGCGGGCAACGAAAAGGTGCTGGGCGCGCGGCTGTCGGATGCCAAGTTCTTCTGGGACAACGACTTGCGCAGCGTCACCACCGGCGCGGGCATGGAGACTTGGGTCAAGGCGTTGGAAAACGTGACCTTCCACAACAAGCTCGGCACGCAGGCCGAGTTGATCGACCGCATGGCGACCCTCTCGCGCGAATTGGCGCCGCTGGTCGGAGCAGATGCCGATGAGGCCGAGAAGGCCGCCCGCGTCGCTAAGGCCGACCTCAGCTCCGAGATGGTCTATGAATTCCCCGAGTTGCAGGGCCTGATGGGCAGCTATTACGCACGCAAGGCGGGGATGTCGGATGCCGTCGCGGACGCCGCGAAGGATCACTATGCGCCGCTGGGGCCGTCCGATGACGTGCCGACGGCGCCTGTCTCCATCGCCGTGGCACTGGCCGAGAAGATCGATAAGCTCACCGGCTTCTGGGCCATCGACGAGAAGCCGACCGGCAGCAAGGACCCCTTTGCGCTGCGCCGTGCGGCCTTGGGCGTTATTCGGATTTTGGTTGAGAATGATGTGTCGCTGACACTGAACGACGTACTGGGCCAAAGCGCCGAGATCGTCGGCGACCGTGACGCGGGCCGGGCTGACACTGCCGACATTCTGGGCTTCATCCACGACCGCCTGAAAGTCTACCTGCGCGACCAAGGCATCCGTCACGACGTCATCGACGCCTGCATCGCCATGGACGGCAGCGACGACCTCACCCTTTTGGTCAAACGCGCCCGCGCCCTGTCAGAGACGCTGAAAACCGACGATGGCGAAAACCTGATCCAAGGCTTCAAACGCGCCAACAACATCCTTAGCCAAGCCGAAGAGGCCGACGGCGTGGAATACTCCTTTGGCGCCGATCCGAAGTTTGCCGAGACGGAGGCCGAGAAAGACCTCTTCGCCGCACTCGACAAGGCCGAGGCCAAGATCACCCCGGCAATGGCGGCGCATGATTTCTCGACTGCGATGGCGGCCATGTCCGAATTGCGCGGGCCGATCGATGCCTTCTTTGAGGCGGTGCAGGTCAACGCCGAGAACCCCACGGTGCGGCGGAACCGTCTTAATCTGCTGAGCCGCATCCGCACGATCTGTAGCGCCGTGGCGGATTTGACCAAACTGGACGGCTGACCGCTGAGGGGGCGAGATTACTTGCCCCTTCTGCCTCAACCCCTATGCTGCACCGGAACGATTAAGGTGCCGCAGTGCAGAACGATCCCCATACCACGCTGGTGACCCCCACCGCGCCGATTGCCAATACCACCCACGGCGGGCGGGCCAAATGTTTGCAACGTCTCGTGCGCCTCGACCTGCCGGTGCCGCGCACCATCGCGCTGTCCTTTGACGCGGTGCAGCAGATCGCGCGGGGGCAGATGCCCGACGTGCAGGCGGTGGTCGATCAGTTCCCGAAGGGTGCGCTGCTTTGCGTGCGGCCCTCCAGCCAAGACCCCGATTGGGGCGGGCCGGGGGCGGTGTTGAACATCGGGATTAACGACGCACTCTTCGAAAGCTACGCGGGCACCATTGGCGAAGGGCCAGCGGCGGCGCTTTATTCGCGTTTCGTGCAGTCCTACGCGGTCAATGTCGCGCGTCTTGATCCGGATATGTTCGACGATGTGAACGGCGATGGCCGCGCGGCGCTGATGGAGTCCCTCCGCGCCTATGAGGCCGAGACCGAAGAGCGTTTCCCCCAAGACCCGGCAACGCAACTGGCCGCCGTGCTGCGCTCCATGGCGCGGGCGTGGAACGGCACCTCGGCGCGGCTGCTGCGGCAGGCCAAGGGCGCGCCTGCGGATGCGGGGCTGGGGCTGGTGGTGCAAGAGATGGCCTTTGGCGTGGGGCAGGGGCAATGCGGCTCGGGCGTGTTGCAACTGGTCGACAGCGACACCGGCCTGCCGCAGATCACCGGGCGCTATCTGAGCCAGAGCCAAGGGCGCGATGCGCTCGAAGGCGATGCGGCGGCGATGTATCTCACCCGCGATCCGCGCGGGCCATCGCTTGAAGAATTGGTGCCCGAAGCCTTTGCCGAATTGAAGGACCACGCGGCGCTGATGCGCAAGAGGCTGCGCGCCGAGATGCAGGTCGAGTTCGTGATCGATCAGGGCAAGCTGCATATCTTGGACGGTGTGAAGGTCGCGCGGTCCTCCCGTGCGGCGGTGCGGATCGTCGTGGCGCTGGCCGATGAGGGGATCATCAGCCGCGAGGAAGCACTCATGCGGGTGCAACCGCGCACGCTGTCGGAACTGCTCCACCGTCAAGTCGACCCAAGCGCCAAGCGCGATGTGATCGGCCGCGGCATCGCCGCCAGCCCCGGCGCGGCCACGGGGCGGATCGTCTTTTCCGCCAGCGACGCGCAGGCCAGCGCCGCGCGCGGGGAGCCTTGCATCCTCGTCCGGCGTGAGACGTCGCCCGAGGATATTCGGGGCATGCATGCCGCCGCCGCCGTGCTGACCGAACGCGGCGGCATCACCAGCCACGCGGCGGTGATCGGGCGCGGCATGGGGCTGCCTTGCGTGGTTGGTGCCTCGAACATGCGCTTTGTGGTGACCCAACGGCAGATCATCGCACCCGACGGGCGGGTCTTTGTCGAAGGCGATCAAGTTACCGTCGATGGCTCAACCGGGCAGGTGCTGGCGGGGGCGGCCAAGATGCAGGAGGCCGCGCTTGACGATACCTTCAACCGCCTGATGGGCTGGGCCGAGGATGTGGCCGATATCGGCATTCGCGCCAATGCCGACACGCCGACCGATGCGCAGACCGCGCGCAACTTCAACGCCCACGGCATCGGCCTGTGCCGGACCGAGCATATGTTCTTCGAGCCGGGCCGCCTGACCGTGATGCGCGAGATGATCTTTGCCGAAAGCGGGGAGGACCGCCGCGCGGTGCTGGAACGCCTGCTGCCCATGCAGCGCGAGGATTTTACCCAGCTTTTCCGTATCATGCAGGGCCAGCCGGTCTGCATCCGTCTGTTCGACCCGCCGCTGCATGAGTTCCTGCCTTCCGACAAAGCCGGGCAGCGCGAATTGGCCGAGGCGCTTGGCCTTCAGATGTCCGACGTGACGCGGCGTGTTGCGGCGATGACGGAGTATAACCCGATGCTGGGCCTGCGCGGCGTGCGGCTCGGGGTCACGGTGCCCGAGATCTATGAGATGCAGGCCCGCGCCATTTTCGAGGCCACGATCGAGGCCAGCCGCGATGGCGAGCCGGTGGTGCCCGAGATTATGATCCCGCTGGTCAGCGCCCGGCGCGAGGTGGAACTGGTCAAAGCCAGCGTTGATGCCGTGGCCGCCGCCGTGCGCAGTGAGCGTGACGCGAGCTTTACCTACCGCCTTGGGGTCATGGTGGAGACCCCGCGCGCCTGTCTGCGCGCCGATGATATCGCGCCGCATTGCGCCTTCCTCAGCTTCGGGACCAACGACCTGACGCAGATGACCTACGGACTCTCGCGCGATGATGCGGGCCGCTTCATGTCGAACTACGTCCAACAGGGGGTCTATCCAGAGGATCCCTTCCATGTGCTCGACACCGATGGGGTCGGCGAATTGTTGCAACTCGGGGCGGAAAGAGGGCGCAAGGCGCAGCCCGGAATCACCCTTTCCATTTGTGGGGAGCATGGCGGCAACCCCGAATCCATCGCCTTTTGCCGCGAATCGGGGTTCGATTATGTTTCCTGTTCGCCATTTCGCGTGCCAGTTGCACGTTTGGCCGCAGCCCAGCTCGCCATTGCCCACAAGATCGGGTAGGGGCGGCGGGCTCCAGCCCAATTTATACCATAATTCGGCGAGTTTCTGCACATAACGTCTGGTTGGGTTTACCGCCGGGAACCTTTTGGCTATCCGCCCCGCAGCCCTAACAATGATGCGAGGCGCATAATGCGTTTTATCCGGTCGATCTCTTTTGCTCTTTCCGTGGCGCTGTGCAGCAGCCCTCTGGCGGTTCAAGCCAGCTCTGAAAGCGCAAGCGATCTTGCGCAGATTGAAATTCAAGGTCTGAAGTCCGCCGGTGCGGCGCGGCTTCAGGAGATGGTCGCACAGCCCGTGTCGGCCAGCGAGACAGATGTGAAATTCTCCACGGCTTGGATCGACAGCCAGCCCAAGGCCGAAGGCAACGCTGAGTTGCAGTGCCTTGCCGAAGCGCTCTACTTCGAGGCGCGCGGTGAGACGGTCAAAGGCCAGTTCGCCGTGGCCGAAGTGATCATGAACCGGGTGAAATCCGCCCGTTTCCCCGGCACGCTCTGTGGCGTGATCAATCAAGGGACGGGGCGCAAGTATCAGTGCCAGTTCACCTACACCTGCGACGGCCACAAAGAGGTCATCAATGAGCCGCGTGCCTTTGCCCGTGTCTCGAAAGTCGCGCGTGCGATCATCGACGGCAGCGCGCCGAAGCTCACCAATGGTGCGACCCACTATCACACCACTGCCGTGAACCCCAATTGGGCGCGGGTCTATACCAAGACCGCGCGGATCGGGCAGCACCTCTTCTATCGCCACACTTGGAAGACTGCCTCGAACTGAGGGGCGGGATGTGCCTTCGGGTGCTGGTCTGCCGCCGGTGGGCCTGCTAAATGTGCATCGAAGCGCCCCCGGTGGGGCCATTACCCTGATCCGATAGGCGCTGCCGATGTCCGACGACGAAATTCGACTTGCTTTTGCCCACCCTTCCAAGCGGGCAGAGACGATGGCCGGCCCCGAGCCGCGTGATCGTATCTCCCTGCGCGATCATATCGTCGAGGTTGAGATCGGTGCCTTTCAGGCCGAGCGGGACGTGACCCAGCGGGTCTGTTTCAACGTGGTGGTCGAGGTGGCCCCCCTGACGGGTATGGTGGACGACGATGTCGACCGTATCCTGTCTTACGACCGCGTGACCGAAGCCATCGCCGCCGAGCTTGCCGCCGAACGGCTCAACCTTTTGGAAACGCTGGCCGAACGGGTGGCCGACCGTATCCTGATCGAGCCGCAAGCGATGCGGGTTTTCGTGCGGATCGAAAAGCTCGACCGCGGCCCCGGTGCGCTTGGGGTCGAGATCGTGCGCGCGCGGGAGGAGGCGGCAGCGCAGGATGCGGCCCAAGAGGCCCCGCAGCCGCGGGTGGTCTATCTCTCCAATGCGGCGATTACCTCGACGCGTTTGCCAAAATGGCTGGATCAATTGGAAGCGGCGGCGGAGCCGGTGATCCTCTGCGTTGGCCCCCCGGACATTGCCGTGCCACAGGCCGTGGATGAGAAAGCGCAGCGCCACATTGACCTCTTGTCGATCGAACAGAACGCTTGGATGCTTTCAACCCGCGATCCGCGCGGCGCGGTGGTCGGCAGCCGGACGGAGTTGGATTGGGCGATGAAGAACGGCCAGATCAGCATCTGGGCGCCTGCGCGGATCGTGCTCGACGCAGTGGACGGCCCCGCCGCCCCGCCAGGCGCGGCACCCGCCTTGGCCGCTTGGTTCGCCGAGAGTTCATCGGCCTGCGAATTGGTGCTGATTGGCGCGGAGCGGCCCGAGGGCACGGCGCTGCCTATGCGCCTGATTGACGTCGACAGCGCGGAGATCGTTTGATGACCGAGTACCATCGCCCCTTGGTTCAGATCGGCCCCGCACGGCCCGAAGGCGCGCTAACCCTCGCGAGCGGTTGGGGCTGGTTCACCCATGTTGAAGTCCTGTCGCGGGGGCAGACGCCGCGCGTGATCCCGGCAGATGCGCTCCCCTCCGCCGCGCGCGATGCCCTCACCGCGCCGCGCCCAGCCATCGCGGGGTTGAGTTTCGACCGCCCCCGCGTGATGGGCATCCTCAATGCCACGCCTGACAGTTTCTCAGACGGGGGCCGCCATGCCGACCCGCAGGTCGCGGTCGCCGCGGGGGTGGCGATGCGGGCGGCAGGGGTCGATATGCTCGACATCGGCGGGGAATCCACCCGCCCGGGCGCGGAGACGGTGCCAGAGGAGGAAGAAATTGCGCGTGTTCGACCGGTGATCGAAGGGCTGCGGGCGGCCGGGGAGGGGGCGATCAGCATCGACACCCGCAAAGCTGCTGTGGCCGATGCCGCCGTGGCGGCGGGGGCGGATCTGGTCAATGACGTGGCGGGGCTGACCTTCGACCCGGCGCTTGCGCCCTTCTGCGCGGCGCAGGGGCTGCCGGTCTGTGTGATGCACGCCCAAGGCGACCCGGCCACGATGCAGCGCGACCCGCGCTATGAGGACGTGCTGCTCGACGTCTATGACTATCTGGCCGAACGCATCGCGGCGCTTGAGGCACAGGGCATCCCGCGCGCAAATATCATCGCCGATCCGGGCATCGGCTTTGGCAAGACGCTGGAACACAACCTCGCGCTGCTTGCGCGGCTGAGCCTGTTCCACAGCCTCGGGGTGCCGATCTTGCTCGGCGCGTCGCGTAAACGTTTCATCGGCACGATCGGCGGCGGCGCGGCGGGGGAAGATCGCGCGCCCGGCTCTATCGCGGTGGCCCTGGCGGCACTGAACCACGGGGTCCAAGTCTTGCGCGTCCACGATGTGGCGCAAACCATTCAATCCATTTTACTTTATCGTTCGGCATTGGCAGGAAAAGAGATATGACAAAGCTCTTTGGTACAGACGGCGTGCGCGGCACCGCCAATATTCACCCCATGTCCGCCGACATGGCGCTGCGCATCGGTGCCGCCGTCGGGCGCTATTTCCGGCGTGAGAAACGCGGCGTGCACCGTGTGGTTATCGGCAAAGACACGCGGCTGTCGGGCTATATGTTCGAGAACGCGCTGACTGCGGGCCTCACCAGCACCGGCATGAACGTGTTGCTGCTGGGGCCGGTGCCGACACCGGCGGTGGGGCTTTTGACGCGCTCCATGCGGGCCGATCTGGGGGTGATGATCTCGGCCAGTCACAACCCGGCCAGCGACAATGGCATCAAGTTCTTCGGCCCGGATGGGTTCAAACTCTCCGATCAGGTCGAGCAGGAAATCGAAGCGCTGGTTGCCGAAGGGGTCGAGCCATCGGCACCGGATCAGATTGGCCGGGCCAAGCGGATCGACGACAGCCGATTTCGCTATATCGAACGGGTCAAATCCTCCTTCCCGCGGCAGATGCGTCTCGATGGGCTCAAGGTGGTGATCGACTGCGCCCATGGCGCGGCCTACCATGTGGCGCCGATGGCGCTGTGGGAATTGGGCGCGAATGTGATCCCCGTGGGCGTGGACCCGAACGGGTTCAACATCAACGATGGCTGCGGTTCCACCCAGCCGCAATCGGCGGCTGAGGCTGTGGTGGCCAATGGCGCCGACGTGGGCATCTGCCTTGACGGCGACGCTGACCGGGTGATCCTAATTGATCAGAATGGCCGCATCGGCGACGGCGATCAGTTCATGGCGCTGATGGCCGCGCGTTGGGCCGAGGAGGAGCGTCTTGCGGGCAAGGCGCTTGTCGCCACGGTGATGAGCAATCTGGGGCTGGAGCGTTTCCTGAACGACCGTGGTGTGCGGCTGGAGCGGACCGGAGTCGGCGACCGCTATGTGGTGGAGCGGATGCGCGAAGGGGGCTTTAACCTCGGGGGGGAGCAGTCGGGCCATATCGTGATGACCGACTATGCGACCACGGGCGACGGGCTGATGGCTGGGATGCAGTTTCTGGCCGAGATGGTACGCTCGGGCAAGCCTGCCTCGGAGTTGCTTTACCAATTCGACCCGGTGCCGCAGCTGCTGAAAAATGTGCGCTTCTCCGCCGGGCAGACCCCGCTGGAAGACGCGCAGGTCAAAGCCGCCATCGCGCAGGCCGAAGCCGATCTGGCGCAGGGTGGGCGGCTGTTGATCCGCAAATCGGGCACGGAACCCTTGGTGCGCGTCATGGCCGAACATGAGGACGCGGCACTGATGGAGCGTGCGGTCGATAGCGTGGTCGAAGCGGTGAATACGGCGGTGGGCAGCTAAGCTGTTCTACCCGCGCTGGAACAACCGTTTCAGCGCGCCGTATTGGCTGAGCCCGACCCCCGCAAGGATCAGCGCCATCGCGTAAAGCAGCGACATTGGCAGCGGCTCTGACAGGACCAGCGCACCCAGAAGGACCGACCAGACCGGCACTTGGTAGTTCACCAGTGACATGAAGACCGGCCCCGCGGTGCGCACCACATAGACCCGCAAAAACGCCGCGCCTGCGGTGGGGATGAGGCCGAGAAAGGCCAGCACGGCCAGTATCTTGGGCGTGGGCAGGGGCGGCGGACCCTCGCTGAGGAAGGCTGCGGGCAGCATCACCGCGGCGCCGATCAGCATCAGCACCGTCCCCAGCCCAATCGGATCCACAGAAGGCAGCCGGCGCATGAGGATCGAGCTGACCGCATAGCAAGAGGCCGCGGCGACGCAGGCCATCCGCCCCGCCGTTTCCATCGCAGCGCCAGTGCTTTCAAAGGCTTGCCCGCCGATCAACACGACGACACCGACAAAACCGATGACGAAGCCGCCGACTTTGCACGGGGTCATGCGCTCTCCCGGCAGCAGGAAATGGGCCATGGGTAGGACGATCAGTGCGACAGAAGCCATGGTCACCCCGGCAAAGCCCGAGGTCACATATTGCTGCCCCCATGCCAGCAGCGAAAAGGGCAGGGCCGAGCTGATGATGCCGATCGTCACCAGCACGAGGATGTCGGAGGCCGAGGGGCGCGCGGTGAAAAGCGCGAACCCCCGCAGGGCCCAGAGCGCCAGCATCACCACCGCCGCCAACCCGATCCGCGAGGCGGCGAGCCAGAAGGGCGTGATCCCGGTGAGCGCCACTTCGGTAAAAAGAAAGGTGCCCCCCCAAACAAACCCCAAAAGGGCGATCAGCAGCCAGCTTGTCAGCGTGATTTGAGGCGTGGTGTTCATCGGGGCTCCGGCGTAAAGGCAAAGACCCCGGCGCGAGGCCGGGGTCGATGTCGTCTTATCTTTGGGGAGATTTGGCTCAGTTCTTGGCCTTGTCCACCATCTTGCCTGCGGAAATCCACGGCATCATCTCACGCAGCTTCTCGCCGACCTGTTCGATGCGGTGCTCGTCGTTGATGCGACGGGTCGCTTTGAACGAAGGCTGGCCCACAGCGTTTTCCTGCATGAAGTCACGCACGAATTTGCCGTTCTGGATGTCGGTCAGCACGTCTTTCATGCGCTTCTTGGTCTCGTCGTAGGGCAGAATGCGGGGGCCGGAGACATATTCGCCGTATTCCGCGGTGTTCGAGATCGAGTAGTTCATGTTGGCGATGCCGCCTTCGTAGATCAGGTCCACGATCAGCTTCACCTCGTGCAGGCATTCGAAATAGGCCATCTCGGGGGCGTAGCCCGCCTCGACCAGTGTCTCGAAGCCCATGCGGATCAGTTCGACCAGACCACCGCAGAGCACGGCCTGTTCGCCGAAGAGGTCGGTCTCGCATTCCTCGCGGAAGTTGGTCTCGATGATGCCCGACCGGCCGCCACCGATGGCGGAGCAATAGCTAAGGCCAATTTCAAGCGCCTTGCCGGAGGCGTCTTTGTCGACGGCCACGAGGCAGGGCACGCCGCCGCCTTTGGTGTATTCGCCGCGCACGGTGTGGCCGGGGCCCTTGGGGGCCATCATGATCACGTCGACGCCTTCTTTCGGCTCGATCAGGCCGAAGTGCACGTTCAGACCGTGGGCGAAGGCGATGGCAGCACCCTCGCGAATGTTGTCATGCACGTATTTCTTGTAAGTTTCGGCCTGAAGTTCATCGGGCATGGTGAACATGATCAGGTCGGCCCAAGCGGCGGCTTCGGCGATGCCCATGACCTTGAGGCCTTCGCCCTCTGCCTTGGCGGCGGACGCGGAGCCTTCGCGCAGGGCGACGACGAGGTTCTTGGCACCCGAGTCGCGCAGGTTCAGCGCGTGAGCGTGGCCTTGGGAGCCGTAGCCGAGGATCGCCACCTTCTTGTCCTTGATGAGGTTCACGTCGCAGTCGCGGTCGTAGTAAACGCGCATGATCTTGTCCTTTGGTTTGTCTCGTTCTGGGTCTCACCATAGCGAAGTCGCGCCCAGTAGCCATTGTCATCGCAGAGGTATTTGTGAAAGGATGAAGATAGTTATTCGTGGTATCGCTCTAAAACGGAAAAATCATGCTTGATGATCTGGATCGTCGTATTCTGCGCTATTGGCAGGCGGAGCCGAGTCTCAGCCCCGGGGAATTGGCGGAGCGGTGCAATATCACCTCCGGCAAGGCGGCGCGGCGGATTGCGCGGCTGCAAGATCAGGGGATCGTGCAGGGCAGCGGGGTGGTGATTGATTGGGCGGCGCTTGGCTATGCTTTGGAGGTGTCCTTGCGGGTGACCTTGGACAAGACGCAGGCGAATGCTTTTGATGTTTTCATGGCAGAGGCGCGACAGGTGCCTGAGGTGATCGAGTTGCAGACCTTTTTGGGGCGGGTCGATCTGCGGCTGTCGATCATTGCGCGGGACATGGGACATTATCAGCAGATTTACCGCAGTCGCATCCTGACCCTGCCGCATATCGCTGAGATCGAGGCGCTGATGCATGTGGCGCGGATCAAGACGCAGGAGGGGCTGCCGCTGTGATCGAGCTTGATGACATTGACCGTGCCTTGCTGCGGGCGCTGGCGCGGGACGCCAATCAAAGTGCCAGTGCCTTGGGGCGCCGTTTGGGCCTGTCGCAGCCTGCGACATGGCGGCGGATCAAACGGCTGGAGGAGGGCGGCGCGATTGCCGGGCGGCGGTTGCGCTTGAATGCCGAGGCTTTGGGCTTTGGCGTTACGGTGTTTCTGGGCATCAAGCTGGCCACGCGCGGGCGGGTCAGTTTGGAGGATTTCGAGCGGGCGGTCTCGGCCATTCCCGAGGTGCAGACGGTGGAGCATGTTTTGGGGCTGTTTGACTATCGTCTGCGGGTCGTGGCGCGAGACCTGCCGGATTTCGAGCGTGTGCTTAGGCGGCGGATCATGACCCTGCCCGGCGCGGGGGAGGTGGAGGCGAATGTGCTGTTGAGCGAAGAGCGCCTGCCGGGGCCGCTTTAGCCGCATTTGCCTTTTGCCGTGGCGGGCCATATGCCTTTGCTTCGAATGATGGAGGAAGAACAATGGCATTGCTCGACACGGTAGACCCTTCGGGGCTTGATGAATTCAGCGTGGTCTTTGCCGACCGGTCGCTCAACCACATGTCGGCGGAGTTTCAGCAGGTCATGCGCGACCTCTCGACCTGGCTGGGTGAGGTCTATAACGCCGATGCCGTGGCGCTGGTGCCCGGTGGCGGCACCTATGCGATGGAGGCCGTGGCGCGGCAGTTCGCGCGGGGGCAGGATGTGCTGGTGGTGCGCAACGGCTGGTTCTCTTACCGCTGGAGCCAGATCATCGAGAGTGCCGATCTGACCAATAGCGCCGAGGTGATGAAGGCGCGGATTCAGGGCAATGCCAGCCCCGCGCCCTTTGCGCCCGCCCCGATCGACGAGGTCACCGCCGCGATCCGCGCGCAGAAGCCGCAGGTGGTGTTCGCCCCGCATGTGGAGACCAGTTCGGGCATGATCCTGCCGGATGACTATATCAAGGAAATGGCCACGGCGGCCCATGAGGTGGGCGCGCTGATGGTGCTGGATTGCATCGCCTCGGGCTGTGTCTGGGTGGATATGAAGGCGCTTGGGGTCGATGTGCTGATATCGGCCCCGCAGAAGGGGTGGAGTGCCTCGCCCTCGGCTGGTTTGGTGATGATGTCGGCGCGGGCCGAGGCGCGGCTGAATGAGACCACGTCGGACAGTTTCGCCATCGATCTGCGCAAATGGCGCGACATCATGAAGGCCTATGAGGCGGGCGGTCATGCCTATCACGCCACCATGCCGACGGACGCGCTGCGCGCTTTCCGTGATACGGTGAAAGAGACGCGGGACTATGGGTTCGACCGGTTGAAAGAGGCGCAGTGGCGTTTGGGCGAAGCGGTGCGTCAGGCCTTGGCCGACCGCGGCGTGACATCGGTCGCCGCAGAGGGGTTCGCCGCGCCGGGGGTGGTCGTGTGCTATACCGCCGATCCCGATGTGCAAAATGGCAAGGCTTTCGCCGCCCATGGCATGCAGATCGCCGCCGGGGTGCCGTTGCAGGTGGGGGAGCCGGATGATTTCCGCACCTTCCGTCTGGGACTGTTCGGATTGGACAAGCTTTATGATGTCGACGCGACCGTGGCGCGGCTGACGGCGGTGTTGGACGAGGTTCTGTAAGACCTTCTGCGCCGCGGTTCAGCGGCGCAGGCCCAGCCCCATTTGCATCAACATCTTGCGCACCGGGGGCAGGGTGTAGAGGGCGTTGAGCCCTGCCGCCCGCGCGTCTCGGGCAAGCGGGCTGCTGGCTTGGCTGGCGCGGTTCAACAGGTCGATGCCCCGGACCCTGAGCGCGATATCGGGGTGGCGGGCCTTGTGATAGGCCTCAAGCGTCTCGGCATCGCCGAGGCGTTCTGGCGCGGCGCGGGCGAGCTCCAGCAGGGTCGCCATATCGGTCAGCGACATGTTCAACCCCTGCGCGCCGATGGGGGGCAGCACATGGGCGGCTTCCGCCACGAGAGCCAGCCTTTCGGCAGAAAGGCGTTTGGCCTTTTGGCTGATGATGGGCCAGAGTGCGCGGGGGCTGGCGAGGGTGAGCGGGCCGAAGAGATTGGCCGACCGGGCGGTTGCTTCGGCCTCAAAAGCGGTGGGGTCGAGCGTGGCGCGGGCTTGGGTTGCGGGCCCATCGTCCATCCAGACCACGGCGGAACAGGGCATGCCATCACGATCTGGCAGGGGCACGAGGGTGAAGGGCCCGCCCGAGCGGTGTACCTCGGTCGAGACATTCTCATGGGGGATCGGGTGGGTCACGCAGAAGGCCAGTGCCTTCTGCCCGTAGCGGCGGGTGGTAACCTCGATCCCCGCGGCCTCGCGCATCGGGCTGTTGCGTCCGTCGGCGGCGATCACGAGCCGGGTTCTGATCCGGCTGCCATCGCTCAGCCCGACACGCGCTTCGCTTTGGCGGGTGAAAAGCGTGGTGGTGCCGGTGCCGGGGCGGAAATCGACCTTGGGCAATTCGTTCAGCCGGGTCAGGATTTCGCGCCGCAGCAGCCAATTGGGAAAGTTCCAGCCGAAGGGCGCGTCAGAGATATCGGCGGCGTCGAACTCGCGGGTCACCCGCGGCGTCGGGTCTTCGCCGCCCGCATCGACGATCCGCATGATTTGCAGGGCGGCGGCATGGGGGGCAAGACGGTCCCAAAGACCGGCGTCCTCCAGCAGGCGCCGCGCCGGTTGCAGCAGCGCGGTGGAGCGCATGTCGGCCCCCTTGGCGGCGCCATCGGTGACCGGCGGGGTGGGGTCGACGCAGATCACATCGAAGCCCGCCGCGCCAAAGGCCGCCGCCGCGGTCAACCCGGCGATGCCGCCGCCGGAAATCAGGATATCGCAATCGAAGGTCATCAGCCCGCCACCCGTGTTAAGAATTCGCAAAGATCTTGCGTATGGTAGTGGATGTGATCGCCTTCGCCACGTTCCGGGGCCACATGCACCGTGCGCATCCCCAGAGCGTGGGGCGCGGCGAGGTTGCGCGGATCATCCTCGAACATGGCGGCGGATGCGGTCTGGAACCCGTCGATGCCAAAGACCTTGTCATAGGCGGCGGCTTCGGGTTTGGGCAGGAAATCAGCGTGTTCGACACCATAGACCGCGTCGAAAAGCCCCGAAAGGCCGCGGGCCTCAAGTACCCGTTCGGCGTAGGGCGCGCAGCCATTGGTGTAGACGATCCGCCGGCCCGGCAGCACGCGAATGGCCTGAGCGAGCAGCGGGTCGGGGGTGAGCCGGTCCATCGGGATGTCATGCACCTCTGTCAGGTAGGGGCCGGGGTCGACGCCGTGTTCGCGCATCAAGCCGGCCAGCGTGGTGCCATAGGTCTGCCAATAATGCTGGCGCAGGTGGTTGGCCTCGGCGCGGTCGACCTTGATCGCGCGCATCACCCAATCGACCATACGCGCTTCGATCAGGTCGAAAAGCCGCGCCTCGGGCGGGTAAAGCGTTTGGTCGAGGTCGAAGACCCAGGTGGTGACATGAGAAAAAGCATCGCGCGGCATGGCGCAGAGGTAGGCCGAGACGCGCAGCCGCGCAAGCCCTGCCGGGTTGCGCAAATGGTCGCGGTGAGTAAGGTGGCGCAACTTTCAAGGACTGATAGCTGATGCCCGACCCCAAGACCGGCCCGACCGACGCCTATTCGATGATTCTGGAGGCCATCGACATTGGCACCTATCGCCCTGGTGACCGCTTGGTGGAGAGCGAATTGGCCGAGCGTTTCGGCGTCTCGCGAACGCCGATCCGTGAGGCATTACAACGGCTTGAGACGCAATCCTTGCTGATGCGTGACGGGCGTAGCCTGATCGTGGCCTCGCTGGATCACAACCAGATGGCCGAGCTTTACGTCGTCCGGGGCGAGCTGGAGGGGCTGGCCGCGCGTCTGGCCGCGCGCCATGCCACCGCCGAAGAGGTGCGCGTGCTGCGTGAGATGGTGGATGCCGACAATGCGCTGGCGGGCAATCCCAATGCGCTGGCACGGGCGAACAAACGGTTTCACAAGCAAATCCATCTGGCGTCGCACAACCGCTATTTGGTGCAGCAGCTTGACCTCGTGCACCGCTCTATGGCCCTGATGGCGACCTCATCGCTCGCGGTGGAGGGGCGGGGGGAGATTGCGCAGGCCGAACATAACCGCATCGTGGAGATGATCGAAGCCCGTGATGAGGATGGCGCGGATGAGGCGCTGCGCACGCATATCTCTGTCGCCTTCATGACGCGTTTGAAGCAGGAAGCGGCCCGGCGCGAGGATGATTTTTGAGCCTTTTGCGGGGTTTTACATAGCGCGGCAGAGTATGCCCATGGGCGGTTTTGTCCCAGAAATGTGGGCTGCGATAGAGCTCAATCAGCGCTTTGGCAGCGGCCAAGGCGCCAAATGCGAAGTAGAGGGGGCAGGTGATGACCCAAGGCAGCAGATGCCGTTGACCCCGGTTTGAGACCGCGATGGTGGCGGCGCAGAAGTTCAGCAATTCCGCCATAATGAACAGCGCGAAGATCGCCGTCAGGACGGGTGGCGCAAGGCAGTCCGTGACCGGGTGATACAGCCCGAAAAAACTCAGCCACAGCGACCAGAGAAGTGGCGCGAGGGCGAATTGCGAAACCGTGGCGAGAAAGATCGCCTGCACGCCGATGAACCGCAGGGGGCCGAGGTCTTTCAGCAGGGCGCGTGGGCTTTGCATATGGACCGCCCAAGTGATGAGATAGCCCTTCAGCCAACGGGATCTTTGCCGCACCCAACGCCAGGGGCGGCAATTGGCCTCTTCATAGGTGGTGGTGCGCATCAGTTCGGTCACATAGCCGCGCCGCGCCAGCCGGAGGCCGAGATCGGCATCCTCGGTCACGTTATGGGCGTCCCAAGCGCCGATCCTTTCGAGGATGTCGCGCCGGAAAAACAGCGTGGTGCCGCCCAGCGGGACGACCAGCCCTAGCCGGGCCACGCCCGGTAGGATCACCCGCCACCATGTCGCATATTCGATCGAAAAACAGCGGGCCATCCAATTGCCGCGGCTGTTGTAGAAATCCAGAACCCCCTGCAAACAAGCAGTATTTTCGGGCGCATTGTGAAAGCGGGTGACAATCTGTTCGATCTGGTCGGGCTCCGGCGCATCCTCCGCATCCCAAACGCCGATGATGCTGCCGCGGCAGAAATCGAGCGCGTAGTTCAACGCGCGGGGCTTGGTCTTGAGCGCGCCGGCATCGGGCACTTCGATCACGCTGATCCATGGCGGCAAGGGCGTGCGTGCGATGGTCGCACGTGTGAGCTTATCGCTCGCTTCGAGGACCAGAACCACCTCCAGCAGCGATTTTGGGTAGGTGAGCCGCGAAAGCCGCGCGATCAGCGCCTGCGCGATCTCTTCCTCATGCAGCAAGGGCACGAGGACCGAGACACGGGGCAGGCGAAATCCCTTAATCTCTGCGGCATTTGGCGGCGACCGTGGGGGCTTGGGCCGGGTGAGAGAGGCCCAAAGGGCCGCGGCTTTGAGCCCGCTGGTTAGCAGCAGTGTGAGCGCGCCACAGAGGAGAGCGATTGTAAGGAGGGTGGAGGGGAAAAGCACCAGTAGCGCAAAGACGGACAGCAAAACAGCTCGCAGCGCAAACCGTCGTTTCCAGCTGCGCACGCCCCAGTTCCGACAGCTTTCTGCATCCGCGACGCGGGTGACGGCATGTTCCGCGAGTTCCGCGGCATAGAGCCTGCCGATCTGGGTCTGCACCTGCCGGGGGTCGGCGACGACCAACACCAAGGTTTTCCCCCGCTCCCCCAAAGCTTTGCAAAGTTGAGGAAATTCCGCGGGGCGACCGCTGGCCACGAAAAGCCGGTCCCCAAGTTCCAGCCATGGCACGGCACCGTATTGGAGAGAGAGACGCGCTGGTATCCGAGCCGCAAGACGTTGATCGCAGGGGCTGCGGGTCAAGTCGACAGGTTGGGCGCCATACTGCCGGGCAAGCGCTTTGACGATGTCATCGGGGGCGACCAAGCCTTCGGTGGCCAGAACTTCCCCCAGAGGGGCGTCGATGCGGCGCTGTAGGTCAAGCCCGTGCAGCAGATCGCGCGGGCCAATGACCCCTGCGGCGATCAGATGTTGGCCCAACCGCATCCGGCGGGCGGGCGCGGTGGCCATCCGCGGCGCTGAGAGTTTCAGGCGAAGGTTGCTCATTCCGTGCCCCGTCGAGGTTCCGGAATGAGACTGGCAGGCGACCGTTAATCGAGAGTTAAAAGTCGCCTGTGCAATCAGTGCATGTAGAGAATTTTACGCGCCGCGCTCAGCCATCGCCTCGCTAAACCGTTCGAACAGGTAGTAGCTGTCTTGCGGGCCGGGGCTGGCTTCGGGGTGGTGCTGGACCGACCAGATCGGGCGGCCATCGACGCGGATGCCACAGTTCGACCCGTCAAAGAGCGAGACATGCGTCTCGCGCACGCCCTCGGGCAGGGATTGCCCGTCGACAGCGAAACCGTGGTTCATCGAGGTAATCTCGACCTTGCCGGTGTCGTAATCCTTGACCGGGTGGTTGGCGCCGTGATGGCCGTGGCTCATCTTAACGGTGGTCGCCCCAAGCGCTAGCGCAAGCATCTGGTGGCCAAGGCAAATGCCAAAGACCGGCAGATCGGTTTTGTCCAGAACCTCGCGGATCATCGGCACGGCATAGGCGCCCGTCGCCGCCGGATCGCCGGGACCGTTGGAGAGGAAGACGCCATCGGGCTCATGGGCCATGATGTCCTCATAGGTCGCGGTGGCGGGCAGAACGGTCACATCGCAGCCCGCAGAGGCGAGGCAGCGCAGGATGTTGCGTTTCGCGCCATAGTCCACGGCGACGACCTTGTGCTTGGCTTCGGTCTGTGGCGCGTAGCCGTCGGGCCATGCCCACCGCATCTCATTCCAGCGATAGGTCTGGGCGCAGGTCACGTCCTTGGCCAGATCCATCCCTTCGAGCCCGGCAAAATCGCGCGCGGCGGCGACCAGCGCTTCGATGTCGAAGTTGCCACCCGGGTCGTGGGCGAGGGCGGCGTGCGGCGCACCTTGCTGGCGAATTGCGCGGGTCAGGCGGCGGGTGTCGACACCGCCGATGGCGATGCGGCCGCGCGATGCCAGCCAATCCGACAGCGGCTGAATGTTGCGCCAGCTGCTGGGCGTAGTGGGCATCCATTTGACGACCATGCCCGCGGCGACCGGATCGCCGGTCTCATCATCTTCGGGGTTGGTGCCGACATTGCCGATATGCGGGAAGGTGAAGGTCACGATCTGGCCCGCATAGGACGGGTCGGTCATGATCTCTTGGTAGCCGGTCATCGCGGTGTTGAAGCACAACTCCGCCACGGTCTGGCCGGTCGCGCCAAACCCCATGCCGTAGAAAATCGATCCATCCGCAAGGGCAAGGCAGGCGGTTGGGCGTGGGCGAGCGGGCGCGGACATGGGGCAGTCTCCGGGCAGAAAGGGGCGGGTAAACGGGTGGCAACCTAATCCCGCGCGGGCGCGGGGTCAATAGGCGGAGGGAAATGAGATATCGTTTCAGAACAGGGGTTTACCTGTGGTCGCCCCCCATTGCTCCGCAGCCAGAGAGCCGCTAAGCTGCGACCCTTGGATTTAGCGAAACACAGGAAACCACCATGTCATTGCGGATGCGCATCTCGGATGCTTTGAAACAGGCCATGAAAGACAAGGCGGCGGACCGGCTTTCGACGCTGCGGCTGATCAATGCCGCGATCAAGGACAAGGACATCGCCGCCCGGGCCAACGGCAAGGATGAGGGCGTGTCGGATGCCGAGGTGCTGGGCATCCTCAGCAAAATGGCCAAACAGCGTCAGGAATCGGCGCGCGCCTATGAAGAGGGCGGACGGCTGGACCTTGCGGAGCGCGAGCGCGAAGAGGTCGAGGTGATCGAAGAATTCCTGCCAAGGCAGCTCAGCGTCACCGAAACCGCCGCCGCCGTGGATAAGGCCGTGGCCGATGTCGGTGCGACCTCGATCCGCGACATGGGCAAGGTCATGGGGCTGTTGAAAGAGCGGTATACCGGCCAGATGGATTTCGGCTCAGTGGGCCCGGTCATTAAAGACCGCCTGAGCTGAGCCGCGCTTGAGTTGAAAAACAGAGGGCTGGGCCGCAAGGTCTGACCCTTTTTAGTGTCTGGCCCTTTTCAGTTTTGCAGATGACGCGCCAGATCGTCGTAGAGCGCGATGCGCTCTTCTTCGCTGAGAAAGGCGCCGATCTCAACCTCGCGGCCCTCGCCGCGTAGGGTGACGTAATGCGGCACGGGGCCGTCATCGTCGTATTTCTTCACTTGGGTCCAGTAGCGGTTACAGTCCCAATCCTTGACCTCGCCCTTGGCGGTGGTGTGCACCAGCCGCGCCGTGGTGTCGTCGAGGGTCAGCACCTCTTCGATCTGGCGGGCGCGGTGATTGTGTTGCAAGGCCCAATAGACCGTCCCCAAGGCCAGAAGCACGAAGGGCAGTAGCCCCCAGAGCAGGGCGGTGCCGAGCATGGCGAAAAGCGGAATCATAGCCAGCGTAAAGGTGGCAAGCATAAAGGCCGCAAAACCGCGCGCGGGCAGGGATTGATGCGGCCAAAGGCGCATCTGCTGCGGAGTGGCGCGGGGCGGGGTTGTCCATTCGTAGGGCATGGGATCGCTCAGGCTCAGTCAAAAGCCAAAATAGCGATGGGCCGGGCAATGGCAATGCGGCGCGGAGCCGCGGGAGGGGTCAATCGCCCAGCAAATCCCAGCGGTTTCCGAAAGGATCGCGAAAAACGGCCACTTTGCCATAGGGCTCATGACGCGCTTCTTCTTCAAAGGTCACGCCCGCAGCGGTCATGCGGTCAAACTCCGCCGCGAAATCCTCGACCTTCAAGAACAGCCAAACACGCCCCGCGCCCTGATTGCCGATGGCGGCGCGCTGCGCCTCTCCGTCCGCCCGGGCCAGAACAAACCCCGTCTCACCGCCCGGCGGGGTGACGCGGACCCAGCGTTTGCGGCCCTGATCGACGTCCTCGGTCAGTTCGAACCCCATGACGCCGCAGTAAAAGGCGATGCCGGCGTCATAGTCGGGCACGATCAGGGTTATCGCAGAGAGGTGCATCGGCTTGCTCCTTGTGGGGGCGCGGCAAGGGGCCGCGCCCGAGGGTGATTTACTCTAACTCGACAAGCAGGTCTTTCGCATCGATCTGGCCACCGGCCTGCACATGCACGGCCTTTACCACCGCATCGCGTTCCGCGTGAAGGCCCGTCTCCATCTTCATCGCCTCGATGGTCAAGATCAGGTCGCCCGCCTTGACCGGCTGGCCCGCCTTCACCCCGACGGAGGCCACGACCCCCGGCATTGGCGCGCCGATGTGGTCGGGATTGCCTGCCTCGGCCTTGGGGCGCTGCACGGTGGCATCCTTGACCAGCCGGTTCGCCACGCGGATCACCCGCGGCTGGCCGTTGAGTTCAAAGAAGACCTTCACCTCGCCATCCTCTCCGGCCTCAGATTCAGCCTGAAGACGGATTTCCAAGGTTTTGCCGGGATCGATCTCGGCCGAGATCTCTGCCCCCGGTTCCATGCCATAGAAGAAGGTATGCGTGGGCAGGGTGCGCACCGGGCCATAGACGCGGTGGCGGCCCATGTAGTCGAGGAACACCTTGGGATACATCAGATAGCCGCAGAGGTCTTCGTCGTCGATCTGCAGGCCGTCCAACTGCTCGGAAAGCTCTTTGCGCACGGCTTCTAGATCGACAGGTGCCAGATGTTTGCCGGGGCGTTCGGTGTTCGGCGTCTCGCCTTTCAGCACCTTCTTGACGATGCCCGCCGGGAAGCCATTGGGCGGCTGGCCGAGGTTGCCGCGCATCATGTCGATCACGCTGTCGGGGAAGGAGACATCGACATTCGGGTCTTCGACCTGCGCCCGGGTCAGCCCTTGGGAGACCATCATCAACGCCATGTCGCCCACCACTTTGGAAGAGGGCGTGACCTTCACGATATCGCCGAACATCTGGTTCACGTCCGCATAGGTGCGCGCCACCTCGGGCCAGCGGTCTTCCAGCCCCATAGAGGCGGCCTGCGCCTTGAGATTGGTGAACTGGCCGCCGGGCATCTCGTGCAAGTAAACCTCGGAGGAGGGCGCCTGCATCCCGGTCTCGAAGGCGGCGTAATGGCCACGCACTTCTTCCCAATAATCAGAGATTTCGCGCACGGCCTTCATGTCGATCCCGGTGTCGCGGTCGGTATGTTGCAGGGCCGAAACCACAGTGCCGAGCGTCGCCTGAGAGGTGTTGCCCGAAAGCGCATCCATCGCGCAGTCGACCGCATCGACGCCCGCCTCAGAGGCGGCGAGGATGGTGGCCGTGGCACTGCCCGCCGTGTCATGGGTGTGGAAATGGATCGGCAGACCAACCTCGGATTTCAACGCCTTGACGAGCGCGCGGGCCTGAGCGGGTTTCAACAGGCCTGCCATGTCTTTCAGCCCCAACACATGCGCGCCGGCGGCTTTCAGTTCCTTGCCCATATTGACGTAATACTGAAGGTCGTATTTCGCCCGGTCCGGGTCAAAGATGTCGCCCGTGTAGCAGATCGTGCCCTCGCAAATCTTGCCGGATTCTACGACCGCATCCATCGCCACGCGCATGTTTTCGACCCAGTTGAGACTGTCGAACACGCGGAACACGTCGACGCCGGTATTGGCCGCCGTGGCCACGAATTTCTGCACCACGTTGTCGGGGTAATTGGTATAGCCCACCCCGTTGGAGGCGCGCAGCAGCATCTGGGTCATCACATTGGGCAGGGCCGCGCGCAGGTCGCGCAAGCGTTGCCACGGGCATTCCTGCAAGAAGCGATAGGCCACATCGAAAGTCGCCCCGCCCCAGCATTCGACCGAGAAGAGCTGCGGCAGATTGGCGGCATAGGCGGGGGCCACCTTGATCATATCAAGGCTGCGCATCCGCGTGGCCAAGAGCGACTGATGCGCATCGCGCATGGTGGTGTCGGTGATGAGCAGTTGCCGCTGTTGGCCCATCCACTCGGCCACGGCCTCGGGGCCCTTTTGTTCCAAGAGGTTACGCGTGCCCATCTGCGGCTCGCCGCGCAGCGCGGGCGGCTTCGGGTCACGGACATGGGCGGCGGGCAGGGCGTGGCCCTTGGTCTCTGGATGGCCGTTTACGGTGATGTCGGCGATATAGGTCAGCACCTTGGTCGCACGGTCGCGGCGTTGCTCGAACTGGAACAGCTCGGGCGTCTCGTCGATGAATTTGGTGGTGTATTCGTTGCTCAGAAACGTTGGATGTTTCAGCAGATTCTCGACGAAGGCGATGTTGGTGCTGACCCCGCGCACCCGGAACTCGCGCAGGGCGCGGTCCATCCGGGCGATGGCCATCTCGGGCGTCGGCGCCTTGGCGGTGACCTTGGTCAGCAGGCTGTCGTAATAGCGCGTGATGACCCCGCCCGCATAGGCCGTGCCGCCGTCGAGCCGGATGCCCATGCCGGTGGCCGAGCGGTAGGCGGTGATGCGGCCATAGTCGGGGATGAAATTGTTCTGCGGGTCTTCGGTGGTGACGCGGGTCTGCAGGGCGTGGCCGGTGAGGGTGATGTCCTCCTGCCGCGCCTTGCCCGTCGCTTCGGCCAGCGGTTTGCCTTCGGCAATGAGGATCTGGGCGCGGACGATGTCGATGCCGGTGACTTCTTCGGTGACGGTATGTTCGACCTGCACGCGGGGGTTCACCTCGATGAAGTAGAAATTGCCGGTTTCCATATCCATCAGGAATTCGACGGTGCCCGCGCATTCATAGTTCACATGGGCGCAGATTTTGCGGCCCAATTCGCAAATTTCGGCGCGTTGCTCCTCGCTCAGATAGGGGGCGGGGGCGCGTTCGACGACCTTTTGGTTGCGGCGCTGGACCGAGCAGTCGCGTTCGTACAGATGGTAAATGTCGCCCTGTTTGTCGCCGAGGATCTGCACTTCGACATGGCGGGCGCGCAGGATCATCTTTTCCAGATAGCCCTCGCCATTGCCGAAAGCGGCTTCGGCCTCGCGGCGCCCTTCGCGGACTTTTTCTTCCAGTTCCTTTTCGGACATGATCGGCCGCATCCCGCGCCCGCCGCCGCCCCAAGAGGCTTTGAGCATCAGGGGGTAGCCGACCTCGGCCGCCTCGGCGCGGATCGCGTCCATGTTTTCGCCCAGCACTTCGGTGGCGGGGATGACGGGCACGCCCGCCGCCATCGCGACGCGGCGGGCAGAGGCTTTGTCTCCCAAGGCGCGCATCGTCTCGGCCCGCGGGCCGATGAAGGTGATGCCGTTCTTCTCGCAGGCGTCCACGAACTCGGGGTTTTCCGACAGCAGGCCATAGCCCGGATGGATGGCATCGGCACCCGCCGCCTTGGCCACGCGGATCATCTCGTCAATGCTGAGATAGGCCGCAACGGGGCCGAGGCCCTCACCGATGCGATAGGCCTCATCCGCTTTGAAACGGTGCAGGCCCAGCTTGTCCTCTTCGGCGTAGACCGCGACCGTTTTCTTGCCCATCTCATTGGCGGCGCGCATGATGCGGATCGCGATCTCACCACGGTTCGCGATCAGGATCTTTTTAAAATCGGTCACTGGCTGGTCTCCCCTGCTGGTTCTAAAGGCAGCTTAGGGATGCTGCGGTGCAGCGCAAGAGGGCTGTGGCCGTCTTTGTCACATTTCTGCAAGCTTTCCGATCAGAGCGGCGACAGATCAAAGGGGGGAGGGAGGTCGCGCAGGTTCCGCGCGCCCAGCTGTCCCATATTGGCGGTCAGGTCGCGGGCAAGCACATCGATCAGGTGATCGACCCCGCGCGGCCCAAGGGCGGCGAGGGCAAAGTGGAAGGCCCGGCCCAGCATGACGAAATCCGCGCCGAGCGCGAAGGCACGTAGAATGTCGAGGCCCGATTCCACGCCGCTGTCAAAGATCACCGGCAGTTTCGTGGCGGCACGAATGGCGGGCAGCGCCTCGGCGCTGGCGGGGGCCGCGTCGAACTGGCGGCCTGCGTGGTTCGAGACCCAGATCGCATCGGCCCCGGCCTTTTCCATCTTCGTGGCGTCTTCGGGGCGCAGCACGCCTTTGATCACCAGCGGCCCTTCCCAGTGATCGCGCAGCCAATGCAAATAGTCCCAATCGGGCGCGGTGCGCAGCAGATAGCCCACATGCGCGGTCGGCGGCAGGTTCGCGGTGGCCGTGCCTTCGGTGTATTTGTCGAGCATTTTCATATGCGGCAGACCCCGACGGGCCATCCCCATGGCCCAAGCGGGGCGCATCGCGACCTGCGCCAGCAGCCGTGGGGTCAGTTTGGGCGGGCTGGTCAGGCCAGAACGGGTCTGCCGCTCACGGCGCGAGGCGACCGGCACGTCGACGGTCAGGACCAAAGTCGTGAAACCCGCAGCCTTGGCCCGCGCCAGCATATCGGTCCGAATTTCCGGGTCGCGCGGGGGGTAGAGCTGGAACCAACCATGCGCGCCAAGATGGGGCGCTACATCTTCCGGGCAGGTCGCGGCCACGGTGGACAGGCCGAAGGGGATGCCGGCGCGACCCGCCGCGCGGGCAAGATGGGCTTCGGCATCGGGCCAGATCAGGCCGGACATGCCCAAGGGGGACATGCCGAAGGGCAGGGGGAGCTTTTGCCCCATCAGATCAACGCTGAGGTCAGGTGTGAATTCGCCGTGCAACACCGAGGGCATCAACCCGACGCGGTCTAGGGCCGCGCGGTTGCGGTGTTTGGTGGCCTCCGTCCCGGTGGCGGAATCAAGGTATTCCCAAACGAATTTAGGCAGGCGCGACTGCGCGCGGCTGCGAAGGTCCGAAAGGGCGGGGTAGGTTGCATGTAGGTCCATGGCGGCATTTGCGCCAAAGGGTTACGGATTGTCCAGATGGCGTGGCTGGGTCGGAGCCGGGGTGAGGGTGCTGCCGTCCGGGTGGGGCGCAACCAGTTACTGTCGGAAAACGGACCGGGCGAGCGGTGCGGCCTCGCTTACCTTGCGGCCCGGCGGTGTCGGTAGGTTGTCGGCCATATCCACAAGCGCCGCGATGGCTGCTTCGATTTCGTCCCCTTCACTGGCGCTGGCGTCCTCCATGTCGATCAGATGCACGGTCGGATTGGCCTCGGCATCCAGACGTTCCTGCGCGATCGAGCGTAGCTCTTGCATGGTGCTGTCGATGGCGCGGCAGAGCCCGGCCAGCATCCCCGCCGACCCGGTAAGCTTCGCCGGATCGATCAGCCCCTTTTCGGCGGCATCCAGCACCGTCGAGATTTGTTCGAGTTTGAACGAGGATGTCGCCGCGAAATAGCGGACATCTTCAAAAGCGAGGGTATCGCGGTTGTCCCGCTGCACCCGCTCCACAACGATGGCGCTGCCCACCACCCGGTCAAGACCGCGGTAGGATTGCACATGATGCAACGTGGTGTCCCAAATCAGCGGCCCGCGCGGCATATGCAGCATCTCGCGATAGCGGATTTGCCCCGCGTTCGAGACGCAGCGCGCATAGCGTTCATTGACCGCCTCAGCCTCTTCATGGGGCATGAAGCTGTGCAGGGGGCGGTTTATCACCTCACTCATCACCATGCCGCTATGCGCCTCATGGGCGGTGTTGAGGGCCAAAAGTTCGAAATGCCCGCTGTCGGCGTTCAATTCCGCAATGAACATCGGCAGTTTGAACCGGTCAATCTCTCGGCGCAGTACCGAAGTATCATCGTTTCTGAACATGAGCGGTTCCTCTCGTTTATCGTTGTGTCAGCACATTGCCGCCAAAGCATTATCAACGGGTAAAGATTTCCCCCGCATTTTAAATTCACTCGGTTTTGCCCGCGGCGGTACCAAATCGGGACTTGAATATCTTTCGAAAGAACATTTGAGGAACGTCTCTTTATCTCGTACCCCGGACGCGCTAGATTGCGGGCATGAGTGATTTTGACGAAATGGACGCCTTTGAGGGCGCCTCCCTGTCCGCCCGCGCCATGGCCGCGCGTCCGCAGCCTTATCTGGAGGGGTTGAACCCCGACCAACGGGCCGCGGTGGAGACTTTGGATGGCCCCGTGCTGATGCTCGCTGGGGCGGGCACCGGCAAAACGCGGGCGTTGACGGCGCGAATCGTGCATCTGCTCAACACCGGGCGCGCGCGCCCACATGAGGTTCTGGCGGTTACTTTCACCAACAAGGCCGCGCGGGAGATGAAGAACCGCGTGGGCCAGATGCTGGGCCAGCAGGTCGAGGGGATGCCATGGCTCGGCACCTTTCACGCGATCTGCGTCAAGCTGCTGCGGCGGCATGCGGAATTGGTGGGGCTGAAAAGCAATTTCACGATTCTCGATACGGATGACCAGTTGCGCCTGCTCAAACAATTGGTCGCCGCCGAAGGGATCGACGACAAGCGCTGGCCCGCGCGGATGCTGGCGGGGATCATCGACGGCTGGAAGAACCGCGCGCTGACCCCGGACAAGATCCCGAGCGCGGATGCCGGGGCATACAATCACCGCGGGCCGGAAATTTACGCGCAATATCAACGCCGTCTGATCGAGTTGAACGCGACCGATTTCGGCGATCTTCTGCTACATATGGTGACGATTTTCCAGGCGCACCCGGATGTGTTGGCGCAGTATCAGCGCTGGTTCAAATACATCCTCGTCGACGAATATCAGGATACCAACGTGGCCCAATATCTGTGGCTGCGGCTTTTGGCGCAGGGGCACAAGAACATCTGCTGCGTGGGGGACGATGATCAATCGATCTATGGCTGGCGCGGGGCTGAAGTGGGCAACATCCTGCGGTTTGAAACGGATTTCCCCGGCGCCCATGTGGTCAAGCTTGAGCAGAATTACCGCTCGACCCCGCATATCCTCGCCGCCGCCTCGGGCGTGATCGCGGGCAATGAGGGGCGCTTGGGCAAGACGCTCTGGACCGAAGAGACCGAGGGCGAAAAGGTCCGTCTGATCGGCCATTGGGATGGCGAGGAAGAGGCGCGTTGGATCGGGGATGAGATTGAATCCGCGCAGCGCGGAACGAGGGGGCTCGACCCCTTCTCGCTTGACGATATGGCGATTCTCGTCCGGGCGAGCCACCAGATGCGCGCTTTTGAGGACCGGTTTTTGACCATAGGCCTGCCTTATAAGGTGATCGGCGGCCCGCGATTCTATGAGCGTTTGGAAATCCGCGACGCCATGGCCTATTTCCGCGTGGTCACCAGCCCCGATGATGATCTGGCTTTTGAGCGGATTGTGAACACGCCCAAGCGGGGTTTGGGCGAGAAGGCGCAGCAGAAAATCCAGCGCACGGCGCGGGATCATGGGGTGAACCTTGTCGAAGGCGCACGAATCCTTCTCGCCCATGGCGGGATCAGCGGCAAAGGGGCGGCGCAACTGCGGCTTTTGATCGACGGGATCGACCGTTGGTCATCCATGCTGCAAGGCCCGCGGATCGAGATCAGCGAGGACGACTCGGTGCTCGATGATGGTGCCGCGCCGCTGCGGGTGGATTACGGCCCGCCTGAAGTGTCTCATGTCGAACTGGCCGAGATGATTCTCGACGAAAGCGGCTATACCGGCATGTGGCAGAATGACAAAACGCCCGAAGCGCCGGGGCGGCTGGAAAACCTTAAGGAACTCGTCAAAGCCTTGGAGGGGTTCGAGAACCTGCAGGGCTTCCTCGAACATGTCAGCCTGATCATGGATAATGAGCAGGAGGGCGATGGTGAGAAGGTGTCGATCATGACGCTGCACGCGGCCAAGGGCTTGGAATTCCCCATTGTTTTCCTGCCAGGCTGGGAAGATGGGCTGTTCCCCTCGCAGCGTTCGATGGATGAAAGCGGGATGAAGGGGCTCGAAGAGGAGCGGCGGCTGGCCTATGTCGGCATCACCCGGGCGGAGCGGATTTGCACCATCTCTTTCGCTGCCAATCGCCGGGTCTTTGGCCAATGGCAAAATGCGATGCCGTCGCGTTTCATTGATGAGCTGCCCGAAGAACATGTGGATGTGCTGACCCCGCCGGGGCTTTACGGCGGTGGTTTTGGCGCGGCTATGCCGCAATCGGATCTACATGACCGCGCGGCAAGCGCGAATGTCTATAATTCACCGGGCTGGAAGCGCCTGCAATCGCGCAGCGGGGCGCGGGGCACCAGCCAGCCGCGCGAAAGCCGCAATGTCACGATCGACATGCAAGCGGTCGCCGCTTTTGAGATGGGTGAGCGTGTTTTTCACGATAAATTCGGCTATGGCGAAGTGATTGGCATCGAAGGTGACAAGATGGAAGTCGCCTTTGAGAAGGCCGGGACCAAAAAGGTCGTCTCGCGCTTCTTGACCGGCGGGAAAGACGTTCCCTTCTAAAAGCGTATCCTGGGGCGGGCTGCCAAAAGCCTGCCTCAACAAGGCCTTACAAACAAAAACGACGACACCTTGGGAGGAAGGTGCCGCCGTTTCTATGTCGGCCCGAAGCGTCGAGGGAGGGTCGGCTTCGGGTCTCCTTGCGGGGTCCGCCTCATTCAGGGAGGAGGAAAGTGACGCGCACCCCGGCTTTCAGACGGCAGAACAGGGAGGGGTTCTGACGTCCGATCTCTATCTCTGCTTAGCCGCGGGAAGATTCCCACGCGACGCGGCGCAGTTCGGAACGGCTCAGACCAAGGTCGGCCAGTTCGCGGTTGCTCAACGCGCTCAGACCGTCGAAAGTTTCACGGTACAGACGGTGCTGTTTGTAGCGGGTTGCCAGTGCTTCAAATGCGCCGCCGATACGGGCGAAGACGGAAGTTGTGTTTGCAGTGGTTGTGTTCATGTAAGCCATTTCGGCGCCTCTTTTTTCATCTGTGGATCATCTCGTTGCCTGCTATTTACGCCCTTTCTGCATTTGCACAACGGGCATAAAGTCAATGCCGCTATGCAGAAAGCGCATAGGTTCTGAATGGCGCAACTTATTGATAAAAAACGGTTTTGCCCGCGCAGTGAAAGGGCGCAGGGTCATAAAACTGTCATATATGGGGAGGGGGGAAAGGGGGCGACGACATCTGGGAGGAGGTAGATGTCGCCGCCAATAACAGACACATCCGGGAGGAGGATGGACGCGTCTGGTCTTTCCAAACTTGCCTGCATCCGGGAGGAGGAGTGGATGCATCCAAGTCTTGGTAAAATCAGACACATTCGGGAGGAGGAAGAATGTGTCTGGTCTTTCCGAAAGCGGGGCGCTTGGCCCTGCCTATTAACCTAAGTTAGCGCTAATTGCTGCGCGTGCACAATATTTCTTTTTGCAATGCTGCTATGCGGCAAAAACATGGTGCCCCTGCGTAATCCTTGGGCATTGCGCCTCTTCCCTATGCAAAAAGGGCCGTCCCCTTGCGCTTGGCGCAGAACCTGCCATTTCAGAAGCCGTAATAGAGGAGAATTTGCGCATGTCTGTGACCAAAGCAGAAGTCGAAGCGGCGCTCGCGCGGGTGCAACTGCCCGACGGCAAGAGCCTGCTGTCCCATGATCTGGTCCGCGCGCTGGTGGTCGAAGGCGATAAGGTGCGATTCGTTATCGAAGCGCCCAATGCCGATGTTGCGCGGCAGATGGCACCGTTGCGCGACGCGGCAGAGCAGGTGGTCCGCGATCTGCCGGGGGTGGGTGATGTATCGGTCGCGTTGACCGCGCATGGCCCCGCACCGAAAGCGCCCAGTCTCAAGGTCGGCGGGCATCCCAAACCGCAAGAGGGGCCGATGAAACCCAGCGGCGTGAAGCGCATCCTCGCCATCGGCTCTGGCAAGGGCGGTGTGGGCAAATCTACCGTCAGTTCCAACCTCGCCGTGGCGCTGGCGCGGGCCGGGCGCAAGGTGGGGCTTCTGGATGCCGATATCTATGGTCCCAGCCAGCCGCGCATGATGGGGGTCAACAAGCGCCCCGCCAGCCCCGACGGCAAGACGATCATTCCCTTGCAGGCCCATGGCGTCACCATGATGTCGATCGGCTTCATGTTGGAAGAGGGTAAGGCCGTCGTCTGGCGTGGGCCGATGCTGATGGGCGCGCTGCAGCAGATGCTGGGGCAGGTAGAATGGGGTGAGCTTGACGTGCTGCTCGTCGATCTGCCACCCGGCACCGGCGATGTGCAGCTGACGCTTTGCACCAAGTCCGAGCTTTCGGGCGCCATCGTGGTCAGCACCCCGCAGGACGTAGCCTTGATCGACGCGCGCAAGGCGCTCGACATGTTCGCCACATTGAAAACCCCGGTGCTGGGATTGATCGAGAATATGTCGACATTCGTCTGCCCTGATTGCGGCTCTCAGCATGAGATCTTCGGCCAAGGCGGTGTGGCGGCGGAGGCCGAGAAGATGGGCGTGCCGCTTTTGGGCAGCCTGCCGATTGATCTCGATACCCGTTTGGCCGGGGATAGCGGTACGCCAGTCGCCGCGGGCGAGGGGCCGATGGCTGGTGCCTATGCCCGGCTCGCAAAGGGCTTGGTCGAGGGTGGCATGGCCTGATGAGGGTGGCGCGGGCGGTTACCCCAGCTCGCGCCCTTCGATCAGGTGGCCGTAAAGTGTGGTCAGCATCGAGACGAAAACCAGCCCCTCTATAAGGTAGAGCAGGGAATCCAGCATGAGTCGCAGGCCGGGGTCGGCGGGCAGCAACATGCTGGCGATTACGCCGAGCAACGTGTTCACCACTGCCAGCAAAACGGCCAGCGCCCAAAGCGTGCCGGCCAAAGGCTCGGTCGCGCGCCAGCTGTCGCGGACCGACATGACGTGGCCAAGAGCGGCGGCGGGCAGAACGAGGCTGAGCCGCAGCGCCAGCCAAAGGAAGGCCACCCCTGCCACCAGCCCGATCAACAGCAGTGCCGCCGGGCTCGACCCAGTCAGCCCGCCCAGAAGTAGCATGGCAAGGCCGATGGGAATGGCCGCGAGAAACTGCACGAAGCCCAGAACGATAGCCCGCCAGACATAGGCCCAGAACAGCCCCATGCCCGGGCGCAGGGCGCTTGCGTCGTGATCAAGCAAGACATAGCGGTGCCAGAGGATGGCCATCAGCGCATAGCCAAGGATGCCCGCCAGCCCGCAGGCGATCAGGATCAGAAGTTGGCCCGCAGGTGGCGGTGCGGCGTTGTCGATCACCTGATCCATCGCCCCAAGCGTATCCCCCGCCAGTAGGCCCGCGGCAGCGGCGGCCCCCATCACCCAGAGCACCGCAGGCAGGATCACCCGCAGCGTGGTCGAGGGCGCGTGAAAGAGCATGTTCAGCGCGTGGGTAAATAGAGCCGTGGCTTGGATCATGATGCACTCCCTCCGTTTCGCGCCATTACATGCCGTGCGTGGGCCGAAAGGACAAGATACCGCTGTCAGGAGGGCTATGCGGCTGGGAAGGCATGGGCCGCTGGGAGGTCATGGGAAAAGTCGCGGGAATGCATGGGAAGTCTGGGAAATCATGGGCGCCCCTTGCTTCATTGGGGGTCTTGCCCGATTCGCAGCCACGGGAATTGGCGTGCAATTCGAACGCCCTGGACGCATTCTGCGGAACAGGCAACGAACACGTCCTGTGGATAACTATGTGAGCAAATTTTAGTGGGAAACTGTGGGATATTGTGCAGGTCGCAATTCGTTAACAAGATATAGTGTTTCGGACTTAAATAATCCCAAATTAAGCCACGCGGCACCCGAAAAGTTATACCAGATGTTGTTCTCACAGCCTGTGCAAAACAAAATATTGGGCGGAAATCCAAAAAATATCTAGACGCCCATCAATTCCCATGGCATCCCTAATGCATCGGATGAGAACGGGACACGGGGCAACAAACGACCCCAAAATAAATCAAAACCTAGCAGGTTTCATACAGGCACCTCGCTTTCATCAGACCAAAGAGATCCGGCGCGCGAGCGAGCAGACATCCCCCCAGGTGGCGCGCGCAGTCGGACTTCCCCCGCCAAGCTGCGGGACGTGGGCGGCGGGTTGATCAGTGGCAGCAGATCAACCCGCCGTTTCCATTTCCGGGGCAGGGGATTGAGGCGGACAACGAGTTTAAGCGCAAAGGCGCAAGAGGCAGGGACAACAAGTGAGCCGCAGGTTCAGAGGCGAAAGCCACCACAAGGTCGATACGAAGGGGCGGGTGTCTATCCCAGCCTCTTTTCGGCGTGTGTTGGAGGCTGGCGACCCGAACTGGAAGAACGGCGACAATCCCGAACTGGTCATCGTCTATGGCGATCACCGCCGCAACTACCTTGAATGCTACACCATGGAAGCCATCGAAGAGGTCGACGCCAAGATCGACCGCATGCCGCGTGGCTCCATGCAGCGTAAGGCGCTTCAGCGCCTGTTCCACGGCCAGTCTTTCCCCACGACGGTAGATGAGACGGGCCGTTTGGTGCTGCCCGCCAAGCTGCGCAACAAGATCGAACTCAATGGCGAGGCGTTCTTTATCGCCGCCGGTGACACCTTCCAGATCTGGAAGCCCGAAACCTACGAGACCGAGGAAGAGGCCTGGCAGCAGGAACTGCCCGACGATGTCGATCCGCTCTCGTTCCTCGATGGTGATATGGAGATCTGAGGGAATGGTTGCTGCCTCTGATCCATCTGCCCCTCACACCCCCGTTCTGCTGCGCCCGATCCTATCTGCCGTGGCGCCCGTGGAAGGGGTCTGGCTCGATGGCACCTTTGGCGCGGGCGGCTACACCCGTGGCTTGCTAGAGGCCGGTGCCGCGCGTGTGGTGGCTGTCGACCGCGATCCGCTGGCCTTTGAGATGGCGGCGGCATGGGCTGGGGGCTACGGCGATCGGATCACCATGCAGCAGGGCGTCTTCTCGCGCATGGATGAATATGCCCAAGACCTCGATGGTGTGGTGCTGGACCTCGGTGTCTCCTCCATGCAACTCGATCAGGCGGAGCGTGGGTTCTCTTTCATGAAGGACGGGCCGCTCGACATGCGGATGAGCCAAGATGGCCCCTCGGCTGCCGATCTGGTCAATGAGGCCGAGGAAGAGGTGATCGCCAATATCCTCTTTCAATACGGTGAAGAGCGCGCCTCGCGTCGGATCGCCAAGGCGATTGTCCGCGCCCGCGAAGAGGCGCCGATCACCACCACGCTGGAATTGGCGAAACTGGTCGAAGGCTGCCTGCCGCGCGCCAAGCCCGGCCAGAGCCATCCGGCAACCCGCAGTTTCCAAGCGCTGCGGATTGCGGTGAACAATGAATATGGCGAACTCTTTCAAGGTCTTATGGCCGCCGAGCGGGCGTTGAAGCCGGGCGGGAAGCTGGCGGTGGTGACCTTTCATTCGGTCGAGGACCGCATGGTGAAGCGCTTCCTTACCGCACGCGCCGGGGCTGGGGGCAATGCCAACCGTTTCGCCCCCGCGCTGGAGCAGGCACCGCCGCAGTTCACGCTGAAATCCCGCAAGGCGATTGGCCCTGACGCGCAGGAATTGGAAGAGAACCCGCGCAGCCGGTCGGCCAAGCTGCGGGTCGCCAAGCGCACCAACGCGCCCAGTGGTGAGATTGACGCGAAAACCATCGGCATGCCGATGGTCAGGGGGATCTGAGTGATGCGCACGGTGATGTATATCCTCACCACCATTGCCGTGGTTGGATTGGCCTTCTGGGCCTACCGCGAGAATTACGCGACCCAGCAGGCGCTGAGCGATGCCGACAGGCTGCATGCCAATATCCGCGCCGCCCACGCCCGTCTGGCCGTGCTGCGCGCCGAATGGGCCTTTCAGAACCGCCCGGACCGGCTGCGCGATCTGGCGGATCTGAACTTTGACCGTCTGGGCCTGTTGCCGCTGCATCCCGGCCAGTTTGGTCAGGTCGATCAAGTCGCCTATCCGCCCCAGCCCATGCTGCCGATCACCGATCCTGTGGATGTCTCGACGATGAATTACGAGGCGCTGAACGGTCTTTCCGAGGAGAAGGTTGAATGATCCGCACCCCGCTGCGCCCGCTGGCCCGTATCCTCGAGGCCCGCGAGAAGGGGGAAAACCCCGACGCGATCGAACGTGAGAACAAGCGCATCCGCCATGAGCAGATGCGCGACAAGGCGCGGATGCGCGCCGAGGGGCGGCTTCTTGTGCTCGGGGTCTGTTTCCTTTGTGCCTTCACCGTGATTGGCGGACGTATGGGTCTGCTGGCGATGTCGGAACCGTCCGAGCCGCGCGGCCATGCGCCGGGGGCCGTGATCTCGGCCTCGCGCGCGGATATCACGGACCGGAACGGCAACCTTCTGGCCACCAATTTCGAGACCCACGCGCTCTATGCGCAGCCGCGCCACATGATCGACCCGGAGATGGCCGCGAAAAAGCTGGTCAAAATTTTTCCCGACCTGAAAGAAGAGCGCCTGATTAAGGATTTCACAGGCAAGCGCAAGTTCCTGTGGATCAAGAAGAAAATAAGCCCCGAACAGATGCAGGCCGTGCATGATATCGGCGATCCGGGCCTGTTGTTCGCGCCGCGCGACATGCGTCTTTACCCCAACGGCTCGCTTGCAGCCCATGTGCTGGGCGGGGCGAGCTATGGCAAGGAAGGCGTCCATGCCGCCGAGGTGATCGGCGTGGCGGGGGCCGAGAAGTATTTCGACGACTATCTGCGCGACCCGGCCAATGGCAACAAACCTCTAGAGCTGTCGCTCGACCTCACCGTGCAGGCCGCGGCGGAGCGGGTGCTTTATGGCGGCATGAAGCTGATGAACGCCAAAGGGGCCACCAGCATTCTGATGGATGTGCATACCGGCGAAGTGATCTCTGTCGCCTCGCTGCCGGACTTTGATCCCAACAACCGTCCGCGGCCTTTGACCCAAGGCGATGCCTCCGACAGCCCGCTGTTCAACCGCGCCGTGCAGGGGGTTTATGAGCTAGGCTCGACCTTCAAAATTTTCGCAGCGGCGCAGGCGGTCGAATTGGGCTTGTTCAACGCCGACACGATCATCGACACCTCCGGCCCGATGAAGGTCGGCGGCTTCCGCATCGGTGAATTCCGCAACAAGAACTACGGCAAGCTGAGCGTCGCCGACATCATCGTGCATTCCTCGAACCGGGGCACGGGCCGGATGGCGCTGGAAATCGGTATCGAACGGCAGCAGGAGTTCCTCAAAAGCCTCGGTTTCTTTGAGCCGACCCCCTTTGAGATCGTCGAAGCCTCAGGCGGCAAGCCGCTGTTGCCGAGCCGCTGGACCGAGCTGTCCAGCGTGACGATCTCCTACGGCCACGGGCTGTCGAGCACGCCGATGCACCTTGCCGCGGGCTACGCCGCCATCGCCAATGGCGGGCGGGCGGTGAAGCCTACGCTGTTGAAGCAATCCGCCCCCCAACTCGGCCCCCGCGTCATGTCCGAAGGAACCGCCGCGCAGGCCCGGATGATGCTGCGCAAGGTGGTGACCGATGGTACCGCCAGCTTTGCCGAGGTGCCGGGCTATCAGATCGCAGGCAAGACAGGCACCGCTGACAAGCCCAAGCCCACGGGCGGCTATTACGACGACAAGGTGATCAACACTTTCGCCAGCATATTTCCGATCAACGATCCGAAATATGTGCTGATCGTCACGCTGGACGAACCGGTTGAGACCTCGGGCCCGAAACCGCGCCGCACGGCGGGGTGGACCGCCGTGCCCGTAGCCGCCGAGATGGTGCGCCGCATCGCGCCTTTGCTGGGGCTGCGCCCCGCTGTTGAACCGGTGAACGACGCTGTGCTAACGCTGACCAGCAGCAACTGAAAAGACATCTCTATGACCGACCGGGCCGTACCCCTTTCCTCTCTCGGGCTGACCGCGCGGGCGGGGGCCAACCCTATGATCACCGGCATCGCGGTCGACAGCCGTGAGGTGCGCGAGGGCACGCTCTTTGCGGCTCTGCCCGGCAGCCGTGTGCATGGGGCCGAGTTCATTCAATACGCCCTGCGCATGGGCGCGGCGGCGGTGCTGACCGATGCGGCGGGCGCCAAACTCGCCGCCGAGGAACTGGCAGGCTCGGATGCCGGGCTGGTGGTCTCCGACCTCCCGCGTGAGGCGCTGACGCGCACGGCGGCGCTTTGGTTCGGCGGCCAGCCCGCCACGATGATCGCGGTCACGGGCACCAATGGGAAAACTTCCGTCTCGACCTTCGTGCGTCAGATTTGGGTTGAGATGGGATTGCCTGCCGTGAACCTCGGCACCACCGGGGTCGAAGGCGCTTGGGCCGCCCCCTTGGCCCATACCACACCCGAGCCGATCACCCTGCACCGCACGCTGGCCGAGGCCGCGGCGAACGGGATCACCCATGCGGCGATGGAAGCGTCGAGCCACGGGCTTGACCAGCGGCGGCTGGATGGCGTGACGCTCAAGGCAGCAGGGTTCACCAACTTCACCCAAGACCATCTGGATTATCATGAGACCTTCGAGGCCTATTTCGCCGCCAAGGCCGCGCTTTTCGCCCGTGTCCTGCCGGAAGACGGCACGGCTGTGGTCAATATCGACGATGAAAAAGGCGTCGACATCGCGGCCATCGCCCGCGCGCGGGGCTGTGAGGTGATCACCGTGGGCCGCGACGGGGGCGATCTGCATCTGCAAGGCCAGCGGTTCGATGCCACGGGCCAAGACCTGCGCTTTAACTGGCGCGGCAAGACCTATCAAAAGCGGCTCAATCTGATCGGCGGTTTTCAGGGCGACAATGTATTGCTGGCGGCCGGTCTGGTCATCGCCTGTGGTGCCGACCCACAAGAGGTCTTCGACACGCTGCCGCATCTCACCACCGTGCGGGGCCGGATGCAGCTTGCCGCCACCCGCGACAATGGCGCTGCGGTTTTCGTCGATTACGCCCATACGCCCGATGCGGTGGCCACCGCACTCGCCGCCATGCGCCCGCATGTGATGGGCCGGCTTGTCGCCATCGTCGGCGCGGGCGGTGATAGGGATCGTGCCAAGCGCCCCTTGATGGGGCAGGCGGCGGCGCAACATGCGGATATGGTCATCGTCACCGACGACAACCCGCGCAGCGAAGACCCGGCCAGCATCCGTGCCGCCGTGCTGGGCGGCGCACCCGAGGCTTGGGAAGTCGGCGACCGGGCCGAAGCCATCCTGCGTGGGGTGGACGCGCTGGAGCCGGGCGACGCGCTGCTCATCGCGGGCAAGGGGCATGAGACCGGGCAGACCGTGGGCGACGACGTGCTGCCTTTCGACGATGTGGAACAGGCCAGCGTGGCCGTGGCGGCACTGGACGGGAGATTGGCATGAGCCTTTGGACAGCGAGCGAAGCGGCGGAGGCCACGGGCGGGCAGGCGCAGGGCGATTGGGCTTGCAACGGTGTCTCGATCGACACGCGGACCTTGCAGCCCGGCGATCTCTTCGTCGCACTCAAGGCCGCGCGGGACGGGCATGAATTTGTGGCCCAAGCGCTCAGCAAAGGGGCCGCTGCCGCGCTCGTGACCCATATCCCAGAAGGCGTGGCCACTGATGCGCCGCTGCTGATCGTTGAGGATGTGCAACAGGCGCTGGAAGCGCTTGGCCGGGCAGGGCGCGCCCGCCTCGGCCCACAGGCAAAGGTGGCGGCGGTGACAGGCAGCGTCGGCAAGACCTCGACCAAGGAAATGCTGCTGGCGATCTTTGGCGATCAAGGCCGGGCCCATGCCAGCGTCGACAGCTATAACAACCACTGGGGCGTGCCGCTGACCTTAGCGCGGATGCCGCGCGATACCGATTACGCGGTGATCGAGATCGGCATGAACCACCCCGGCGAGATTGCCCCCCTCGCCAAACAGGCGCGGCCCGATGCGGCGATGGTGACCAATGTCGCCGCCGTCCACCTCGAAGCCTTTAAGGATGTCGCCGCCATTGCGGTTGAAAAAGCCAGCATCTTTGACGGGATGGAGCCGGGTGGCGTGGCGGTGATCAACGCGGACCACGAGCACAGCGATATCGTCTTGGCCAAAGCGCTGGAGCGCGGCCTGCGCGAGACGACCTTTGGGCAGGCAGGGCATCACTACAAGCTGGGCGAGGTCAAGGTTCAGGGCGATGCCACCGTGGCACAGGCCGAGGTCGAAGGCGCACCGCTGATCTTCAAGATCGCCACGCCGGGGCGGCATTTCGCGATGAACGCGCTTGGCGCACTGGCAGTGGCCGAGGCGCTTGGCGCGGATCGGGCGCTGGCCGTACAATCGCTGGGCCGCTGGTCGCCCTATGCCGGGCGCGGGGTGCGCGAGCGTATCCAGTTCGACCCCGTAGACACCTATCTGGCGCTGGAATTGATCGACGACAGCTATAACGCCAACCCGACCTCCATGGCCGCCGCGCTTGAGGTGCTGGCCGCCTCGGAAGTGACACATGACATTGGGCGCGTCAGCAAGGGGCGGCGGATTGCCTTTGTCGGCGATATGAAAGAACTCGGCCCCGAGGCTGTGGCGCTGCACGCCGGTCTCGCCGATCTCGAAGCCACCCGCGCGCTTGACGTGGTGCATTGCGTCGGCCCGTTGATGAAAGCCTTTTACGACAATCTACCCGAACATCAGCGCGGCGATTGGACGGAAACCGCCGAAGAGATGTTGCAAGGACTCCGCGCAAGGCTCGATTCCGGCGATGTCGTGCTGATCAAAGGGTCGCTTTCGATGAAGCTGGGCGGTATTGTTGACGCCATCCGCAAAATGGGCCATCCGGTCCCGACCGCCTGATCGGCGATTCACCCCACATGATGAGTTAGGACGCGATATATGCTCTATTGGTTGACGCTGCTGTCGGATGGCGGCGATTTTTTTAACCTGTTTCGCTATATCACCTTCCGCGCGGGCGGGGCGTTTCTGACGGCATTGGTGTTCGGCTTTATCTTCGGCAAACCGCTGATCGAAGTGCTGCGCAAGCGGCAGGGCAAGGGCCAGCCGATCCGCGATGACGGGCCAGAGGGGCATTTCGCCAAGGCGGGCACGCCCACCATGGGCGGGCTGCTGATCGTGGGGGCCTTGCTGACCTCGACCCTGCTTTGGGCGCGGCTCGACAATCCCTTTGTCTGGCTGGTGCTTTTCGTCACCATGAGTTTCGCCGCCATCGGCTATGCCGACGACCACGCCAAGGTCAGCAAGCAAAACACCGATGGCGTGCCGGGTAAGCTGCGGCTTTTGCTAGGTTTTCTGATCGCGGGTATCGCGGGCTATTGGGCCGCGCAATACCATCCGGCAGAGTTGCAGTACCAGCTGGCGCTGCCGGTGTTCAAAGACACGCTGATCAACCTCGGGGTGCTCTTCGTGCCTTTCGCCATCATCGTGATCGTCGGCTCGGCCAATGCGGTGAACCTGACCGATGGACTGGATGGTCTGGCCATCATGCCGGTGATGATCGCCGCCGGAGCGCTTGGCGTCATTGCCTATGCCGTGGGGCGGGTCGACTTCACCGATTATCTTGACGTGCATTACGTTCCGGGCACGGGCGAGATCCTGATCTTCACCGCCGGTCTCTTCGGTGGCGGCCTCGGGTTCCTGTGGTACAACGCGCCGCCCGCCGCCGTCTTCATGGGCGACACCGGGTCGCTGGCGCTTGGTGGGGCCTTGGGTGCCATTGCTGTGGCGACGAAACACGAGTTGGTGCTGGCGGTCGTCGGCGGGCTCTTCGTGGTGGAGGCGCTCTCGGTGATCGTGCAGGTGCTCTACTTCAAGCGCACCGGCAAGCGCGTCTTTCTGATGGCGCCGATCCACCACCATTACGAGAAAAAGGGTTGGGCCGAGCCGCAGATCGTGATCCGTTTCTGGATCATCTCACTGATCCTCGCCCTGCTGGGTCTGGCGACGCTGAAGGTGCGCTAAGCCTTTAGAAGATCGACCAATCCATGTGGCGCGCCAAAAGGGCCAGTGCTTCGGTGCCCTTTTGGCTGTTGCCATAGCGGTTGAGCCCCGGGGACCAGACCGCGATGCTGGCCCGCCCCGGCACGATGGCCAGGATGCCGCCGCCCACACCGGACTTGCCCGGCAGGCCCACGCGATAGGCGAAATCGCCTGATCCGTCGTAATGCCCGCAGGTCAGCATCAGCGCGTTGAGCCGTCGGATGCGGCTGGGGGCCACCAAACGCGGCACGTCCGGCGCTTCGATCAAGAAACGGCCCGCCATCGCCAGTTGCTCCACCGTCATCTCCATCGCGCAATGGTGGAAATAGGTGCCAAGCGTCCGTTCCGGCGCGTTGATGAGGTTCCCGTAGCTCGCCAGAAAATGCGCCAGCGCAAAGTTGCGGTGGCCAAAATCGGTCTCTGAGGCGGCGACGGTGTCATTGATGTGGATGTCGTCCGTCCCCGCCGCTTCGCGCACGAAACGTAGGATCTCGGCCAGCGCCTCGCGCGGCTCGCGGTTGCCCAAGACTTCATCCGTGGTGACGATCGCACCTGCGTTGATGAAGGGATTGCGCGGGCGGCCCTGTTCCTGCTCAAGCTGCACGATGGAGTTGAAGGCCCGGCCCGAAGGCTCCCGCCCCACGCGGTGCCAGAGCTGGTCGCCCGAGCGGCCAAGGGCGATGGCCAGCGTAAAGACCTTGGTGATCGACTGGACCGAAAAGGGCACCTGCGTATCGCCCGCCACATGACATTTGCCATCCGCCGTCACCACGGCGATGCCGAACTGTGCCGGGTCCACCTTGGCCAGTTGCGGGATATAGGCCGCCACGTCACCCCAGTGGTCATCCTCGCGCATCATGGCATTGAGGCGCGGCAACACATCGTCAAGGTCAGGTTTGGCGGGGCTGGACATCTTCGGCGGCCTCTGGCTTGTGATGGGCGCATCATGCCCCCATTCTGGGGTCAACGGGTAGCAGGGGATTGCAGATGATTCCAGTACAGGGCTTGGAAGGCGCACGCGTGGCGGTGCTGGGATTGGGCCGCTCGGGCCTGAGTGCGGCGCGCGCGTTGCAGGCAGGCGGGGCCAAGGTCAGCTGCTGGGACGACAACCCCGCCGCACGGGCGCGGGCCGAGCGGGAAGGCTTCGCCTGTGTCGATCTCAACGCCCCCGGTGCCTTGGACAAGATCGCCCGGCTAATCGTCAGCCCCGGCATCCCGCATCTCTACCCCGCGCCGAACCCGGTGGTGGCATCGGCGCTTGCTGCAGGGGTGCCGGTGGACAATGACATCGGCCTTTTCTTCCAAAGCTTCGCCACGCTGGCATGGGATCATTACGACGTGGCCCCGCGTGTGGTGGCAGTAACCGGCTCGAACGGGAAATCTACGACTTCGGCGCTTATTCACCACATCCTTGAGCATGTCGGGCGGCCCTGCCAACTCGCGGGCAATATCGGGCGCGGTGTGCTTGACCTCGACCCTGCCGTGGATGGGGAGGTCGTGGTGCTGGAGCTTAGCAGCTACCAGACCGAACTGGCGCGTGCGCTGACGCCCGATGTGGCGGTCTTTACCAATCTCAGCCCCGACCATCTGGACCGCCATGCGGGGATGGGGGGCTACTATGCCGCGAAGCGTCGCCTCTTTGCCGAAGGTGGCCCGGACCGCGCGGTGATCGGCGTGGATGAGGCCGAGGGCCGCTTCCTTGCCGGGCAACTCAGCGAGGGGCCGAGCGACGACCGTGTGATCCGCATCAGCGCCGAGACCAAGCTTTCCGGCCCCGGCTGGCATGTCTTTGCCCGCAAAGGGTTCTTGAGCGAATATCGGCGCGGCAAACAGGTCGGCGCGATCGACCTGCGCGGCATTCAAGGGCTGCCGGGCGCGCATAACCACCAGAACGCTTGCGCCGCTTACGCAGCCTGCCGCGCGCTTGGTCTCGCCCCGCGCGTGATCGAGGCGGCATTTCACAGTTTCGGCGGTCTGCCACACCGCAGCCAGACCGTAGCCGAGGCGCATGGCGTGCGCTACGTCAACGACAGCAAGGCCACCAATGTCGACAGCGCGGCCAAGGCGCTGGCGGCGTTCAAGAACATCCGCTGGATCTGCGGCGGGCTTGAGAAAGAGGGCGGCCTGAAAGGGTTGGCAGAGGCGCAAGGATCGGTCCGCAAAGCCTATGTGATCGGGCGCGAAGCCGCGCATTTTGCCATGCAACTCACCGCAGAGACCGAAGTCTGCGGCACGATGGATGAGGCCGTGGCGCGGGCGGCGGCAGAGGCGGAGGAGGGCGATGTCGTCCTACTGGCCCCGGCGGCGGCGAGTTTCGATCAATACGACAGTTTCGAGCGCCGCGGCGAGGATTTCGTGGCGCAGGTGCAGAAGGTGCTGGCGGAGTAGGGCGGTGCCTAGCCCGCAATCGCCCGTGCCGCCGCCATGCCCGAAGACCACGCCCACTGAAAGTTATAGCCGCCGAGCCAACCGGTCACATCCACGGCCTCGCCGATAAAATAGAGCCCCGGCACCTCTTTCGCCGCCATGGTCTTGGAGGATAGCCCGTCGGTATCGACCCCGCCCAGTGTGACCTCTGCTGTGCGATAGCCTTCGGTGCCACCGGGGTGAAGCTGCCAGTTCTCGATGCCTTGAATGAATGCGGAAAGCCGCGCGTCGGACCAATCTGCCAGATTGCCCGACAGGTCGAACGCCTGCCCCAGATGTTCCACCAGCCGCGCGGGCAGATGTTGGGCGAGCACGGTGGTGAAGTTCCGCCGCCCCGCGCGTTGCCGCTGGTCGCGGAGCGCGTCCAGCAGGGTGCCTTCGGGGGCAAGGTTCACGGTTATTGCCTCGCCTTCGCGCCAGTAGGAGGACGCCTGCAAGACGGCGGGGCCAGAGAGGCCGCGATGGGTGAAGAGCAGCGCCTCGTCAAACGCGGCCTCTCCGGCGGTGATACGCGCCGGGGTGGCCACACCGGCCAGCGGCGCAAAGCGGCCTTCGGCAAAGGTAAAGGGCACCAGCCCGGCCCGCGTATCGGTCACGCTCAGCCCAAACTGGCGCGCGATGTCATAGGCGATACCGGTCGCGCCCATCTTGGGGATCGACTTGCCCCCGGTGGCGATCACGAGGTTGCGAGTCGTGACTTTCACTAACTTATCAGGCGTTTGCAGGTCGAAGCTGAACTGCCCATCGACCTTCGCGAAATTGCTGGCACTGCTCTTCAGCTGCAGGTCGACCCCGGCCTGCTGCATCAACCCGCGCAGCATGGCGATGATCTCTTTCGCGCTGGTGTCGCAGAAAAGCTGGCCGAGGGTTTTCTCATGCCACGCGATGCCATGACGGTCGACCAACTCAATGAAATCCCACTGCGTGTAGCGGGCCAGAGCGGATTTGGCGAAATGCGGGTTCTGGCTCAGAAATGCCTGCGGCTCGCAATACATATTGGTGAAGTTGCAGCGCCCGCCACCCGAGATGCGGATCTTCTCGCCCGGGGCTTTGGCATGGTCCACCACCAGCACCCGCCCGCCCGCATGGGCAGCGCACATCATACCCGCGGCACCGGCTCCGATAATGGCTGTATCGACTTGCATGGGCGCGCTCTGCCTCAATGTGCCGCCCCGGTCAAGAAGACGTGAGACCGGTTGCCGCTTTGCCAAGGCGCCATAGCTGGGGTGCAACGCAACTGACGAAAGGAGCAGAGAATGACCAAACTGACCGCAGAACAGGATTTTCCGAAAATGGATGTGGCCAAGCTCGGCGGCGGCACGCTGACCTTGGGCCAGCCACAAGAGGGGCGCGATTGGCAATTGGTGGTGGTTTACCGCGGCCTGCACTGCCCGATTTGCAAAAAGTATCTCGCGCAATTGGAAAAGCTGCAAAGCCAGTTCCATGAGATCGGCGTCGACGTGATCGCCGTCTCCGGTGACCCCGAGGAGAAGGCCAAGGCCATGGCCGAGGAAGACAGCCTGACCCTGCCCATCGGCTATGACCTCAGCCTCGACCAGATGGCGGAACTGGGGCTCTACATTTCTGACCCGCGCAGCCCGCAGGAGACCGATCGGCCCTTCGCCGAACCTGCGACTTTCGTCATCAACGACGAAGGCAAGGTGCAGATCATCGACATTTCCAACGCGCCATTCGCGCGGCCCGAGTTGGAAGGTCTGCTGAACGGCCTCAAGTTCGTCCGCGACAAGGGCTACCCGGTGCGCGGCACCCATAAGGCCGCCTGATGGCGCGCGTTGAAGGGGCGACCTGATCGCCCGGCAGCGGGGCTTGGCAAAGCCCCGCTGACCCCGCCCGCCTTAGCGGGGTGAAATGCACTAGCTTCATATGACAATTCGGGCTATTCTGCCCGGATGAGACCCCGCAAAGGGGCCGTTGAGGCAGTTAAGGCAGATACCCATGACAGAGATGGTCTATGGCGCGGTCCCGGTGCGGGATGGTGAACCGATCCTTCCAAAATGGTGGCGCACGGTCGACCGTTGGGCTTTGTCCTGCGTGTTGATCCTCTTTGCCGTCGGCATGCTTTTGGGGCTGGCCGCATCCCCGCCTTTGGCCGCGAAAAACGGCTTTGATGCTTTCCACTATGTGCAGCGACAGGCGTTCTTCGGCGGATTGGCGCTGATCGCGATGCTGCTGACCTCGATGATGTCCCCGGTGCTGGTGCGGCGTCTGGCGGTGCTGGGCTTTGTGGTCGCCTTCGTGGCGCTGGCGCTGTTGCCTTTCTTCGGCACCGATTTTGGCAAGGGGGCGACGCGCTGGTATTCGCTGGGCTTTGCTTCGTTCCAGCCTTCCGAATTCCTGAAACCCGGTTTCATGGTCGCCGCCGCATGGATGATGGCCGCCGCGACCGAGATCAACGGGCCTCCGGGCAAATCGTGGTCCTTCGCGCTTTGCATCTCCATCGTGCTGATGCTGGCAATGCAGCCCGACTTCGGGCAGGCTTGCCTTGTGCTGTTCGGCTGGGGCGTGATGTATTTCGTCGCCGGCGCGCCGATGGTGCTGCTGGTCGGCATGGCAGGGCTCGTCGTTCTGGCGGGCACCTTCGCCTATTCCAATTCCGAGCACTTTGCCCGGCGGATCGACGGCTTTCTCAGCGTCGATGTCGATCCGACCACCCAGCTTGGCTATGCCACAAATGCCATCCGCGAGGGCGGGCTTTTCGGCGTTGGCGTCGGCGAGGGTGAGGTAAAATGGTCGCTGCCCGATGCGCATACCGACTTCATCATCGCCGTCGCCGCCGAGGAATATGGCCTGATCATGGTCGTCTGCATTATCGCCCTATATACTGTCGTGGTCGTCCGGTCGCTGCTGCGTCTGGTGCGCGAGCGTGACCCCTTCATCCGGCTGGCTGGAACCGGGCTGGCCTGCACATTCGGAGTACAGGCAATGATCAACATGGGTGTGGCAGTGCGGCTTTTGCCCGCCAAGGGCATGACCCTGCCTTTCGTGAGTTATGGCGGCTCTTCGGTGATCGCAAGCGGCATCGCCGTGGGCATGTTGTTGGCCTTTACCCGGACCCGCCCGCAGGGTGAGATCAGCGATATTCTGGGCCGGGGCCGCCGCTGATGGCTGCCCCACTGTTGATCATCGCCGCCGGGGGGACCGGTGGGCATATGTTTCCCGCGCAGGCCTTGGCCGAGGTGATGCTGAAGCGCGGCTGGCGGGTGAAACTCAGCACCGATGCGCGCGGCGCGCGCTATACTGGCGGCTTTCCCGAAGCGGTCGAGATCAGCCAGATCAGCAGCGCCACCTTTGCCCGGGGCGGGGTGGTGGCCAAGGCGCTCGTGCCCTTCCGCATTGCCGCCGGTGTGGTCCGCTCGGGCCTCAACATGCTGCGCGACCGGCCATCGGTCGTGGTGGGCTTTGGGGGCTATCCGTCGATCCCCGCGCTTGGTGCTGCTTGGGCGCTGCGCATGCCGCGGATGATCCATGAGCAAAACGGCATTCTGGGCCGCGTGAACGAGATTTTTGCCAAACGGGTCCACGCCGTGGCCTGTGGCATCTGGCCCACCAAGCTGCCCGAGGGCGTGCAGGGCTGGCATGTGGGCAATCCCGTCCGCGCCGCCGTGTTGGACCGCGCCGGTGCCGCCTATATCCCGCCGGGTGACTACCCAATGGAGGTTTTGGTCATGGGCGGCAGCCAGGGCGCGCGCATCCTCTCGGACGTGGTGCCCCCGGCGCTTGCGGCCCTGCCGATGAACATGATCCGCAACATCCGTGTCAGCCATCAGGCCCGCGACGAAGACGGCCAGCGGGTGGTGGACTACTACGCCGAATCCGGGATCAGCGCCGATGTGCGGCCCTTCTTTGATGATGTGCCCCGCCGTATGTCCGAGGCGCAGCTGGTGATCAGCCGCTCCGGTGCCTCCAGCGTGGCCGACCTATCGGTGATCGGGCGTCCGTCGATCCTTATCCCCTTTGCCGCCGCGGCGGGGGATCACCAAAGCGCCAATGCCCGCGGCTTGGTCGAAGCCGGGGCCGCGATCATGGTGCCCGAACGCAAAGCCAATCCAGATATCATGACCGACCAGATCCTCGCCGTGCTTGAGATGCCCGAAGGGGCAATGCAGATGGCGCGCGCCGCGCTTTCGGTCGGCAAACCCGACGCGGCCGAGACATTGGCCGATATGGTTGAGCAGCTTGCCGCCCAAGGCACGCTCACCCCCGCAGAAGAGGAACACCCGCAATGAACGCCGCCGCCACCAAACTGCCGACCGATGTCGGCCCGATCCATTTCGTCGGCATCGGCGGCATCGGCATGTCCGGCATCGCCGAAGTGCTTTTGAACCACGGCTACAAGGTGCAGGGCTCGGACCTCAAAACCACCAAAATCACCGTGCGACTGGCCGAATTGGGCGGGCGCATCTTCGAGGGGCAGGCGGCTGAGAATATCGAAGGCGCGGCGGTGGTCGTGATCTCTTCGGCGATCAAGCCGGGCAATGCCGAGTTGGACGAGGCGCGCCGCCGTGGCTTGCCCGTCGTCCGCCGGGCCGAGATGCTGGCCGAGCTGATGCGGCTCAAGTCCAACATCGCCGTGGCGGGAACGCATGGCAAGACGACGACCACCACGCTGGTCGCAGAACTCCTGGTCGCGGGCGGCATTGACCCCACGGTCGTCAACGGCGGAATCATCCATGCCTATGGCTCCAACGCGCGCATGGGGCAGGGCGACTGGATGGTGGTCGAGGCGGATGAGAGCGACGGCAGTTTTAACCGCTTGCCCGCCACCATCGCCATCGTCACCAATATCGACCCCGAGCATATGGAGCATTGGGGCGACTTCGACACGCTGCGGCAGGGGTTTTTGAACTTCGTCTCGAACATCCCCTTCTACGGGCTGGCGGTCTGTTGCACCGATCACCCGGAGGTGCAGTCGCTTGTGGGCAAGCTTACCGACCGCCGCGTGATGACCTATGGGTTCAACGCGCAGGCCGATGTCCGCGCCGTGGGGCTGCATTACAAAGACGGGGTCGCGCATTTCGACGTGCATCTTCAGTCCGAAGACAAAGTGATCGAAAACTGCGCCCTGCCGATGCCCGGCGATCACAACGTATCAAACGCGCTGGCGGCGGTGACCGTGGCGCGGCATCTTGGGATGAAGCTTGAGCAAATCCGCGACGCTTTGGGCAGCTTTGGCGGGGTGAACCGCCGCTTTACCCGCGTGGGCGAGGTGGACGGCGTGACCATCATCGACGACTACGGCCACCACCCGGTCGAGATCGCCGCCGTGCTGAAAGCTGCGCGGCAGGCCAGCGCAGGCCGCGTGATCGCCGTTCACCAGCCGCACCGCTATTCCCGCCTGTCGCATCACTTTGACGAGTTCTGCGCCTGTTTCAACGATGCCGATGTGGTGGGCATTGCCGATGTCTATGCCGCGGGCGAAGAGCCCATTCCCGGTGCCGACCGGGACGGGCTGGTCGCGGGGTTGATCCAGCACGGCCATCGCCACGCCTATGCGGTCGAGGGTGCCGAGGCGCTGACGCAACTGGTCCTGCGCGAGGCGCGCCCGGGCGATATGGTGGTCTGCCTTGGTGCGGGTACGATCAGCGGCTGGGCCAATGACCTGCCCGAGGCGCTGCGCACGGCCAAGGGGGCGGCTGCGTGACCCTCGTCTGGCTGTCGATCCTCTGGGTCTTCGCCGCCGTGACCGTGGCCATGCTGCCGCTGCGCTCTCAATACCTGCCGGGGGTGGTTCTGCTGATTGCCGCGCCCTTGTTGATCATCGCCATCGGTGTGACCCTGTCATGGGCCTATGCGCTTTTGGCGCTGCTGGCGTTCCTGTCGATGTTCCGCAACCCGCTGCGCTATCTCTGGGCGCGGCTGCGGGGCCAAAAGCCGGAGCTGCCGAAATGAGCCTCTCTCTCATCCTCGCCTGCTTCTGGTTCGTGATCGCGAACATCCTTGCCATGACGCCCAGCAAGGATTCCCATTGGCGCAGCGCCTATCTGCTGATCGCCGTGGGCATACCGATCGTCGGTTTCGTCACCGCGCAGCACGGCCCGTGGCTGGGCCTGTTGGTGCTGGCGGGGGGCTGTTCGGTGCTGCGCTGGCCCGTGGTCTATTTCGTGCGCTGGCTGCGCCGCGGGGCAGGCCGGGTCAAAGGCCCGGCGGAATGACCCTGACGCCAACCCTCGTGGCGCTGCTCTCGGTCTTTGCGGTCTGGATGATCGCCTGTATCTGGACCGGTTTTCGCGCTCGTGTGCTGTGGTTCTTTCTGGTTCTGGCAACAGGCTTTGCGCTCAACGCTACATGGATGGTTTTCGGGCTGGATGCACGGGTGTTCGAGCCGCATGCGCTTTTGGCGCAGCTTTCCGTCCTATTCTATGCCGTGGGCGGTTTCGGGCTGGGCTGGCTTGCGGGGCGGGTGGCCAAACGCTGGCGCGAGAGCCGTGTCGATCCGCCGTCGTCTTGATGGTTTGCCCTGCCGTGCAAATGCGCTAAGTCCGGCGCCATGATTAAGCTGAATATCCCCGACCTGCGCGGCAGGCTGACCCCAAATCGCGCCCTGAGCGACCTGACATGGCTCCGCGTCGGCGGCCCTGCGGATTACCTGTTCCAACCCGCCGATGTGGAGGACCTGTGCCTTTTCATGCGCCGCCTGCCGCAGGGGGTCACGGTTTTCCCCATGGGCGTGGGCAGCAACCTCATCGTGCGCGACGGCGGGCTGCGGGCGGTCGTGATACGGCTGGGCCGGGGTTTCAACGGGATCGAGATCGACGGCGATCAGGTGACGGCGGGGGCCGCAGCGCTCGATGCTCATGTGGCACGCAAGGCGGCGGATGCGGGGCTGGATCTGACCTTTCTGCGCACCATTCCCGGCAGCATCGGCGGCGCGTTGCGCATGAATGCGGGTTGTTACGGCAGCTATACGGCGGATCATTTCGTCTCGGCCCAGGCTGTGACCCGCGCGGGCGAGGTGGTGACCCTTACGGCAGATGACCTCAACTTCCGCTACCGGCAGAGCGATTTGTCCCCGGGCGCGGTGCTGATCGGGGCGACCTTTGCGCCGCCCAAAGGCGAGCCGGAGGAGCTGCACGCCCGGATGGAGCAGCAGCTTGCCAAACGGGATGAGAGCCAGCCCACGAAAGACCGCAGCGCCGGATCCACTTTCCGCAACCCGGCGGGCTTCTCTTCGACCGGGAAGGCGGATGATGTGCATGATCTGAAGGCGTGGAAAGTGATCGACGACGCCGGGATGCGCGGGGCCACCGTAGGCGGCGCGCAGATGAGCCCGAAACACTCCAACTTCCTCATCAACACCGGCGGCGCCACGGCCCATGATCTTGAGACATTGGGCGAAGAGGTGCGAAAAAAGGTTTACGCTTCAAGCGGTATAAGGCTAGAATGGGAAATTAAGCGCGTCGGTGAGAAATTGGGCGATCCGGCGCCGCAAAGCTAAGCCGCGGCGCAGCAGCTAAGCCACGGCAGAAGCAAAGAAAACAACGATAGGGGCCGCAAACGGTCCGAGGCGAAGAGGCACTTTGGTGGGTAAGTCGAGCGGACAGACCCCGACAGTGGCGGTATTGATGGGTGGCCCCTCGGCCGAGCGTGAGGTGTCCCTGTCCAGTGGGCGTGCATGCGCCGCTGCCTTGCGGGAACATGGCGGATATAACGTGATCGAGGTCGAAGTCGACCGCGATCTTCCAGCCGTTCTGGCCGATCTTAACCCCTATGCCGTTCTGAATTGCCTACATGGCCGTTGGGGCGAAGATGGCTGTGTGCAGGGGCTGCTGGAATGGCTCAAGCTGCCCTACACCCATTCCGGCGTGCTGGCCTCGGCGCTGGCGATGGACAAACAGCGCTCCAAAGATGTGTTCCGCCACGCGGGGCTGCCGGTGTTGGAAAGCGTGATCGCGCCCAAGGCCGATGTGATGGCCGCCCATGTCATGGCGCCGCCCTATGTGGTCAAGCCCAATAACGAAGGCTCTTCGGTCGGGGTGTATCTCGTGGCCGAGGAAAACAACGGCCCGCCGCAACTGTCCGAAGACATGCCCGCCGAGGTAATGGTCGAGACTTTCGCACCGGGGCGTGAGCTGACCACTACCGTGATGGGCGACCGGGCGTTGGCGGTGACGGATATCATCACCACCGGCTGGTATGACTATGACGCGAAATACAAGCCCGGCGGCTCGCGCCACGTGGTGCCCGCCGATCTGCCGCAAGAGATCACCGATCTGTGTTTCGACTATGCCCGCCGCGCCCATGCGGCGCTTGGCTGCAAGGGCATCAGCCGCACCGATTTTCGCTGGGACGAGGCGCGCGGCCCCGAGGGGCTGATCCTGTTGGAGACCAACACCCAGCCCGGCATGACCGCCACTTCGCTCTCGCCCGAGCAGGCCGCGGCCTGCGGCATTTCATTCCCTGAGCTTTGCGCTTGGATGGTGGAGGACGCTACATGCGATCGCTGATCCGCCGCCGCCCGGAAACGGTCAAGGCCGATCCCGCCCCGTCGCGGTGGTCATGGCGGATGCAGCGGTTGATGCTGACACCGGGGTTCCGTTTTGCCCTGCGCGTGGGGCTGCCCTTCACGCTGAGCCTGCTGGCGGGCACGATCTATATGGCGGACGAAGAGCGGCGCGGCACCGTGGTGCAGGCCATCGCCGATGTCCGCGCCAGCATCGAAGAGCGGCCCGAGTTCATGGTCAAGCTTATGGCCATCGATGGGGCGAGCGACATGCTCTTGACCGAAATCCGCACCGCGCTGCCGCTGGAGTTTCCGCTGTCCTCCTTCGATCTCGACCTGCCGCAGATCCGCGAGAAGATCACCGACATCGACGGGGTAAAACAGGCCAATGTGCGCATCCGCCCCGGCGGCGTGCTGCAAATCGACGTGACGCCGCGCGTGCCCGTAGCCGTATGGCGCAGTGAAACGGGGCTGGCGTTGGTGGACAATACCGGTGCCCATGTGGCACGGATCGAGGCGCGGCGCGATCATGCCAACCTGCCGCTGATCGCCGGGGCAGGGGCCGACAAAGCGGTGCCGGAGGCGCTCAGGCTGATCGGGGCCGCGAATGTCTTGGGCGACCGGCTGCGCGGCTTGGTCCGCGTCGGCCAGCGCCGCTGGGACGTGGTGCTGGACCGCGATCAAACGATCATGTTGCCCGAAGAAAACGCGCTGCAAGCGCTGGAACGGGTGATCGCGCTGGAAGGCGCACAAGAGGTTCTTACGCGGGATGTGGCGCGTGTGGACATGCGGTTGGCGGCAAGACCGACCCTTAGAATGAACGAAGATGCCACCCGCGAATGGTGGCACATCAGGCAGCTTTCCGGCCAGTAAGATGGCCATTGGAATCGGGACAGTAACGAAATGATGGACCTATACGACAGTCAGCGTTCGATGCGGCACATGCGCAAATTGGCGATCCAACGCGGGGTGGTCGCCATTTTGGATGTGGGCAGTTCCAAGATCGCCTGTCTGGTGCTGCGCTTTGATGGGGCGGGGCTTGATGGTGATGGCGGCGATATCGGGTCTTTGGCCGGACAGTCGGGGTTCCGGGTCATCGGGGCGGCGACCACCCGCTCGCGCGGGGTCCGCTTTGGTGAGATTTGCGCCATGGGCGAGACTGAGCGCGCGATCCGCACCGCCCTTCAGGCCGCACAGAAAATGGCAGGTATCCGCGTCGATCACGTCATCGCCTGTTTCTCGGGCGGGGAGCCGCGCAGCTATGGGCTCGACGCCTCGGTCGAGTTGGAGGGGCAATCGGTCTCGGAGCAAGACGTGGCGCGGGTGCTGGCGGGCTGCGACGTGCCGGAATATGGCGAGGGCCGCGAGGTGCTGCACGCCCAGCCGGTGAACTTCGCGCTGGATCACCGCAGCGGTCTGGCCGACCCGCGCGGCCAGTTGGGCAACAGCCTCTCGGTGGACATGCATATGCTGACCGTCGACGCCGATACGGTGCAGCATCTGGCCCATTGCATCAAACGCTGTGATCTGGAACTGGCCGGGATCGCCTCATCCTCCTACGCCTCGGGCATCTCGGCGCTGGTCGAAGATGAGCAGGAGCTAGGTGCCGCCTGTATCGACTTTGGCGGTGGCACCACGGGCCTGTCGATCTTTATCAAGAAACATATGATCTATGCCGATACGGTGCGGATGGGCGGGGATCACGTCACTTCCGACATCTCCATGGGCCTGCAAGTGCCGATGGCCAATGCCGAGCGGATCAAGACCTTCTACGGCGGGGTGCATGCCACCGGCATGGACGACCGCGACATGATCGAGATCGGCGGCGAGACTGGTGATTACGAACACGACCGCCGCACCGCCAGCCGGGCGGAGTTGATCGGCATCATGCGCCCGCGTGTCGAAGAGATCCTCGAAGAGGTCCGCGTTCGGCTGGATGCCGCCGGTTTCGACCACTTGCCAAGCCAACAGATTGTGCTTACCGGGGCGGGCAGTCAGATACCGGGCCTTGACGGGTTGGCCAGCAAGATCCTTGGCCAGCAGGTTCGTCTGGGGCGTCCGCTGCGCGTGCATGGGCTGCCGCAGGCCGCGACGGGGCCGGGCTTTGCCTCTGCCGTGGGGCTTGCGCTTTTCGCGGCGCATCCGCAGGACGAATGGTGGGATTTCGACATTCCCGCCGATCGCTACCCGTCCCGCTCGCTCAAACGCGCGGTGAAATGGTTTAGAGACAACTGGTGACCCCAATATCGGGTGAGAAGCCCGAGATGAGGCGGAAACTGGCAAGTTTCTGCCCATATTTAGCGTCAAAACGATGTTTTTTAGGTGACGATGCGGCCCTAGCCCGGTAGGGTCGGGTAAATTTGGTCGAAAAACTCCCGCAGAACGCGGATAACTGGACAGGCGGACAGCACATGACACTCAACCTTTCAATGCCAGGACATGATGATCTGAAACCCCGTATCACCGTCTTCGGTGTTGGCGGGGCAGGCGGCAACGCGGTCAACAACATGATCGAAAAGCAACTTGACGGTGTTGATTTCGTCGTGGCCAACACCGACGCGCAGGCGCTGCAACAGGCGCAGGCCGAGAACCGCGTGCAACTGGGCATCAAAGTGACCGAAGGTTTGGGCGCAGGCGCGCGCGCCTCTGTCGGCGCCGCCGCTGCCGAAGAGAGCATCGAGCAGATCGTCGACCACCTTGCGGGCGCGCATATGTGCTTCATCACCGCTGGCATGGGCGGCGGCACCGGCACCGGGGCGGCTCCGATCATCGCGCAGGCCGCGCGTGAACTGGGCGTGCTGACCGTCGGCGTCGTGACCAAGCCCTTCCAATTCGAAGGCGCCAAGCGCATGCGTCAGGCCGAAGACGGCGTCGAGACGCTGCAAAAGGTCGTCGACACGCTGATCATCATTCCGAACCAGAACCTCTTCCGTCTGGCGAACGAAAAGACCACCTTCACCGAAGCCTTCTCGCTTGCCGATGATGTGCTCTACCAGGGTGTGAAGGGCGTGACCGACCTGATGGTCCGTCCGGGCCTCATCAACCTCGACTTCGCCGATGTCCGCGCCGTGATGGACGAGATGGGCAAGGCGATGATGGGAACGGGCGAGGCCGAGGGCGAAGATCGCGCCATCCAAGCCGCCGAGAAAGCCATCGCCAACCCGCTGCTGGACGAAATCAGCCTGCGCGGTGCCAAGGGGGTGCTCATCAACATCACCGGCGGTCAGGACCTTACCCTGTTCGAACTCGACGAAGCGGCCAACCGCATTCGCGAGGAAGTGGACCCCGAAGCGAACATCATCGTCGGCTCCACGCTGGACGAAAGCCTTGGTGGCCTGATGCGCGTCAGCGTTGTCGCCACCGGCATCGACGCCACCGATGTGAACACCGAAATCCCGGTCCCGCGCCGCTCCATGAGCCAGCCTTTGCGTCAGAACGTATCGGTTGACGATGTGGCGCAGGTGTCCGCTGCACAGGCGCCGGTCGCTGCCTCCGTCGCTGCCGAAGCGCCGCAGGAAGTCGAACAGGCCGCCCTGTTCCAAGACCTCCAGCCGACACAGCGCGAGCAGGACCAGTATGAGGACGAGAACGTTGTCGAAGATGACGACGGTCTGCCCGCTCCGGCCTACCAGCCTGAGGTCGCCGCATTCGAGCCGCGCCAGGAAGAGAACATCGAAGCTGAGCCCGAAGCCTTCGTCGCACCGCGTGCGCCGACCCCCGGCACACCGTCCCCCGAAGCGCTGGCCCGCCTGCGCGCCGCTGCCCAAAAAGCAGCGCCCGAGCAGCACCGTCAGGCCCAGCAGCAGCAGGGTGAGCAGGGCGACAAGGGCCGTTTCGGCATCAACTCCCTGATCAACCGGATGACCGGCCACGCCGAAGGCGAGGCGCAAGCCCGCCCCGCGCGTCAGCAGCCGCCGGTGCAAACCCGCGCCTCTGCCGCCGCGCCGCAGCCGCAGGAAAACAACGATCCCGATCAAGAACGCATCGAAATCCCCGCGTTCCTGCGCCGTCAGGCCAACTGAACTGATCACGATAGATAACGAAAGGGCTGCCTTAGGGCGGCCCTTTTTCTTTTTAGAACAACGCCTTGCCCCCGGGTAAGCGCAGCCGCGCTCAAATGTTGCAGTGATGTTTCAGACCGTTGCAAAGATTGAGTTGAGCAAAACGAACCCGCCCCTTAATCCAGAGTTCAACACACAAGAAGATGTTCGAAGCTTGAGGATGACCCGGTGCAGACAACGATCAAATCAGCGGTAAGTTTTACTGGCACAGGCCTGCACTCCGGTCTGCCTGCGACGGTGACACTGCGCCCGGCGTCGGCCCATCACGGCATCTGGTTTTCGCGCAGCGATGTGGCGGTCGGTGACCGTCTGATCCCCGCCCGCTGGGATGCGGTGAACCGCTCGCCGCTCTGCACCAAGCTGGAAAACCCCACCGGCCTGTCGATCTCGACCGTCGAGCATCTGATGGCCGCCGTGGCGGGCTGTGGCATCCACAACCTTTTGATTGAGATCGACGGCCCCGAAGTGCCGATCCTCGATGGTTCCTCCGTGCCTTTCATGCGCGGTATCATGCAGCGCGGTCTGCGCCAGCTTGCAGCCCCCGTAATGGCCTTTGAAGTGCTGAAAACCGTCACCGTGCAGGATGGCGACGCGGTTGCGACCATCTCGCCCGCCGATACGCTGCGCATCGACTTTGAGATCGACTTTGCCGATGCCGCCATCGGCCAGCAGCGCAAGTCGCTGGTGATGAACAACGGCTCTTTCGCGCGCGAACTCTGCGACAGCCGCACCTTCTGCCGTCAGGCGGATGTCGAGGCGATGCGGGCCAATGGTCTGGCGCTTGGTGGCGAAGCGGGTGAGAACGCGGTGGTTTTCGACGGCGATGCCGTCGTCAGCCCCGGCGGCCTGCGCCACGCGGATGAGCCTGTGCGCCACAAGATGCTCGACGCGCTCGGCGATCTGGCGTTGGCTGGGGCACCGCTCTTGGGCCATTACGAGGGCAAACGCGCGGGCCATTCGCTGACCAACACGCTGCTGCGCGCGCTCTTTGCGACACCGGATGCCGTGCGTCTGGTGGCCTGCGATGCGGCGCAAACGGCGCGGCTGCCCGGCTCCGGTCTGATCTGGGACGAAATCCCGCAGGTTGCCTGATCCCGGGGCAGGGGAACAGCACCGCAAAGCGCAGGGCGCTTAGGCGGCGAAGTGCCATTGAACGCTCTGCCAATGCCTTGTATTCACTAAGCCGAAGTGACAAGCCTGACCCAGCGATGCGCCACAGCGCAGCCGCCTGCGGACGGGGGCGGAATGGGCGTTTTGCAACGCAGTTTATTGTGCTAGTCACATGCGCAAGAGGGTCAAAGACCATGGGTTGGACGATGCAAGGGGTGCGGGCATGACGGTAGCGGGATCGCGCAAGCGGACGATCAGTGCGGTGCTTCTGGTCGCGACATTGGCAGCCTGCGGCGGTGGTGACGGACGCTCTGACGGGAACTTCTTCAACCCGCAGGAAATCCCGCTTGAAACCTATTCGGCTGAGCAGATTTTCGAGCGTGGCGAATATGAGCTGACCAACAACAACCCCGGCGAAGCGGCATTTTATTTCGCCGAGATCGAGCGTCTCTATCCCTATTCCGAATGGGCCAAACGCGCCCTGATCATGCAGGCTTTCGCCTATCACAAGGATCAGGACTATCCCAACAGCCGCTCTGCCGCGCAGCGCTTCATTGATTTCTACCCCGCCGATGACGATGCCGCCTATGCGCAGTACCTCTTGGCGCTGAGCTATTACGATCAGATCGACGAAGTGGGCCGCGACCAAGGGCTGACCTTCCAAGCGTTGCAATCCCTGCGCGCCGTGATCGAAGGCTACCCGGACAGCGAATATGCCCGCTCCGCGATCCTGAAATTCGACCTCGCCTTCGACCATCTGGCGGGCAAGGAGATGGAGATCGGCCGCTACTACCTGCGCCGCGATCACTATACCGCCGCGATCAATCGCTTCCGCGTCGTGGTCGAGGATTTCCAGACCACGACCCACACCGCCGAAGCGCTGCACCGTCTGGTCGAAGCCTATCTGTCGCTCGGCCTGAACCATGAGGCGCAGACGGCGGGGGCCATCCTTGGCCACAACTACCGGGGGTCCGAGTGGTATGAGGACAGCTACAAACTGCTGACCGGGCGCGGCCTTGAGCCCGCCTTCTACAAAGACAATTGGCTGGGTGCAGCCTATCGCCAGACCATCAAGGGCGAGTGGCTTTAAGGGGGGTGGGATCGCCACCCGACGGTTCTAGATGCTGCGCGGACTTGATATTTCAGACATGCTGATCATCGACCGGCTGGAGCTTGGCTTCCAGCCGGGGCTGAACGTGCTGACCGGTGAGACGGGCGCGGGCAAGTCTATCTTGTTGGATTCGCTCGGCTTCGTTCTGGGCTGGCGCGGGCGTGCCGATCTGGTGCGCCAAGGGGCAGAACAGGGTGAGGTGACCGCTTGGTTCGATCTGCCGCCCGGCCACCCGGCCCATGCGGTGCTGGAAGAGGCGGGATTGCCTGCCGGCGACGAATTGATCCTGCGCCGCATCAACACCTCCGACGGGCGCAAGACCGCGTGGGTTAATGACCGCCGCTGTTCGGGCGAGGTGCTGCGCCGCCTGTCCGAGACATTGGTGGAACTGCACGGCCAGCATGATGACCGCGGCCTGCTGAACCCGCGGGGCCACCGTGCCATTTTGGACGATTACGCCGGGAATGCCCGGGCGATTGCCAAGGTGCGCGAGGCGTGGAACGCCCTCGGCGCCGCCCGCAAAGCCGCCGCCGCCGCTGCCGCCGAACGCGAGGCCATCGCCGCTGAGGAAGAATTCCTGCGCCATGCCGTGGCCGAGTTGGACAAGCTCGACCCCGAAGCGGGGGAGGAGGCTACCCTCGACACCCGCCGCCGCCAGATGCAGGGGGCCGAGAAAATCCGCCGTGATGTGGTCAACGCCTATGAGTTGTTGGGCCAAGGCGGGGCAGAGACCGCCATGGGCGACGCGCTGCGCTGGCTCGACGGGGTGGCCGACAAGGCCGAAGGCGCGCTGGAGGGCCCGCTCGCCGCGCTCAACCGCGCCATGGTGGAGCTGGACGAGGCGATGTCCGGCGTGGCCGATGCGATCGACGGTATGTCGTTCGACCCCTATGAGTTGGAAGCCTGCGAAGAGCGGCTCTTTGCAATCCGCGGCCTTGCACGCAAACATGACGTGCAGCCCGATGAACTGGCCGGTTTCGCCGACACGCTGCGCGCCAAGCTCGACGCGCTCGATGCGGGCGAAGCGGCGCAGGAGGGGCTGGAGAAAGCCGTTCGCGATGCGCAGGCGCTTTACGACGAACGGGCCACCGCGCTGACCGAGAAGCGCCGCAAGGCCGCGGCCAAGCTCGACAAAGCCGTCGCGGCGGAGCTTGCCCCGCTCAAGATGGAACGCGCGGTTTTCCAGACGCAGTTGACCGAAGAACCCGCAGGCCCCGAAGGGCGCGATGCGGTGTCTTTCACTGTGGCGACCAACCCCGGCGCGCCTGCCGGGCCCTTGGGCAAAATCGCCTCGGGCGGGGAGCTCAGCCGGTTCCTCTTGGCGCTGAAGGTTTGCCTGACCCAGACGCAATCCGGCCTCACCCTGATCTTTGACGAGATCGACCGTGGGGTAGGGGGCGCCACCGCCGATGCCGTGGGCCGCCGCCTGAAGGCATTGGCCGCCGAGGGGCAGGTCTTGGTCGTCACCCATTCGCCGCAGGTCGCAGCCCTTGGCGCGCATCACTGGCGTGTGGCGAAATCGGTGACCAAGGGCATGACCACCTCCACCGTCACCCCCCTTGCCGCCGAAGAGCGTGTGGACGAAGTCGCACGAATGCTCGCAGGCGATACGATCACCGATGCGGCCCGCGCGGCGGCGGAGGCATTGCTTAACGGGCAACAGGGCGCGACGACTTCTTAAATGGCGGTTTTACCCAAGGTCAGCTTGCCCTAGACAGAAAGGGTTCAACTGGTCTTAGTCCCATGCCTTCGCAAGATAACGCTTTCTTTTCCCAACAACTTCAGCAGGCGCTTGGCGGCTGCAAACAGGGCTGGACGGTGCTGCGCATACGCGGGCCGGGGAAGGTGACATTCTGGTTTATCGCGCTGCTGGTGGGCATCGCTGCGGGCTTTGCCGCCCTGTTCTTTCGCAAGGGGATCAACTGGTTGCAGGCCACGCTTTACGGCACGGACGATGTGCAATTCCTGCACAGCTTCCTTGCCGGCCTGCCGTGGTATTGGGTGGTGCTGATCCCGACCTTGGGCGGGTTGCTTGTGGGGTTGATCCTGCACCGTTTCACCCGCGACGGGCGCGCGCGCAGCGTGGGCGATGTGATCCTCGGCGCCGCCATGCACGACGGTCGGGTCGAGACGCGCGCCGGGGTGGCCTCGGCGCTGGCCTCGCTCATCACCCTGTCGACAGGCGGCTCATCGGGCCGCGAAGGGCCGGTTGTGCATCTGGCCGCCGTGATCTCGACCAAGGTCAGCCGTTTTATCAAAGCCGATGGGATCACCGGCCGTGACCTTCTGGGCTGCGCGGTGGCGGCGGCAGTCTCGGCCAGTTTTAACGCCCCCATCGCCGGTGCACTCTTTGCCCTCGAAGTTGTGCTGCGCCATTTCGCCGTCCATGCCTTTGCCCCCATCGTCATCGCCTCCGCCGCAGGCACGGTCATCAACCGGCTGGAGTTCGGCGGGCTCACAGAATTCGTCTTGCCCGGCCTTGGCGACGTGCAATTCTACGTCGAGCTGCCCGCCTTCCTGCTTTTGGGGCTGACCTGTGGACTGGTCTCGGTCGTGCTGATGCGCGCGATCTTCTGGGCCGAGGATTTCGGCAACTACCTGCAAGCGCGCACCGGTCTCGCTCGTTGGCTGCGCCCGGCGGTGGCGGGGGCGATCCTTGGGGTCATCGCGCTCTGGTTCCCGCATATTATCGGCGTGGGCTATGAGACGACTTCCCGCGCGCTGGTGGGCGAACTGGTGCTGCATGAGGCGATCATCTTTGCCGTGCTCAAGGTCGCCGCCGTGGCGATCACGCTTGGCGGGCGGATGGGCGGCGGGGTGTTCTCGCCCTCGCTGATGCTGGGCGCTCTGACCGGGCTTGGCTTCGGGATCATCGCCACCGGTGTATTCCCTGAGATTTCGGGCTCTTCCTCGCTCTATGCTCTGGCGGGGATGGGCGCGGTGGCCGCCGCCGTGCTGGGCGCGCCGATTTCAACCACACTCATCGTATTTGAGATGACGGGCGACTGGCAGACCGGTCTGGCCGTGATGGTCGCCGTCAGCATGTCGACCGCGCTGGCCTCCCGGCTGGTCGACCGGTCCTTCTTCCTCACCCAGATGGAGCGGCGCGGCATCCATCTGGCCGCAGGTCCGCAGGCCTATCTGCTCTCGATGTTCATGGTGGGCCGCATCATGCGCCGCCCCGATGATGAAGACGCGGCCTCGGAAGACGCCTGTTGGGATTTGATCGACAAGGGTACCTATATCGACGGCAGCGCTACGCTAGAGGCCGCTCTGCCGCTGTTCGATCAGACCCATTCCAACTTTATCCCGGTGGTCACCCTCAGCGCGGATGCGCCGCCCGAATTGCTGGGCGCGCTGTTCCATGTCGATGCGCTGAAAGCCTATAACCGCGCCCTCGCCGCCACGGCGGCAGAGGAGCATTCCTGAGCCGCGCTCAGATCCGTTCGATGGCGATTTCTTCCATCGGGTTGAAAGCCAAATAGCCCTTGATCGCGGCCACATCGGCCTTCGGGTCTTCATAAGACCACACGGCGTCTTGCAAGGTACGGCTCTTGGTCACCACCGAGAAATAGGTCGCATCGCCCTTATGCGGGCAATGGCTGGTCTTGTCAGTGCCATCGAGGAAGGCCATGGCGATGTCGCCACGCGGGAAATAGATCACCGGCGGATAGTCCCCCTCGCGCAGTTCCAGCGCGCCCGTGGACTCGCCCAATACGGCCCCGCCAGCGCGAACAACCCATGTGCCCTCAGCCGGAGTAATCTTGATATGGTCGGCCATGCCGTACCCCCCTTTTACTGAAATCGGACGCTCACAGGGGCGCCGTTGCCGCATCCAACCACAGTTTTGTAACAGGTGATACCCGCGGCCCGATCTTTTCCGCCACGTCGCGGTGATAGGCGTTCAGCCAGTCCCGCGCCTCGGGGCTGAGCGCCTCCACATCAATCAAACGCCGATCGATCGGCACCAGCGTCAGCGTGCGCCAATCAAGCATCTTGCGATGCGCATCACCGCCGGGCAGGGCGGGGGCTTCTTGCACCACCAACAGGTTCTCGATCCGAATGCCAAAAGCCCCCTCGCGGTAATAGCCCGGCTCATTGCTAAGGATCATACCCGGTTGCAACGGCACATGGCTCATCCGGCTCAACCGCTGCGGCCCCTCATGGACCGACAGATAGGCGCCCACCCCATGTCCCAGCCCGTGGTCGAAATCTTGCCCCGCCATCCAAAGCGGCAAACGGCCCAGCATCTCGATATCCCGCCCCGCAAGCCCGCGCGGCCAGCGCAGACGGCTCATGGCGATCATCCCCGAAAGCACCCGCGTGAAAGCCGCGCGCGCCTCCGGATCGGGGCTGCCGATGGCGATGGTGCGGGTAACATCGGTGGTGCCGTCCAGATATTGACCACCACTGTCGAGCACCAAAAGATGCCCCTCCTGCAAAACGGTATCGGTCTCTTCATTCACCCGGTAATGGATGATCGCCCCATTCGCCCCAGTGCCCGAGATCGTCTCGAAACTGATGTCGCGCAGCGCAGGGTCCCGGCGGCGCAGGCCTTCCAGCTCCTGCACCACCTGCGTCTCGGTGACCGTGCCGGGCGCCTGCGCATCCAGCCAGGCGAGCAGCTCGACCATCGCGGCACCATCGCGCAAATGCGCCTCAGCCGCCCCGGCAATCTCGGCGTCATTCTTACAGGCTTTGGGCAAAGCACAGGGGTCTTCACCAGCCTGCGCCCGATCCCCCAGCAAATCCGCGAACAACAGCGGGGCCGACTGCCGATCAAGCCGCACCGGCCCCTCGAGCGCGCGCAGGTAATCGGGCAGCCCCTCAGGATCCCGCTGCACCACCTCTGGCCCCAGATGGTCCTCCACATCCACAAGCTTCTCAGCCGCCATGAACAGATCGACCCGCGCATCGTCATGCAACACGGCAAAACCATGCGCCACCGGGTTGCGCGGAATGTCTTGCCCGCGAATGTTCAGCAACCAGTTGTGGCTGTCGGGCAGGGTGATCAATGCCGCCTTCTGCCCTGCCGCGCGCAAATCCGCGGCCAAACGCCGGCGCTTGGCCTCATGGCTTTCCCCTGCAAAACGCTCAGGATGCGCCGCCACCTGGCCCATCGGGGCATCGGGTTGGTCTTCCCAAATACGGTCGACCATATTCGAGACGCGCCGCATCTCGATGCCAGACCCCGCCAAGGCCTCGAACAAAAGATCCATCTGCGCGGGCGTATGCAACATCGGATCGAAACCAACCACACCGCCCTCGGGCAATTGATCCTTCAGCCAATCGGCCAAAGACACCTCGGGCCAAGGCACCGGGGTAAAGACATCCGCAACCTGCGCTTTGACCTGCGTGCGATAGCGCCCGTCGATGAAAACCCCCGCCACATCGCGCAGTGCCGCACAGAACCCGGCAGAACCGGTGAACCCCGTCAGCCAAGCCAGCCGATCATCCCGCGGAGCGACATACTCACCCTGATGCGCATCGGCGCGCGGCACGAGAAACCCGTCCAACCTCGCCACCTGCAACTCCGCCCGCAGCGCCGCCAAACGCGGGGGGCCCTGTTCCGGACGCGCGGTGACCTCGAAACTCTGGAACACGCGGCCCCTCCTTCATCCTTTTTCAAATACCGATCCGACGGTTCAGCCCACGCGGCGCATGCCCATGACACGCGCCCGTTTCCGCGGATCGCTGTCAAACAGCGCTGCAAGCTGTTCCGTCATCGCCCCGGCAAGCTGATCCACATCCGTGATCGTGACGGCGCGGTCGTAATAACGCGTGACATCATGGCCAATCCCGATCGCCAAAAGCTCGACCGCGCGGCGTTTTTCGACCATGGCGATCACGTCGCGCAGGTGTTTTTCCAGATAGTTGGCCGGGTTCACCGACAGGGTGCTGTCATCCACCGGCGCGCCGTCGGAAATTACCATGAGGATCTTGCGCGCCTCATGCCGCGCCAGCATCCGCCGGTGCGCCCATTCCAGCGCCTCGCCGTCGATATTCTCTTTCAGCAGACCCTCTTTCATCATCAGACCCAAGTGGTCGCGCGTCCGGCGCCACGGGGCGTCGGCGCTTTTGTAGATGATGTGGCGCAGGTCGTTCAGCCGTCCGGGCTGCGCGGGGCGGCCATCGTTGAGCCAAGCCTCACGCGCCTGCCCACCCTTCCACGCGCGGGTGGTAAAGCCGAGGATCTCGACCTTGACGTTGCAGCGCTCCAGCGTGCGGGCCAGCACATCGGCGCAGATCGCGGCGATGGAGATCGGGCGGCCCCGCATGGAGCCGGAGTTGTCCAAGAGCAGCGTCACCACGGTGTCGCGGAATTCGGTGTCCTTCTCGATCTTGAAGCTGAGCGGCGTGGTCGGATTCGCCACCACCCGCGCCAGACGGCCCGCGTCCAACGTGCCCTCTTCAAGGTCGAATTCCCACGAACGGTTTTGCTGCGCCTGCAAGCGGCGCTGCAACTTATTCGCCAGACGGCCGACAGCGCCTTTCAGCGGCTCCAGCTGCTGATCCAGATAGGCGCGCAGGCGCTCCAATTCGATTGGCTCGGCCAGTTCCTCGGCCCCGATCACCTCGTCATGCTCGCCCTGATAGACACGGTATTCCGGGTCGGCGTCCGAGACGGGCGGCGGCGGCGGCGGGTCCATCGGCGCGTCGCCCTCGGGCATCTCCGCCTCATCGCCCAACTCCTGATCGGCCTCGTCATCCATCGAGACCTGCGCCTGACTTTCGTCCTGCTGCTGCTCTTGGCTGTTCTCGGGGGTGCCTTCGGCCTCTTCCTCGTCCTGATCGTCTTGGCCGGTGCTGTCGGGATCCTGCTCTTCTTCGGTGCCCTCTTCGGCCTGATCCTCTTGATCCTCGTCTTGGCTGTCGGGATCGTCGCCCAACTGATCGCCATAGCCGAGGTCCGAGATCATCTTGCGGGCTAGCCGCGCGAAATCCGCCTGATCGGCAAGGCTGCCGTCGATCCCTTCGAGCGTGCCGCCCGCCTGATCTTCGATAAAGCCGCGCCAGAGTTCCATGGCGTTCTCGGCCCCCGCGGGCAGGTCCCGTCCGGTGGCCAGATGGCGTACCATATAGCCCGCCGCGACCGAGAGCGGCACGTCGCTGGCCTGTTTGGCCTGATCGTAGCCGCGGCGCAGGGCTTCATGCTTGATCTTGACGTCGATGTTGCCGGCGGTGCCGGGCATGTCGCGTGCGCCCATGGCCTCGCAACGCGCGGTTTCCATCGCCTCGTAAAGCTCGCGCGCCATGTCGCCTTGGGGCGCATAACGTGCGTGGGTCGCAGCATCGTGGTAGCGGCGGTTCAGCGCCAGCGCATCGGCTGTGCCGCGCGCCAGCAGCACCTCTTCGCGGGTCATCCGGCGGCTCACTTGCGGCAGGCGCATCGCGTCGCCCGAAAGCCCCGAGGGGTCGACCGAGTAGCTGACCGTCAGCTCGGCGTCATCGGCCATGACCTTGGTCGCCTCGGCCAGCGCCTTTTTGAACGCGTCAGCGGGGTTGTCGCTTTGTTTACTCATGCCGGTCCCCTTGTCTGTCAGGCAGGCGCGCGTCTGGGAAGGGCAGGGCGCCTTTGCGTGCCGAAACGCGTCCTGCAGGGCGGCGGGCGAACCCGCCGGGGCGGCTTAGCCCAAGCTCAGGCTGGCCGCGCTTTCGGGCAGTTCCTCATCGAACAAACGCTGATAGAACTCGGCCACGGTCTGACGCTCAAGCTCATCGCATTTGTTGAGGAAGGACAGCCGGAAGGCATAGCCCACATTGCGGAAGATCTCGGCGTTCTGCGCCCAAGCGATCACGGTGCGCGGGCTCATCACGGTCGACAGCTCGCCGTTCATGAAGGCGGTGCGGGTGAGATCGGCCACGGTCACCATCTGCTTGAGGGTCTTGCGGCCCTTTTCGGTGTTGTAATGCGGGTTCTTGGCCAGCACGATCGCGGTCTCGGCGTCGATGCTGAGGTAATTCAGCGTGGCGACAAGGCTCCAACGGTCCATCTGCGCTTGGTTGATCTGCTGGGTGCCGTGGTAAAGGCCGGTGGTGTCGCCCAAGCCCACGGTGTTGGCCGTGGCGAAGAGGCGGAAATAGGGGTGCGGGGTGATGATCTCGTTCTGATCCATCAGGGTTAGCTTACCGTCATGTTCCAGCACGCGCTGGATCACGAACATCACATCGGCGCGGCCAGCGTCGTATTCGTCAAACACGATGGCAGTTGGGTTGCGCAGCGCCCAAGGCAGGATGCCTTCGTGGAATTCGGTGACCTGTTTGCCGTCGCGCAGTTTGATGGCGTCTTTGCCGATGAGGTCGATCCGGCTGATGTGGCTGTCGAGGTTGACGCGCACGGTAGGCCAGTTCAACAGCGCGGCGACCTGTTCGATATGGGTCGATTTGCCCGTGCCGTGGTAGCCTTGGATCATGACGCGGCGGTTGTGGCTAAAGCCTGCGAGGATCGCCAGCGTGGTGTCGGGATCGAACTTATAGGTGCTGTCGATATCCGGCACGCGGCTGGTGCGCTGCGGGAAACCCTTGACGACCATATCGGTGTCGATGCCAAAGACATCGCGCACCGAGACCTCTTCGGTGGGTTTCATGTCATGTTCCAGTGCACCGTCGGCCATCGCTCGTCATCCTTTTCCTTAGGCGCGCGGTCGGCGCCGCGCGCGTATCTGGTGCAACATATCGTGCATATCCGCAAGGGGAAGGGGGCAACTGGCATTATCCGCAACCGGCCGCTGGTCCGGTCGCGGGATCAGTCCTTGAAGTTGCGGCTGCCCTTGATCTGGTCCCATGCCCAGACGACCAGTTGCAGCTGCTCTTCTTGGCTGCGGTCGCCGCCGTTCATATCGGGGTGCAGCACTTTGATCAGCGCTTTGTAGGCTTTGCGCACCTCGGGTTTGGTCCAAGTGTCCTTGGCTTCGAGGATCTCAATCGCTCGGCGTTCGGTGGGCGGCAGGCGGCGGCCCGCTTGCTGGCCCTTGCCCGGGTTCTGGGTGGCGTTCTTGCCCAAGACCTGATGCGGGTCTTCGATGCCAAGACGGGCCCATGCGCGCTGTTCGGGGTCGCCCAGCGGTTTGGTGGTGCGTTCCCAGACCTTGTCCTTGGACATCTGCGCGTTCAACTCGGCCTCTGTGGTACCGTCGAAAAAGCTCCACTTCGCGTTATATTCGCGCACGTGTTTCTGGCAGAACCAGAAGTAGTCATCCAGCACATCGGGCGCTTTGGGCGCGCGGAACTTGCCCGGCTCGTCGCAGCCTTCGTGGTCGCAAATCCGGGTCGAGGTTTCCGACGCACCGGACATGCCGCGGCGGCCGCGGGGGTTTTTCTTTTTGGAGGACGACACGGACATGTCGAATCCGAAGGGATCAGGTTTTGGCATGTGGATAGACCTTTCCGACTCAGGCCGGTCACCATATACCCTGCGTCGCAGGATTGAAGGGGGCCGGGGGTAAAAACATGTCCACAACACAAGAGATTTCGGATCGGCTGGAAGCCGCTTTTGCGCCGCGTGAACTGGAGGTGGTGGATGACAGCGAAAGCCATCGCGGTCATGCCGGATTTCAGGAGGGGGGCGAAAGCCACTTTAACGTGCGCATCCGGTCAGAGCGTTTCAAGGGCCAGAACCGGCTGGCGCGGCACCGGGCGGTGCACAGCGCGTTGGGGCCGGACCTGATGGGGCGCATTCATGCGCTGGCGCTTGATCTGGACGAATAAGCGCCGCGTTCAGGGCTTTGTTTTATCGTCGTCTTCGTCGCTGCCCTGCGGCGAAGCTTCATCCGCTGAGGGGCCGGACAGAAACGCAGGCGGCGTCGCCGCTTTGGCGGGTTCCTCTTTCGCGGGCGCGTCATCCTCGGGCGTGATGGAGGCGGGCGCATCGGCCTGAAGCGCGGTGTCTTCGCCTTCGATCGTGGCGGCCAAGGCGGGCGTTGCGGCAGCAGTGCCGGGCGGCAGCAGATCGCCATCCTCTTGCTGGCCCGCGGCGGTCGCCAAGCGGCGGAACACCAGCACATTGCGCCATTCCGTGGTGGTTGAGGTCAGACCCGAGCGCTCTTGCGAAGGCAAGGTCTCGGCCCGCTGGTATTCCCAGCCCTCGGCTGCCTGTTCGTTGAGGCATTCTTCCAAGGTTTTGGCGAAACGCGCTTCGGGGGCTTTCAGACCTTTGGCTTTCTGCCCTTTGCTGGGGGCGGGAAGGATCTTGTATTCGTAGCGCATAGGGGCCTCGGCTGGGTTGGCGACATGAGCCGCGTCAGGTGAGTTTCAGGCGGATTTGCGGCGGATGCCGATGCTGCGACCGGCCTGCGCCGGTTTGGGCAGTTTGGCAGGGCTGCGGCGCATCGCGTCAAGACGGGTCAGGATATGGTCCGGCATGGGGGCCACACGCGGGCCGGACTGGTCCACATGCAGCGTCAGCCCCTCGGCGGTGGCGGCAAGCCAGCCGTCGACGTGCCACAGTTCCTGAAAGCTGTGAAACCGCTTCTCGTCATGGTCGAGCAATTGGAAGGTGGTATAGACGCGGTCACCCTCATGCAGTTCGCGCAGGTAGCAGACGTGGAATTCAGCCACATAGGTGGTGCAACCCGTGCGTTGATACTCCGGCCCCAGACCGATTTCGCCATAGGCTTGGTCAACGCCCTGATCGAACAGGACGTTGTAATAGGCCATGTTCAAATGGCCGTTGAAGTCGATCCATTCGGGGAGAACCGTCATCTCGCCCGAACGGAAGGGGGCCGGGGTGTCGCTCATTGCTGGGCGAGCTTGCGCGACACGATTTCGTTGACGGCCTTGGGGTTGGCCTTGCCGCCCGTGGCTTTCATCACCTGACCGACGAACCAGCCCGCCAGCTTCGGGTTCTGCTGGGCCTTTTCGACCTGCGCGGGGTTGGCGGCGATGATCTCGTCCACTGCCGTCTCAATGGCGCCGGTGTCGGTCACCTGCTTGAGGCCCTCAGTCTCCACGATCTCTTCCGGCTCGCGCCCGGTTGTATACGTGATTTCAAAGACTTCCTTTGCGATCTTGCCGGAAATCGCATCCGAGGCGATCAGATCAACGATGCTGCCCAATTGCGCCGGGGTAACCGGGCTCTCGGTGATGCCCTTGTCGTCTTTCTTGAGGCGGCCAAAAAGCTCGTTGATGACCCAATTCGCGGCCATCTTGCCGTCGCGGCCTTTCGCCACGGCCTCAAAATAGCCCGCGCTGTCGAGATCGGCGGTCAGCACAGAGGCGTCATAGTCCGACAGACCGAAGTCATTGATGAAACGGGATTTCTTTTCGTCCGGCAGTTCGGGCAGATTGGCTTTGATGTCGTCCACCCATGCCTGTTCGATCTCCAGCGGCAGCAGGTCGGGGTCGGGGAAATAGCGGTAGTCATGCGCCTCTTCCTTGGAACGCATGGAGCGTGTTTCCTGCTTGTCGGGGTCGAAGAGGCGGGTTTCTTGCACAACCTCGCCGCCGGCCTCGACAATTGCGATCTGGCGTTTGGCTTCGACTTCGATGGCCTGCTGGATGAAGCGCATGGAGTTCATGTTCTTGATCTCGCAGCGGGTGCCGAGATGCGAGAAGTCCTGCGTTTCCTGATACTTCTCATACTGACCCACACGGCAGACCGAGACGTTGACGTCCGCGCGCATGGCGCCCGACTGCATGTCGCCGTTGCAGGTGCCAAGGTAGCGCATGATCTGGCGCAGTTTGGCGAGATAGGCGGCGGCCTCTTCCGGCCCGCGAATGTCGGGGCGGGAGACGATCTCCATCAGGCAGACGCCGGTGCGGTTCAGATCGACGAAGGACATGTTCGGGTCCATGTCATGGATCGACTTGCCCGCGTCCTGCTCCATGTGGATGCGCTCGATCCGCACCAAGCGCGCAGTGCCGTCGCCCAGTTCCACCAGCACTTCGCCTTCGCCGACGATCGGCTCATAGAGCTGGCTGATCTGATAGCCTTGCGGCAGGTCGGGGTAGAAGTAGTTCTTGCGGTCGAAGGCAGATTTCAGGTTGATCTCGGCCTTCAGGCCAAGCCCCGTGCGAACGGCCTGTTCGACGCAATATTCGTTGATCACCGGCAGCATGCCGGGCATGGCGGCATCGACGAAGGCCACGTTGCTGTTGGGCTCGGCGCCGAATTTGGTGGAGGCGCCGGAGAAGAGTTTCGCGTTCGACGCGACCTGCGCGTGGACCTCCATCCCGATGACCAGTTCCCAGTCATGTTTGGCACCGGCAATCACGCGCGGTTTCGGGGTGTCGTAACTCAGATCAAGCATCGCGGCCGCCTTCGGTCAATTGGAACTTGGCCGGTCATACTGGAGCGCACCACGCGCTTCAAGAGGCAGGCTTAGCCCGGCACGGCAATCTGGCGGCGGCCTTCGGTGAAAATGACCCGTTTGCCCGCTTCGATCTCACGTTGGAACAGGCCGGTGATGATGCGCATGGCCTCGTCCCGGCCCGAGGCGGCGAAACGCCGGGCGGAGCGGACGCGCAGGTTGTTGTCAAAGCCGCGCGCAGCATGGGCCCAGAGCATCGGGTGTAGTTCCGTCATGTGGTCGCGCACGATCCAACGCGCGCAGTCGGCGATCTCGGCCCGGACGGCCCCGGCGGCATCTTCTGTCTCCGCCGCCTGACCGATGGCGCTGGCGCAATAGGCGGCCAGCAGGTTGGCGGTATGCGGATCGGGGCGGCGGGCAAGGATATCGCGCAGCCCTTCGATGAAAAACGGCACGTCAAGGTTGGCACAGGCCTGCGCATCGCAGCTGATCGCGTCGAATTGCACCCAAGTGTAGCCGCCCGCGCCCCATGTCTCTTGGGTCCGCGCGGCGGTGCGGCGGGCCTCAAGTTCCAACTGGTCATATGAGCCATGCCACCGCGGCAGAAGGTGGTTGCCCATGGCCCGCATGGGGCGCGGGTTTGCGGGGTTCAGATCGATGAGCCGGGCGTAGCGGTCTGCCACGGCGCGGGCGTCACCGCCGGTTCCCCCAAGCAGGGCACAGTGCGTCGCCGCGAGCAGGGGCGAGGCGGCTGTGTCCTTGTCGAATGGCGCGAGGATTTGCTCGGCGCGTTCAAAATGCGCGGCGAAGGCCGCATGGTTGCGGGCGGGCACGTCGCTGTCCCAGCCCGTGCCGCGCCACGCCCAGCCGATGTCCATATGCGCCTGCGCCACGATGGCGGCGATCATGGCGTTCTGAGCGTGATCGGCCAGCACATGTTCCAGCGCTTCGATCCCGGCCATCAGGGGCGCGTCGCTGGCCGGTTTGCCGTCGTAGAGTGCATGTTCCGCGGCGAGAATCACATCCGCCCGCGCGCCAAAGGCCATCAGCTCGGCCACCGGCATCGCGCCGGGCGTCATCTCGCGGTTTTTGTCGGCGTCGTCCAAGAGGGCCGCCATCTCTTCCCAACGTTCTTGGCGCACCAGCCATTGCGCGCGGTACTGGTGTCGGTCGCGCTGCATTTCTTCGGCGGTGGGGTCGGGGCAGGAAATGCGCAGCAACGCGTCGCGCGGCGCGCGGCGGCGCAGAAGCGGCATTTCCAGCGGCTCGAACTCGGGCGCTTGCGGTGCGGGCTTGGCAAAGAACCCTTGCAAGGCGGACGGGATCATATGCGAGAGTTTCTTCATCTGGGGCCGGTCCTGCCTGCTGTTTGTCGATGATTTAGGTTTGACCGGGCAATGGGGCGGAACCGTGTCCGGCGTGCGGAGCTTTCGGGAAAATTCTGCAGCGCAGTCGGGCAGGCGGGGGCAATCCTTCGCGACAATCCGGCGGCGCGGCGGGCGCTGTTTCCCGATCAGAGGAAATCTGCCGATCCCGCGCCCCCGCCGCGCTTGCCAAGCGCGTTTTGGGGCGGTCTTATGCGCGCCATGAAACCTGCCATGATTGCCCTCTTGCTCTGCGCCAGCCCCACCATGATTTGGGCCGAATTGCCCAAACAGCCCGCCCCGGTGGTGGAGGTGGATAATGTGGTGCAGACCGCCGCCACGTCTTTGTCCTTCCCTGATGAGGTCGAGGCCGAGGACGAACCGCCCGCACTTGAGACCGCACCCTTTACCACAACGCTGCGCCCGCCCGCACGCCCGGGCAATCTGCCGCGCACGCGCTGGCAGCATATGCGGGGGCATTCGCTTTGGACCCGCGCGGCGATCTCGGCGCTGAAATCCCACGGCAAGCCCTTGGTGGATATGGTGCCCGGTGATGTGGCGGAGTGGTGCCCGGCCTATCCCACGGCATCCGACAGTCAACGCCGCGCCTTTTGGGTCGGCTTCATGTCGGCGCTGGCCAAACATGAGAGCACCTATCGGTCTTGGGCCGTGGGTGGCGGGGGCCGCTGGTACGGGTTGTTGCAAATCCTGCCGGGCACCGCGCGGGGCTACAAATGCAATGTCGGCAGCGGTGATGCGCTCAAGAACGGCGCCGCGAACCTGAGTTGTGCTGTGCGGATCATGGCGACGACCGTGCCGCGCGACGGGGTGATCGCCGGAAACGGGCGGCGCGGCGTCGGGGCTGATTGGGGGCCGATGCGCAGCGCGTCCAAACGGGCCGATATGGCCCGCTGGCTGCGGCGGCAGTCCTATTGCAAACCATTGAACGCGACCCGTCCCCGCAGCCGTCCGTAGATTACTGGTTCAGCGTGAAGTGATGCCGTTCCGTCGTGATGCCGCGCGCCTGAAGCGCGGCTTCCAATGCGCGGTGCGGTGGGGTGGCCTCGAAAGGCAGTTTGATCTTGCGCCCGGTGCGGAGAATGACCGTGGCGCGCACGGACATATCAAGGCGCGTATCGAGCCGAACCCGGTCGACCTGCGCCAGCGCGATTTTCGCATCCCGTTTGCCGGTGAACCACGACAGGCTGTGCTGGTCGAGCGTCAGGCCGCTCGCCGGATTGCTGAAGACCTCCCATAGCGCGGGCAGGGTAAAAAGCCCCAGCAGCCCGATGATCCAGCCCGAGGCGTCGAGCCAGAGCCACGCCGCCGCGAGGGCCAGCCAGATTGCGGGCAACAGCAGCAGCGCCGTTCGGCTGCGGGCATGGCGGCGGTAGGTATAGGCCGCCATGCCCTCTGTCTGGGTTGCCGCGTTAGGCACCGCGAATGCGGCTGAGCATCTCCGACGTGTCCCGGCTGAGGTCGGGGCTGGCGAGGATGCGGTCGAGTTGGGTCTCGATCATCTCTTGCCGCGCCATGTCATAGCGCCGCCATGTCTGGAAGGCCGAGCACATCCGCGCCGTGGTCTGCGGGTTGACCGGGTCTAGCTTGATCAGCCAGTCGGCCAGCAGGGCGTAGCCCCTGCCGCTTTCATTGTGGAACCCGGCGTGATGCATGGCAAGACTGCCAAAGACCGCGCGGAAACGGTTGGGGTTCTTCCAGTTGAAATCGGCATGCTCGGTAAGCCGGCGCGCCACTTCGGCAGCCTCTTCTGGGGCGGCTTGGCTGACTTGCAGCCCGAACCATTTGTCCATCACCAGACGGTCCTCCCGCCACTGCGCCTCGAAGGCAGCCAGCGCCTTGTCGCCTCGGCCTGCGCGCAGCAAGGCGGCGAGGGCGCTGAGCTGTTGGGTCATATTGTCGGCATCGTCGAACTGCGCTTGCGCGCGCGCTGGTCCCTCAACGCGGGTCAGCAGGGCAAGTGCTGCATTGGTCAAGGCGCGTTTGCCCGATTGTGCCGCATTGGGTTGATAGGGGGCGTCGACCCTGTGGCGGTCATAGAGATCACCCAGCAGTGCGGCAAACCGTTCGGCCATGGCATCCCGGGTGGCCTCCACCGCCTGATGGATCGCCGCCGGATCCGGCGTTTTGCCTGCGTCATGAAGGGTGCTGGCCAGATCAGCGTGGCTGGGCAGCCCCAGCATCAACGCGCGGTAGGCAGGCTCAAGCGTTTCATCCTCCAACACGGCCCGCAGGGCTTCGAGCCATGCGTCATCCGGCGCGCTGCCTTCGGTGATCACGGCCAGCAAGGATTGCCGCGCCAAGGTGCGCCCGGCCTCCCACCGGTTGAAGGGATCGCTGTCATGGGCGAGCAGCAGCAGCAGCTCTTCTTTCGAGAAGTCTTGCTTCAGCACCACCGGGGCGGAGAAGCCGCGCAGCACCGAGGCCACGGGGCGCGCATCCAGCCCGTCGAAGGTAAAGCTCTGTTCGGCCTCGGTCATCTCCAACACGCGAGAGGGGGCCACTTCGGCTCCATCCGCGCCGATCAGCCCCACGGTGATCGGCAGAACCTGCGGTTTCGGCTGGGGCGTTGCGGTGCTGGGCGGGGTGTGCTGTGTGAAGGTCAGCGTGAAGATGCCTTTACCCGCATCCCAAGCCTCCACCACCGAGAGGCGCGGCGTGCCCGCCTGCGAATACCAGCGTTTGAACTGGGTCAGATCGCGGCCCGTGGTGTCTTCGAAGACCTTCAGCCAATCTTCGATCGTCGCCGCATCGCCGTCGTGACGCTCAAAATAGAGGTCCAGCGCCTTGCCATAGGCGTCATCGCCCACCAAGGTCTTGAGCATGCCGATCACCTCGGCACCCTTCTCATAGACGGTGGCGGTGTAGAAGTTGTTGATCTCCTGAAAGCTTTCGGGCCGCACCGGATGGGCCAGCGGGCCTTGATCCTCGGCGAACTGACGCCCGCGCAGGTCGATCACATCGCTGATGCGTTTCACCGCCGGAGAGCGCATGTCGGAGGTGAACTGGCTGTCGCGGTAGACGGTCAGCCCTTCTTTCAGGCAAAGCTGGAACCAATCCCGGCAAGTGATGCGGTTGCCGGTCCAGTTGTGGAAATACTCATGGGCGATGATTGCTTCGATCCGCTCGAAATTATCATCCGTCGAGGTTTCGGGGGAGGCAAGAACGGCGGCGGAGTTGAAGATGTTCAGCCCCTTGTTCTCCATCGCGCCCATGTTGAAATCATCCACCGCAACGATGTTGAAGATGTCGAGATCATATTCACGACCGTAAACCTCTTCGTCCCATTTCATCGAGGCTTTGAGCGCCTCCATCCCAAAGGCGCATTTGCCTTCGTCGCCGGGACGCACATAGAGGTTCAGATCGACCTCGCGGCCCGACATGGTGGTGAAATGGTCGGAATGGGCGACCAGATCGCCCGCCACCAGCGCGAAAAGATAGGCAGGCTTGGGCCATGGGTCATGCCACTCGGCATGGTTCTGCCCCTGCGCGACCGGATTGCCGTTGGACAGCAGAACGGGATGCGGACCGTTGATGGTCACGGTGAAGACGCTCATCACATCGGGGCGGTCAGGGTAATAGGTGATCTTGCGAAAGCCTTCGGCCTCGCATTGGGTGCAATACATGCCGCCCGACATATAAAGCCCTTCGAGGGCGGTGTTGCCCTTAGGGTCGATCTCAACCTCGGCCTCCCAGATGAAGGGGCAGTCGGGCACATCGCAGGTCAGACCGCGTTCCGTCACCTTCGGGGTGACCGGCTTGCCGTCAATCTTCGCGGAGATGAGCTTGAGTTGCTCACCATGCAGGAAAAATTCAGCCTCCTGCGCCGCCGGGTTGGGGCGAAAGGCGATGCGGCTTTTGACCCGCGTCTTATGGGGATCGAGGTCAAAGGTCAGGGCCACCTCATCCACCAGAAAGCCGAAGGGCTGGTAATCACTGAGATAGATCGTTTGGGGGGTGGCGTCGCGCATTGGGCCTCCAGTCGCGGGAACGTAATTGGTCTGGGAAATGTTATGTCTCCAGAAGGCGGCCTGCAAGCCGAGCTGCCCCAACTTCGAGCAATGAGGTGTATCCATGTCCGCCCCCGACACCGATACCGAAACGCAGAAGAAACGGCATCGTCCCGCTTTGATCGGTATTAAAACCGCGATCATCGCAGGGGCGCTCTTGATGATTGCCGGCATCGTCTACGCGGTGTTGCAGGCCACTGACCCCTCGCCGGAAGGTGAGGTTCAGCCCGTGGATGGCCCGGCGGACGCCGAGCCGGTGATCGCCACCCCGGAGCCGGTGGCCGACTAGCGCCGCTATCGCCTGCCTGCCCGCGCTTGCGCCGCTTTGCCTTTCTGTTAGACCTTTCACAAAGGTATCCAGCGCGGGAGAGGGCGGAGAATGACGGGTAGAATTGACAAGAACGGTTTGCAGGTAGAGCCCGCGCTGGTCGACTTCATCGAAGGATCGGCGCTGCCGGGCACGGGTGTAGACGCGGATGTCTTTTGGGCGGGGCTGTCGGACCTTGTGCATGACCTCGGGCCGAAGAACCGTACGTTGCTTGAAAAACGGGCCGAAATTCAGGCCAAGATTGACGACTGGCACCGCGCACGCGTAGGCCAGCCCCACGACGCGGAAAGCTACACCGCCTTCCTGCGTGAGATTGGTTATCTTCTGCCCGAAGGCTCGGCGTTCCAGATTGAGACACAAAACGTAGACCCCGAAATCGCGCAGGTGCCCGGGCCGCAGCTTGTGGTCCCGATCACCAACGCCCGCTTTGCACTCAATGCTGCCAATGCGCGCTGGGGCAGCCTTTATGACGCATTCTACGGCACCGATGCGCTGGGCGATCTGCCGGTGGGCAAGGGCTATGATGCGGAGCGCGGTGCACGGGTGGTGGCACGGGCGAAAGCCTTTTTAGATGACGCCGTGCCGCTCTCGGCGGGCAGCCATGCGGATTTGGCGGGGTATCGCGTTGTGGACGGGCAGCTTGAAGCGGTGTTGGCGCAGGATGCCGCGCCCTGCGGCTTGGCCGATCCGGCGCAGTTCGTGGGCTACCAAGGCGCGGCGGAGGCGCCCGACGTGGTGCTTCTGCGCAACAACGGGTTGCATATCGAGATCAAGATTGACCCCGATCACGCGATTGGCAAGGACGATCCCGCCAGCGTTGCGGATGTGATCATCGAATCCGCGCTTTCGACCATCATGGATTGCGAAGACAGCGTCGCGGCGGTGGATGCCGAAGACAAGGTGCTGGCCTATGGCAACTGGCTGGGGCTGATGAAAGGGGACCTTGCCGAGACCTTTGAAAAAGGCGGCCAGACCGTTACCCGCCGCATGGCCGAGGACCGTCGCTATACCGCGCCCGATGGGGAGGGGGAGGTCACGCTGAAGGGCCGTTCGCTGATGCTGGTGCGCAATGTCGGCCATCTGATGACCAACCCCGCCGTGCTCGACCGTGAGGGGCGCGAGATTGGCGAAGGGCTGATGGATGCCATGGTGACCACGCTGATCGCCATTCATGACCTCAAACGTGCGGGCGGCAACTCGGTCACCGGCAGCGTCTATGTGGTGAAGCCCAAGATGCACGGGCCCGAGGAAGTGGCCTTTGCCGATGAGATATTCACCCATGTGGAAAAGACACTCGGCCTGCCGCAATATACTGTGAAGCTCGGCATCATGGACGAAGAGCGCCGCACCAGCGCCAACCTCATGGAATGTATCCGCGCCGCGAAACACCGGGTGGCCTTTATCAATACCGGTTTCCTCGACCGCACGGGGGACGAGATCCATACCAGTATGGAAGCCGGTCCGATGGTGCCCAAGGGCGAGATGAAGAACAGCGCTTGGATCGCCGCCTATGAGGATCGCAACGTCGATATCGGCCTTGCCTGCGGCTTGCAGGGCCGCGCGCAGATCGGCAAGGGCATGTGGGCCATGCCCGACCGTATGGCCGAGATGCTGGAGGCCAAGATCGGCCATCCCCAATCCGGGGCCAATTGCGCCTGGGTGCCATCGCCCACCGCGGCTACCCTGCACGCCACACATTACCACAAGATTGACGTCTTGGCGCGGCAGGAGGAGATCAAAGAGGGCGGCGCACGCGCCACGCTCGACGCGCTGCTGACCATCCCGGTGATGGAAGGTCGCAACCTCAGCACCGAGGAAATCACCCGCGAGATCGAGAATAACGCGCAGGGCATTCTGGGCTATGTGGTCCGCTGGATCGATCAGGGCGTCGGCTGCTCCAAAGTGCCGGACATCAACGATGTGGGCCTGATGGAAGACCGCGCGACCTGCCGCATCTCGGCCCAAGCGCTAGCGAATTGGCTGCATCACGGCGTCATCAGCCGCGAGGAAGTCGAGGCCGCGCTTAAAAAAATGGCAGCCGTGGTGGACCGTCAAAACGCCGACGATCCCAGCTATCGCCCCATGGCGCCGGGCTTTGACGGGGTGGCCTTTCAGGCCGCTTGCGATCTGGTGCTGAAGGGCCGCGAACAGCCCTCGGGCTATACCGAACCGGTGCTCCACGCGCGCCGGTTGGAGTTGAAGGCGCAGGGCTGAGGTTGAGACCGCCGCGCGAAGCGCCTATGTTCGGGCCATGGTGAATAAGAGGTAACTCATGGCCCGACCTGTCGTTGGTATTATCGGCAATTCCTACCTGCTGAACGATCAATACCCCGTCCACGCGGGCGGGCAGATGAACACCGAAGCGATTGCCGAGGTTTCGGGCTGTCTGCCGCTTATCGTGCCGAGCGATCCGCGCTTTGTCTCGGTCGAGGAATTGCTGGAGGTCTGCGACGGTTTCCTGCTGACCGGCGGGCGCCCGAATGTGCATCCCGAAGAATATGGTGAGCCTGAGACGGAGGCCCATGGTGCCTTTGACCGCGCGCGCGACGCGGTGGCGCTGGCGCTGGTGCGGGCCTGTGTGGCGCGGGGCCAACCCTTCCTCGGCCTTTGCCGCGGGTTTCAGGAGGTGAACGTCGCCATGGGTGGGTCGCTCTATCCTGAGATTCGCGATCTGCCGGGGCGTATGAACCACCGCATGCCCCCCGATGGCACCATCGAAGAGAAATTCGAACTGCGCCATGACGTGAGCTTTACTGAAGGCGGCGTGTTCCACCGTGTGATGGGCGCGTCCAAGGTGCTGACCAACACGCTGCACGGACAGGGGATCAAGGAACCCGGCCCGCGCGTGGTGATCGACGGCCACGCAGATGATGGCACGCCCGAGGCGATCTATATCAAAGACGCGCCGGGCTTTACCCTCGCGGTGCAGTGGCATCCCGAGTGGAATGCAGCCAATGACCCCGTTTCGCGCCCGCTGTTCGAACATTTCGGCGCGGCGGTGCGGGCCTGGGCGGCAGATGGATCGGCCATGCCGGTGATGACCGCCGCGCAATAGGGCCGGGCACAGGGCGCGCGCGTTGCACTCTCGATGACCGCGCGCCGCGCTTTTCGGGGCGCGGCAGCCTGCATCGCGATGCAGTCGTTCTGTCGGCCCCCCGCGACCCCGATCGCGCCGTCAACAAGTGCCTTATCTCAACGCCTCTCAACTGTGCAGCCCGCTCAATGGCGCAACAGCTTGGGCCGCGTGGTTCAGCGGCGTTACATCATCATCCAAAACCGCGTCTTTCTCGAGCGGCCCCGCCTCCGCCCCCTGAGGCGTTGCCGGACCTGAACAGTTGCGGCTATAGGAACTGTAAGGCCAAGCCTCAGGACGGTCACAATAGCCTGCATGCACGGGGCTGAGGTGCACCAAGCTGCAATGCCGTTTGAAATCTGCGGGGTCGCGGATCCGATGCTCCCAGAATCGCCGCTGCCAAATCCCTTTCTCGCCCCGTTTGATCTGCCGGAGACTGCGATGCGGGGCCGGGGGGAGATGGCGGGAAAACCGCCCCTTCCACATGCCGATCCGGTTGCCGTAATCGGTATCGTTCGGCGGCAGGGTCCAGACCGTATGGAGCACATCCGGCAAGATGGCGATGGCATCGATGCGGAAGGGTTTGCGCGCCAAAGTCTCACGCATCGCTTGGCGCAGGGCCGTGATATGCCGCAGCAGCGCATCATCATCGCGCCGCGCAAGGCGCAGAGTAAAGAAATAGCTGTTCGGGCCATGGGATGAAGGGCTGTCTCTCATGGCCCTGAGCTTGGCGCAGCTTGGTTAAAGCAACCTTAACGCCGCTACATTTGCCCGCCAGCGATTTCGATCGACTGGCCGTTGATGCTTTCGGAGCCTTCGCCGACCAGCCATGCCGCCGCAGCAGCGACTTCCGAAGGCGCGATCAGGCGTTTGTGGCGGTTGGCGTTGACCATGACATCGCGGGCCTTTTCCTCGGACAGCCCGGCGCGTTTGGAGATCGCCTGCGTGTTGCGCGCGATGATCTCGGTATCGACGTAACCGGGGCAGAGCGCGTTGAAGGTAAAGGGTTGGCCCATGTAATCTTCGCTGAGCGAGCGGATCAGCCCGATCATCCCGTGTTTGGAGGCCGAGTAGCAGGCCGCCCCCGGCAGGCCGCGCAGCCCGGCCATGGAGGAGACGGCGATGACCCGGCCCCAATCGGTCTGGCGCATGGATTTCAGGCTCTCGCGGATGGTGAGAAAGGCCCCGTCGAGATTGGTCGCCATCATGTCGCGCCAAAAATCGAGGTCGGTTTTATGCAGTGACCGGCCTTCGGCCACGCCCGCATTGGCCACGCAGATTTGCACCGGGCCATTTGCCTCGACCGCGCGGGCGATGGTCTCGGTGACCTGCGCCTCGTCGCGCACGTCCATCGCCATGCCGCTGATGCCATTGCCTGACACGGCGTCGAGCACCTCCTGCCGCCGCCCGGTGATGGTGACCTTCGCGCCCTTGGCGGCCAAGTCCTGCGCGATGGCCAGCCCGATGCCTGTGCCGCCGCCGGTGATGAATGCGTGTTTGTCTCTCAGTGTCATAATGCCTCCCCTTTGCGGGCAGGGTGGCGCGGCGGGGGCGGCAGTACAATAGGCAGCTTTTGATGACGGGGCGTTATTTTCGGGGCGGCTGGAGGGGCGATAGGCCAAATCTTGCCGCCCGCCGATCACATTTGCGGAAGCCTTACGCCGGACTATTGCAGCGCTCGCCGCCTTGGCGCACTGGTCGGATGGGTAACCTGATGACAGGGCCCTGCCAGAACCATTGGAGCAGTAAAATGAAACACATAGAATTTTCAGTTCTCGCCCTTTCCGCAGCCCTCGCTTTTGGGGCAACCACAGCGCAGGCGGTCGAAGTGACGGGTGGATCGGTCGGGCTTTCCTATTCCGCATTCGCGGACGACACCGATTTCAGCCGGCTTGGCCTTGATGGGTCGGTAGAGCTTGGCTTTAACCGCAACCTTAGCTTGCAGTTCGACGCCGGTTACAGCGACTTCGACTTTGTCGATGAAGACAGCCATTTGCTGGGCCTGCACGGCATTTACCACTGGGATGAAGCAACCTCTTTCGGGGCCTTCTACACCCGGGAGGAAGCCTTGGGCGGAGATGCGGATATCTTGGGTCTCGAAGCAGGCTATGAAATGCTGGATTGGGACTTCGAAGGCTATCTGGCCCATGTCGATACCGATGCAGGTGACGGCACGCTTGGCGGTATCAAGGCGCGTTATGCGCTGGCGGAAGGCTTTGGCATCAGCGGCTCCTATGATCGGCTAGGCAGCGATGGAGACGACCTATCGCGTTTTGCCATGCGGCTCGATCGTGAGGTTTCCCCGACCACCAATCTGTTCTTGGAAGTCGGGTCTGCCAAGGTGGACGTGGGCAGCATCAGCGAGTCCGAGCCCTTTGTCGGTCTGGGCGGTGAGATCAACTTCGGCGCGGATCGTGGCACCACCTTTGACCAGCGCGGCTTGGCGCGTCTGATCCCCGGTCTTTGATCACGACTTAGCCGTCGTTTGACACTTCGGCATGGCCCTCGGGCCATGCCATTGGCGCAGGGTGGAACGGCTGTTCCATCTCTGCGCCGAAAACAGCAAACCGTTCTTCCGATGTCGCGGTGCAGCAATTTTGCACCGTTTCACCCCGCGGTTTGCTTGTACTATTGCTGCGCGCGCGCTATCGCTCTGACTAACAAAGTTGCGCCAGAGCGGCGCGACGGGCCAGCAAAGGGGGACTCTTGGTTTGAAGATCGGGACACCAAAAGAAATATTTGAGGGCGAGAACCGGGTCGCGATGACCCCGGAAAGCGCGCTGCAACTGCAAAAGCTCGGGCATAGCTGCGTCATCGAGAGGGGCGCCGGGGCGGCTGCGGGCTTTGACGATGCCGCCTATGAAGCCGCGGATGTCGAGGTGGTGCAATCCGCCGCCGCGCTTTACGAGACTGCCGATGTGGTCGCCAAGGTGCGCCCGCCCTCCGAGGATGAGGTCAAGCACCTGCGCGAAGGCCAGACGCTGATCTCCATGTTCAACCCCGCCGGCAACACCGCGTTGATGGAGGCCGCTGCCGAGAAGGGCGCGACCGTCATGGCGATGGACATGGTGCCGCGCATCAGCCGTGCGCAGAAGATGGACGCGCTTTCGTCGATGGCGAACATCGCGGGCTACCGCGCGGTGATCGAGGCGGGCAACAATTTCGGCCGTTTCTTCACCGGTCAGATCACCGCGGCGGGCAAGGTGCCCCCGGCCAAGGTGCTGGTCGTCGGCGCGGGTGTCGCGGGGCTTGCCGCGATCGGCACGTCAACCTCGCTCGGCGCGATCACGCTAGCTTTCGACGTGCGCCCCGAAGTAGCCGAACAGGTCGAATCGATGGGCGCGGAATTCGTCTATCTTGACTTTGAAGAAGAGCAGCAGGACGGCTCCGCCTCGGGCGGCTATGCCTCTGTTTCCTCTCCCGAATTCCGTGAAGCACAGCTCGCCAAGTTCCGCGAGTTGGCGCCCGATGTGGACATCGTCATCACCACGGCGCTGATCCCCAACCGCGAGGCGCCGGAGCTTTGGACCGAGGACATGGTGCAGGCGATGAAGCCCGGCTCCGTGATCGTGGACCTTGCCGCCGAGAAGGGCGGCAACTGCAAGCTCACCAAGATGGACGAGAAGATCGTCACCGAGAATGGCGTGACCATCATCGGCTACACCGACTTCCCCAGCCGCATGGCGACGCAGGCCTCGACGCTTTACGCCACCAACATCCGTCACCTGATGGCGGACCTCACGCCCGAGAAGGACGGGGTCATCAACCACGACATGGAAGATGACGTCATCCGCGGCGCCACCATCACCCACGAGAAGGAAGTGACCTTCCCGCCGCCACCGCCCAAGGTCGCGGCCATCGCGGCGGCGCCGAAGAAGGAAAAGGTCAAGGAAAAGACTGCGGAAGAGAAACGCGCCGAGGAACTGGCGGCCTTCAAGCAGCAGACCAAGAACCAGGTCACGCTGCTGGCCGTGGGTGCGGCGCTGCTGCTGGGTGTGGGCCTTGTCGCTCCGGCCAGCTTCATGCAGCACTTCATCGTCTTCGTTCTGGCGGTCTTCGTCGGTTTCCAAGTGATCTGGGGCGTGGCGCACAGCCTGCACACGCCGCTGATGGCGGTGACCAACGCGATCTCTTCGATCATCATTCTGGGGGCGCTGATGCAGATCGGCTCCGGCTCTTGGCTGGTGATCCTTCTTGCTGCCCTGTCGGTCTTCATGTGTGGGATCAACATTTTCGGCGGCTTCCTCGTGACACGGCGCATGCTCGCCATGTTCCAGAAATCCTGAAGGAGCGAGCATCATGGAATACGGATTCACGACAGCGGCCTATGTGGTCGCAGCGGTTCTCTTCATCCTGTCGCTCGGCGGTCTGTCGGGGCAGGAAAGCGCGAAACGCGCGGTATGGTACGGTATCGCCGGCATGGCGCTGGCGGTCATCGCCACGCTGATCGGGCCGGGGGCGGGACTGTGGCTCCTCTCGCTGATCCTGATCGCCGCGGGCGGCGCCATCGGCTACCAACTGGCCACCCGCGTGCAGATGACGCAGATGCCCGAGCTGGTCGCGGCGATGCACAGCCTCGTGGGCCTCGCCGCCGTCTTCGTGGGCTACAACGCCCATATCGAACTGGGCAACGTGCTGGCGATGGACGATGTGGCGCGCAAGGCGACCGAGGGCTTTGCCGCGCTGCTGGCCAAGAAGGACAGCGTCGAGATCGCGATCCTGCGGGTTGAGCTGTTTCTCGGCGTCTTCATCGGTGCGGTGACCTTCACCGGCTCCGTCATCGCCTATGGCAAGCTCGCGGGCCGCGTCAGCTCTGCCGCGACGAAACTGCCGGGCGGTCACCTGCTCAATGCCGGTGCCGCGCTGATCTCGCTTCTGTGCCTGATCTGGTACTTCAACACCGGGGGCTTCCTGCCGCTGTTTGTCATGACGCTGGCGGCGCTGTTCATCGGGTATCACCTGATCATGGGCATCGGCGGTGCGGACATGCCGGTGGTTGTCTCGATGCTGAACAGCTACTCGGGCTGGGCCGCGGCGGCGATCGGCTTCTCGCTTGGCAACGATCTTCTGATCGTGGTCGGCGCGCTTGTGGGCTCCTCGGGTGCGATCCTCAGCTACATCATGTGCAAGGCGATGAACCGCAGCTTCATCTCGGTCATCCTCGGCGGCTTCGGCGGCAGCGCTGGCCCGGCGATGGAGGTCGAGGGTGAGCAAGTGGCGATTGAGGCCGACGGTGTGGCACAGGCGCTTAACGAGGCCGACAGTGTCATCATCATCCCCGGCTACGGCATGGCGGTGGCGCAGGCCCAAGGTGCAGTCAGCGATCTGGTCAAGAAGCTGCGCGCCAAGGGCAAGAACGTGCGTTTTGCTATCCACCCGGTGGCGGGCCGTCTGCCTGGGCATATGAACGTGCTTCTGGCCGAGGCCAAGGTGCCCTATGACATCGTGATGGAGATGGAGGAGATCAACGAAGACTTCCCCGAGACCGACGTCGCCATTGTCATCGGCTCCAACGACATTGTGAACCCCGCTGCACAGGACGATCCCAACAGCCCCATCGCCGGGATGCCGGTGCTGGAATGCTGGAAGGCGAAGACCGTCATCGTCTCCAAGCGCGGGCAGGGCACGGGCTATTCCGGCATTGAGAACCCGCTGTTCTTCAAGGAGAACACGCGCATGTTCTACGGTGACGCGAAGGCTAGCCTCGACAAGCTGCTGCCGCTGATCGACTAACGTTTTCTTTTAAAGAAAACGGCCGGGAATTTTTGAAAAATTCCCGGCCCATCCCATGAACGCCCCGCCGGAAACGGTGGGGCGTTTTCCGTTATGGTCTTGCGGTATACCTCTGTATGCATCAACCCGTTGAAAAGGCGTGATTTTTCACTGTTCATCGGCGGCAATGGCGCTATTCTCGGTGAAATACACCCAACAGCGGACCCCGTCATGGCCCCGATCAAAGACCACCCGCAGCGGCTTGCCCTTACCGGCGAAATGCACGCGCGCCCGTTTCCGCAGCTTGCCGCGCCCTCGCGGGTTGCCTTTCTCGCGGTGAAACCCGCGCCCGATGCCGTGCCGCAAGCCGAGTTGAACGCGCTGCTGGCCCATTACGGCGCCCCGAGCGCCGATGCGGCGGCCACGCATTATTACGGAGAGATGGGCCGCTTCACCCTGAAATGGGAGCAGCATACCGAGTTCGTCACCTATACGGTCATCGCCCCCTCAGGGCGGAGCCTGCCCTTCGCCGCCACGGATTTCGACGCCTTCCCAGAGGATTGGCTGGCCGAGGTGCAGGGGGAGCGGATCACCTCGGCCCTGCTTGCGGTGCTGCCGAAGCCGGAAGCCGACGATGAGATCGCCGTGCATTTGCAAGACTGGTTCGTGCCCGAAAGCCTCGCCGTGGCGGAGGTGCTGGATGGGGCGGCGGTGGTGGCCAGCGACTTTCGGATTGATCCCGCAGGCCATCTGCGCCTCGCGCTTTTCACCGATGCCACGACAGGCCAGCGGCGGATTGGGCGGATCGTGCAGCGGCTCTGCGAGATCGAGACCTATAAGGCGATGTCGATGCTGGGGTTCATGCAGGCCCGCGACATGGCCGGGGCGTTGAACGATCTGGACGGGCAGCTCTCGACGCTCATGGGAGCGATGCGCAGCGGGGCGGGCACGGCGGCTGAGGAAACGCTGCACGCGCTTTTGGACGTGTCGGTCGCGCTGGAGGCGCTGACGGCGGAGACCGCCTATCGTTTCGCCGCCACGGGCGCCTATGAGGCCATCGTCTATGAACGTATCTCGGCCCTGCGTGAGGCGCGTTTTCTGGGGCGGCAGGGCTTTGGCGAGTTCATGATGCGCCGCTATGCGCACGGTGAAATCGACCGAGACGCGTTTGCAGACCCTCGCCGCGCGGGCACTGCGGGCCGCGGATCTTCTGCGGACGCGGGTGGATGTGGAACGTTCGGCCCAGAACCAAGCGATCCTTGCCAGTATGGACCGCCGCGCCGATCTGCAACTGCGCCTGCAACATACTGTAGAGGGGCTGTCTGTTGTGGCGATTAGCTATTACGCGGTGTCGCTGGCGGGCTATCTGCTATACCCGCTCGCCGCGCCACTGGGGGTCAGCAAGGGGCTGCTGACCGCCGCTGTCACTCTGCCGGTTGTGCTTGGTGTGTGGTGGACGCTGCGCCGTCTGCGGCGGAAGATCGGTTGAGCACCGCCTGCATGGCCAAGCCGCCCAAAGCGATCATCACGATGGCCTCGATGGCCGCGACCGAAAGCGTCGGCACGCCGGAGAGCCCCGCGCCTAAGGTGCAGCCCCCGGCCAACACGCCGCCCACGCCCATCATGGCGGCCCCGGTCAGGTAGCGCCCGGTCTGGCGGGGGGCGTCAAAGCTCTGCCACCGGAACTCCCGCGCGAAGAGGCTGGCGATCAGCGCACCGACAAAAACGCCGCCCAATAGCCCAGTGCCAAAGCCTGCGGGGATCGAACTGCTGGCGATGGTCCAGAACAGCGTATCGGCGGAGGGGGAGGTGAAGCTGAGGCTCTCCATCGCGATCGGGTCGAATTCATCAAGCAGGATGAACCCGGTGCCCACCCATGCGGCGGGGACCAAGAGACCGATCAGCGCCGCCATCGCCAGTTGCCCCGGACGGTTGCCCGAGCGCAGCGCATAGGCCAGCGCCGCCACGGCGATCACACCAGCCCAGAGCAGCGCACCGCCGGGCAGGGCGGCGAGGCTCACGTTCTCTCCCATATTTACGGTGACGGAGCCGAGCGCCACGCGCAGCGGTGCCAAGACGCCTTTCAGCGTCGCATGGGCCACCACGGCAAAGACCAGCACCACCAGCGCCGCGCGCAGGTTGCCGCCGCCTGTCAGCACCGTGAGGCGCGAGATGCAGCCGCGTGTCAGCACCATGCCCGCGCCAAAGAGCAGCCCGCCCAGGGCAATCGCCAAAAACGGCACGTCGCTGGCCATGAAGCGATGCGCGTCAAAACTGATCCATCCGGCGGCCACGGCGGCCTGCGTGCCAATCACGGCCAGCGCCAGTGCGGTCAGCCAGATGCCAAGCGCTTGGCGTCGGTCTTCGCCCACGAGGCTGCGGCGAAAACAAAACCGCGTGCGCTGCGCCAGCACGCCGAACGCCAGCCCGATGAGGGCCGCCAGCAGAACGGACGCCTCTTTTGCTGTCGTCTCTTCAAAGCCGAAAGACTCAAACATCGCGAAAACCCTCAAAAACGGAATTATTTCCCATTTGGAGCGGCTGCGGGTCACAATCAAGTGAAAGCGCACAGGGCCGACCCCCAGAGGGGTGAATTAAATTCCGTATTGGTGGGAAAAGGGGCGACGCTGTTCACCCTGCGTCAAGGGGCGCGAAACAATCGGCCCCCGCCACAGGGGGCAGGGGCCGGTCGGTTCTTATTTTGCTCAGCGTCCGCGGATGCGCGGGTCGAGCGCGTCGCGTAACCCGTCGCCGAGGTAGTTCACCGCCAGCACGGTCAGCGAGATGGCGATGCCCGGCAGCATCACCCGCTCGGGGAACTCCTGCATGCGGTCCACGGCATCGGCCAGTTGCTTGCCCCATGTGGGGAAGTCCGACGGGAAGCCGACGCCAAGGAAGCTCAGCGCGCTTTCGGTGATGATTGCCGTGGCGAGGCCCAAGGTGGCCGAGACCATGATGGGCGAGATCACGTTGGGCAGCAGGTGGCGGCGGATGATCTTGCCCGGCGTGGTGCCGATGGAACGGGCGGCGAGGATGAACTCACGCTCTTTCAGCGCCAGAATATCGCCGCGCACGATCCGCGCGGTCTGCATCCATGAGGTCAGGCTGATGACCGAGACGATGAGGATGAACATGCCACCCTCCGGCCCGAACTGCGCCCGCAGCGGTTGGCCAAAGAGCGTCACGGCGAGCAGGACCAGAGGCAGGATCGGCAGGCTGAGGATCAGGTCGGTGAACCGCATCAGCCAGAAGTCCATACGTTTGAAAAAGCCCGAGAGCACGCCGACGGCGGTGCCGATGATCAGCGCCAGCGCCATCGCCATCCAGCCCACGGCCATCGACACCCGTCCGCCAAAGAGCATCTGCGCAAGGATGTCGCGGCCCAATTGGTCGGTGCCGAAGGGATGCGCCCAGCCCGCCTTGGCATCGCCATCCCACAGCAGGGTATAGATCGGCCGCCAGTTCTTGTTGCGGATGTCCAGCTTCTTGGCGTCGATGTCCCACAGATAGGGGCCAAAGATCACGGCCAGCGTGATGAAGATCAGGAAACCACCGCCGAAAAGCGCGCCTTTGTGCTTGCGGAACTGGTCCCAAACATCGCGCCATTGGCTGCGCGGCGGTTTTTGCGGGCCCTTGTCTTGCAGGGCCTTCATGAACTCGAGGTCGGCTTCGACCGGGCTTGCGGGAATGGGTTGCTCAGTCATAACGGATCCTTGGGTCAAGCAGGCCGTAGAGGATATCTGCGATCAGGTTGAACAGCACGATCAGCACCGCGAAGATGAAGGTCAGGGTCATCACCATCGGCAGGTCGTTGGCGCGTAGCGCGGTCAGCAGCAGTTGGCCGATGCCGTTCACCTTGAAGACGTTCTCGGTGATGATGGCGCCGCCAAAGATCGCGGGCATGCCGAGCGCGATAACGGTCACGACCGGGATCATCGAGTTGCGCAGCACATGCACCATAACCACGACGCTTTCCTTCAGACCCTTCGCGCGGGCGGTGCGCACGTAGTCTTGGTTGAGGTTGTCAAGCATGGCACCGCGCATGTAGCGGCTGATCTGCGCCGTGGTTTGCAGCGCCAGCACCATCACCGGCATGATCATCTGGAAGAACTGCACCTTGAAGCTTTCCCAGTCGTTCACGACATGGGTCGTATCGTAGATCGAGGGCAGCCAGCCCAAAGAGACCGAGAAGATCACGATGAGCAGCGGACCGGTAAAGAAGGGCGGGATCGAAAAGCCGATCATGGTGATGAAGGTCCCGGCCTGATCGAAGACCGAATAGTGACGGTAGGCCGAGTAGATGCCGATCGGGATCGCGATGACGATGCCGACGATATAGGCCAGCCCCACGACCCAAAGGGTCTGTGGCATGCGCTGGATCACGATGTCCATCACCGGCGAACGGGTCTGCCAAGAGATCACGCGCAGCTTGCCTTCGGAAAGCGCCGTATCGGGCAGCCAGCTAAACAGGGCGGAGTGGTTGGTCAGGTAGTCGATGAAAACCTGCGGCTCGATCCAAAAGACCTGCACGAGCCATTTCCAATACTGGATATAGATCGGCTGGCCGAGGCCAAGCGCCTCGCGCATCTTTTCTTTCACCTCGGGCGGGACCGTCAGCGGCACTTGGGCCATCGGGTCGCCGGGGGCGAGTTGCAGCAGCAGGAAAATCACCAGGCTGATAAACAAAAGCGTCGGGATCGACAAAAGAAGTCGTCGGATGGTGAAGGTCAACATGGGCGTCGCCTTTGTAGGTCAGTCTGTGAGGGGGTGGGGGCGAGACGGGGGCGCGCGGATGACGCACACCCCCGAAGGTCGGTGAAGGGAGGCGCGGGCCTGCCGCGCCTCCGTCCTAGATCACTCTTCCATGCGGTACCAATCGGCGGCATTCCACAGCTCGGAGTCCCATGTGTTCAGCACAACGCCACCAAGGGTGTTGGAAGCAGCCGAGACGCGGCCACGGTCCACCAGCGGCAGGATCGAGTAGCTGTCTTTGGTCAGCATGTCGTTCAGCTTTTTGGCCAGTTCGCCACGCTTTTCCATCTCGCCGGTGCGGCCCAGTTCGGCCACCATCGCATCATACTCTTCGTTGCAGAAGCGGTTGATGTTCTCGCCCTGCCACTGTGTCTCGGGGCTGGGGAACTTGGCGCAGGTCCGCTGGGCAAGGTAGCTCTGCGGGTCGGTGCCGTCGAAGTTGTTGGCGTACATTTCAACGTCTGCATAGAAACGCTGGAACGTGTCGGTCGAACCGGGGTCGCCACCGAAGAAGACCGAAGAGTCGATGTTGCGCAATTCGGTTTCAACACCGATCTGGCTCCACCAATCCTTGATCAGCGCTTGGAAATCCTGACGCACGGCGTTGGTCGAGGTCTGGTAGAGCAGGGACAGTTTCTCGCCGTCCTTCTCGCGCACACCGTCGCCATCGCTGTCGACCCAGCCCGCTTCGTCCAACAGCGCCTTGGCGCCTTCGATGTCCTGGGTCAGACAGTCGGTGTTGTCAGAGGCGTAGAGTTCGGGCGCAGGCACCATGTTGCAGGTGGCGCGGCCCGCTTGGCCGTAGCCGACCTCGACCAGCAGTTCGCGGTCGATCGCCATGGAGAGCGCCCGGCGGACTTTCTCATCGCTCAGGATCGGGTGCGGATGTTTAGCTGTGGCGCGTTCACCTTCGGGAAGGTCTGGCGAGGCATCGGTCATGTTCAGCTCAAGACGCTCAACCAACGTGCCGAATGCCGACATGGGCTTGCCTTTGCCGCCTTCGGCCATCTTGGCGATGACATCGGGGGCCAGCTGCAGGTTCCAGGCGTAGTCGAACTCACCCGTTTCCATCACGGCACGGCCCGCCGCTGTCGCGTCACCGCCGCCTTTGAAGGTCAGCGTGGCGAAGGCAGGTTTGCTCGGGTCGCGGTAGTTCTCGTTCGCGGCCATGGTGATCACGTCGTTCGGGCGGAACTCGGTGACGGTGAAGGGGCCGGTGCCGATGGGGTTGAAGTTGGCCTCGGTGCACTCAGGCGCTTTGGCGCCGGTGCAGTCGGCAAACTGTGCCGCCTGAATGATCGGGGATTGGCCGCCCATGAAGGGGCCGTAAGGGTTCGGCATCGGCTCGGAGAAGGTAACTTTGACTGTCTGGTCATCGACCACGTCAACCGAGGAGACACCTTCGAATTTGGCCAGCTGCGCACAGCCGCCTTCGGGGTTCATGCAGTAATCGGCGGTGAACTTGACGTCATTGGCGGTGACGGGGGTGCCGTCGGACCACATCAGCCCGTCTTTCAGCTTCCATGTGATGGTCTTGAGGTCTTCGCTCACGCCGCCGTTTTCCAGCGTCGGAATCTCGGTCGCCAGATAGGGCACCAGCGCGCCGTTCTGGTCGTAGCGGCCCAGCGGTTCGAGAACCAGCGAGGAGGCTTCCACGTCTTTTGTGCCGCTCGACAGATAGGGGTTCAGGATCGAAGGCGCCTGCCAATAGATGATCTTGACTTCGCCGTCGCGGCCCCGCTCGCCCTCATGGGCTTCGGCAAAGGCCATAGGGGCAAGCGCCGTCGATGCGACAGCCCCCATCAATAGGGTCTTCAATTTCATATCTTACTCCATGTTGGACACGTGGGCGTGCCGCTTATTGTCGACGGGATGTTCCCCGCCTTGTTGTTGTCGCCCCGGAAAGAACATGAGCTTCGCCAGCTAAACATAACAAAACAAGCAATATTCAACCTGTGATCGAAGCGCTCTTTCCAAACCGCATGGGCTATATCGAAACAGGTTTGCCGGAAATTGCAAGGGCGGACGTGGCGCAATTATGACAAAGCTCGAACTCTGCGCGTCAGGTTTGACAGTCTCGTGACATTCGCCGTAGCGTCGGGCAAAATCTGCGCCAATAAAAACAACAGGGAAACAGATGCTGGATCACACCAATGGGGCGCCAATCGCCCAAATTCAGGGCCTGCGCGTCGAATTTCAAACCAAAGATGGCCCCGTGGTCGGTGTTGAGGATGTCAGTTTCGACATCAATCCCGGTGAGACGGTTTGCGTGGTCGGAGAATCAGGATCGGGCAAATCGGTGTCCTCCCTGTCGCTGATGCGACTGGTTGAGTATGGCGGCGGTGAAATTGCAGGCGGTCGCCTGCTTTTTGAGCGCGGTGAAGAAGGCCAGGTTGATCTCGCGGCCAGCGGCGGCAATCTGATGCGCAAGATTCGCGGCAATGAGATCGGCATGATCTTCCAAGAGCCGATGACCGCGCTGAACCCCGTGTTCACCATCGGCAAGCAGATGACCGAAGGTCTGCGCCTGCATCTGAACATGACCCGCAAACAGGCCGAGGCCCGCGCGCTGGAACTGATGAAACAGGTCCGCATCCCCGAGCCGGAGCGGCGCCTCAAGCAGTACCCCCACGAACTTTCAGGCGGCATGCGCCAGCGCGTGGTAATCGCCATGGCACTGGCCTGCGAGCCGCGTCTCCTGATCGCGGACGAGCCCACCACCGCGCTCGACGTGACCATTCAGGCCGAGATCCTCGCCCTGATGGACCGGCTTAAGCGCGAGACCGGCACGGCGGTGATGTTCATCACCCATGACATGGCCGTGGTGGCGCAGATGGCCGACCGGGTGGTCGTGATGTTCCGCGGCAAGAAGGTCGAGGAAGGCACCGTCGAGGAGATCTTCGAGAACCCGCAGCACCCCTATACCAAGGCGCTGCTGGCCGCGGTGCCGAAGCTCGGCGAGATGACGGGCAAGCCATACCCCGAGCCGATGAAACTCTTGGGCACACCCGACAAGGAGATCGTGCCGATCAAGGGCCGCGAAGAGACGCTTCTCTCGGTCAAGAACCTCACCACGCGCTTCCCGGTGCAGGGCGGTTTCCTGCGCCGCACCGTGGCCAATGTGCATGCGGTCGAGGACCTGTCGTTTTCGCTCAACAAGGGCCAGACGCTCAGCCTCGTCGGCGAAACGGGCTGCGGCAAATCTACCGCAGGGCGCTCGATCCTGCGGCTGGTAGAGCCGATGTCGGGGGAGGTGAAGCTTGACGGCGTCGACATCATGTCGCTGGACCAATCGGCGCTGCGCACCGCGCGGCTCGACATGCAGATGATCTTCCAAGACCCCTTCGCCTCGCTCAACCCGCAGATGCAGCTAGCCGATCAGGTGGCCGAACCGATCCACAACTTCGGCACGCTCAAGGGCGGGGAGATCAACAAGCGGATCGAGATGCTGTTTGACCGCGTGGAACTGCCGCGCAGCTTCATGCGCCGCTTCCCGCATGAGCTTTCGGGCGGCCAGCGCCAGCGCGTGGCCATCGCCCGCGCGCTCGCGCTGAACCCTAAGCTCATCATCGCGGACGAAGCGGTCTCGGCGCTGGACGTGTCTGTGCAGGCGCAGGTGCTGAACCTGATGATGGAGCTTCAGGCCGAGATGGAACTGTCTTTCCTCTTCATCAGCCACGACATGGCCGTGGTCGAACGCGTCAGCCACTATGTCGGCGTCATGTATCTGGGTCGCATCGTCGAGATGGGCTCGCGCCAGCGGGTCTTCGAGAACCCGCAGCACCCCTATACGCAGGCGCTGATGAAGGCCGTGCCGATTGCCGATCCGCGCCGCCGCAAGTCCGAGACGGATTTGAACTTCAAGCCGATCCCCTCGCCAATCCACCCGGTCAGTTACCGGCCCGAGCCTTCGGTCTACCGTGAGGTGGAGCCGGGGCACCATGTGCTGACCACCGACAGCGGCTATTGAAAGAAGATCCATGACCGAACGCCTGACCCCGCTCGAGTTGATGACCAAACTCATCAGCTTTCCCACCGTGTCGCGCGACACCAATATCCCGCTGATCGACTGGGTGGCCGACTACCTCGCCTCGCACGGGATCGAGAGCCACCGCTACATCGATCCCGACCAGCCGAAACATGCGCTTTTTGCCCATGCGGGCCCGTGGGAGGAGGGGGCCGTGGTGCTCTCGGGGCACACGGATGTGGTGCCGGTCGACGGTCAGGCTTGGGACACCGATCCCTTCACCGTGACCGAGAAGGAAGGCCGCTACTACGGGCGCGGCACCTGCGACATGAAGGGCTTCGACGCGTTGGCGATCTGGGCGCTGGTCGAGGCGCATTATGCAGAAGTCAAACGCCCGCTGCAGATCGCACTCAGCTTCGATGAGGAGATCGGCTGCACCGGCGCGCCGCCTATGATCCAAGCGATGCAGGGCGTGGTGCCCAAGGGCTCGGCGGTGATCGTGGGCGAGCCCTCGACCATGCAGGCGGTGACCGGCCACAAGGGCGGCATCGGCTTCAACACCCATCTGGTGGGTTTCGAGGTGCATTCCTCGTTGCTGCACACCGGGGTCAACGCGATCATGGCGGGCGCGAAGCTTATCGAATGGGCCAATGACGTGAACAGCGACAACATGGCCGCCAAACCGACCGAGACGGCGGCGATGTTCGATCCGCCCTTCACCACCGCCCATGTCGGCGTGATCGAGGGCGGCACGGCTCACAACATCACCGCCAAGGACTGCAAGTTCGCGATGGATTTCCGCGTGGTCCCGGGCGAGGACAAAGACAAATGGGGCACCGCCTACCTCAAAAAGGTGCGCGAGGTCGAAAAGCAGATGCAGGACGTGGTGCCCGAGACCTATATCAAGACCTCGACCCGTTTCGACGTGCCCGCGCTGCAGCCCGAGAAGGACGGCGAGGCCGAGCAGATCGTGCGCCAAATCACCGGCGACAACGCCAGCCACAAGGTGAGCTACGGCACCGAGGCCGGACAGTTCCAAGAGGCGGGCTATTCCGCCGTGATCTGCGGGCCGGGTGACATTGCGCAGGCGCATCAGCCCAACGAGTTTATCGAGATCGCGCAGTTCGAGGCGGGCCATGATTTCATGCGCCGGTTGCTGACCCGCTTGCAGGGCTAGGCCATCCCTGACAGACCTGAGGCAGGCCCTTCGCCGGGGCCTGTCCATTCCACGGCCGCCCGGTGCAGCCGCGCGGCGCAAGCCTCGGGGTCCGCATGTCCGCCTTTCCCATCACTCTCGCCACCCCCGCCAGCTATCCGCGAACGCCACCGCGCGACAGCGAGGTGGTGGTCATCGGCGGCGGGGTGATCGGGGTTTGCACCGCGCTTTTCCTCGCCCGGGGCGGGCAGCAGGTCACGCTGTTGGAAAAGGGGCGTATCGCCGCGGAGCAATCGAGCCGAAATTGGGGATGGATACGCCAGCAGGGGCGCGACCCGGACGAATTGCCGATCATGGTCGAGGCCGCGCGGCTTTGGCGTGAGCTTGCGCCAGAACTCGACCGCGACATCGGCCTGCAGCAGACCGGCGTCACCTATCTGGCGGGGACCGAAGCCAAGATGCAGGGCTATGCCGACTGGCTGCCCCATGCCAAGACCCACGGCGTCGACAGCCGGTTGATGGACGCGGGCGAAGTTGCCAAGGCTTTTCCGGGGCTGGCCGGGACCTATGCCGGGGCGCTTACCACCCCCTCGGACATGCGCGCAGAGCCTTGGGTCGCCGTGCCCGCTTTGGCGGCGCTGGCGGCCCGCGAGGGGGTGAAGATCATCGAGAATTGCGCGGTGCGGCGCCTTGACCTCGCCGCTGGTCGCGTGGCGGGGGTGGTGAGCGAGGCGGGCGCGATCCGCTGTTCCTCGGTCGTGCTGGCGGGCGGGGCGTGGTCGGCGCTGTTCCTGCGTGCCCATGGTGTCAGCCTGCCGCAGCTTGCGGTGCGCGAGAGCGTGCTGGCCACCAATAAGCTGCCCGAGGTCCACGCCGGGGCCGCCGCCGAGGCGGGTCTTGCCTTCCGCCGCCGCGCCGATGGCGGCTATACGCTGGCGCCGGGCGGGCGGCCCGATCTCTATGTCGGCCCCGATGCCTTCCGTGCCTTGCGGCACTACCTGCCGCAACTGCGCCAAAGCCCCTTCGGTCAGCGTCTGCGCGGCGCAGCCCCGCGCGGCTTTCCCGATGCCTGGCGCACGCCCCGGAACTGGGCGGCTGACGCGCACAGCCCCTTCGAGGCGATGCGTATCCTCGACCCCATGCCGGACCACCGCGCGCTGCGCCGGGCGCGCAAACGTTTTGCCGCGCTCTATCCCGATCTGCCGCCCGTCACCGCCCGCGCCTCATGGGCCGGGATGATCGATGTGATGCCCGATATCGTGCCGGTGGTGGACCGCTGCGCCCAGATCCCGGGCCTTGTCATCGGCACCGGCATGTCCGGCCACGGATTCGGCATCGGCCCGGCGATGGGGCGGGTGTTGGCGGCACTGGTCATGGGCGACGCGCCGGGCCATGATCTGGGCAGATTCCGCGCCGACCGTTTCAGCGATGGCAGTGCCATCCGCCTCGGTCCGACGCTCTGAGCATATTTCGAGAAGGACATTCCATGCCGATCAAGAACCGCTTTGCCGAGACCCACGCCGAGATCACCGCCTGGCGCCGCCATCTGCACCAGCATCCGGAGCTGATGTTCGACCTGCCCGAGACCTCGAAATTTGTCGAGGAGAAGCTGCGCAGCTTCGGCATCACCGACATCACCACCGGCATCGCCCAGACCGGCGTGGTCGCGGTGATCGAAGGGCAGAGCAACAGCTCGGGCCGCACCATCGGGCTGCGGGCGGACATGGACGCGCTGCCGATCACCGAGGCGACGGGGCTGCCGCATGCCTCGAAGAACCCCGGCAAGATGCATGCCTGCGGCCATGACGGCCATACGGCGATGCTGCTGGGGGCGGCGCAATACCTCGCCGAGACCCGCAATTTCGACGGGCGCGTGGTGCTGATCTTCCAGCCCGCCGAGGAGGGCGGCGGCGGCGGCAACGTCATGGTGCAGGAAGGGTTGATGGACCGCTGGGGCATCGATGAGGTTTACGGCATGCACAACATGCCCGGCCACCCGACCGGGCAGTTCGCCATCCGCGAGGGCGCGCTGCTGGCGGCGGCGGACGAGTTTGCCATCACGCTGACGGGCCAAGGCGGCCATGCCGCGGCCCCGCATGAGGCGGTGGACACGAACCTCGCCGCCGCGCATGTGATGATCGCGCTGCAATCCATCGCCAGCCGCAACACCGATCCGCTGAAACAGGTCGTCGTCTCGGTCTGCACCCTGCGCAGCGACACCGACAGTCACAACGTCCTGCCGCATCAGGTGCTTCTGCGCGGGACGGTGCGGACGCTGGATTCGGAGGTTCAGGATTTGGCCGAGCGTCGGCTGCACGACATCACCCGCCTGACGGCGGAGGCACATCAATGCCGTGCCGAGATCGACTACCAGCGCGGTTACCCGGTCACCCGCAACCACGCCGATCAAACCCGCTTTGCCGCTGAGGCCGCCGACAAGGTCACTCCCGGCACCGACCGGGACACGCCGCCGATCATGGCCGGAGAGGATTTTTCCTATATGCTCAATGCGCGACCGGGTGCCTATATTATGATCGGCAACGGCGAAGGAGCCACGGTCCATCACCCGGAATATGACTTTGACGATGCCGCGATCCCGGCAGGCTGCTCATGGTTCGCGCAGGTGGTTGAGGACCGGCTGGCAAGGGCGTAAGCATGTGGCAGATAAATGCGACTGCATGAAAACAGCGCCCAACCCAACTCCGGAGGATACTTCCTAAATGCCCGTTAAGAACCGATTTGCCGAGCTGCATGACGACATTACCGCATGGCGCCGCGACCTGCACGAGAACCCTGAAATCCTGTTCGAGACCCACCGCACCTCGGCCACCGTGGCCGAAAAACTGCGCGGCTTCGGCTGCGACGAAGTCGTCGAGGGCATCGGCCGCACCGGTGTCGTTGGCGTGATCAAGGGCAAGGAGACCGGCTCGGGCAAGGTCATCGGGTTGCGCGCTGACATGGACGCGCTGCCGATCCACGAACAGACCGGGCTGGACTATGCCTCCAAGACCGATGGCGCGATGCATGCCTGCGGCCATGACGGCCACACCGCCATGCTCTTGGGTGCCGCGCAATACCTCGCCGAGACCCGCAACTTCGATGGCACCGTTGTGGTGATCTTCCAACCCGCCGAAGAAGGCGGCGGCGGTGGTCGCGAGATGTGCGAAGACGGCATGATGGAGCGTTGGGGCATTCAGGAAGTCTACGGCATGCACAACTGGCCGGGCATGCCCACGGGCTCCTTCGGTATCCGCGCAGGCTCCTTCTTTGCCGCGACCGATCAGTTCGACATCACCTTCGAAGGCCGCGGCGGCCATGCCGCCAAGCCGCATGAGACCGTCGACACCACCGTGATGTCCGCTCAGGCCGTGCTGGCGCTGCAGACCATCACCGCGCGCAACGCCGACCCGGTGGAGCAGATCGTGGTCTCCGTCACCTCTTTCGAGACCTCCTCGAAAGCCTTCAACGTGATCCCGCAGAAGGTGCAGATCAAAGGCACCGTGCGCACCATGTCCGCCGAGATGCGGGAACTGGCCGAAAAGCGCATCAACGAAATCTGCAACGGCATCGCAGGCACCTTCGGCGGCAGCGCCGACGTGACCTACCATCGCGGCTACCCGGTCATGGTGAACCACGAGGAGCAGACCGAGTTCGCCGCCGACGTGGCGCGCTCGATCTCGGGCCAATGCGAGGAAGCGCCGCTCGTGATGGGTGGCGAAGACTTCGCCTTCATGCTGGAGGAACGCCCGGGCGCCTATATCCTTGTCGGCAACGGCGACACGGCGGCGGTGCACCACCCGGAGTATAATTTCAACGACGAAGCCATTCCGGCGGGGTGTAGCTGGTGGGCAGGTATCGTCGAGCAGCGGATGCCCGCGGCCTGATCCTGCCATTGGTATTGCCTAGAGCGCGCCTCCCTCGGGGGCGCGTTTTGCTTTGGGGGCTAGCCGCGCTCCCAAAGCGCGTTGTAGACGGCTTCGATCCCATCAGCCTCGGCCCGGGCGCTGAAACGCTGCTCGGCCCAGTGGCGCGCGGCCTCGGAGAGGGCGGTTTGATCCTCGCGCTCTAGCAAGGAGAGCGCGGCTTGGGCCGCAGCCTCTGCCGCACCCAGTGGCACGACCTTGCCCACGCGGCCCCCGTTCGAGAAAGCGCCGTAATAGCCCGCATCGCTGCCGACAAAGGGCACGCCCGAGGCCAGCGCTTCGAGCGGAACCATGCCATAGCCCTCGTAGCGCGGCAGTTGCACCACCAGCGACAGGGCGCGCATCAGTTTCGGTAGATCGGCGGCGGGGTACTCGCCGACGAAAAGCAGCCGGTTGGCAAGGCCTGCGGCCTCGACCTGCGCCTTGAGCTTGGTCAAAAACGCCTCATGTTTGCCGCCCGCCCGGCCAATCACCAGCGCCACCGCGCCGGGGCGTTGGGGCAGCAGGCGCAGCATGGCCTCGACGAAAAGGTCGGTGCCTTTCTCAGGCCGGATGCGCCCCACGGTGGCGATGCCATGGGTGCCGCCAAAGCCCAATTGCTCCCAAGCGTTCGCCCGGTTGGTGGCGGGGGAGAAGACATCGGTATCCACCCCATGCGGCACCACGGCGCGGACATGGGGCACGAACTCCGCTGCGCGTTCGGTCGTGGCGATTACCGCGTCCATCTGCCGGATCAACCAACGCGGATAGGCCGAATGCAGCCGCTGCGCGGCAGAGGTAAAGACGATCCGGATATTTGCCCCACGCACATCGCGCAGCCAAAGCGCGCTGCGCATTTCCGGGTTGCGGCGCACATGCCAAATGGCGAAGGGGCGGTCTTGGGGGGGAAGTTTGCGGGTGATCCGCCCCGCCGCGACGCGGGTCAGCGGCACCGGACAGCCGGGCAGGGGCTGGCCCACCAGCGCCAAATCATGCCGGTCGACCTGTTGCCGGATCACATTGGCCGCCGTGGCCGACACCCCGGTGAAATTGCGGTTGTAGTTGGTGACGAAAAGCTCAGGCATCGCTGTCCCCTCGCAGGTGCAGGGCCGTGATCAGACGCTCGGCGATACTGTCGAGCTTGTCGGTCTGCCCCGCGGCATAGGCCTTGGCCGCGGCCACACCACTTGCAAGGGCGATATCGTTGCGCAGCAGGGCTCCCACACGGTCTGCCAAATCCTGCGTGCCCGCCACCAGTCGCGCGGCGCCCTCGGCTTCCATCTCTGCATAGGTCTCGGCAAAATTGGCGACATGGGTGCCTGAGAGCACCATCGCCCCGGCCTGCGCGACCTCATAGGGGTTGTGCCCCCCGATCGGGTGCAGCGACCCGCCCAGAAAGACGATGTCGGATAGCGCGTACCATGTGCCCAACTCGCCCAGAGTGTCGGCCAGATAGACCTGTTCGCGTGGCATGTCGCCCCGTGTTCTACGCCCATGGGTCAGACCGTAGCTGGCGATGAGACCGGCGACTTCGTCACCCCGCTCGGGATGGCGGGGGGCAAGGATCAAGCACAGCTCGGGGATGCGCTCCAGCAGTTGGCGATGCGCCTCTAACACCGCTTTCTCCTCGCCCGGGTGGGTTGAGGAGGCGATCCAGACAGGGCGGCCCTCCAAGGCCGCCCGCGCCTCGGCGATGGTCCCGTCGTCCTGCGGCAGGGGGCCTGCCATGGACTTGAGGTTGATCCCGGGCGTGACCCGGTCAGCAGGGGCGTTGATCGTGGCCATGGCCCGGGCCATCGCGTCATTCTGCGTCAGGATCAGGTCAAACACGCCAAAGAGGAACCCGGCCAGCGCGGGCCGTTTCTGCCAGCTTTCGATTGAGCGTTGCGAGAGGCGGGCGTTGATCAGCGCCATTGCCGTGCCCCGCGCATGGGTCCGCCGCAGCATCTGCGGCCAAAGCTCGCTTTCCACGAAGAGCGCCGCATCGGGGTGCCAATGGTCAAGGAACCGCTTTAGCGGACCGGGGGCGTCGAGCGGGGCGAACTGATGCCGCGTGCGCGGGGGCAGGCGGCCGCCCACCAAACGGGCCGAGGTGGCGGTGCCGGAAGTGATGAGGAAATGCGCCTGCGGCAGGGCGCGCCCCATCCGGTCGATCAGCGCCAGAACCGACAGGCTCTCCCCAACCGAGGCTGCGTGAAACCAGATCAACTGCCCCTCGGGGCGGGGTTGGCTGGCATGGCCCAGCTTTTCGCGCGCGCGTTCTGGTGCGACCTCGGCGCGGCGCAGTTTGGCCATGGAGCGCCGCCCGGCCACGGGCAAGATCACACGGCTCGCCGCGACCCATGCCCGGTAGAGAAACGGCACCGCCAAGGGCTCAGCCGCCCGTGTGGCTCATGTGGCGGGGCATCTGCCCGTCGACACGCTGCCGGGAATAATCGAAATCATGGCCCTTCGGCTTGCGGTCGATGGCCGCGCGAATGGCCTCCTGTAGCGGCAGATCCGTGTCCGGGTGATCGCGCAGGGGTTTGCGCAGATCGGCCACATCCTCTTGGCCCAGACACATGAAGATCTCGCCGGTGCAGGTGACCCGCACGCGGTTACAGCTTTCGCAGAAGTTATGGCTCAGCGGGGTGATGAAGCCGATCTTCTGCCCGGTCTCCTCCAGCCGCACATAGCGCGCGGGGCCTCCGGTGCGCTCAGCCAGATCGGTGACGGTGTAATGTTCGGCGTATCGAGCACGCACGTCGCGCAGCGACCAGTATTGGCCGAAACGATCCTCGTTGCCCAAATCGCCCATCGGCATGACCTCGATCCACGTGAGATCTATGCCCCGCTCGGCGCACCATTCGGTGATATGCAGCAATTCGGGCTCGTTGAAGTCCTTGAGCGCCACGGCGTTGATCTTGATCTTGAGCCCCGCGCGCTGCGCTGCGTCGATCCCGCGCAGCACCTGCGGCAGGCGGCCCCAGCGGGTGATGTCCGCGAATTTCTGCTCGTCCAGCGTGTCGAGCGAGACATTCACCCGGCGCACCCCGGCGGCATAGAGATCGTCGGCGAAACGCTCCAACTGGCTGCCGTTGGTGGTCAGCGTCAGCTCCTTCAGCTTGCCGCTGTCGAGATGCCGTTTCATGCCGTCGAAGAAAGTCATGATGCCGCGCCGGACCAGCGGCTCACCCCCGGTGATGCGCAGCTTCTCGACGCCGAGGTCGATAAAATTGCTACACAGGCGGTCGAGCTCCTCCAGCGTCAGCAATTCCTTCTTAGGCAGGAAGGTCATGTTCTCCGACATGCAGTAGACGCAGCGAAAATCGCAGCGGTCGGTGACGGAGACGCGCAGATAGGTGATCGCGCGCATGAAAGGGTCAATGAGGGGTGCTGTCATGCTTCATAGGTAATGCCCCGCCCAACCCGGGGCAAGCGCCATTTGGGCGATTGATAAGGGGGCAGGGCGCGGATAGGCTGCGTGGATGACACGTATAATCTTACCGCTTTTCATTGCCGCCGCCACCGCCGGTTGCAGCAACCTGACGGAACGCCTCGGGATGGATGCTAGCCAGGCTGAGCCTGCACCCGCATCCGCATCGGTCGATGCCACGGCTGAGGTTGCAACGCCGAGCGGACCGGCCCCTGCATCGCCGCCCGCCGCCTCTCCCATCGCCACCGCGGGCAGCAGCGCCGAGGCGCTGGATACCACCACGGCGGCAGAGCGCGAGGCGGCCACCCGCGCGCCCGCCAGTACCGGTGCCGCCTTGGGGTCGACCGTGGTCAGCTTGGGCAGCGCGACGGAGCCGGGGCTGTGGTTGAAAACACCTCTGGTCGACGCGGAACAGCCGGGGCGGGTGACCAACCCCGCGACGGGCAAATCCGCCGCGGTGACACTGATCCCGCTGGAGGGGCCCGCAACCGCAGGCAGCCGCATGTCGCTGCCTGCCTTGCGTTTGATCGGCGCGTCGCTGACCGACCTCACAACGGTCGAGGTCTCGACCGAAGGTTAAGGGTCAGCCTGCGCCTTCTGCCTTTTTCAGCAGGCGCAGGGCTTCTTTCACCGCAAAAGGTTTCATTGCCTCCCCATGGGCGGCGATGAAAGCGCGGGTGCGGTCAGCGTCGTGTTTTGACAGGTCGCGCAGCCACCAGCCGATTGCTTTTTGAATGAACCAGCGGTGATCCGGTACCATCGTCGCGGCCCAGCCGAGGATACGGTCGCGCGCGGCCAGTTCCTCAGGCTTAGGATTGTTCTGCTTGGTCCATGGCAGGGTAGAGACGAGCGTCGCGCGCCGGGTCCAGAGGTGATCTGAGGCGACCCAATCTTCCACCTCGTCCAAGCGGGTGGGGTCGGCCACCAGACGTTTCTGCGCTGCCATGCTGGCGTGATCGGCAATCGCCCAACTGTCGAAATCCGCGGTCCAGCTTGCGATCAACGCCCAAGCGGCCTGATCATCGGGGCGCAGCCGCGCTTGGGTCAGCAATTTGGCCGCTGCCACACGCGCCTCGAAAATGTCGGACTGCCAAAGCCCATCGGCGAGGGCGACACGGCCTTCGACATCGAGTGCCGCGCGCCACGATTGGGCAAGCTCCGCGATTTGCGGGTTGGACAGACCAAGATAGCGCCGCTCGGCCTTGTGATAGGCGCGCATCTCTTCCGCGCGGGCCGGGTTGGCCTGCGCTTCGAGCTCCTGCAAAGCGGTTTCGGGGGTCATTCCACCGTCACCGATTTCGCCAGATTGCGCGGCTGGTCCACATCCGTGCCCTTCGCCACGGCGGTGTGGTAGGCCAGCAACTGCGCCGGAACCGCATAGAGGATCGGCGCCAGCGCATCCGGCACCGGGGGCATCTCGATGCTGAACCAGACGCCGTCATTGGCCTCGGCCTGACCTTTGGCATCGGAGATCAGGATCACCTTGCCCTTGCGCGCCATGACCTCTTGCATGTTGCTGACGGTCTTGTCGAAGAGCGCGTCGCGCGGGGCCATGACGACCACCGGCACATGCTCATCCACCAGCGCGATGGGGCCGTGTTTCAGCTCACCCGATGCATAAGCTTCGGCGTGGATATAGCTGATTTCTTTGAGTTTCAATGCGCCTTCAAGGGCGAGGGGGTACATCTGGCCCCGACCAAGGAACAGCACGTCGCGGGCATGGGAGAGCTTGAGCGCGGCCTCTTGCATCGCGTCGTTTTGTTCAAGCGCGGTGCTGATGGTCGCGGGCAGCCCACGCAGGGCTGAGATGTGATCGGCGAAGGTATTTGCGCTGATCACCTCGCGGTCCCGCGCGGCTTTGAGTACCAGTGCGAAGAGGACAACGAGCTGACAGGTGAAGGCTTTGGTCGAGGCCACGCCGACTTCGACACCGGCGTGGATCGGCAGCGCCAGATCGCTTTCGCGGGCGATGGAGCTTTCGGGCACGTTGACGACCGACAGGATACGCGCGGCTTTGCCCTCGCAATAGCGCAGAGCGGCGAGCGTGTCGGCGGTCTCACCCGATTGGCTGACGAAAACCGCCAATGTGCGCGGCGCGATCGGCGGTTCACGGTAGCGGAATTCCGAGGCAACATCGATCTCGACCGGCAGGCGGGCGATCTGCTCAAACCAGTATTTTGCAGTGAAACAGGCATAGGAGGCCGTGCCGCAAGCGACCATGAGGATCCGGTCAAACTGCGTAAAATCAATGTCCTGCGCGCTGATGTTGATCTCACCCTCGGGGGTGAGATAGTGGCCGATGGCCGCGCCGATCACGCCGGGTTGCTCGGCGATTTCCTTGGCCATGAAGTGTTTGTGCCCCGCCTTGTCGATGCGGGTATTGTCGATTTGCACGGATTTGATCGCGCGGTTGGCGAGCGCCCCGTTGCGGTCGGTGACCTCGACCGAGGTCCGGGTGATGACCGCGCAATCCCCTTCTTCGAGGTAGGCGATCTGGTGGGTCAGCGGGGCAAGCGCGATGGCGTCACTGCCGACATACATCTCACCTTCGCCATAGCCGATGGCCAAGGGAGAGCCCTTGCGCGCCGCGATCATCAGGTCGTCGTGACCGTCAAAAAGGAAAGCCAGCGCGAAAGCGCCTTCGAGGCGGGCAAGCGTCTGTTTGGCGGCCTCCACCGGGCCTGCGCCCTGTGCCATGTGATGCTGGGTCAGGAGGGCCACGGTCTCGGTATCGGTCTCGGTCACGAATTGCGCGCCATGTTCGGCCAGTTCGGCCCGCAGCTCGCGGAAGTTTTCGATGATCCCGTTATGCACCACGGCCACTGGTCCCGCCTGATGCGGGTGGGCATTGGTGACGCTCGGCGCGCCATGGGTGGCCCAGCGGGTGTGGCCGATGCCCGACTTGCCCGCCAGCGGCTCATGCACCAGCGCGTCCGAGAGGTTTACCAGCTTGCCCAAGGCACGACGCCGCTCAAGCTTGCCTTCATTCAGGGTCGCGATGCCCGCGCTGTCATAGCCGCGATATTCCAGCCGTTTGAGGGACTCGACCAAGATCGGCGCGACTTCATGGGTGCCGAGCACCCCGACAATTCCACACATTATTAGCTGCCTCTCTGCAATTTTGCCTTCTTGGCCTTCAAAATTTCGAACATCTTGCGCGCCATGCCGGGTTTCTCAACCTGCGGGGCGCGCGACAGGGCCAGCGCCTCGGGTTCTACATCCGAGGTGATGACCGAGCCCGAGCCGGTCATCGCACCCTCGCCGATGGTCACCGGGGCCACGAGCATGGTGTTCGACCCGATGAATGCGCCCGCGCCGATGGTGGTGTGATGTTTCATCACCCCGTCATAATTGCAGGTGATCGTGCCCGCGCCGATGTTGCTGCGCGCGCCGACGGTGGCGTCGCCAATATAGCTCAGGTGGTTGACCTTGGCCCCTTCGGCGATCTGCGCGTTCTTTACCTCGACGAAATTGCCGATGCGCACGTCTTCGGCCAGTTCCGCGCCGGGGCGCAACCGGGCATAGGGGCCGACGACCCCGCCGCGTGAGACATGGCAGCCTTCGAGATGCGAGAAGGCGCGGATGGTGCTGCCGGATTCCACGGTGACATTCGGGCCGAAGACGACATTCGGCTCCACCACCGTATCGCGCCCGATGAAAGTGTCGCGCGACAGGAAGACGGTTTCGGGGGCGACCAAGGTTACGCCGTCTTCCATCAACAGATCGCGGGCGCGGGATTGGAACGCGGCCTCGGCCCTCGCCAGATCGGCGCGGGAGTTGACGCCCATGGTCTCGGCCTCATCGCAGGTGACCACCGTGGCGCTGCGGCCCTCGGCGCGGGCGATGCCGATGATATCGGTGAGGTAGTATTCTTCCGAAGCATTGTCGTTGCCGACCTTGTCGATCAAATCGAAGAGCAGTTCGGATTTACAGGCCACCACGCCGGAGTTGCACAGGGTAATGGCGCGCTCTTCGGCGGAGGCGTCTTTGAACTCGACGATCCGCTCCAAGGCGTCGCCCTGCATCACCAAACGGCCATAGCGGGCGGGATCGGCGGCCTCGAATCCGAGAACCACGACATCATGTGTCGCCAGCGCTTCCTGCATCTTTTCAAGTGTCTCAGGCTGGACGAAGGGCGTGTCACCGTAGAGCACCAGCGCCATGCCATCGAACCCGTCCAGCGCCGGGCGGGCTTGTGCCACCGCATGGGCCGTGCCCAATTGCTCGGTCTGTTCGACCACCTGCGCGTCTTCGTCAAAAAGCGTGGCGGCGGCGCGGACCTGATCGGCCCCGTGCCCGGCCACCACGACCGTATGGCGGGGGCCGAGCATGGCGCCTGCGGCCATAGCGTGTTCCAGCATCGGGGCAGAGGCCACGCGGTGCAGCACCTTTGGCAGGTCCGAGTTCATCCGTGTCCCCTTGCCCGCGGCGAGGATGATCAATGCAGTTTCCATGTAAATCTCTTTGTCCTTCAGCTTGCATTCTCTTTACGCGCTTCGCACAAAGGCGCAAGGTTGCGGCCCATCAAACTAGATTGCGGACTGCAACACGATGCCATTTTGCAAGGCGGGGTTCCGCCCAAGGAGTATCCAGTGAAGACAGTGGTTTTCGATCTCGACGGCACCTTGGCCGATACCTCGGGCGATTTGATCGCCGCCGCCAATGCCTGTTTCCGTGACATGGGCGAGGGCGATGTGCTGGTCCATGCCGAGGATGCGGGTACCGCGCTGCGCGGCGGGCGGGCGATGCTGACCTTGGGGATGCAAAAGCTGGGCCGTGCCGATGACGCGGCGACGATCGACCGCTATTATCCGATGCTGCTCGAAGCCTATGGGCGCGACATCGACACCCATACCATCATGTACCCCGGCGCGATGGAGGCTGTGGCCGCGCTCAAAGCCGCGGGCTACCGCGTGGCGATCTGCACCAACAAACCCGAGGCTCTGGCGGAGTTGCTGCTGACCCGTCTCGGCGTGCGCGATGCATTCGGCGCGATGTTGGGGGCTGATACGCTGGCCGTGCGCAAACCTGACCCCGAACACCTGTTCGAAACCGCCCGTCGTGCCGGGGGCGATCCGGCGCAATGCGTGTTGATCGGCGACAGCGACACCGACCGCAAGACCGCCAAAGCCGCAGGGGTTCCTTGCGTGCTGGTGACCTTCGGCCCCTCGGGCGAAGACATGGCCGCGCTGGAACCCGAAGCGCTGTTGGACGATTTCGCCGACCTGCCGGAGGTCATCAAACGTCTGATCGGCAAAGCCGCCTGATGGCCGAGCGGTTCACCGGCAGTTTCACACAGCAAGAGCCGATCCCCGAAGACGCGATCGAGGCGGCAGTGGCGGTGATGCGTCACGGACGGTTGCACCGCTACAACACAGTCCCGGGGGAGGTGGCCGAGGTTGCCCTGCTGGAGCAGGAATTCGCCGCGATGACGGGGGCGAAATACTGCCTCGCCGTGGCCTCGGGCGGCTATGCCATGGCCACGGCGCTGCGCGCAGTGGGGGTGAAACCGGGCGACCGGGTGCTGACCAATGCCTTCACACTCGCCCCGGTGCCGGGGGCGATTGCGTCGCTGGGGGCGGTCCCGGTTTTCGTCGGCGTGACGGAGCAGCTGGTGATCGACCTTGATGACCTCGCCGCCAAGGCGGATCAGGCCGATGTGCTGCTGCTCAGCCATATGCGCGGCCATCTGGCGGACATGGACGCCCTAATGGCGCTTTGCGATGCGCGCGGCATTACGGTGATCGAAGATTGCGCCCATACGATGGGGGCCGCGTGGAACGGCAAACCATCGGGCACACAGGGAAAGATCGGGTGTTTTTCCTGCCAGACCTATAAACATGTGAACGCGGGCGAGGGCGGGTTGCTGATCACCGATGACGCCGAGGTCGCCGCGCGGGCGATCATGCTGTCGGGGTCTTACATGCTCTATGACCGCCACACCGCCGCGCCGGGGCCGGAGGCTTTTGAGACGATCCGCTATGAGACGCCCAATATCTCGGGCCGGATGGACAACCTGCGCGCCGCGGTCCTGCGCCCGCAGTTGCGGCGGCTGCCGGAACAGGTGGCGCGCTGGAATGAGCGCTATCGGAGGATTGAGGCGGGGCTACGCGACACGCCGGAGCTCACGGTCATCGACCGGCCCGAGGCGGAGGGCATCGTCGGCTCGTCAATCCAATTCCTGCTGAAAGGTTGGTCGCCGGAGGATGTCGAGGCGGTGTTGGCGCGCTGCGCTGCGCGCGGGGTGGAGTTGAAATGGTTCGGCAGGGCCGAGCCTATGGGCTTCACCAGCCGCTATGACACATGGCGCTATGCGCAGGCTGAAAAAATGCCCGCCAGCGATGCGGTGCTGGCGGGGTTGATCGACATGCGTGTGCCGCTGACCTTCTCGCTGGAGGATTGCGCCTTGATCGCACGGATCATCCGCGCCGAGGTCAGCGCCGTTTTTCAAGGGGGCTAGGCTTAGAAACGGATGGTGCCGTGTTTGCCCATGTCGGGCTTTTGGCCGGTCATCTGCGCCTTGCCGATCTCATAGAGGAACTTGAACCCACCATCGGTCGCCCAAACCTCGGCTTCGGTGAGGTCAAAGCGGATCAATTGCACATCCGGGTCTTGCTTGCCGTCCTCGAACCATGCGCCCGCGATGGCGTTCCAAATCTTGTCCAGCTCGGTCGGGTTGGTCACGGCGGAAACATGGCCGTCGATCCGCGCCCAGAGGGATTCGTCCTTGCTGGCGATCAGATATTCGGCGGCGGCGCGTCCTTCGGCGGATTGCGCCAGATCGGTGCCTTTGGCGGTGATGAACCACAGAACGGCGGCGCGGTCGTCTTCGTCGATGTAATGGGTCATTGGGATCGCGCGGGCGGACTTGGTCATCAGCATCCCGGCGCGGGTGTCGTCCAGACGGTCCCAGAACTCTTTTTTCAGATCATCGCTCATTTGCATCTCGCTTTGTTGTAGTGTTCGCTTGGTCGCAGGGCCAACCCGCCGCGGCGCGGGGCGGTTCCATATCGCGCCGCTTGACGCAAAGCGGGCGGGGCGGTAGGTAATGAACAAGCGTTCAATAAATTGGGGGGAGAAGCCGTGTTCAACGCAAGTATGCAGTTTGATCTGGGAGAAGACGTCGCGGCCATGCGTGAGATGGTGCACCGCTGGGCACAGGAGCGCGTCAAGCCGATGGCCGCCGAGATCGACAGCAAGAACGAATTCCCCGCCGAGCTTTGGCAGGAAATGGGCGAGTTGGGCCTTCTGGGCATGACCGTCGAGGAAGAGTTCGGCGGCTCCGGCCTTGGCTATGTCGCCCATACCGTCGCGGTGGAAGAGATCGCCCGGGCCTCGGCTTCGGTCTCGCTCTCTTACGGCGCGCATTCCAACCTCTGTGTGAACCAGATCAAGCTGAACGGCACCCCGGAGCAGAAGGCGCAGTTCCTGCCCAAGCTCTGCTCGGGCGAACATGTCGGTGCGCTGGCCATGTCCGAAGTGGGCGCGGGCAGCGACGTGGTCAGCATGAAACTGCACGCCGAGAAGCGGAACGACCACTTCCGTCTGAACGGCAACAAGTATTGGATCACCAACGGCCCCGACGCCGAGACGCTGGTGGTCTATGCCAAGACCGACCCGGATGCCGGCTCCAAGGGCATCACCGCCTTTTTGATCGAGAAGTCGATGAAGGGTTTTTCGACCTCCAAGCATTTCGACAAGCTCGGCATGCGCGGCTCGAACACTGCGGAACTGATTTTCGAGGATTGCGAAGTGCCCTTCGAGAACATTCTCGGCGAAGAGGGCAAGGGCGTGCGCGTGCTGATGTCGGGTCTCGATTACGAGCGCGTCGTGCTGGCGGGCATCGGCCTCGGCATCATGGCCGCCTGTCTGGATGAGATCATGCCCTACATGGCCGAGCGCAAGCAGTTCGGCCAACGCATCGGGGATTTCCAACTGATGCAGGGCAAGATGGCGGATATGTACACCGCGATGAACTCGGCGCGGGCCTATGTCTACAGCGTAGCGCAGGCCTGCGACCGGGGCGACGTGACCCGTCAGGACGCGGCGGCCTGCTGCCTCTATGCCTCGGAACAGGCCATGGTGCAGGCGCATCAGGCGGTGCAGGCGATGGGCGGCGCGGGCTACCTTTCCGATAACCCGGTGGGCCGCATCTTCCGCGACGCCAAGCTGATGGAGATCGGCGCGGGCACGTCTGAGATCCGCCGCATGCTGGTGGGCCGTGAGATGATGGGGGCGATGTGATGCGCGCCGTCCTGCTGGCCTGCACGTTTCTGGCGGGGCCGGTGGCCGCGCAGGACATCACCTATTCCGATGCCGCCACGGCGGACTGTCTGGCCGGGGCCGAAGAGTTTGCCGATCAGCGCGCCTGTATCGGTCTTTCGGCGAACCTCTGTATGGAAGGGCCGGGCGGCTACTCGACCGTCGGCATGGGCGGGTGTCTTGATGCTGAGTTGACCTTTTGGGACGGCCTGCTGAACGAGAATTACCGCGCCCGCATGGTGCAGGCGAAATCCGCCGATGAGGAGAATGCCCTCTACCAGCCGCAACTGCCTTCGCAGGCCGAGGCGCTGCGTGACATGCAGCGCGCGTGGATTACCTTCCGCGATGCCGCCTGCGATTATGAACGCAGCCAATGGGGCGGTGGCACAGGCGGCGGGCCTGCAACCTTGGCCTGCCTGATGCAGATGACGGGGGAGCAGGCGCTGCGTTTGGGGGCGGCCTATTGACCGCGTCTCGCTGTGTCGGCCAAACAGGACGGAGGGATCAGGATGGAAAACCTGATAGAACTGGAGACAGAAGGCGGTGTGATGCACCATTTTCTGCCTTGGCTGATCGAGGGTTTCGAGATCCTCGCTGCGGTCATCGACATTGCCGCCATCATTCTGCTGCTGATCGGGGCGGCACGTTTCCTGACCGGGGTGACGATCGCCGAGATCGCGCAGAAGGGGCCAGAGCGCGTGCGCCGCACCAACCGCGAGCGGATCGAACTGGGGCGCTACATCCTCGCGGGGCTGGAGCTTTTCATCGTCTCGGACGTGATCCACACCGCGATCAGCCTGCGGTTTGCGGACCTGCTCTTCTTGCTGATGCTGGTCATCATCCGCTCCATCACCTCCTATTTCCTTGACCGGGAACTGGAGCAACTGAAGAAGGAACTCGGCCGTGACTGACTATTCCGATCTCAAGGCGCTCTACGTCAATTGCTCGCTCAAGAAGACCCCGGGCGACAGCCACACCCAGCTTCTGATGAACGCCAGCGCGGGGATCATGGAGGCGCAGGGCGTGGGTGTCGAACACCTCTACCTGCTGGATCACCAAGTGCCGCCGGGCGTCTATCCGGACATGACCGAGCATGGCTGGGACCGCGATGACTGGCCCGCGATCTGGGAGAAGGTCTTGGCCGCCGAAATCCTGATCATCGGCACGCCTTTGTGGCTGGGCGAGGAGAGCAGTGTCTGCCGCGTGCTGATCGAACGGCTCTATGCCATGAGCGGCGAGCTCAACGACAAGGGCCAGTCGGTCTTTTACGGCAAGGTCGGCGGCACCGTGGTGACGGGCAATGAGGACGGCATCAAACATGTCGCCATGACCACCGGTTTCGCGATGAACCATCTGGGCTACACGATCCCGCCGCAGGCCGATTGCGGCTGGATCGGCGAGGCCGGGCCGGGGCCGTCTTACGGGGACGAAGTGGACGGCAAGCGCGCAGGTTTCGACAACGAATTCACGCAGCGCAACACCACCATCATGACATGGAACGCCCTGCATCTGGCGCGGATGCTGAAGGACGCGGGCGGCTATCCGCGCGAAGGCAACGACCGCGAGGCCTGGGACGCGGGCGCGCGGTTCGATTTCGAAAATCCGGAGTACCGAAGCTGATATGAAGAACGAAGGCGACTGGCCCATCTGGCAGGGCAACATGGCGGCGCAATGCCTTGCCCAGCCCGAGGACGCGGTGGCGATCATCGACCTGACTGGCCCGGATCGGCGCGACGTGAGCTATGGTGCGTTGCACGAGATGGTCAACGGTCTGGCACGAGCGCTTCAGGCCGAAGTGCGCCCCGGCGACCGCGTGGGTGTTTTGCTCAGTCAGTCGCCGTGGTGCGCAGCCGCGCATTTGGCGATCTGGAAGATCGGCGCGATCTCGGTGCCGCTGTTCAAACTCTTCAAACGTGACGCGCTGGCCAGCCGCGTGGGCGACGCAGGCTGCGAAATCGTGCTGACCGATGCGGAAGGCGCGGAACTGCTCGGCGATCTGGCCACCCCGTGGATCGCGGCGGAGGCTGGTGTGGACGGTGAGCCGGTGGAATTCGCCGAGGTCGGCCCCGAAGATCCCGCCGTGCTGATCTACACCTCCGGCACCACCGGCACGCCGAAAGGCGCGCTGCACGGGCACCGGGTGCTATCGGGTCATCTGCCGGGCGTGTCGATCAGCCATGATCATCTGGGGCAGGACGGCGATTGCCTTTGGACCCCGGCGGATTGGGCGTGGATCGGCGGGCTTTTCGACGTGGCGATGCCCGCGCTGGCGCTCGGCGTGCCGGTGGTGGCCACCCGGATGCCCAAGTTCACCGTCGAGGGCTGCGCCGAGGTGATCGCGAAAGGCGAGGTGCGCAACGTGTTCTTCCCGCCGACGGCCCTGCGGATGCTGAAGGCGGCGGATGTCGCGCTGCCGGGCCTGCGCTCGGTCGCTAGCGGCGGCGAGCCTCTGGGGGCCGAGATGCTGGCATGGGGCCGCGAGGCGTTTGGGCTCGAGATCAACGAGTTCTACGGCCAGACCGAATGCAATATGGTGGCTTCGAGCTGCGGCGTCGATTTCCCCGCCCAGCCCGGCTGTATCGGCAAACCGGTGCCCGGCTTCGAGATCGCCGTGCTCGATGCAGACGGAGAGCCCACTGACGCCGAGGGCGACGTGGCGGTGCGCCGCGGCGCGCCCTCGATGATGCTACGCTACTGGAACCGGGCTGAGGAGACGGCGCAGAAGTTCCACGGCGACTGGCTGCTGACCGGCGACCGGGGCATCTGGGAGGGCGACTACCTGCATTTCGTGGGGCGCGAGGATGACGTGATCACCTCCGCTGGCTACCGCATTGGCCCGGCAGAGATTGAGGATTGCCTGCTCACCCACGCGGCCGTGGCGACCTGCGGCGTGGTCGGCAAGCCCGACGCGCTCCGCACCGAGATCGTGAAGGCCTATGTGGTGCTGAAACCGGGTGCGGAGGTCGAAGAAAAGGAACTGCAGGACTGGGTGAAGGACAGGCTCGCCAGCTATTCCTACCCGCGCGAGATTGCATTCGTGGAAGACTTGCCCATGACCGTCACCGGCAAGGTGATCCGCAAGGAATTGAAGCGTCTGGCGGCGCGAGAGAATGAGGACGTAACATGAAACTGACATCCCAAGCCCTGCCATCCTCGGATGCCTACAAGGCCAACGAGATGGCGCATCTGAAAGCCCTGAGCGAGGTGCGCGAGGCCGCCGAGGCCGCCGCCCTGGGCGGCGGCGAAAAATCCCGCGCCCGGCATGAAAGCCGCGGCAAGATGCTCCCCAGAGAGCGGGTGGCGAACCTTTTGGACCCCGGCAGCCCGTTTCTGGAGATCGGCGCCACGGCGGCGCATGGGCTTTACGGCGGTGCAGCCCCCTGTGCGGGCGTGATCGCAGGCATCGGGCGGGTGCAGGGACATGAGGTCATGGTGGTCTGCAACGACGCCACCGTGAAGGGCGGCACCTACTACCCGATGACGGTGAAAAAACACCTCCGCGCGCAGGAGATCGCCGAGGCCAACCATCTGCCCTGCATCTATCTGGTGGACTCTGGCGGTGCGAACCTGCCCAACCAAGACGAGGTTTTCCCTGACCGCGACCATTTTGGCGCGATCTTCTATAATCAGGCGCGGATGAGCGCCAAGGGCATCGCGCAGATCGCCGTGGTGATGGGCTCCTGCACCGCGGGCGGTGCCTACGTGCCCGCGATGTCGGACGTGACCATCATCGTGAAGGAACAGGGCACGATCTTCCTCGCCGGCCCGCCGCTGGTGAAGGCCGCGACGGGCGAGGTCGTCTCGGCCGAAGACCTCGGCGGTGGCGACGTGCACACGCGCCTGTCGGGCGTGGCGGATTATCTGGCCGAGGACGACGCCCATGCGCTGGCAGTGGCGCGCCGCGCGGTTGGGCAGCTTAACAAGAGCAAGCCCAAGACGGTGGACTGGGCCAGCCCGGAGGAACCGGCTTACGACCCCGCCGAGATGCTGGGCGTTGTGCCCGCCGACCTGCGCACGCCCTACGACATCCGCGAGGTCATCATGCGGCTGGTGGATGGCAGCCGCTTTGATGAGTTCAAGGCGCGCTTCGGCGAGACGCTGGTCTGCGGCTTTGCCCATGTCAAAGGCTGTCCCATCGGCATCATCGCCAACAACGGCGTACTCTTCTCAGAAGCGGCCCAGAAGGGCGCGCATTTCGTGGAGCTTTGCAGCCAGCGCAACATCCCGCTGGTGTTCTTGCAGAACATCACCGGCTTCATGGTCGGCCGCAAATACGAGAACGAGGGCATCGCCCGCCACGGCGCCAAGATGGTGACGGCGGTGGCCACCACCAATGTGCCCAAGATCACCATGCTGGTGGGCGGCTCCTTTGGCGCGGGCAACTACGGCATGTCGGGCCGGGCCTACCGGCCGCGGTTCCTCTGGACATGGCCCAACAGCCGCATCTCCGTGATGGGCGGCGCACAGGCGGCGGGGGTCTTGGCCACAGTCAAGCGCGACGCGATGGAACGCGCGGGCGAGACTTGGACCGAGGAGGAAGAGACCGCCTTCAAACAGCCCACGATCGATATGTTCGAGGAGCAGAGCCACCCGCTCTATGCCTCGGCACGGCTGTGGGATGACGGGATCATTGATCCGCGCAAGAGCCGCGACGTGCTCCACCTGAGCCTCTCGGCCAGCCTGAACGCGCCGATCGAGCCGACGAAATTTGGATTGTTCCGGATGTGATCGGGCCGAGGGAACCGGGGGGGCAGCCCCCCGGACCCCCCGAAATATTTGGAGCAGAAAGAGATGAAAAGGGTAGGGCATGTTTGACACGATCCTGATTGCGAACCGGGGTGAGATTGCTTGCCGGGTGATGGAAACGGCGCAAGCCATGGGGGTGCGCTGCGTGGCGGTGTACTCGGACGCGGATGCGGGCGCGAAACATGTCGCCATGGCGGATGCCGCGGTGCATATCGGCGGCTCGGCGCCGGCGGAGAGTTATCTGAAGGGCGATGTGATCATCCAAGCCGCGCGCGATACCGGCGCGCAGGCGATCCATCCGGGCTACGGGTTTCTCAGCGAGAACCCCGATTTCGTGGAGGCGGTCGAGGCCGCCGGGCTGACCTTCATCGGGCCTTCGGCCAAGGCTATCCGCGCCATGGGGCTGAAGGACGCGGCCAAGGCGTTGATGGTCGAGGCGGGCGTGCCCGTGGTCCCGGGCTATCACGGCGCGGATCAGGACGATGCGCTGCTGGCGCGTGAGGCCGAGAAGATCGGCTATCCGGTGCTGATCAAGGCGGTTGCGGGTGGCGGCGGCAAGGGAATGCGTCTGGTCGAGGAGGCCGGAGGCTTTCAGGCGGCGCTGGAGTCTGCGCGCTCCGAGGCCAAGACCGCCTTCGGCAATGCGGACGTTTTGGTCGAGAAATTTGTCACCAAGCCGCGCCACATCGAAGTGCAGGTCTTCGGCGACGGGACCCATGCGGTGCATCTGTTCGAACGCGACTGTTCGCTCCAGCGCCGCCACCAGAAGGTGATCGAGGAGGCGCCCGCGCCGGGCATGACGGAAGAGATGCGCGCGGCCATGGGTCAGGCGGCGGTGCGCGCGGCCGAGGCCATCGGCTATGCCGGGGCGGGGACGGTGGAATTCATCGTCGACGGTTCGGGCGGGCTTTCGACCGACGGGTTCTTCTTCATGGAGATGAACACGCGCCTGCAGGTGGAGCATCCCGTAACCGAGCTGGTCACCGGGGTTGATCTGGTGGAATGGCAGCTGCGGGTCGCGGCGGGCGAGGCCTTGCCGAAAGCGCAGGATGAACTCACGATCGACGGCCATGCTTTCGAGGCGCGGCTCTATGCCGAGGACGTACCGAAGGGCTTTCTGCCCGCCACCGGCACGCTCACGCATCTGTCCTTTACGCCCCAGACCCGCGCCGACAGCGGTGTGCGGGCGGGCGATACGATCAGCCCCTTCTACGACCCGATGATCGCCAAGGTCATCGTGCATGGGCCCACGCGGGACGTGGCGCTGTCGCGCCTGCGCGCGGCGCTGAAGGGTTGCGAAGTGGGTGGCACGGTCACTAACCTCGCCTTCCTTGGCGCTCTGGCGGAACATGAGGGCTTTGCCAAGGGCGATGTCGACACCGGCCTGATCGCGCGGGATATCGAGGCGCTGACGGCACAGCCTGAGGTGCCGGGGCGGCATTTTGCGCTGGCCGGGATGGCGGCGCTTGGGCTGGACCAGCCGCAGGCCGAGGCGGGGTTCAACCTCTGGCGGCCGCTGCGCCATCAGGTGATGCTGGGCCGCGATGGCGAGGAGCATCTGCTGAAGGTGCGTGTGCTCTCGGAGGACGTGCAACTTTGGACCGTGGGCGACCACGAGGTCCGGGCCGAGCGCATCGCGGGCCGCTGGAAGGTCGACGGCCATATAGCCCCCCCGGTCTCGGTCGCGGGCGACGTGGTCACGGTATTTGACGCCTATGGCATCGCCTTTGACGTGATCGACCCGCTGGCACGCGCCGCCGCCGCCCATGGCGACGGCAATATCGTCGAAGCGCCGATGCCGGGGTTGGTGCGTGCCATCGACGCCGAGGTCGGCCAGAGCGTCGCCAAGGGCGACCGTCTGGCGGTGTTGGAGGCGATGAAGATGGAACACTCGCTGCTGGCCGCGCGCGACGGCGTGGTGGCCGAGGTGCTGGCAGAGGCCGGCGATCAGGTTGAGGCCGGTGCAGCGCTGGTGCGTCTGGAAGCCGAGGAGGGCGCATGATCACGCTGCATCACTGTCCGCAGACCCGCTCGATGCGCACGCTCTGGCTGCTGCACGAGCTGGACGACGTCGAGTTTCAGGTCAAGATGCATGCCTTCGACCGCAGCCTGCGCGATCCGGAATACCTCGTGCTCTCGCCCGCGGGCCGGGTGCCTGCGCTGGAGATCGACGGCGAGCGCATGTTCGAGACCGGGGCGATCACCCAGTACCTCTGCGAGCGCTACAGCCCTGACCGCATGGGCCGCTCGGTCGGCAGCCCGGACCGCATGGCATGGCTGGTCTGGGTGCATTTCGCCGAGACCATCAGCCAGCACACGGCGGCACTGACCCAGCAGCATATCGCTTTGCGCGAGGACCACATGCGCAGCCCCATCGTGATGAAGCTTGAAGCGGCGCGGATCGGCAAATGCTACGACGCGCTGGAGGCGCGGCTCTCGACGCCGCTGGAGAACCGCGACTACCTGCTGACCTCCGGCTTTTCCGCCGCCGACATCTCGGTCGGGCAAGCAGTCTACATGGCGCGGCATTTCGTGAAATTGGATGACCACCCCTCGGTCGCGGCGTGGTATGAACGGATCACGGAGCGCGACAGCTTCGCGCAGGCGCTGCCCGAGGGAGCCAAGCTCTACAAAAAGGATTTCTACGCGCCATGGCCGGTCGAGTGACCATGGCCCAGTCAGGGAAGGAAAGCGGCCAATGAGCCTTGGACCATGTGAGATTTTCGAGGTCGGCCCGCGCGACGGGCTGCAGAACGAGAAACGCGAGATTCCCGTGGCCGAGAAGGTCGCTTTGGTGAACAAGCTGAGCCAAGCGGGCTTTGCCCGCATCGAATGCGCCAGTTTCGTCAGCCCCAAGTGGGTGCCGCAGATGGCCGGCTCGGGCGAGGTGCTGGGGCAGATCACCCGTGCCGAGGGCGTGCGCTATGCGGCGCTGACGCCCAACATGCGGGGCTATGAGGATGCGGTGGCGGCCCGCGCCGACGAGGTGGCGATCTTCGCCTCCGCCTCCGAAGGGTTCAGCCAGAAGAACATCAACGCCAGCATCGACGAGGCTTTCGAGCGTTTCGCCCCCATCCTCGAAGAGGCGCGGCACGTGGACATTCCGGTGCGCGGCTATGTCTCTTGCGTGGTGGAATGCCCATATGACGGCAAGGTCGATCCCGGCGAAGTGGCCCGCGTGGCCGACAAGCTCTTCGCCATGGGCTGCTACGAGATCTCCTTGGGCGACACCATCGGCGCGGGCACGCCCGACAGCATCGCGCGGATGCTGCTTTCGGTGCGCGACGTGGTCCCGGCGGGGCGGCTCGCGGGGCATTACCATGACACCCACGGGCGGGCGATGGCCAATATCGATGCCTCATTGTCGATGGGGCTGCGGGTGTTCGACGCGGCGGTCGGTGGCTTGGGCGGCTGCCCCTATGCGCCGGGGGCGGCGGGCAATGTCGCCACCGAGGCGGTGAACGAACATCTGACGACGCTTGGCTACGACACCGGCGTCGATCAGGCGGTGGTGCTGGAGGCCGCCGAAATGGCACGGGCAATGCGAGGCTGACATGTACGAGACTTTGACGATCGAAACCGACGCGCGCGGGGTGGCGGTGCTCACCCTCAACCGGCCGGAGAAACACAACGCGATGTCGGCGCAGATGCTGGCCGACCTGACCTCGGCGGCGGGCAAACTGGCCGAGGATGACGCGGTGCGTGCCGTGGTGCTGACCGGGGCGGGCAAATCCTTCTGCGCGGGCGGCGATCTGGGCTGGATGCGCGACCAGCGCGATATGGATGCCGAGACACGCTCGGCGGAGGCGGGTAAGCTGGCGACAATGCTGGGCGCGCTCAACGCGCTGCCCAAGCCGGTGATCGGCAAGCTGCAGGGTAATGCCTTCGGCGGGGGGGTCGGCATGGCCTCGGTCTGTGACGTGGCCGTGGGGGTCGACAGCCTCAAGATGGGCTTCACTGAAACCCGGCTGGGCATCATCCCGGCCACCATCGGGCCCTACGTGCTGGCGCGCATGGGCGAGGGGCGCGCGCGGCGGGTCTTCATGTCGGCGCGGCTGTTCGGCGCGGCGGAAGCGGTGGAGCTTGGCCTTCTGGCGCGTGCGGTCCCGGCAGAGGAGTTGGACGCAGCTGTGGAGGCCGAGGTCGTGCCTTACCTCTCCTGCGCGCCGGGGGCGGTGGCAGCGGCCAAGAAGCTGGCGCAAGACCTGGGTGGAATCGCCACGCCCGAGGCGGTGGAAATGTCCATTGATGCCCTCGCGGCGCGTTGGGAAACCGATGAGGCCGCCGAGGGAATCGGTGCCTTCTTTGACAAGCGCAAAGCCGCTTGGGTGGTCTAGCTCAAGGCTTTGGCGAAATGGCTCTATTGCGGACCCGTGGGCGGCATTAACCGGGCTTGGCCCGTTGACCCTACCCACGGGCAGAGTTAAACCCGTTCCAAGTTTGTCTGCGCGGGCTTTTGGCCTTTGCCTCATGCCGCGCACCGCGAAAGGAGCATCCCCTTGGACGACATGCTGCGGGAATACCTGCCCATCCTCGTTTTTCTGGCCGTGGCGATTGGCCTTGGCCTTGTGCTGATCCTCGCCGCTGTGGTCGTGGCCGTGCGCAATCCTGACCCGGAGAAGGTCTCGGCCTATGAATGCGGGTTCAACGCATTCGACGATGCGCGGATGAAGTTTGACGTGCGTTTCTATCTAGTCTCGATCCTCTTCATCATCTTCGACCTCGAAATCGCCTTCCTCTTTCCATGGGCCGTGGCCTTTAAAGAGGTGAGCATGGTGGGCTTCTGGTCGATGATGGTGTTCTTGGGCGTGCTGACGGCGGGCTTCGCCTATGAATGGAAGAAGGGAGCGCTGGAATGGCAGTAAAAGATGACGCACTCGTCACCCCGGTGATGGGCGATGGCCACCAAAGCCCACGGGTGAAATCCGGTGCCTCCGCCCCTGCGGCCTACGGCCAATATGGCGCGGGGCCGGACCCTGAGTTCGCCACACAAAGCCTGAATGCCGAGTTGCAGGACAAGGGCTTCCTGCTGACTTCTACCGAAGACATTATCAACTGGGCGCGCACGGGCAGCTTGCACTGGATGACCTTCGGTTTGGCCTGCTGCGCGGTTGAGATGATGCACAGCTCCATGCCGCGCTATGACCTTGAGCGTTTCGGCACAGCACCACGCGCCTCTCCGCGCCAGTCGGACCTGATGATCGTCGCGGGCACGCTGACCAACAAGATGGCCCCGGCGCTGCGCAAGGTTTACGACCAGATGCCAGAGCCGCGCTATGTGATCTCGATGGGGTCCTGCGCCAATGGCGGCGGTTACTATCACTACAGCTATTCGGTCGTGCGCGGCTGTGACCGCATCGTGCCGGTCGATGTCTATGTGCCCGGCTGCCCGCCGACGGCGGAAGCACTGCTTTATGGTATCCTCCAGCTGCAGCGCAAAATTCGCCGCACCGGGACGATCGTGCGCTAAGGCAACCGCCTGCGCCGCAAGCGGGGCAGGCAGAAGGACAAAGCGCCAAAGGCGCGGGACAGTGAGATGGCGTTGATCGGCGCGTGGAAGGAAGATTTGCGATGAGCGAACAACTGCAGGAACTTGGGGCCTATATCGAAGCCAAACGCCCCGATTGCGTGCTCGGCTGGGATGTCACCAAGGGTGAGTTGAACATGGATGTGGCGCTGGCCAATGTCGCCGGGCTTGTCGAGTTCCTCAAAGGTGACCCGACCTGCCGCTTCTCGACTTTGGTGGACATTACGGCGGTGGATTATCCGGGCCGGGCCAAGCGGTTCGACGTGGTTTACCACTTTCTGTCGATGTACCAGAACCAGCGCATCCGCCTGCGCGCCGCCGCGCGGGAGAAGGACATGGTGCCCTCGATCACCGGCGTGCATCCCAGTGCCGATTGGTTCGAGCGTGAAGTCTTTGACATGTTCGGCATCCTCTTTTCCGGTCACCCGGATCTGCGCCGCATCCTCACGGACTATGGTTTCCGCGGGCACCCGCTGCGCAAGGATTTTCCGACCACGGGCTATACCGAGGTGCGCTATGACGAAGGCGCCAAACGCGTGGTCTATGAGCCTGTGAGCCTCGTTCAGGAATACCGCCAGTTCGACTTCATGTCGCCTTGGGAAGGGGCTGATTACATCCTGCCCGGCGACGACAAGTCGGCACCCGACGGTCATGTGAGCAAGGACGCGAAGTAATGGGCGGGCTTTGGTGGCTGATCCTCTCGGCGCTGACCGCCATTCCGATGGTCAAACTGCTGCCGTTCTTCGGCATCAACAAATACTGGGCGGTGGCCTGTCTGATCCCGCTGGGCACGATTGCCCTGCTGTGGTGGATGGGCATGAAGCTGCAAGAACTGGAGAAACGGTAATGGACGGCGACATTCGCACAAAAGCCTTTGACGACGGGTCGACCGACTTTGAGTCCGGCGAGCAGAAGATTCGCAACTTCAACATCAACTTCGGCCCGCAACACCCTGCCGCACACGGGGTTTTGCGTCTGGTGCTTGAGCTTGATGGTGAGGTGGTAGAGCGTTGCGACCCCCATATCGGCCTGCTGCACCGTGGCACCGAAAAGCTGATGGAAAGCCGCACCTACCTGCAAAACCTGCCGTATTTCGACCGGCTGGATTACGTGGCCCCGATGAACCAAGAACACGCTTGGTGTCTGGCCATCGAAAAGCTGACCGACACGGTGGTGCCGCGCCGTGCCTCGCTGATCCGGGTGCTGTTCTCGGAAATCGGGCGCATTCTGAACCACCTTCTCAACATCACCACGCAGGCGCTGGACGTGGGCGCGCTGACGCCGCCGCTCTGGGGCTTTGAAGAGCGTGAGAGCCTGATGATCTTTTACGAACGCGCCTGCGGCGCGCGTCTGCACGCGGCGTACTTCCGCCCCGGCGGCGTTCACCAAGACCTGCCGCCCGCGCTGCTGGACGATATCGAAGCTTGGTGCGAACAGTTCCTCAAAAAGTTCATGGTCGACATCGATGAGCTGCTGACCGAGAACCGCATCTTCAAACAGCGCAACGTCGACATCGGCATCGTGACCGAGGAGGACATCCTCAACTACGGCTTCAGCGGTGTGATGGTGCGCGGGTCGGGCTTTGCTTGGGACCTGCGCCGCGCGCAGCCCTATGAATGCTACGACGAATTCGACTTCCAGATCCCCGTGGGCAAGAACGGCGACTGCTTTGACCGCTACCTCTGCCGGATGGAAGAGATGCGCCAGTCGACCTACATCATCCAGCAGGCGATCGAGAAGCTGCGCGCCCCCGAAGGGCAGGGCGATGTGCTGGCCCGGGGCAAGATCACCCCGCCATCGCGCACCGCGATGAAAACCGACATGGAAAGCCTGATCCACCACTTCAAGCTTTACACCGAAGGGTTCCACGTTCCCAAAGGCGAGGTTTACTGCGCCGTCGAAGCGCCCAAGGGCGAGTTTGGCGTCTACCTCGTGGCCGATGGCTCCAACAAACCCTATCGCTCCAAAATCCGCGCGCCGGGCTTCTTGCACTTGCAGGCGATGGACCATGTGGCCAGCGGTCACCAGCTTGCCGATGTCGCTGCGATCATCGGCACCATGGACGTCGTCTTTGGAGAGATTGACCGGTGATGCCGCTGGCGTCACCCCGTTTTGAAGAAATTTACGCCGGGGGCATCATTGGCCTCCGCCTGACCATAGGTTCGAACTAATGCTCCGCCGTCTACACCCTGACCAGCCCGACAGTTTTGCCTTCACGCCCGCCAACCAAGAATGGGCCGAAGCGCAGATCACCAAATACCCCGAAGGCCGTCAGGCCAGCGCGATCATCCCGCTTTTGTGGCGCGCGCAGGAGCAAGAGGGCTGGTTGACCCGCCCCGCGATCGAACATGTCTCGGAGATGCTGGGCATGGCCTATATCCGGGGCCTCGAAGTGGCGACCTTCTACTTCATGTTCCAACTGCAACCCGTTGGTTCCGTGGCACATATCCAAGTTTGCGGCACCACCTCCTGCATGATTTGCGGGGCCGAGGATCTGGTCGCCGTCTGCAAAGAGCGTATCGCCGCCAAGCCGCATGAGTTGTCGGCGGATGGGCGTTTTTCTTGGGAAGAGGTCGAATGCCTCGGTGCCTGTTCCAACGCCCCCATGGCGCAGATCGGCAAGGACTATTACGAAGACCTGACCACCGCGCGGCTGAACGAAATCCTTGATGAGTTGAGCGAGGGGCGTGTGCCCGTGCCCGGGCCTCAGAACGGGCGCTATGCCTCCGAGCCTCTGGGCGGGTTGACGAGCCTCACGGATCACGAAAGCGGGCGCACGCAGTATAACGCCAGCGCTCAGGCCGCGGTCGATATCGGCGATACCGTTAAGCGCATCGACGGCACCGAGGTGCCGCTGCTGACACCTTGGCAGCGCAAGCCCGATGCGCCGCAGCCTGAAACGGTGGAAGAGGTCGAAGCCGAAGAGCCGCGTCCCGCCGAGGGCGAAAGCGCCGACAAGACCGGTATCACCGAGCAGGAGGCCGAGGCCGCCTCGAAAAGCAAGCCGCGTTCCAAGCGCGACCCCGCGGGTGAAACCGTCGATGCCGCCGAGGCCGAGACCGACACCCCCGCGACGCCCGGCCAAAAGCCCGCACAGTTGGAAGGCCCGCGTGAGGGCGAGGCGGATGATCTGAAAAAGATCAAAGGCGTCGGTCCGAAGCTGGAGCAGATGCTCAACGGCATGGGTTTCTACCACTTTGATCAGATCGCCCAATGGGGCCCTGAGGAGGTGGCTTGGGTCGACCAGAACCTCGAAGGGTTCAAAGGCCGCGTCAGCCGCGACAATTGGGTAGAGCAGGCCGCGCGCCTCGCAGAAGAATAAGACGGAGATTAACAACGGGCCAAGGACGGCACCCACACCACCCCGCAGAGCCATAAGCCGCATCGCCCGCATCAAGGGAGAGAAGGACAGTCATGACGGATATTTCGGAACGAGAAGCCTGCACCAAGCGCTGCTGGTGGCTGGGTGCCGGTGTCGGTTTGCTCGTGGCATTCCTGTTGCTGGCTTTCGGCATTTGGGGTCTGTTGATGTCTATTTTGGCCGGTGTGCTGGTGGCGGTGATCGTGGGCTATCTGGCGATGACCCTGCTGTGCAAAGACGTGCCAGCCGCCGCACCGCAAGACAGCACGCGCAGCGCGGCGGCAGCATCGGTTGCGGCGGCGCCGATAGCATCGGACAGCGTCTCGCCAGCGGTGGGCACCGTCCCTGCGGGCGACGCCGGCATCGGCGCCGCGCGAAAAGCCAGTGCGCCGGTTGAGCCTGTGAAAGAAACACCGGCGCCCGTGGCCGATACAGCCGCTGTTGAAGCCGCCCCGGAGCAGGTTGCCGAGGCAGAGGTGAGCGAGGAAGAACCAGCCGGAACCTCCGAGGAAGCAGTGCCGACCGCGCCCGTGGCCGATACAGCCGCCGTCGAAGCCGCCCCGGAACAGGTTGTCGAAGCCGAAGAAGCGCCTGCGGTGGTGACCACCCCTGAAAAGACCGTCGAAACCGCGCCCGAGGGTCCGACAAGTGGCGGATCGACGGACGGCAAACCCGCACTGCTCGACGCACCGCGCACAGGTGGGGCAGATGACCTTAAGCGCATTGGTGGCATCGGGCCGAAGTTGGAACAGACGCTGAATGAACTGGGCATCTTCCATTTCGACCAGATCGCGGCGCTTCAGGGTGAGGAGATCGATTGGGTCGATTCCCGCCTGCGTTTCAAGGGCCGTATTCGGCGCGACGATTGGATCGGTCAGGCCAAGGCGCTTGCCAGTGACGGCAAAGCCGAGGGCTGATCGGGGTAAGAGAGAGACATGAGCGAAGCCGAAGACAGAGCGCTTGCCCGCAAGGGCCGCACCGCAGGGCTGGTCATTGCCGTGACCATGTGCTTGTGGCTGGCCATGCAATGGGCCGGCCCGGCGCTTGGCCTGCCGGGGCGTTATGCGCTGCTCTTCGACTTTGCTGCACTGGCCGCGCTTTTCTGGGCGATGGTCGTGATATATCAAATGTGGCAGGCCCGCCGGGCCAGCCGTGAGAACCAAAGGTAGGCATCATGCTTCAGGACAAAGACCGCATTTTTACCAACATCTACGGCATGCATGACCGCACCCTGAAAGGCGCGCAGGCGCGCGGCCATTGGGATGGCACCGCCGGGATCATTCAAAAGGGCCGCGATTGGATCGTCGACCAGATGAAAGCCTCTGGCCTGCGGGGCCGGGGCGGGGCGGGCTTCCCCACGGGTCTCAAGTGGTCCTTCATGCCGAAGGAAAGCGATGGCCGCCCGGCCTATCTTGTGGTCAACGCCGACGAATCCGAGCCGGGCACCTGCAAGGACCGCGAGATCATGCGCCATGATCCGCATACGCTGATCGAAGGCTGCCTGATCGCCTCTTTCGCGATGAACGCGCATACCTGCTATATCTACCTCCGCGGCGAATACATCCGTGAGCGCGAAGCCCTGCAGGCCGCGATTGATGAAGCCTATGAGGCCGGTCTGGTGGGCAAGAACGCCAGCAAATCGGGCTGGGATTTCGACATTTACTTGCACCACGGGGCAGGGGCCTATATCTGTGGCGAAGAAACCGCGCTGCTGGAAAGCCTCGAAGGCAAGAAAGGCATGCCCCGGATGAAACCGCCGTTCCCGGCGGGCGCGGGCCTCTACGGTTGCCCGACCACGGTGAACAACGTCGAATCCATCGCCGTGGTGCCGACCATTCTGCGCCGTGGCCCTGAGTGGTTCGCGGGCTTTGGCCGCGCCAATAACGCGGGCACCAAGCTCTTTGCGATCTCGGGTCACGTCAACAACCCCTGTGTCGTTGAAGAGGCGATGTCGATCTCCTTTGAAGAGCTGATCGAGACCCATTGCGGCGGCATCCGCGGCGGCTGGGACAACCTCAAGGCGGTGATCCCCGGCGGGTCGTCGGTGCCGCTGATCCCCGGCAAGGATATGCGCGACGCGATTATGGATTTCGACTACCTGCGTGAGCAGCGTTCGGGCCTCGGCACCGCGGCGGTGATCGTGATGGACAACTCGACGGACGTGATCAAAGCGATCTGGCGGCTGTCGAAGTTCTACAAACACGAAAGCTGCGGCCAGTGCACGCCCTGCCGCGAAGGCACCGGTTGGATGATGCGCGTGATGGACCGTCTGGTCTCGGGCGATGCCGAGCCGGAAGAGATCGACATGCTGCTCGACGTGACCAAACAGGTCGAGGGCCACACGATCTGCGCGCTTGGCGATGCGGCGGCTTGGCCGATCCAAGGTCTGATCCGCCACTTCCGTGATGAGATCGAAGATCGGATCAAACACAAGCGCACGGGCCGCGTCAGCGCGGTCGCGGCGGAGTGAAACCCTGCGCGGCGGCGGGCCTCACCGGCTTGACGCTTGGCGCAGGAGCGGCGATAGCGGGCGCGCGTCAGGCGCGTCCGTCCACAACAGGCGCGGGGCGATCGGCAAGGCCGGGCCATGGCGCAGCGGAGTAGGTCTATGAAATATGCTTTGACGGTTCTGACGCTCAGCGCCCTGCTGGCGGGCTGCGCCAATGATGGCGAGCGGATTGCCTTTGACGGGCAGTATTTCAACACCAAACTGCGCAAGGTTGACGGCCAGCGGGATGTCTTTCAGGTGACGGTCAAGGACGCCGGCAAATCCATCGACGGCGCCCGTGCGGCGGCGCGCTATGAGGCGGTGAAATACTGTGTCGGCAACTACGGCAACTCGAAAATCGACTGGACCTTTGGCCCCGATGCCCCGGCAAGCGCGCTGCGGTTCGATGGCGGGGCGCTGACCTTTCGGGGGCGCTGCCCCCAGTGATCGCATCGGCGACATATCGCAGGCCTGCGGGTCTCGGGGGCGGTGATATTGAATATCACGGCCTGCGATCTCCATCTGTCAGACGGGCCGTTCCGGCCCGCTGCATGAAGGAGAATTGATATGCGCACCCTGATGATCGCCGTGATGGGCCTAAGCCTGACCGCCGCCACCGTGACACCGGTCGCCGCCAAACCGCCATTGCGCGAGGTGGCCGCCATCGACGATGCGCTCTTGGACATGGGCGTCGCCGACATCATCCGCAAAAACTGCCCCGACATCAGCGCGCGGATGCTGCGCGCGGTCAAGATGGCTTGGGACTTGAAAGGCAAAGCAACCGATCTGGGCTACTCCGACGCCGAGATCGACGCCTATATTGATAGTGACGCTGAAAAAGCGCGCATGAGAGCGCGGGGCGCCGCGTTTTTCAAGGCGAAGGGGGTCGATACTTCGGACCCGCAAAGCTATTGTGCGCTCGGACGCGAAGAGATTCAAAAATCGAGCCGGATCGGTTCGTTACTGAAGGCAAAGTGAGCTTATGAGCGATATCCGCAAGATCATCATCGACGGTAAGGAAGTCGAAGTCGAAGGGGCGATGACGCTCATTCAGGCCTGCGAGCAGGTCGGCATCGAAGTGCCGCGCTTCTGTTACCACGAGCGTCTGTCGATCGCTGGCAACTGCCGCATGTGTCTTGTGGAAGTCGTCGGCGGGCCGCCCAAGCCCGCCGCCTCCTGCGCCATGCAGGTGCGCGACCTGCGCCCCGGTCCCGAGGGCCAGCCGCCGGTCGTGAAAACCAACTCGCCCATGGTCAAGAAGGCCCGCGAGGGCGTGATGGAATTCCTGCTCATCAACCACCCGCTCGATTGCCCGATTTGTGACCAAGGCGGTGAGTGTGACCTGCAGGATCAAGCGATGGCCTACGGCGTGGACTTCTCGCGCTACCGCGAACCCAAGCGCGCGACCGAGGATCTCGATCTCGGCCCGCTGGTCGAAACCCACATGACCCGCTGCATCTCCTGCACCCGCTGCGTGCGCTTCACGACCGAGGTCGCGGGCCAGCACGTCATGGGCCAGACCGGCCGTGGCGAAGATGCCGAGATCACGACCTATCTCGGCGCGCTGATCGACAGCAACCTGTCGGGCAATATCATCGACCTCTGCCCGGTGGGTGCGCTGGTCTCCAAGCCTTACGCTTTCACCGCGCGTCCGTGGGAACTCAGCAAGACCGAGAGCATCGACGTGATGGATGCCCTCGGCTCCAACATCCGCGTCGACACCAAGGGCCGCGAAGTCATGCGCTTCCTGCCGCGCAACCATGACGGCGTGAACGAGGAGTGGATTTCCGACAAGACCCGTTTTGTCTGGGACGGTCTGCGCCGTCAGCGTCTCGACACACCTTACATCCGCGAGAACGGCAAGCTGCGCAAAGCCAGCTGGCCCGAGGCGCTGAATGCCGCCGCCGTCGCGATGAAGGGCAAGAAGCTTGCCGGTCTCATTGGCGATCTGGCCCCGGTGGAGGCGGCCTTTGCCCTGAAGCAGCTGATCGAGGGGCAGGGCGGTGTTGTCGAATGCCGCACCGATGGCGCGAAATTGCCCGCGGGCAACCGCTTTGGCTATGTCGGCAACGCCCGGATCGAGGATCTGGACAACGCCAAGATGATCCAGCTCATTGGCACGAACCCCGCCGTCGAGGCGCCGGTGCTGAACGCGCGTATCCGCAAGGCATGGAGCAATGGCGCCGAGATCGGCCTGATCGGCGAAGCGGCTGACCTGACCTATCCGCATCACCATCTTGGCAACGACCGCGCCACGCTCGACAAGCTGATGGGCAGCGACTTCGACGAAGTGCTGGAGCAGCCTTCGGTGATCGTCGTCGGCCAAGGCGCGCTGCGCGAAGCCGATGGTTCGGCGGTTCTGGCGAAAGCGATGGAGCTGGCCGAGAAGACCAAGAGCAAGCTGATGGTTCTGCACACCGCCGCATCGCGCGTCGGCGCGATGGACATCGGTGCCGTGGCCGAGAACGGCATGGACGACGTGAACGCGGCTGAGGTGATCTACAACCTCGGCGCCGATGAGATCGAGATCGGCGAAGGCCCCTTCGTGATCTACCAAGGCAGCCACGGCGACCGCGGCGCGCACCGTGCCGACATCATTCTGCCGGGTGCTGCCTATACCGAAGAGCCGGGGCTTTTCGTCAACACCGAGGGCCGTCCGCAACTGGCGCTGCGCGCAGGCTTTGCACCGGGGCAGGCGAAAGAGAACTGGGCGATTCTCCGGGCGCTTTCGGCTGAGATGGGCGCGCAACTGGGCTATGATTCCATCGCTGAGCTGCGCCGCAAACTGACCGAGGCCGTGCCGCATCTGGCGAATGTCGATGAGGTGCCCGAAAACGAATGGAATGCGCTGCCTGCGGGCAAGCTGGGCGATGCGTCTTTCGCGCCTGCGGTGCGTGACTTCTATCTCTCCAACCCGATCGCGCGGGCCAGCCAGTTGATGGCGGAACTGTCGGCGCTGGCCGCCGCGCGCCGGGCCGAGCCGATGGCGGCGGAGTGAGAACAATGGCGCTGGCCCCCTTGATGCTACTGGCCGCCTGCGAACCGCAGGTGCCGGTGGCCGAGGATTTTATCCCCGATTACAAGGGGGTCGAAACCCAGCTTTTGGACGGTGATTTGGTGCAATTCAACGTGGCGATGACCAAGGCGCTTTCGGCGCAGGACGTGTCGGACTACGCCGAATGCGCCGCCGCGCAATACACGCTGATCCGGGGCTACGGTTTTGCGCGTCATGTGCGGACAAATGTGAGCGAAGAGGGTGGCATATGGCGGGCAGATGCTGTTTACACAATCTCGCCGAGCCTGCCCAAAGGCTTGAAGACAATTGATGCCGAAGTGACCGCGTTTCAATGCGCGGAACGCGGCATTCCGACGGTGTGAGGACTTATGGCTGATTTCTTTTACACGACCGGGCTTGGCATTGCCCTGCTGACGGTTGGGCAGGTGTTGCTGCTGGTGGTGCCGTTGCTGCTGGCGCTGGCCTTCCTCATGTATGCCGACCGCAAGATCTGGGCCGCCGTGATGATGCGCCGCGGCCCCAACGTTGTGGGCGTCTTCGGCCTGCTACAGAGTTTTGCCGACTTCCTCAAATATATCGTTAAGGAAGTGGTGGTTCCGGCGGGCGCAGACAAGGGGGTCTTCTTCCTTGCGCCGATGATTTCCTTTGTCATGGCGATGATCGCCTGGGCGGTGATCCCGTTTAACGACGGTTGGATCCTGTCGGACATCAACGTGGCGATCCTCTATGTCTTTGCCGTCTCCTCGCTCGAGGTTTACGGCGTGATCATGGGCGGTTGGGCGTCGAACTCGAAATATCCCTTCTTGGGCTCTCTGCGCTCCGCCGCGCAGATGATCTCTTATGAAGTGTCGATTGGTCTGATCATCATCGGCGTGATCCTCTCGACCGGGTCGATGAACTTCTCGTCCATCGTGGCGGCGCAGGATGGCGACTGGGGTCTGCTGAACTGGTACTTCCTGCCGCATTTCCCGATGCTGATCCTGTTCTTCATCTCGGCGCTGGCGGAAACCAACCGCCCGCCCTTCGACCTGCCGGAAGCGGAATCGGAACTCGTCGCGGGCTATCAGGTGGAATATTCCTCGACGCCCTTCCTGCTCTTCATGATTGGCGAGCTGGTGGCGGTGGTGCTGATGTGCGCGCTGGTGTCGCTGATGTTCTTCGGTGGCTGGCTGTCGCCGGTGCCGTTCCTGCCCGATGGCTTCTTCTGGATGTTCATCAAGATGCTGATGGTCTTCTTCATGTTCGCCATGGTGAAGGCAATCACGCCGCGCTACCGCTATGACCAGCTGATGCGGCTGGGGTGGAAAGTATTCCTTCCCTTCTCGCTCTTCTGGGTGGTCTTCGTGGCATTCGCTGCAAAATTCGATTGGTTCTGGGGCATCTACGCCCGCTGGACCGTAGGGGGCTGATATGGCTGCGACTGATTACACCCGCGCCGCGAAATATTTCCTGCTGGCGGATTACGCCAAGGCGTTCATGCTGGGGATGCGCTATTTCTTTGCGCCAAAAACCACGCTGAACTACCCGCATGAAAAGGGGCCGCTGTCGCCCCGCTTCCGTGGGGAGCATGCGCTGCGCCGTTATCCCAATGGGGAGGAACGCTGCATTGCCTGTAAGCTTTGCGAAGCGATCTGCCCCGCGCAGGCGATCACCATCGACGCCGAAGCGCGCGAAGACGGCAGCCGCCGCACCACGCGCTATGACATCGATATGACCAAATGCATCTACTGCGGTTTCTGCCAGGAAGCCTGCCCGGTGGATGCCATTGTCGAAGGCCCGAACTTCGAATTCTCGACCGAGACCCGCGAAGAGCTTTACTACGACAAGGCCAAGCTTTTGGACAACGGCGAACGCTGGGAAGCCGAGATTGCCCGCAACCTCGAAATGGACGCGCCCTACAGATGAGCGACCCCAAGAACCCTTTTGATGCGATGATGAAGCAAGCGCAGGAAATGGCGAAAGCCTTTCCAGCGATGGATGCTTTTTCGCCTAAAGGGTTCGAGGCGATGATGGGCACCATGCCGAAGGAAATGATGGATTTCTGGTTCGGCGACACGGTCAACAAGGGCGGGCTGGACGCGCGGACGCGGCTGCTTCTGACCCTTGCCGGGTTGACCATGCAGGGCGCGCAGAATGACATGGCCCTTCGCCAAACCGTGCGTCACGCGCGCGAGGCGGGGGCCACGAAACAACATATCGTCGAGACGATCAGCCAGATGTCGGTCTTTGCCGGGCTTCCCGCCATGACCCGGGCCTTGGAGCTGGCGCAATCGGTTCTCGACGAAGACAAAGATACCAAGAAGGAAGACGGCGCATGACGGTCTTTTCATTTTACCTCTTCGCGATCAGCGTCATCACCGGCGGGCTGTTCACGGTGATCAGCCGCAACCCGGTGCATTCGGTGCTCTGGCTGATCCTGTCCTTCCTTTCGGCGGCGGGGCTCTTTGTTCTGCTCGGCGCGGAGTTCGTGGCGATGCTGCTGGTCATCGTCTATGTGGGCGCGGTGGCGGTGCTCTTCCTCTTCGTTGTCATGATGCTCGACGTGGACTTCGCCGAACTCAAGGCCGAGATGGCGCGCTACATGCCTTTGGCCTTGCTGATCGGGCTGGTGATTTTGATGCAATTCGTCATGGCCTTCGGCGCATGGGAACAGAGTGCGGCGGCAGAGAGCCTGCGGGCCAATGCGATTGATCCCGCGCGGTTCAACACCGAAGCTCTCGGCCTGCTGCTGTATGATCGTTACTTCCTGCTGTTCCAACTGGCGGGGCTGATCCTGCTGGTGGCGATGATCGGGGCGATCGTGCTGACATTGCGTCACCGCAAGGACGTGAAGCGCCAAGACGTGGTGGCCCAGATGATGCGCGACCCGGCCAAGGCGATGGAGCTGCGCGACGTGAAGTCAGGGCAGGGCCTGTAATAGACGGAATTTTTTGAAAATTCCGGGGCCGTTCTCTTTGAAAGAGAACGGCTGAACCAAGAGAGAGAAGGGACGTCGAAATGTCGAGAACAACAATCGTGGTACTGGTCGTGGTGTTGATCGTCGTGTTTTTCGGCGGCTACAGCTTTATCGGCTAAAGCATCGGCAATCCCGGTGGCAGCCGGGGCAAAGTGATACTAAAAGCCCCCTCAGATGGGGCGCGACCAAAGCCCATCAAGGGGCGGGAACGTAAGGGACGACATGATCGGACTTGAGCATTACCTGACAGTGGCGGCGACGCTGTTTGTCATCGGCATCTTCGGGCTATTCCTGAACCGCAAGAACGTGATCATTCTGCTGATGAGCATCGAATTGATGCTGCTCGCGGTGAACATCAACCTCGTCGCCTTTTCGAGCTTCCTTGGTGATCTGACGGGGCAGGTCTTCACGCTTTTCGTGCTTACCGTCGCCGCGGCCGAGGCTGCCATCGGCCTCGCCATTTTGGTCTGTTTCTTCCGCAACCGTGGCTCGATCGCGGTGGAAGATGTCAACGTGATGAAGGGCTGAGGCAATGGAAACCACGATCCTATTCGCCCCGCTGGTGGGCGCCATCCTCTGCGGTTTCGGCTGGAAGATCATCGGTGAGAAGGCCGCCCAGTGGGTCGCCACCGGGTTGCTGTTCCTTGCCGCCTTCCTGTCTTGGGTGGTCTTCCTGACGCTTGATGGTCCCGCTGAGCAAATTCAGATCCTGCGCTTTATCGAAAGCGGCACGCTGAGCACAGATTGGGCGATCCGGCTCGACCGTTTGACCGCGATCATGTTGATCGTCATCACCACGGTGTCGAGCCTCGTACATCTCTATTCCTTCGGCTACATGGCCCATGACGAGAACTTCCGCGATAACGAAAGCTATCGCCCTCGGTTCTTCGCCTATCTGTCTTTCTTCACCTTCGCGATGTTGATGCTGGTGACCGCCGACAACCTCGTGCAGATGTTCTTTGGCTGGGAAGGCGTGGGCGTGGCCTCCTACCTGCTGATCGGTTTCTACTTCCGCAAGCCGTCGGCCAATGCCGCGGCGATGAAAGCCTTTGTGGTCAACCGGGTGGGGGACTTTGCCTTCCTGCTCGGCATCTTTGGCCTTTACATGCTGACGGACTCGATCCGCTTTGACGATATCTTTGCCGCCGCACCCGATCTGGCCGAACAGTCCGTTACCTTCCTGTGGAACGACTGGAACGCGGCGAACCTGATCGCCTTCCTGCTGTTCCTCGGCGCGATGGGTAAATCGGCTCAGCTTTTCCTGCACACATGGCTGCCTGACGCGATGGAGGGCCCGACGCCTGTGTCGGCGCTGATCCACGCCGCGACCATGGTGACCGCGGGTGTTTTCCTTGTCTGCCGCATGTCGCCGGTGATGGAATTCGCGCCCGAGGCGATGGGTTTCGTCACCGTGATCGGCGCCACCACTGCCTTTGTTGCCGCGACCATCGGCCTTGTGCAGACCGACATCAAACGCGTCATCGCTTATTCGACCATGTCGCAGCTTGGCTATATGTTCGTGGCCGCGGGCGTGGGCATGTATTCGGCGGCGATGTTCCACCTTTTCACGCACGCCTTCTTCAAGGCGATGCTCTTCTTGGGCGCGGGCTCGGTCATCCATGCGATGCATCATGAGCAGGACATGACCAACTACGGCGGTTTGCGCAAAAAGATCCCCTATACCTTCTGGGCGATGATGATCGGCACGCTGGCCATCACCGGCGTCGGCATTCCGCTCACGCATATTGGTTTCGCGGGCTTCCTGTCGAAGGACGCGATTATCGAGAGCGCTTGGGGCGGTGGGTCGATGTATGGCTTCTGGCTTCTTGTAATCGCCGCGGCGATGACGAGCTTCTACAGCTGGCGCCTGATTTTCCTGACCTTCTTTGGCAAGCCGCGCGGCAACAAGCACACGCATGAGCATGCGCATGAAAGCCCGATGGTCATGCTGATCCCGCTTGGCGTTCTGGCGCTCGGCTCGGTCTTTGCCGGGATGATCTGGTACGGCAGCTTCTTTGGTCACGCGGATCAAGTCGGCAAGTTCTACGGCATCCCGATGGCCGAGATGGCAGGCCACGGCGACGATCATGTCGAAGGGGCCGAGGATGACCACGGCGCAACTGGTCCGGTCGATGGCGACCATGGCGCGGATGCGCTGGTTGAAGGCCACCAAGACGCAGGCACCCATCACGAAGCCTTCGGCGGTGCGCCGGGCGAGGGGGCGCTTTACTTCGCACCTGACAACCATGTGCTGGAAGATGCCCATGCCGCGCCGAAATGGGTCAAGGTCTCGCCCTTCATCGCGATGCTGGCCGGTCTGGTCATGGCGCTGTGGTTCTATATCTGGAGCCCGACCGTCCCGGGACGGCTGGCGGCAAACCAACGCCCGCTTTACCTGTTCCTGAAAAACAAATGGTACTTTGATGAGGTTTACGACGTGATTTTCGTGCGTCCTGCCAAAACGATCGGCCGGTTCCTGTGGAAACGCGGCGATGGCACTGTGATCGACGGCACGCTTAATGGCATCGCCATGGGGATCATCCCCTTCTTCACCCGCCTCGCAGGTAAGGCACAGACGGGCTATATCTTCACCTATGCCTTCGCCATGGTGATCGGCATCGCCGTTCTGGTGACATGGATGACGATGAGCGGAGGAGCGAACTGATGGATACGCATCTGCTTTCAATCATCACATTCATTCCGGCATTCGCAGCGTTGATCCTTGCGGTCTTCCTGCGGGGCGACGATGCCGCCGCCGGGCGCAATGCGAAATGGTTGGCCTTCATCACCACGACGGTCACCTTCCTGATCTCGCTTTTTGTGCTGTTCGAGTTCGACCCGTCGAACACCGATTTCCAATTCGTGGATGAGGCTGATTGGCTCTTGGGCCTGAAATACCGCCTCGGCGTCGACGGCATCTCGATCCTTTTTGTAATGCTCACAACCTTCATGATGCCGCTCGTCATCGCGGCAAGCTGGAACGTCGAGCATCGCGTCAAGGAATACATGATCGCCTTCCTGCTGTTGGAGACCCTGATGCTGGGCGTCTTCATGGCCCTGGATCTGGTGCTCTTCTACCTCTTCTTCGAAGCGGGCCTGATCCCGATGTTCCTGATCATCGGCATCTGGGGCGGGAAAGAGCGGATCTACGCGAGCTTCAAGTTCTTCCTCTACACCTTCCTCGGCTCGGTGCTGATGCTGGTGGCCATGGTGGCGATGTTCACCGAAGCGGGCACAACCTGCATCGGTGGCTGCGAAATCAGCCTGCTCACGCATAACTTCGGCTCCGAAAGCTTTGAGGTTCTGGGCATCCAGATCGTCGGCGGCATGCAGACGCTGATGTTCCTCGCCTTCTTCGCCAGCTTCGCGGTCAAGATGCCGATGTGGCCAGTGCACACTTGGCTGCCCGATGCCCACGTTCAGGCGCCGACGGCAGGCTCCGTGGTGCTGGCGGCAATCCTGCTCAAGATGGGCGGCTACGGCTTTCTGCGCTTCTCCTTGCCGATGTTCCCAGTGGGGGCCGAGGTGATGACGCCGCTGATCCTGTGGATGTCGGCCATCGCCATCGTCTACACCTCGCTGGTGGCGTTGGTGCAGCAGGACATGAAAAAGCTGATCGCCTATTCCTCGGTCGCGCATATGGGTTTTGTGACCATGGGCATCTTTGCGGCCAATCAGCAGGGTGTCGATGGGGCGATCTTGCAGATGATCAGCCACGGCTTCATCTCCGGCGCGCTCTTCCTCAGCGTGGGCGTGATCTATGACCGGATGCACACCCGTGAGATCGACGCCTATGGCGGTCTGGTGAACCGGATGCCCGCCTATGCGCTGGTCTTCATGTTCTTCACCATGGCCAATGTGGGCCTGCCGGGGACATCGGGCTTCGTGGGTGAATTCCTGACGCTGATGGCGACCTTCCAAGTGAACACTTGGGTGGCGGCCGTGGCCACGACGGGCGTGATCTTCTCGGCGGCCTATGCGCTGTGGCTCTATCGCCGCGTGGTGATGGGTGACCTGATCAAGGAAAGCCTCAAGGCGATCACCGATATGACTGCGCGTGAGAAATGGATCATTGCCCCTCTGGTGGCGATGACCCTGATCCTGGGCGTCTACCCGGCGCTGGTGCTGGACATGATCGGGCCCTCCGTGGCTGCCCTGATTGAAAATTACGACATGGCGCTGGAGGCGGCTGACACCGCCGTGCAGACCGCCGATGCCTCGCATTAAGAAGGACTTGGCGCATGATATCCGCTGATCTGAACATCATTCTGCCTGAGATCGTCCTTGCGGGGTTTGCCCTGCTTGGCCTTCTCGGCGCGGTCTATACGTCGAAAGACAAGGCCGCCGGGGTGCTCGTCTGGGTGACCGCGGTGGTGATGGTGCTGCTGGCCGGTTGGGTGGCCATGTCTGGCGACGGCACCACCAATATCGCCTTCCACGGCATGTTCATCGACGACACTTTCGCGCGTTTCGCCAAGGTGACGATCCTGCTTTCGGCCGCTGCCGTCTTGGTCATGTCGGAAAACTATATGAAACTGCGCGGCTTGCTGCGGTTCGAGTATCCGATGCTTGTGGCCTTGGCTGTCGTCGGGATGATGATGATGGTCTCCGCCGGCGACCTGATGGCACTCTACATGGGCCTCGAGCTGCAATCGCTGGCGCTTTACGTCGTGGCCTCCCTGCGCCGCGACTCGGTTAAGTCCACGGAAGCAGGCTTAAAGTATTTCGTGCTCGGCGCGCTCAGCTCGGGCTTGCTGCTCTATGGTGCATCGCTGGTCTATGGCTACGCCGGGACCACGCTGTTCGCGGGCATCATCACCACGGCGCAGACGGGCGGCACATCGCTTGGCTTGCTCTTTGGTCTGGTCTTCCTGATCTCCGGCCTTGCCTTTAAAGTCTCCGCCGTGCCCTTCCACATGTGGACACCGGACGTTTACGAAGGTGCGCCCACGCCGATCGCGGCCTTCTTTGCCACGGCGCCCAAGGTCGCGGCGATGGGGCTCTTCGCGCGGGTGATGCATGACGCCTTTGGTCAGATCGTCAGCGACTGGACCCAGATCGTCGCGCTGCTGTCGGTCCTGTCGATGTTCTTTGGCTCGGTCGCCGCGATCGGTCAGACCAATATCAAACGTCTGATGGCCTTTTCCTCCATCGCGCATATTGGCTATGCGCTGATGGGTCTGGCCGCGGGCACCGCCTTTGGCGTGCAGGCGATGCTGGTCTATATGGCGATCTATGTAACCATGAACCTCGGCACCTTCGCCTTTATTCTGTTGATGCAGAAAGACGGCGCGCCGGTGACCGATATCACCCTGCTCAACATGTATGCCAAAACCAACCCGGGCCGGGCGCTGGCGATGCTGGTGCTGCTGTTCAGCCTTGCGGGCGTGCCGCCGATGCTGGGTTTCTTCGGCAAGTTCTATGTGCTGCGCGCGGCCTATGACGCCAATATGACATGGCTGGCCATCGCGGGCGTGATCGCCAGTGTGATCGGTGCCTATTACTACCTGCGCATCGTCTTTTACATGTACTTCGGCGAAGAGCGTTCGGACACGCTCGACCACCAGAACGGCGGCGTGCTGACCGTGGTGTTGATGGCCTCTGCCGTCATCATGATCGTCGGTATTGCCAATATGTTCGGCGTCGAAGGCTTGGCCGCATCGGCAGCGGCATCGCTGGTGAACTGAGCGGTGCGGCACGAGATCGGCCAGACCCGCGCATGACCCCTTGGCCGGAAGGCTATGGCCGGCGCGTCTATGACACGCTCGATTCCACCCTCTCAGAGGCGGCGCGGTTACAGCAAGAGCTGACCGCGCCGACTTGGATCTTGGCGCTGGAGCAGACGGCTGCGCGCGGGCGTCGGGGCCGGAGCTGGGCCACCCCCCGCGGCAATTTCGCAGCCACCCTGATGATGCCGCGCAAAGAGCCGCCGGGAGTCGCCGCGCTACGCTCTTTCGTGGCGTCGCTCGCGCTTTACCGTGCATTCGTGGCTGTGACGGGGCGGGAGGACGCTTTTGCACTCAAGTGGCCGAATGACGTTCTGCTGCGCGGGGGCAAGGTCGCTGGCATCCTGCTGGAGAGCGTGGGCGAGCATTTGGCCATTGGCGTCGGCGTGAACCTTGCCCATGGACCGGCGGCGGGCAGCCTTGAGGCGCGCGCCTTACCTGCGGTGACCCTGCGCGAAGCGGGGGCGAACGTGAGCGCGGAAGAGTTCCTTGACGTGCTTGCGCGGGAATACGCCGGTCTGGAAGAGCAGTTCACGACCTATGGGTTCAGCACGATCCGCAGCGCATGGCTGGCCCATGCCGCGCGGCTCGGAGAGGTCATCACCGCGCGCACCATGCGCGACGAGATGACCGGCGTTTTCGAAGATGTAGACAGCGCAGGCAATCTGATCCTGCGCACCCGCGACGGCGCGGTGCCCATCACCGCGGCGGACGTGTTTTTCTAAAATCGGGGGGAGGGGAGGCACCATGCTTCTGGCAATCGACTGCGGCAATACCAACACCGTGTTCTCTATCTGGGACGGGGATGCGTTTATCGCCACATGGCGCACGTCGACCGAATGGAAACGCACCGCGGACCAATATTACGTTTGGCTCAACACTCTGATGCGGCTCCAAAATATCGACGCCGACATCACTGATATGATCATCAGCTCGACGGTGCCGCGGGTGGTGTTCAACCTGCGCGTTCTGGCGGATCGCTACTTTAACACGCGGCCCTTCGTTGTCGGGAAACCGGGCTGCGCACTGCCCATCGACGTGCGTGTGGACGAGGGCACGCAGGTCGGCCCGGACCGGTTGGTGAACACCGTGGCGGGCTATGACCTCTATGGCGGCGACCTGATTGTGGTGGATTTCGGCACGGCCACGACCTTTGACGTGGTGGCCGATGATGGGGCCTATATCGGGGGGGTGATCGCGCCTGGGGTGAACCTCAGCCTAGAGGCGCTGCACAACGCCGCCGCTGCCCTGCCGCATGTCGATATCTCGAAACCGCCCTCCGTCATTGGCACCAATACGGTGGCCTGCATGCAGTCCGGTGTCTTTTGGGGTTATGTCGGGCTGGTTCGTGAGATATGTGAGCGGATAAGGGCGGAACGTGCAAGACCCATGCGCGTTATCGCCACGGGGGGTCTGGCACCGCTGTTTCAGCAGGCAGTCGACCTGTTCGATGATTATCAAGATGAACTCACGATGCACGGGCTGACCGTGATCCACGATTACAATAAGGACAAAGCTGAATAATATGAGCAGCGAACGATTTATCTATCTGCCCCTCGGTGGGGCGGGTGAAATTGGCATGAACGCCTATGTCTATGGCTACGGCAAGCCCGGGAAAGAGCGGCTGATCGTCGTCGACATCGGTGTCGCCTTCCCGGATATGGACAGCACGCCGGGCGTGGACCTGATCCTGCCCGACATCACTTGGCTGAAGGAACGCCGCGACCAGATCGAGGCGATCTTTATCACCCATGCTCACGAAGACCACATCGGTGCCATTGCGCATTCCTATGAGGTGCTGAAGGCGCCGATCTATGCGCGCGCCTTTACCGCCAATATCGCACGGCGGAAGATGTCCGAACACGGCCACCCCGAGGATGCGGTCACCACCGTCAGCGCATGGCCCGAGCAGATCACCGCAGGCCCGTTCAAAGTGGGCTTCCTGCCGATCTCGCATTCGATCCCCGAATCCTCGGCCATGGTGATCGACACGCCCGAGGGGCGCACGATCCATTCGGGCGATTTCAAGATCGACCGCACGCCGGGCGTCGGCGAAGCCTTTGACGACGCGCTTTGGACCGAGGTTTGCAAGGATGGCGTGAAGGCGCTGATCTGCGACAGCACGAATGTTTTCTCCGCCCATCCCGGTCGCTCCGAAGCCACCGTGGGCCCGGAGATCGAAAAGCTGGTGAGCAGCGCCGAGGGCATGGTCGTCGCCACCACCTTCGCGTCCAACGTGGCGCGGGTCAAAACGCTGGCCGAAGCCGGTGCGCGGGCAGGGCGGTCCATCGTGCTCTTGGGCCGTGCGATGAACCGCATGGTCGAAGCCTCGATCCAAACCGGTGTGATGACAGACTTCCCGCCCGTCATCTCGCCCGAGAACGCCCGCGCGATCCCGCGCGAGAACCTGATGTTGCTGGTCACCGGCAGCCAAGGGGAGCGCCGCGCGGCTTCGGCGCAACTGGCCCGGGGCAAGTATCAGGGGATCGAGTTGAAAGAGGGCGATCTCTTCCTCTTTTCGTCGAAAACCATTCCGGGCAATGAGCGTGGCGTGATCGGCATCATCAACCAGTTCTCGGAAAAGGGCGTCGATGTGGTGGATGACTCCTCAGGCCTCTACCACGTTTCGGGCCATGCCAACCGCCCCGATCTGGAAACGCTACATGCCATCGTGAAACCTCAGGTTCTGATCCCCATGCATGGGGAGCATCGCCACCTGCGCGAACACGTCAAGATCGCCGATGCCAAGGGCATCACCGGCGTTCTGGCGGTGAACGGCATGATGGTGGACCTGTCGGGCAACAAGCCCAAAGTGGTCGAACATGTCGACACGGGCCGCATGTATCTGGACGGTTCGGTTCAAGTCGGCGCGCTGGATGGTGTGATCCGCGACCGTATCCGCATGGCGCTGAACGGCCATGCCACGGTGACGCTGATCCTCGATACAGATGACGAGCCTTTGGGTGAGCCTTGGGTCGATCTGATGGGCCTGCCGGGAACGGGCCGCTCCAACGCGCCGCTCGTCGATGTGCTGGAACAAGACCTCAGCCAATGGCTGAACCGTCAGAAAGCCGCCACCCTGCGGGATGACGACAAACTGAATGACGGTTTGAAAAAGGTCGCGCGGCAGTCGTCCTATGACGAAATCGGCAAGAAGCCGGAAGTCACCGTGGTGGTCAGCCGTCTGAGCTGACCTCCGCGTCACCGCTGCACATATAGACCGCGCCGCCCACCGCGACCACGCTTACCCCCGTGGCCGCAAGGGCGGCGGGGGTCGAGAGTGCGGTGGCCAGCGTGCTGCCTGTCGTCGCCAAATTGGCGCTGAGGGCAGAGGCACCGCCCGTTAGAATAAACGCCCCCGATTTATGGGCCACGGCGCGGAGGTTCTCCGGCTGGCTGAGCCTGTCCACGGCGGAGCGCGCGATGTTCTTGCTGATCTCGACAGTCTCTTCCTTGGTGGTGTTCACCCGCTCGCAGAAGGTCTTCTTGCAATAGCCCCGATAGTTCCGCGCGCCGGGGATCAGGAAATGCCCGTCTTCGGGCGTGGCGGTCAGGCAATAGCCGTCGATCTGATCCAGCGGCACGGTGGTGGCGAGGTAGTCGAACAGCACCCCGCTGTCGCAGGCGGGCGGCGTGCCCCAAAGCCTGCTCCACTTCCGCGCGGGCCAATTCATCAGACGCTCGCGGGTGCCGACCTCTTCGGCGAAATTGGCGAAATTCTCGGCTTCCACCACAACTTCGGCGCCATTGACTTCGGCCCGGCAGCGTTCGGCGCTGGCGGGGACGGCGGTAAGGGCGGTCAGGGTAAAGGCAAGGGCGAAGGGGGCGGGGCGCAGCATGATGGTCCTATGTGAGTGGTTTCCCCTCACATAGCACAGACGAAAAAGCCGCCAATCCCGGCGGGGATCGGCGGCGAATTCATGCCCGCGGTGCCGGGGTTTAGATGCGTTCGCGGAAGCTTAGACCGATGAAGTCTGGCGTGTGATCGCCCAGACCGACGACACGGTTGTCGTTGCCGCCCCGTTTGTCGCCCCGGCCACGTCCGCCGCGGGACTTCTTCTCGTCCTTGTTGCCGCGGCCCGACTTGCGCTCGTCCTGCGTGGCTTCTGTCTTTTCGGGCAGCGCTTTGTCGTCGGTTTTGGTGTCGACCTTGGCCTCAGCCTTCTCGGCCTGCGGTTGCTTGTCCTCGACAGGCGCCTCGACAGGTTTGTCGGCCTTGCGGCTGCGAGAGCGGGTCCGCTTGGGCTTGTCATCGGACTTGGCCGGTGCGTCGGAGGTCTCCTCGGCGGGTTTGGCTTTGCCGAGCGGGTTTTCGATGCGCGGGATTTCCTTTTGCACCAGACGCTCGACATCCTCGAAGTTCTTTTCGTCGCGCGGCTGGCAGATCATGATCGCCTTGCCATCGCGACCCGCGCGGCCGGTGCGGCCAATGCGGTGAACGTAGTCTTCGGCATGGCTCGGCACGTCGAAGTTGAAGACATGGCTTACGCTTGGCACATCAAGGCCACGCGCGGCGACGTCAGAAGCCACGAGGAAGCGCAACTCGCCACCCCGGAACCCTTCGAGCGTGCGGGTCCGCTGGCTCTGGTCCAGATCGCCGTGGATCGGGGCCGCGTCATAGCCGTATTTCTTCAGCGATTTCGCGACGATATCCACGTCCATCTTGCGGTTGCAGAAGATGATCGCATTGGTGCATTTCTCACCTTCGGCGTCGATCAGCAGGCGCAGCAGCTTGCGCTTCTCGCTCGCCTCGCGGTCCTTGCGCGAGCCTTTGAACATCACGACGCCCTGTTCGATATTCTCGCTCGTGGTCGCCTGACGCGCCACTTCGATCCGCTCAGGGTTGCTAAGGAAGGTGTTGGTGATCCGCTCGATCTCAGGCGCCATGGTGGCTGAGAAGAACAGCGTTTGCCGGGTGAAGGGCGTGAGGCCGAAGATCCGCTCAATGTCAGGGATAAAGCCCATGTCGAGCATCCGGTCAGCTTCGTCCACGACCATGACCTTGACGTCCGACAGGATCAGCTTGCCACGCTCGAAATGATCAAGCAAGCGGCCCGGTGTGGCGATCAGCACGTCGACGCCCTTGTCGATCAGCTTGTCCTGCTCCTTGAACGAGACTCCGCCGATGAGCAGCGCCTTGGTCAGTTTCAGATGCTTGGAATAGGTGTCGAAGTTCTCGGCAACCTGTGCGGCCAGTTCCCGCGTGGGGCAGAGCACGAGGCTCCGCGGCATCCGCGCGCGCGCCCGGCCACGGGCGAGAAGCGACAGCATTGGCAGCGTGAAGCTGGCTGTCTTGCCGGTGCCGGTCTGGGCGATACCCAAAACGTCACGACCTTCAAGAGCGGGGGGGATGGCGCCCGCCTGAATAGGTGTAGGCGATTCGTAGCCCGCTTCTACAACGGCTTTAAGAACCTTGGGATTCAGGTTGAGATCGGTAAATTTTGTCATGTGCGTCCGGGTTGAGCGGACACTGACTTGGCCCGCGGCAGCAATACAAGCCGGCCCGAATGGCCCTTGGGGCGGCTTCTGCCGCGGCATGTTCCCGATGCGCATAGCAAGTTGGGGCCGTGTCGTCAAACACTTGGGGCTCAGTCGGAGACCTTGGGAAACTGGCGCGGCAGTTTCGCCTCAAGCTCCAGATCGACCTCGCGCAGCAGCCCGTGTGCTGCCAGTGCCTCGCGCAGCGCGGGCGTGTCGGCGCAGACCTCGTCGAAGAACGCGCGCAATCCCGGCTCACCCCCTTCGGATTCGATCATGGAAAAGAGTTCATGCATCGACAATCCGCCGCGATCGCGGGGGCGGTTCGGGGCCAGATCGGCGCGGTAGGAGCCTTTTTCCAGCCGGTAGCGATAGGCGGCGAGCCACTCTGGCCAGCTTTTCGCGTGAAGATGCGCAAGATCAATGCCGGGCTGCTGCTCTGGCCCGTCGATCATCGTATCGTGCTGAAAAGCGTTGTGGATCTGGAGCCGCACCTCCGCCATCCCGGTGCGAACGAAAACTTTCCCGGCCAGATGGCTCAGAAAGCCACCTTTGACGTAATCACCATAGGTCGGGTAAAGCGCCGAGACGATCTGGGCGCGCTCGGGGCCGTTGGGAATGAAGGCTTTGAAAGCCGTCCCATCCCCGGCCAAAGCCTCCATCGGGCGGATGCGGGTGATTTTTTGTGCCGGGGGCAGGGTGGCAAGCACCTCATCCACCGGGCGGTCAGAGACGAGGAACTCGTCCACATCCATATGGATCAGCCAATCCACATCATCCGCCCGGTTATAGGCGCGGGTCGCGTTCTGGCTTTGACGGACTTGATGCTTCTGCGGACGTTTGCCGCAGAGCCTCTGCCAATAGGCCTCGTCGCAGGTGGTGACACGGATTTTCGGATGGGCCTTCAGGCTTTCGAAAGCCTCTGGGTTCTCGGCATCGAGGTATAGGTAGAGGCGGTGCGCGCCCGCCTCCAAATGGTAGGCGGCAAAGCGTCGTATCTCCTCTGCGGGGGCCAGGATCGTGGCCACCAGCCCCCATTTCGTCGTCGTCGTCATCACGTCTCCCCAGTTGGGGTTAGAATGCCATGATCGGCCCCGAAATCAAGGTTTTCTGCCCCCCGGGGGCGGGCCATTTTACACCATCATTTCCTTGGTCGCGGTCAGCTTCACATCCGGGTAATCGCGCTCGACCCGGTCGATGTCCCATTGCAGGCGGGTCAGGTAAACGATGTCGCCATCATGGTCATGCGCGATGTGCTGTTTGTTACTATCGATAAACTTATCAACGGCTTGCTTCGTGCCGTTCACCCAACGGGCCGAGGTGAACTGAGACGGCTCAAACCGAACCGGCAGGCCGTATTCCAACTCGATCCGGCTGGCGAGCACTTCGAATTGCAACTGGCCGACAACGCCCACGACAAACCCCGAACCGATCGAAGGTTTGAACACTTTTGCAGCACCTTCTTCGGCGAATTGCATCAGCGCTTTTTCGAGGTGTTTCGCCTTCAGCGGATCGCCCGCGCGGACCGATTGCAGCAATTCGGGCGCGAAGGAGGGGATGCCGCTCACGCGGAGCGCTTCGCCCTGGGTCAGCGTGTCGCCGATACGCAGCTGCCCGTGGTTGGGGATGCCGATGATGTCACCGGCCCAAGCTTCCTCGGCCAACTCGCGGTCGGAGGCGAGGAACATCACCGGGTTGGACACCGTCATCGGCTTTTTCGTGCGCACATGGGTCATTTTCATGCCACGCTCGAAATGCCCGGAGGCGAGGCGGACAAAGGCCACGCGGTCGCGGTGCTTGGGGTCCATATTGGCCTGCACCTTGAAGACAAAGCCCGCGACTTTTTTCTCTTCGGGCAGGATCTGGCGTGGGGTGGCGGCTTGGATTTGCGGCTCTGGCCCGTATTTGGCGATGCCTTCCATCAATTCACGCACCCCGAAGGAGTTGATGGCCGAGCCGAACCAGATCGGGGTCAGCGTGCCTTCGTGCATCGCCTTGAGGTCCAGCGGTGGCAGAAATTCGCGCGCCATTTCAAGGTCTTCGCGCAGTTTCTCCAGCAGCGCGGCGGGGACGTGTTCGGCCAGCTTTGGGTCGTCCAGCCCTTCGATCTTGATGCTGTCGGCGACGCGGTTCCGGTCGGCACGGTCCATCAGTTCCAGCCGGTCGCGCAGCATGTCATAGCAGCCCACGAAATCGCGGCCCACGCCGATGGGCCAGCTTGCGGGCGTCACGTCGATGGCGAGGTTCTCTTGAATCTCGTCAATGATTTCAAAGGTATCGCGGCTTTCCCGGTCCATCTTGTTACAGAAGGTGAGGATCGGCAGGTCGCGCATCCGGCAGACCTCGAAGAGCTTTTGCGTCTGGCTTTCCACGCCTTTCGCGCCGTCGATCACCATCACGGCGGCGTCCACCGCCGTCAGGGTGCGGTAGGTGTCTTCGGAAAAGTCCGAGTGGCCGGGCGTGTCAACGAGGTTGAACCGGTAGTTGGTGTCACCGCTATGAAAGTCAAAGGACATGGCCGAGGCCGAGACCGAGATACCCCGGTCCTTTTCCATCGCCATGAAGTCCGAGCGGGTGCGCCGGGCTTCGCCCTTGGCGCGCACCTGACCGGCCATTTGAATCGCCCCGCCGAAGAGCAGGAACTTTTCAGTCAGCGTGGTCTTGCCCGCGTCAGGGTGGCTGATGATCGCAAAGGTGCGACGGCGCGCGATCTCGGGCGGCAGGGCGGGGCGGTTTTGCGGCGTGTCCAACATCCGACCCATATAGGCTGCGCCGCGACCGGGCGCAATCTGGCCATTGCTGCGAATCGCTGGGTGGCGTAGGGTGAGAACATAAGGGGTACACGGAGGGGATGCGATGGAACTGAAAGAGATTGCCCGCGAATTGGTCTCGGGCTGCCGTGCGGGGGATGCTGCGGTGCGTGCGAACCTTGATCGGCTCTATGCCGACGATGCCGTCTCGGTCGAAGCCGCTGATATGGGCGGACAGGGGCGAGAGACCCATGGGGTCAAGGCCATCCACGGCAAGCACGACTGGAGGGAGAACGCGATGGAGGAACATAGCACCGAGGTGATCGGCCCGTTCTACTTTGGCGACAGTCAGTTCAGCGCGATGTTCAAGGTCGATGCCACCGACAAGCAAAGCGGTGAGCGGTTCCAGATGGAAGAGATCGGCGTTTACCACGTCAAAGACGGCAAGATCGTCCGGGAGGAGTTCCACTACGCCGTCGAGGCAGCTTAACGGGTTGAGGCTTTGCGCAGCAGCGCCGCCGCGTTGGGGCGGTCAAGCAAAGCCTCTGCCAGATCAAGCCCGGCATGGGGCAGATCGGAATGGCCGGGGATCACCTCGCCCAAGGCTTCGGCCATTTCCGGCGGCAAGACCGAGCGGGTGCGGCTGTCGACCAACATGGATTCGGCGGCGATGCCTTCGGCATAGATGATCTGATGCCCGTCAAAGAGCAGTTGGAAGTAGTCGACGAATCCGCCGTCCTGCACCGTCACGCTGTCGCCATTGACCAGATGCCGCGCCTTGACCAGCAATTCGGACCGGCCCGCGCCCATCTCATCGCTGCGTTGATAGATGAACAGCCGGTGATCGGGGCTGACGATCAGGTCGTGTTCGTTGTTGAGCGTGCCTGCCCGGATGCGGATCGGGGCAAACTCGCCCACCGCGCGCAGGGTGCTCTGCCCGATCCAGCGCAGGGTTTGTACGCCATCATCGCGGGTTAGGATCCGGTCCCCCACGCGCAGGTTTTCGATGGGCCGTAGCTCGCCGGTGCTGAGCGAGATATGGGTGCCGCGCGTGAAAGAGACGCAGGCCAGCTGGCCGAACTTTTGCCGCGCGGTCTGGGTGTCGATGCCCACGATCCGGTAGCCCGTCTGCGGTGTCAGCGGGCCAAACGGCAAAAGGTAAACCTCTGCCGCGTGACCGTGTTGATCGACCTCCACCAGCAGCAGCGCCTCTTGGGTCTGCCCGTCGGGCGACATCAGCGTCAGCAGGCTGTCGAGATGCAGATCGCCCCCGGGGCGGCCCACGCCGGTATCCTCAGTAAGGCGGAATTGATCGCCGGGCAGGGTTAGCAGTGACAGGCGCTGCGGCTCCGCCGCGCGGTCCAACTCATAGACATCATCGAGGACCAATTCGGCGGCAAAGGACAGCGCATCGCCCATATTGGCCCCATCGCTCGCGCGAAATTCCCCGCCGCGGTAGACGGCGAGGTTCTGTGCGGGGGCGGTGCGGCTGGGGGACATGACGGGCCTTTGGTTCAGGGGCTTTCGCCAGTGAGATAGGTTAGAATTGTGGCCCGGATGGGTCAAGGCTCGGGTGATTTGCTGGCATTGGCGGCGCGGCGTGGTAGGCATATGCAAATGCATAGGAGGAATCAAAATGGATTTGGGAATCAAAGGGAAGAAGGCGCTGGTCTGTGCCTCGTCCAAGGGGCTCGGCCTTGGCTGCGCCGAGGCGCTGGCGGCGGCAGGGGTGAACCTTGTGATGAATGCCCGTGGCGCAGAGGCGCTTGAGGCGTCGGCCGAGCGCATCCGTCAGGAACACGGCGTCGAAGTCACCACGGTCGCGGCGGATGTGGCCACGGAAGAGGGGCAAGCGCTGGTCATCAAGGCGGCAGAGGGCTGTGACATTCTGGTCAACAACGCGGGCGGCCCGCCTCCGGGCATGTGGCAGGATTGGGACCGCGAGGATTTTATTAAGGCGCTCGACGCCAATATGCTGGCCCCCATCGCGCTAATCAAAGCGCTGGTGCCGGCCATGATGGAGCGCGGCTGGGGCCGGGTCATCAACATCACCAGCCAGTCGGTGCGCGCGCCGATCCCAGTGCTGGGGCTGAGCAACTCCGCCCGCACCGGGCTTACCGGCTATGTCGCGGGCACCGCGCGGCAGGTGGCGGGCAAGGGGGTTACGATTAACAACCTTCTGCCGGGCATTCATGCGACCGACCGGGCAGATTCGCTCGACGCCAATGTGGTTAAGCAAAAGGGCATCACGCTGGACGAAGCCCGCGCCGAGCGTCAGGCGGGCATCCCCGCGGGGCGCTATGGCACCCGTGAGGAGTTCGGCGCGACCTGTGCCTTCCTTTGTTCGCAGCACGCGGGCTTCATCGTGGGGCAGAACCTGCTGCTGGATGGCGGCGGCACCAATCTGACCATGTAAACCCTCCATGGCCGGGGCGCGCGTCCCGGCCATGACCCGTCGCGGCGGATCACATTCCTGACAGCAGCGGTTTCAGTGCTGGCCCGGATTGCAGGCGGCGGCTAACCCTTGTGGATCAGCTTCTCGCAAAAGGTCCACCGCCCATGCAAACCACTGTTCTTGTCCTTCTTTTCGCAGCCGTGATCCTTGCCAGCCTCTTGGTGGCACCGCGCCGCGCGACGGTCGAAGGCTTCTTTGGCGGGGCCAATGCGGCAGGCCGCGCGCCGGGGCTTTCGGTGCTGGTGCTGAGCCAAGTCACCACGTGGATTTTCGCCCGCAGCCTGATGAACGCGGCGATCTTGGGCTATTTCTACGGCATCGCGGGCACACTGGCCTATGCGGCCTATTATGGGTCTTTCCTGACGGGCGGCTTCATCGTGGGTCACCTGCGCCGCGGCGGCGCGCGGTCGGTGCAGGACTGGCTGGCGGGGCATTTCGGGAGCGCGGGCACGGCGGCCTATAACCTCGTGATCGGGCTGCGGCTGCTGTCCGAGGTTTTTGCCAATCTCTTGGTCGTCGCGCTGATTTTCGAAGCCGTCTGGCCCGGGTCGGGTACGCTGGCTGTGCTGATCGTCGCCGCCCTTGGTTTTGGCTATTCGGCGTGGGGCGGGCTTTCCGCCGCGCTGCGTACGGATGTGGTACAAATGCTGGTCTTTCTCATCGTCTTCGGCCTTGCGCTCGGGGCGCTGCTGCTGAGCCCGGGGTTCGAGCTTGGCGCGGTGCTGAGCGCGCCAGGAGCCTCTGGCTCCTACAACGGCTGGGTGCTCTTGGTCGTGGCGCTGTTGCAGGTCTTTTCCTACCCGGCGCATGACCCGGTGATGATGGACCGCGGCTTTCTCGCGGATGAGGCGACCACCCGGGCGTCTTTCCTCCATGCCTTCTGGATTTCGACCCTTTGCATCATTGGTTTTGGCTTTTTCGGCATCCAAGCCAGCCTGACCGGCGCGGCCTATGAGGGTGAGTTGATCGGCACATGGGGGCAAATGTTCCCGGGCTGGATTTTCGTGGCGCTGATGCTGTCGCTGCTGGTCTCGGCGCTGTCGACGCTCGACTCGGCGCTCGCCTCTGCCGCGCGGCTGATGGTTGAGGAATGGCGCATTGCGCCGCGCAGCCTGGCGGGCGGGCGGCTGGTGATGGCGGGGTTCATGGCGCTTGGTGCGCTGCTGACGCTTTGGGGCAACGCCACGCTTTTTGATGCCGTGGCGGTGAGCGGCACCGCGTCGATGTTCCTCACCCCGGTGCTGCTCATCGGGCTGGTGGCGGGGCGCGCGATCCCGGTCTGGAGCTACCTTGTTGCCTTTGCCGCCGCGATGCTGGGGGCTGCGGCCTATTTCGCGCGGGGCTGGGGATGGGTCGCGGCACTTCTGCCCGAGGGGCATAAATACGAGCAATTGTTGGTGATCTGCATCTTCGTGCTGCTGGCCGGGTTCGCGGCGGTGCTTGCGGGGGCGCGGCGGGGCTGATAGCTGGGTTTCCGAGCGATTTGATCGGATACCGCAGCCTCCATGAGTGACCCCACCCCCCGTCTGGAAATCCGCAACCTGCGCCGCGCCTATGGCGGGCGGCAGGTGGTCGATGACGTATCCCTGCAGATCTTGCCGGGGCAGGTGACCTGTCTGCTTGGCCCCTCGGGCTGCGGCAAATCCACCACGTTGCGCATGATCGCGGGCGTTGAGATGCAAGACAGCGGCACGATCCATGTCGACGGCAAACTGATCTGCGACACCATGTTCCGCGTCCCGCCCGAGCGGCGCGAGATCGGGCTGATGTTCCAAGATTTCGCCCTGTTCCCGCATCTGAGCGTGGCCGACAACGTGGGCTTTGGCCTCAAGAAAGGCACGCGTGAGGAGAAACGCGCGCGGATCAAAGAACTGCTCGAACGGGTGGACCTGCTGCGCTATATCGACGGATACCCGCACCAGCTTTCGGGCGGGGAGCAGCAGCGCGTGGCCCTGGCCCGCGCGCTGGCGCCGCAGCCGCGTATCATGCTGATGGATGAACCGTTTTCCGGTCTCGACAACCGCCTGCGTGATGGCATCCGCGACGAGACGCTGAGCATCCTCAAGGAAGAGGACACCGCCGTTTTGCTGGTCACCCATGAGCCGGACGAGGCGATGCGCATGGCTGATGAGATTGCGCTGATGCGCGACGGCAAGATCGTGCAGCAAGGGGCGCCCTACAACGTCTATACGCGGCCCGCCGACCGCGCCTCCGTCGCCTTTTTCAGCGATGCCAATGTGCTTGAGGCCACGGTGACCGGGGCATTGGCCGATACGGTCTTTGGCCAATTCCTTGCCCCCGGGGTGCCCGACGGCACGCCCGTAAATATCGTCTTTCGCCCGCAACACCTGCGCATCGATTTTGACCGGGCGGGCAAGGGGCCGCGCCCGACGGCGACCGATGGCACACCGGCCCGGGCGGTGGTGGAACGCGCGCGTTTTATGGGCAACGAAAGCCTCGTGGAATTCGTACTGGAGGAGGACGGATCACGGCTCAAGGCCACGGTGCCCAATGTCTTTCTGCCGCAACCCGGCGCCGTCATGTGGCTGACCGTGCGCCGCGATCGTTGCTTTGTCTTTCCGGTGACCTCATGAAGCCGCTTTTGGTGGAATTCGGCATGGGCTCTTCCCTGCGGCGCGGTGATTATACGCAGGCCGCGAAACGCGCGGTGCAGGATGCGCTGTGGCACAATTCGATCAATCTGGCCGAGCTTTTCGGTTTTGATAAGTCGGCCATGCGCATCACCCTCGACGTGGGTGTGCAGCGCCCGGATCTGGTGGATGCCGAAGCGCTGCGCGCGGTCTTTCCCTATGGCGAGGTGACGGTGAAGCTGCATCACGGCGGCCTCGACGTGCCGCGCCCCGAAGGGGAAGGGAACCCGACGGTTATGGCCAATGTGGCGCTCTCCGTCGGCTTCGAGATGGAGCGTGCCGATGACTGAGCAGCGGATCATCATCGAAATGGGCATGGGCAACGATCTGCATGGGATGGACTATACCAAAGCCGCCGCCCGCGCGATCGAGGATGCCCTGCGCCATTCGTCCCTGCCGCTGTTCGGCGCGCTAGAGGTGACGCCGGATCAGATGCGCGTGCAGGTCACCGTCGCGGTGCAAGAGCCTGAGAAGGTGGATGTCGACGCGCTGGTGGCCAAACTGCCGCGCGGTCGCGCCGAGGTGCACGCGGTAAAGGGCGGGCTGAACGTGGAAACGGGACAGGATACCATCGTGATCGCGCAGGCCAGTGTCGAGGCGTTTTTGCCCGCGCAAACCGGCTGGCGATTGAAGGGCTGAGGCGGCGTTGATCTGGGGTTAGGGGCGATGATCCGCGAGCGTTCGGCCCGGCTCGTCCACGAATAACTCCGGTAGGGGTTCGGCGCTCTCGATCTGATCAAGCGGCAGGGTCACGAAATCCGCCGCCCCCTCGCTCCAGGCCGTCAGCAGCCAGAACCGCCCCCAATTGCGCACCTCAAGCGGGCGCACCACCTGCGGCGCTTCGCCGATCACTGCAATCCGCAGCTTTTGGCGGGCCTGCACCGCCGCGCGTAGCACCGGCAAATGGGTGAAAACCCGCGTGGCTTTGCTCTGCGACCTCAGCGCCTGCGCCCATGCGGCACCCTCGGCAATGGTCTCGGTCGGCAGCACCGCGTCGAATTTGGCGGCCAATGTTTCTGCTGCGGCTTGCAGGGCGGGGTCGCCCACCTCTGCTGCCACGGCGAGGCCGAGGTTCAGCGCCTCCAACTCCGCCGTCGTCAGGGTCAGCGGGGGTAGGGTGATCGCAGGGATGATCCGATAGCCTTCGCCCCGCGTCCCAGCGATGGACAGGCCCGCCGCGCTGAGCTTGCCCATATCGCGGTAGATCGTGCGTGTGGAGACGCCGAACTGCCGGGCCAGATCCTCGGACCGGTGCAGTTGCCCATCCCGCAGCCTGTCGATCAGCCGGACAAGCCGATCTTCGGTTTTCGCTGATACCATGCTGCCTCCTGACGCTCCTGACAAAAACATGTCACAGCTCGAATTGCACGCGCGAAAATCGGCAGTCCTTCGCCCGCAGCACCGCCCATCCGCCGCATTGCCCCTTCATGGTCCCGGCGGCGCCCGCTATCACGGTGCAGACTGGCGCGACCAGACTGCGCCAAACATGATGGGAGAACAGACATGTTGAACAATATCGGACTGCCGGGCCTGCTGCTGATCGCGGTTGTCGTGCTGGTGCTTTTTGGCCGGGGCAAGATTTCCTCGCTCATGGGCGAGGTCGGCAAGGGCATCACCAGCTTCAAGAAAGGCATCAGCGAAGGCGAAGAAGAGAACAAGCGCGACGAGATCAAGCATGTCGAAGACGTGCACCATGCTGACCTGCCGGAACATGCCGATCAGGGCACCCATCCCAAGACCGACCTGAAGGCCGACAAGGACCGGGTGTAACCCAATGTTCGATCTGGGTTGGACGGAACTTTTAGTCATCGGCGTGGTGGCCCTGATCGTGGTCGGCCCCAAGGACTTGCCCGTGCTGTTTCGGCGCGTCGGGCAATTCGTGGGCAAGGCCAAAGGCATGGCGCGTGAATTCAGCCAAGCGATGAACGATGCCGCCGATGAAAGCGGCATGCGCGAGATGTCATCGTCGCTGAACAAATCGCTTAAAACGGCCAGCAACCCGCTAGGCAGCGCCATGGATGAGGTCAAGGACGCGACCCGGTCACTGACCAATTTCGACCCTGAGAGCGAGACCGGCAAACTGGCGGCGCAAAAGGCCGAGGATGTGAAGAAGATCCAAGCCAGCACCGCGCGGGCCGCCGCCGAACGCAAGCAACGCGAAGCGGCGGAAGCCATGACACAGGCCGAGGCGGCAGACGCGAAGCTTTCGGACACCGCCCCGGCTAAGGAAGCCCCGGCGCGGCCTGTGATCGAAAAAGACGCAGGTCAGGCCCAAGCGGCATCGGACGATGCCGCCGCCAAGACGTCACCGGCACCCAAAGCTGCCGCCAAGAAAGAGTGAGTTGAATGAGCGCCACCGACGATTATGACGAGATCGACGACAGTTCCGCCCCGTTGATCGAGCATCTGGCCGAGCTGCGCACGCGGCTCATCCATTCGGTCATCGCCTTCATCATCGGGATGGTGATCTGCTTTACCGTCTGGAACCCGATCTTCAACTTCCTAACAGAACCGCTCTGCTCGGCCATGGCCGAGCGCGGGCAAGAGGATTGCGGGCTGATCCTGATCAAGCTGCAAGAGGGTTTCTTCGTCGCCATCTCGATCTCGCTTCTGGGCGGTCTGGTGCTGGGCTTCCCCTTCATCAGCTACCAGCTGTGGCGCTTCGTGGCGCCGGGGCTTTACAAGAACGAGAAGGGGGCCTTTCTGCCCTTCCTGATCTCTTCGCCGGTGATGTTTTTCCTTGGCGCGGCTTTCGCCTTTTACGTCGTCACGCCGCTGGCCTTCGACTTCTTCCTTGGCTTCCAACAGGCCGGCACGCTGGTCGGTGGGCCGGATGGTGAAAACGGCATCGCCGCCATCGCCTTCCAAGGCTCGGCGCAGGAGTATCTGTCGCTCACGATCAAATTCATCGTGGCCTTTGGCCTGTGTTTCCAGCTCCCGGTTCTGCTGACACTGATGGGCAAGGCGGGGCTGGTCAGTTCCGAAGGTCTGGCCAATGTGCGCAAATATGCGGTGGTGGCGATCCTCGTGCTGGCCGCGCTGGTCACGCCGCCGGATGTGATCACGCAGGTGATCCTTTTCGTGGTGGTTTATGGCCTTTACGAAATCTCGATCTTCCTCGTGCGTCGGGTCGAGACAAAGCGCAACGAAAAGCTGCGCGAAGAGGGCTACTTTGACGACGAAGACGAGGAAGACCTGCTGTGATAAACGATCCGATGGACCGTATCGCGGCGGCGCTGGAGCGTATGTCTCCCGCGCCGCTTGCCGCCCCGGACTTCGATGCGGCCACTGCCTTCGTCTGGCACACCGACCCCGACCGTCTAATTCCCGTGCCGCAGGTCGCGCGGATCGACCTGCCGCTTTTGGTGGGGGTGGATCGGGCGCGGGATACGCTCTTGGCCAACACCCGCCAATTCGCGGCGGGGCTGCCTGCGAATAACGCGCTGCTCTGGGGCGCGCGGGGCATGGGGAAATCCAGCCTTGTCAAAGCGATACACGCGGATGTTCAAGCATCACATGAAGCATTGCGCATCGTTGAATTGCAGCGCGAAGACCTGCCGTCGGTCGGGCGGCTTCTGTCCCTCCTGCGCGGGGCCTCGCAGCGGTTCATCCTGTTTTGCGACGACCTGAGCTTTGGCCATGACGACGCGCATTACAAATCGCTGAAGGCCGTGTTGGATGGGGGCATCGAAGGGCGGCCCGAGAATGTCGTGCTCTATGCCACATCGAACCGCCGCCACCTGATGCCGCGCGACATGATCGAGAACGAGCGCGGCAGCGCGATCAATCCTTCCGAAGCGGTAGAGGAAAAGGTCTCTCTCTCTGACCGGTTCGGGCTCTGGCTGGGGTTCCATCCCTGCGATCAGGACCAATATCTGGCGATGATCCGCGGCTATTGCGATGCCTTCGGCGTAGAGATCGACGACGACACATTGCGCGCCGAGGCTGTCGAATGGCAGGCCACACGCGGCGCCCGCTCGGGCCGGGTGGCTTGGCAATATTTCGTGGATTTGGCTGGCCGGAAAGGCGTTCCCGTTTCGGGCGGTTGAGCGCCGGACGGTATTGGCGAAAGGGCCCGCATATTCTGCGGGCCCTTTGTCGTTTGGTTACTGAATATAGGGTGTCGGATCGACGCTCTCAAAACCTTTGCGCACCTCGAAATGCACATGCGATTCCGACCCGCCGCGCAGTTTGGCGATCTGTTGACCCCGGCTGACGCTATCGCCCTTCGCCACATTCACGCCGTCGACATTCGCATAGACCGTGAGCAGGTTGTTGGCATGGCGCACTACGACGATCGGGATTCCCTCGGCGCTTTTGGTAATCGCGGCGACGGTGCCCGCCTCGGCGGCTTTCACCGGCCCGCCGGGGCTGCCCTTGATGTTGATGCCCTCGTTCTTGCCCTTGGAATAGGCGCGGATGATGGAGCCTTGGACCGGCGGGGTCATCTTGGTCGCCTTTGCCGGGGCGGTGGGCTTGCCCACATCGGCCACAGGCTCTTTCGGCTCGACCTTGGGCGGCAGGGGCTGTGCGGTCTCATCCTGCGGCAGCGGTTTGGCGGCGGAGGGCGGCGTCGGCGTGGGGGTGCCTGCGCCGGGCGCGCTGGTGACCGGCTGCACGGGGCGCGAGGCCGCGGCGCTCGACGCGGTGTTGGTCGCCTGACGCGGGGGCGCCTGTTTCTCGACCGGGATCAGCAGGAATTGGCCCTCGCGGATCGCGAAATCGGGGCCGAGGCCGTTCCACTCGGCCAGTGCCTTGACCGGCACGTTGTAAAGACGCGCCACGGTATAGGCGGTCTCGCCACGCTCGACCCGGTGGCGCACAGGCTCTTTCGCCTGCGGTGCCGCGGGCTGCGGCGCAGGCGTGCTGGTGGTGCCTGCGGGCGGCAGGCTTTGGGTCTGGACGCTGGGGGTGGCCGGGGCGCGGTCGATGGCGCTGCCGGCAAGGGTGGTAATGTCCACGGCGCCATTGGTGCCCGGCGCGGGCTCAGAGACGCGGCGGGGCAGAGCGATGATCTCACCCTGGCGGAGCGGGACGCCCTGATCGATCCCGTTGTAGCGGGCCAATTCGCCGCCGTCGGCGCCCACACGCGCGGCCACGTCTTTCAGCGTATCGCCCCGGCGGGCGACGACGACTTGGTAATTGGGGTAAGAGATCACGCCCCGGGCGTCGGGCTTGGGCCGGTCTGCCAAAGGCCCGCGCGCGGCTTCAGCGGTGGAGAACCCATCGCCAAAGGTGCTGCGCATGTCGTAATCCAAGGGCTGATTTTCGCAACCTGCCAGCAGTATCGCACTGGTCCCGGCCATTAGGGTCAGCCGCATGGAGCGGCGCAAGCGTGTTTGGCGCATCTGCAAGTCCTCATCTTCGCCCCCAGACGGTATGGGGCGTTGTCCGTGTCTCTGTAACCTATTAGCCGTCCTTGCCCAAGCCTTCCAGCAGGGGGACAAAGCGCACGGCACGCAATTCGTCGTATTCCAGTCCCTCAGCGGTCTTTCGCACGCGGATGAGGTGTTGGACCGTGTCGGATTGGCCGACGGGCAGCACCATGATGCCGCCTTCCTTTAGCTGCGCGAGCAGGGGGCCGGGCGGGTCTTCGGCGGCGGCGGTCACGATGATCCGGTCAAAGGGGGCCTGTTCGGCAAGGCCAAAGCTGCCATCGGCGGTGATCGCGGTGATATTGGTCAGATCCATCGCCTCGAAGACACCGCGCGCCTCTTGCACCAGACGGCGGTGCCGGTCGATGGTATAGACCCGCCGGGCGAGCTTGCTGAGGATCGCGGCCTGATAGCCCGAGCCAGTCCCGATTTCGAGCACCTTATCGCGTGAGGACACCTGCAAGGCTTGGCTCATGAGCCCGACGACAGAGGGTTGGCTGATGGTCTGGCCGCAGGCGATGGGCAGGGGCATGTCCTCATAGGCGCGGCTGGCAAAGAGGCCGCGGATGAAGGGGCCGCGGTCGATCGCTTCCATCGCTGTGAGCACACGCGCATCGGTCACGCCTTTGGAGCGTAGCGCGTAGAGGAACTGCATCTTGCGTTCCGCTTCAGAGATGGGTGGCTCATTCATCCGTTGATGCCCGCCAGCGTTTCGAGAGCCGCGTGATCCGTCAGGTCGCAGCGCATCGGGGTGACCGAGACATAGCCGTCAAGGTTGACGCAGGCATCGCTGCCCGGGGCCGTTTGCACGCGCTGGTCGCCGCCCTTGATCCACAAAAAGCGGCGGCCCGAGGGCGACAGATGTGCTTCGGTCGAAAACCCGGTGCCGGGGCGGCGGCCCTGCGGCGCAAGCCGGATGCCGCGCACATCTGCGCCCGCTACGGGGGGGAAGTTCACGTTGTAGAAAAGCCCATAGGCCGCGTCTTCTTTGGGGCTGTGGTCCAGAATGCGGCGGCAGGTCTCGGCCCCATGCTGGGCGGCGGCCTCAAAAGGGTCGGCCAGATCGCGGTTGGCGGGGCCGTAGTATTGCGACAGGGCGATGGCGGGCAAACCTTGCAACGCCGCCTCGATCGCGCCGCCAAGCGTGCCGGAATAGAGCGCGTTTTCAGCCGCGTTATTGCCCCGGTTCACGCCGGAGAGTACCAGATCGGGGGGGGCGGCGGTCATCGTGTCGTGGATCGCGGCAAGGACGCAATCGGCGGGGGAGCCTTCGGTGGCGAAGACGCGTTCGTCCAATTGCGTGATCATCATCGGCTTGGTGTAGCTGATGCAGTGGCCGACGCCGGATTGCTCAAACGCCGGTGCCACGGTCCAGACCTCGCCCGCAGGCCCGGCCAGTTCCTCGGCAATGGCGCGCAGCACGGCCAGACCGGGCGCGTTGATGCCGTCATCGTTTGTAATCAAAATACGCATGAATGGCCCCTTTTTGCCTTGATAGGCGAGGGGCGGACCGGCGGCAAGCGCAGCGCGCCGGTGCCGCGCGGTTCAGGAGGCGGAGTTTTCCGACAGTTGCGCCAATACCGCAGCGGCCTGCGTGGCGGTGTCGCTCAGCGCCGCGCGGTCTTCACCGGGGAAGAAGCGGGCGCGGGTGGCGGTGGGCATCGGCTCGGGCGTGAGGATATGGACACGGGGGCCGATCTGCGCGGTCTCGACCTGCCAAGAGGTCGCCAGCGCGATCTGCGCAGCCTTGGTGGCCCCGTAGCTGCCGAAGAATTTCGTGCCCGCACGCGGATCGTTAAAGAAGACCGCCGTGCCATCCGCCCCCAAAAGCGGCGAGACAAAGGTGATCAGCCGCGCGGTGGCGGTGACGTTTCCGGCGATGGATTTCTCCATATCCTTGGCGTCGATGTGATCGGTGGGCGTCAGCGGAGCGGCATGGACGGCGCAATGCAGCCAAAGGTCAAGGCTGCCCCAGCGGTCATGGATGCCCCGGCAAAGCACCGCCATCGCATCGGCGTTGGTGATGTCCATCGGGGCCAGAGTGGCGCTGCCACCCTTGGCTTGGATGCGGTCGTCCAACTCTTCCAACGCGCCGGTCGTGCGGCCGACCGCGATGATGTGATGGGTGGGGGCCAAGGCTTCTGCCAATGCGGCCCCAAGGCCGCGCGATGCGCCGGTGATCAATGCTATCTTGCTCATGCGCGGGATGTGCACTGCCCCGCGCGGCAGGTCAAGAGGCGCGCGCCGCGCCTCCCCCAAGGTTTCAGCCCTGCGGCAGGCGCAGCACTTGATTGCCGCGGCGGCTGGAAAGCACCAACGTCCCTTGCCCGATGGCAGAGACGACGCCGCCTGCGACCTGATCGCCCACTTCGACGCGCGAGATTTTACCGCCACCTTCGCGGATCAGCGCGCCGGGCGTGCTGTCGCTGCCGAAGATGCCGATCAGCGCCGTGCTGGACAGGTCGGCCTTCTGAGTTGCCAGATCGGAGACTTTCTTTGGGGTCGGGGTCCCATTGCTCGCCATTGATATGCCTTTCGCCTGTGGTTGCGTTTCGCGCGGCAGTCCCCCGCGCTCGCAAGGCGTCAGCTAAGCCCTGCCGCAGTGCAGCGGAAGGGGGCGTTTTCGGGATGCGCAGGGTTCTGCCAAAGCGTCGGCAAAGCTGCGCCGACACCTTGGTTATAACGCTGCGACCTTTCGTAAGGCTTAATTCGGCTTAGCCGACGAAAGCCTTTTCGACGACGAAATGCTGGGGGTCGGAATTGGCACCCTCGGTGAGGCCAAAGCCTTCGAGAATCTCCATAATATCCTTGTTGAACCCAAGGCTGCCGCAGACCATGGCACGGTCATGGGCGGCATTGATCTGGGGCACGCCCAGATCTTTGAACACCGTGCCATCCTGCAAAAGATTGGTGATCCGGCCCATCTTGGGGCTCTCTTCGCGGGTGGTGGTCGGGTAATAGCGAATCTTGGCAAGGTTTTCCGGGCCGATGAGTTCCTGCATCAGCTCGTCGGCCTTCAGCCCTTCGATCAACTGGCGGCCATACTCAAGCTCTGCAACGTCGCGGCAGGTGTGGGTGACGATGACCTCGTCGAATTTCTCATAGGTCTCAGGCTCGCGCAGCAGGCTTGCGAAGGGGGCAAAGCCGGTGCCGGTGGCGAACATCCACAGCCGGTGGCCGGGCAGAAGCGCGTCATGGACCAGTGTGCCCACGGGCTTGGGCCGCAGGATGATCTGATCGCCGGGCTGGATGTGCTGTAGTTTGGAGGTCAGCGGGCCGTCTTGCACCTTGATCGAGTAGAACTCCAACTCATCGTCCCACGCGGGCGAGGCGATGGAATAGGCGCGCAAGAGCGGTTTTTGCTTGCCGGTTTCGGGATGCGGGTCGCCCATCAGGCCAATCATCACGAATTCACCCGAGCGGAACCGCAGGGAAGCGGGCCGGGTTACCCGGAACGAGAACAGCTGATCGGTCCAGTGGGTCACCGAGGTCACGGTCTGGGCGTCGGGCAATGTCGGGACGGGCTTGGCGGCGGTTTGGTTCACTGTGCTCTGCTCGGTCATCATGGTTTCCGCAAATCGGGTTGCGGCCTCTACTTATGGCAAGGAAGGGGGGAGGGCAATGAAGCGGCCTATTTGGCCGCGGTCGCCGGTCCGGATGCGGCACCGCGCAGGCGGGACTGATAGTCATGGGCCTGCCAATCGGCGCGGGCCAGCCATTGGTCTTCAGGCTGGCGGGCGGCCAGATCATCGTCGATCTCGACCTCATCGAAACCCGCGCGGCGCGCCATGGCATATTGATCGGCCAACACATGCCCGCGGGCGCGCAGGCGGCCCTTGTAGCCGCGCAGGCGCAGGACGCGGGCGATGGTAAAGCCGCGCCCATCCGCGAAAGAGGGGAAATCGACGCGGATCATCTCAAGCGCCGGGGTCAGCGTGAGGGCATGGGCATCCGCGTCAGAGGCGAGATCGACGGCGCGGCAATCGTTCGCGGCGCCATCCTCGCAATAGCCTTGGGTCCAGTCGTCGGTGGTGAAGCCTGTGTCGGTGACGAGTACGCTCATGATTTGTCTCCTGTTCGGACCACTTTGCCGTTCACAAAGTGGATGCCGCATTCTTCTTTGTTCTGATCGCGCCAGCGCCCGGCGCGCGGGTCTTCGCCCGGGGCCACGGGCGAAGTGCAGGGCGCGCAGCCGATCGAAGGGTAGCCGCGTGCCACCAGCGGGTGACGCGGCAGGCGGTTTTCGGTGATGTAATCGCTCACGTCGGACGTGGCCCAATAGGCCAGCGGGTTCACCTTGATACGCGGTGCGGCACCGTCTTCGGGGATCTCGGTCTCGAAAAACTCCAAGGTCGCGCGGCTGCCCGATTGAAAACGTTTACGCCCGGTGATCCAGCCGTCATAGCCCGCCAGCGCGCTCTGGAGGGGCCGGGTCTTGCGCAGGGCGCAGCAGGCATCGGTGTCATATTGGTGCAGCGTGCCATCGGGATCCTGTGCTGCGATCTCTGCGCTGCGCAGGGTGGTGACATTGCGCAGACCGAGGCGCTCGCTCAACTCCTGCTGGTAGACGAGCGTTTCGGCAAAGAGCATCTCGGTGTCGATGAAGAGCACCGGGATGTCCCGCGAGACCATGGAGGCGAGGTGCAACAGCGCCACCGATTCCGCGCCGAAGCTGGAGACGAGGGTGAGGTTCTCGATCTCCGCATCGGCGCGGCGGATCACATCCGTCGCCCCGTGGTGGCGCAACTCGGCGTTGAGCCGTGCCACCTTTTCCTCGACCGCGCGCAGCCCCTCGGGGGGCGGCGCATCGGTATTTGAGAAAGGATGAAGTTCAGGGGTGTCAAGCGGCATTGGCCCGATCCTTCTCTGCCGCTTCGGGGTAGAGCACGGCTTTGAATGGCGCGAGGCCGAGGCGGCGGTAGGCTTGCAGGAAGGTCTCGCCGGGATCGTTGCGCAGGTCGAGATAGCCCAGAACGAGGCGTTCGATAGCCGGGATGATCTCATCCGCCGAGAAGCCGGGGCCGGTGCGGGTGCCGAGGCTTGCGCTTTCCGTGCCGTCACCGCCGAGCGTGATCTGGTAGTTCTCTACGCCCGCGCGGTCGAGGCCGAGGATGCCGATATGGCCCACGTGGTGGTGGCCGCAGGCGTTGATGCAGCCGGAGATCTTGATCTTGAGCGGGCCCACGTCATGCTCAAGCTTCAACTCGTCGAAACGGGTGGCGATTTCCTGCGCGATGGGGATGGAACGCGCGGTGGCCAGTGCGCAGTAATCCATGCCGGGGCAGGCGATGATGTCCGAGATCAAGCCGATGTTGGCGGTGGCCAGTTTGGCCTCTTTCAGCGCGGCGTGCAGTTCGGGCAGGTCGCTGCGGTGCACATGGGGCAGGATCACGTTCTGCTCGTGGCTGATGCGCAGCTCGTCATGGCCGAAGCGGCGCGCGAGGTCGGCCATGACGCGCATTTGGTCTGCCGTCGCGTCGCCGGGCGTGGCGCCATGGGCCTTGAGGCTGATCGAGACGATGGCATAGCCGGGCGCGCGGTGCGCGGCGAGGTTGGTATCCGCCCATGCGCGGAAGACCGGATCGTTGGTATAGGCGGATTCGTAAGCCCCGAGGGAGGCTGTTTTGAACGCGGGTGCTGCAAAGTCGGCTTTGATACGCGACAGCATTTGCTGGTCGACGCCGGTGAACTGGTCGCGGATTAGCGCATATTGCGCATCGACCCGGGCGCGGATGTCTTCGATGCCGTTCTCGTGCACGGTGATCTTGATGCGCGCCTTGTACTTATTGTCGCGGCGGCCCAGCACGTTATAGACGCTGACAATGGCTTCGAGCGTGGGCAGCAGATCGTCGGCGCTGACAAATTCATAGAGCACCTTGCCGATCATCGGGGTGCGGCCAAGACCGCCGCCGACGATGACTTCGAAACCCTGCTCGCCATCGCGTTCGACGATGTGCAGGCCGATGTCATGGGCTTTGATCACCGCACGGTCGGCGGCGGCGCCGGTGACAGCGACCTTGAACTTTCGCGGCAGGAACTGGAATTCCGGGTGGTCGGTGGACCACTGGCGGATCAGTTCTGCCACGGGGCGGGGGTCTGCGACCTCATCGGCGGCGGCGCCGGCGAAATGGTCCGCCGTCACGTTGCGGATCGTGTTGCCAGAGGTCTGGATCGCATGCAGCTTCACCTCGGCCAGCGCGTCGAGCATATCGGGCACATCGCGCAATTCGGGCCAGTTGTACTGGATGTTCTGACGGGTGGTGAAATGGCCGTAACCCTTGTCCCACCGCTCGGCGATATAGGCGAGTTGGTCCATCTGGGCGCTGTTGAGCGTGCCATAGGGGATCGCCACCCGCAGCATATAGGCGTGCAGTTGCAGGTAGAGGCCGTTCATCAGGCGGAGGGGTTTGAACTCATCCTCGGTGAGCGAGCCGGCGATGCGGCGCTCGACCTGGGCGCGGAACTGGGCGTTGCGCTCGGCGAGGAATTTGTCGTCGAATTCGGTGTAGCTGTACATCAGACGGTCTCCTGTTTGCCGTGGGCGTAGTTCGAGGGGCCGGTGGCGCGGAACTCTTCGCGGAAATGGGTGGGGCGGGGGCCGCCCGCTTCGGGGGCCACATCCGCGAGGTAGACGCCGACGACCAAATCCTGTTGGCTCAGCGCGTCGATCAGGCGCAGGTCGGCGTCGGCCTCATCGGTGAGGACTTCGGCTTCACTCAGTTTGCGGGTCCAGCCGGTGGCGGTTTGATAGACGACATCGCCTTCGAGCAGCGCATTGGCGGTGATGACCTTGGGGGTGAAGGGTTTGGGCATGTCAGGCCAGCTCCTCTAGCGGGGTTTCGGTGGCAACTTGGACGGCGGCGCGCGGGGCGAGGCCGTAGAAGGTGAGCGCGGGGTCGGTCATTTCGGCATCGGCGAGATCGCGCGGCAGATCGTTCAGCGTGGTCGACAGCACCCGCTGATCGGCGCGCGAGGCGTTTTCGATCACGGTGACGGGTGTGGCGCGGTCGGCGCCGTGCATCAGCAGGCGGCCTTGGACGAAACGGGCGGATTTCTTGCCCATATAGATTGCGGCGACTTCATTCGGGCGCGCAAGGGCGGCCCAGTCGTGATCGGCGAAACCTTTCATGTCGTGCCCGGTGAGGAACCGGACCGAAGCGTTGCGGCCCCGTTTGGTCAGGCTCTGCCCGATGCCCGCCACGGCGGCGGAGGCGGCGGTGATGCCGGGCACGATGTGCCAGCCGATGCCATGGGCGTCGACCGCGTCGATCTCTTCGTCGAGCCGGCCAAAGACCGTGGCATCGCCGGATTTCAACCGCACCACCTGCGCGCCGCTTTGCGCGTGTTCGACCAGCAGGGCGTTGATGTGCTCTTGGGCCGTGGAGGGGCCGAAACCCTCTTTGCCGACGTCGATCATCAGCGCTTCGCGGCGGGCGAGTTCGAGGATCTCGGGGCTGATCAGCCGGTCGTAGATCACCACATCGGCCTCATCCAGCGCGCGGCGGGCCTTAAGCGTCAGCAGTTCCGGGTCGCCCGGGCCGCCGCCGACAAAGGCCACATGGCCTGCGCGGGCTTTGCGGGTGAGGTGGGTGTGCAGCAGGGTTTTCAGCGCCGGGCGCACGGTATCCTTGCCTTCGGCCATGGCGCGAGGGCCGGTGGCGAAATAATACTCCCGCCAGAAATCACGGCGCGCGCGGCCCATGGGCAGGGCATCGGCCAGCTTGCGAAAACCTTTGCCGATGCGCGCCAGCGGGCCGAGGGTGACGGGCAGACGCTCTTCCAGATCGGCCTTGATGGCGCGGGCCAGCACCGGGGCGGCGCCTTCGGTGCCGATGGCCACGGTCACCGGGTCGCGGTCGACGATGGCGGGGGTGATGAATTCGCTGTCGTGCAGATTGTCGACGATATTGACCAGCACGCCCGCCGCATGGGCCAGCGCGGCGTTTTCAGCATCCAGCGCGTCATCTTCATCCGCTGCATAGAACAGCCGCGCGCCGGGCAGATCGGCGGCAGTAAGGGCGCGGCGGTGCAGGGTGAGCTTGCCCGCCGCCTGCCACTCGACAATCTCTGCCGCCGGGTCGGGGGCGAAGACATGCAGCGCCGCCTTGGTTTTCATCAGCAGGCGCAACTTGGCCAAAGCAGCTTCACCGCCGCCGGAGAGGAGGATCTTTTGCCCGCGGGTGGCGAGGAAGATGGGAAAGTGATCCATGATGCGCCCTGTATTCTGTTTGACGTGACCTCTTATATAGGAAATATTCCCGATAATTGGCTACATGCTGGCGCAGATAAGAACGTGCGTTCGCTTTAGTCGCAGGTTGAGTATGAACGTCCTGCCGGGGCGAGAGAGAAGAGAATGACTGTCCGAATTGATGAGACCGACCGGAAGATTTTGGCGCAGCTGCAACGCGATGCGAGCCAATCGCTGGACGATATTGCCCGTGAAGTGGGGTCTTCGAAAACGCCGGTGTGGAATCGGATACGCAAGCTGCGCGAAGCCGGGGTGATCGGCCAACAGACCGTGGTGCTGGATTCCGAAGCGCTTGGGTTCGAGGCCTGTTTCTTTGTCCTGATCCGCACGTCAGAGCATGAGGCGGCTTGGCAGGCGGCATTTTTGCAGGCGTTGAAAGACCGGCCCGAGGTGCAGGAGGCGCACCGTCTGGCGGGGGATATCGACTATATCCTAAAGGTGCGGGTCAAGAACGCGCGGGCTTATGATGTCTTTTATCAGGCGCTGATTTCAGAGGTGAAGGTGCATAACGTCACGGCGCTTTTGTCGATGGAAGAGATCAAATCGACGACGATGCTGCCGCTGTGAATTCGCCGGGCGGCAGGTGCGCCCGCCGCCCCGGAACACTTTAGGATTGCGCGAGCGCCGACACGATGGGCGCGAAATCTTCGGCTTTGAGGCTGGCCCCGCCGACAAGCGCGCCGTCGACATTATCAACCGCGAAGATCTCGACCGCATTCGCGGCCTTCACCGAGCCGCCGTAGAGCAGGGGGAGGACATTGCCAATTTCCGTACCGAAACGGTCGATCAGGCGGGTGCGGATGAAGTCATGCACTTCTTTGATCTGCGCGATGCTGGGGATTTTGCCGGTGCCGATGGCCCAGATCGGCTCATAGGCGATCACGGTATTCTTTGCGTCGACGGCATCGGGGAGGGAGCCGTCGAGCTGTGTGCCGATAATGTCGAGGGTCTGGCCTACGTCCCGCTCCGCCTCGCTTTCGCCGATGCAGATGATGGCGGTGAGACCGGCACCCCATGCAGCGACGGCCTTGGCCTGCACGTCGGCGTCGGTCTCACGGTGGGCATCGCGGCGTTCGGAATGGCCGAGGATCACATGGCTGGCCCCGCTGTCGGCAACCATCGCGGCAGAGATATCGCCGGTGTAGGCGCCCGCATCTTCGGCATGGCAATCCTGTGCGCCGATCTGGATGGGGCTGCCATGAGTGGCATCTGTGGCGCGAAACAAAAGGGTGCTGGGCGGGCAGATCACGACCTGCGGCGGGTTTTCGGGCAGGCCGGTGGCAAGGCTGTGAAGCTCTGTCAGTGCGGCGGCGGTGCCGTTCATTTTCCAGTTGCCGGCGGCGATTTTGGGGCGCATCGGTTCCGTCCTGATCTGTTGATATTACCAGATCAGTTCGCAGGCCCGTGGCCTTTCGTCAAGGGCGGGGCAGGTTGGCGCGCTTACTTCGCGCCGAGGCTTTCGTCGAATTTGATCGATTCGCCGCAGCCGCAGGCTTCGGTCACATTGGGATTGCGAAATTTGAAACCGGACTCGAGCAGCGTGGTTTCATAGTCGATTTCGGTGCCGAAAAGGAACATCTGTGCCATGGGGGCGATCATCACCCGCGCGCCGTCTTGTTCGACCACCTCATCATTGGGGTCGGTCGCTTCGACGTATTCCATGGTGTATTCCATGCCCGCACAGCCGCCTTTCTTGACGCCAATGCGCAGCCCGGCGTGGCCCGCCGATTGCATCAACTTCGCAATCTGGCCAGCGGCTTTGGGGGTCATGGTAACGGCTTGCTTGCCGGGAATGCCAAACATCACAAATCTCCTATGCCGCCAAGATAGGGGTGCGGCGCGGCGATCTCAAGCCGTCAGAAGGAATTCATTGCGGCCTTGGTGGCGAAGGCGGCGATGAGCGCCCAGCCGAATGAGGCTAGCGTGCCGATGATCACGTATTCGCTTATCTTCTGGTTCTTTTTCACGGTGTCAAAGCGCAGAATCGACTTTGCCGCGATGAGAAAACCGATGTCCGCAGGCTCGCCGATCATGACCATTAGAAAGATCAACGCGCGTTCCAGCAGGCCGATCATCCGGCCCGCATTCTCCAACCCATCCGGTTGGGCCTGCGCCTTGTGCGGCAGCATCAGGCCGCCCACCGCCGGACCGCCCGCAAGGGTCGCGGTGATCAGCCCGGCAAGGAACAGGGCAGGCGGGATGAGCGTACCGCTGTGGTCGGCCCAAATGCCGCTGGCAAAGGCATCGGGGGCATAGAGGACAAGGACCCCGATGCTGATGAGATGGGCAAGTTGATCGGTAAGGTAGGGCCAAAGCCGGTCGCGCTGGTGCTCCGGCACGGCGTAGGTCTTAAGCGCATCAATCGCGGTATGGGCAAGTGCGAGGAGGGCGGCGGGCATCAAACTGCCGCCGAGGGCCAGCGCGGTCAGGGCAAAGACGATAGCGCCGTGGAGCAGCAGCATCTGCGGCTTGCGCTTGGCGGCGACCATCGCATTGGTTTGAAAAACGAAATCCGCCAGCAAGTGAGCGATCAGGCAGGCGAGAGCGGTGGCGATGGCCTGTTCGGTCATAGAAATTCCGGTAGTTGGTGATGGCGTCCATTTGAAAAGCCATGGCGAGCCGGGACAAGGGTTTTCTTATGGTATTTAACAGTCTAATTTGGCTGTAATTTGGTAAAACAGGCTTAAAGGGCTGTTTCGCGCGCCTCGAGAACCTCGCAGACCTCCCGCAACTCATCTATCCCCGCCGCGTCCACATGGCCCTGTACGCTCTGCTGCGTCAGGTCGAACTCCCGCGCAAGCTCCGCCTGCAGGGGTGGTTCGGGGGTCAGCATGTAATAGGCGACATCGGCTTGGCGCTTGGTCCAGCCGCCCGCGATCCGGTCGGCGAGGGGCAGGGCCGTGCGCAGGGCGAGGGGGGCGTCGGGCGCGTGCATGCGTCGCGCGCGGGGCATGTTGTCGAGCGCGTGGCCGGAGCTGACCAAGGCCGCTCCGTCCGCGCGGGAGAGGTCGCTACCTGTGAAATGCGCGGGGCCGATACCGATGCCAAAGCGGGTGTCGGCGGTCTTGCCGCAGCGGCGCACGGTGGCGCGTAGCACGAGGGCTGCGCGGAAGGTGAAGGCGGGCGCCACGGCCATCTGCCAGCCATCTCCGCGAAAACGGGTCATCCGGGCGGGCTGGCCTTGCCAAGCAGTCAGCGCCTCGGCGGCATCATCAAGGCGCGCGAAGATGCCATCCAACTCCGCCCGGCTCATCGCGGAGGATTTCACGATATCGCCGGTAAAAATTGCCCAAGTTTCCATGGTTTGCCCCTTGTTTCCCGCAATGTCGCAGGAAGGCGAAATCCATGCAAGCCCGGCCACGGAAAAGGGCCGCCCGAAAGGGGGCGGCCCTACTGGCGATCTAACGGCTAGGACCGATCAGAGGCCCATGCAGTTCGCATAATAGGTCACGGTCGCGGGCCAGTCAGAGAAGACACCGGCCACGCCCACGTCTTGGGCCAGCACATCCAGCGCCACCAGATAGTCGCTGTCGTCTGTCACGATGTCATTGACCGACTGGAAGTACCAACCGCCACCGGAGGCGAGCGGGCCGGAACGCTCCAGCGTCCATGCGATCAGGGTCAGCCCTGCTTCTTTCGCGGCCATGGCGTATTCGGATGCGGCGATGGCGCCGTCCTTATTGGTCAGCATCATGTTGAGCGAGGGCGCGAGGTAGTTCACGCCCTTGGCTTTCAGATCGGCGAAATCTTCGGCCCATGTCTCGGGGTCTTGCTCATCGAAACCATCGGACCATTGCACCAGATAGACGGCCTGTTTGCCGAATTCCGGCGTGTTGTCGACCCAGTAGAGCACGTCTTCGAGGTTGAAAGACTGTGGCCAAACGTCGGAGGCGGGGATGCCTGCGGCGACATATTCATCCACCAGTTTCTGCGCGTAGTCTTCCTGAGAGAAACCCTCGTGCGGCATCTCGACGGAGGGGGATTTCAGCTCAGGCGTGAACTTGGCGCCCAGGGATTTGAACAGTTCGATCGATTCCGCATGGGTCATCAGATCGGCTTTGTCGCTGTAAAGCTCGGTGCGCCAATTCGCGACACCGCCTTGGTAGTCTTCGGCGGTGGTGGCGGTCTTGTCCGCGCTGTCCATCTTGGGCGTCAGGGTGCGGAACTCTGCCAGAGTGATGTCGGAGGTCCGGCATTCGGCGTTGGCGGGCGTGTCACCCGAAGCGGCGGTGAAGCCGGTGGTGCATTTCTCGGCCAGATCGGAGACGAGGATGTTCGTCGTGGTGTGCAGATCGTTCTGGGCGTGGCGGCAGACCAGCTCATGATCGGCGGTAAAGGTCACGTCGCATTCCAGAATGCCTGCGCCCATGCGCGCGGCGGCGACGTTGGATTGCACGGTATGCTCAGGAAACATCAGCGGCGCGCCACGGTGGCCGATGGAGAAATCGGTCTTGGCGGCGTCTTGGCCCATGCAGGAAGCCAGCTTGTCCTTCAATGCGCCCTCGGGCAGCTTGTCCACCAGATAGGCCGGGCGGGGGCCGTATTCCACCGGTGTCGCGGCGGCGTGGGTCTCGGCCAGTGCCATGCCGGGCGCGAGGGCCAGAGCGGCGAGAGAAACAAGTGTTCGCATAATGTTATCCGTTCGTGAATGAAGTTCCGGGGCTTCTATGGGTGCCCGATGTAACGGTTTCACGACCGGATCATGTCAGTCAAATGAACAATCCGCGGTGACCCCGCTCGGCGGGAAGCGGCCAAAAGAAAACGCCGCCAATGCCCTGCATCGACGGCGTCTGTTCTTCGCTTTGTAAAGTTGTCGCTTACATGAAGCCCAGTTCAAGGCGGGCTTCGTCCGACATCATATCCATGCCCCAAGGCGGCTCCCAAACCAGTGCCACATTGACCTGCTTGACCCCGGCGATCGGCTCAACCGCATCGGCGACCCAGCCGGGCATCTCACCGGCCACGGGGCAGCCGGGCGCGGTCAACGACATCTTGATGTCGACTTCATTCTCGTCGTTGATGTCGATGGTGTAGATCAGCCCCAGTTCATAGATATTCACCGGGATCTCAGGGTCATAGACCGTGCGACAAGCCTCAACGACCTGCTCGTAAAGCGGGTGGTCGGTGGAAGAGGGCGCAATCAGCGGTGTCCCTTCGAGCGGTTGGGTCTGTTCGGTCATCTCTTGCCTCGCATCATTCTCGACGTTTTATATAGGGATTGCGGGCAGGGGCGTAAAGTGGCCCCGAGCCGGGCGGGGCCGGTGCCGCCCCCGCTAGCCGCCTTTGCGACGCCGTGCGGGCTGTGGCTTCACCCGGGCTTCGATCTCATCATAGACCTTGCCGACGATGTCTTTCTTGGTGGCATTCTCGATCCCCTCGAACCCGGGGGAGGAGTTGACCTCAAGCACCTTTGGCCCGCTTTCCGACCGCAGCAGATCGACCCCGGCGATGCCAAGGCCAAAGGCCCGGGCGGCGCGCACGGCGGTATCGCGTTCCTCTTTTGAGATGCGCACGACCTTGGCCGAGCCGCCCCGGTGCAGGTTCGAGCGGAAGTCCCCCTCCGCGCCGGTGCGTTTCATGGAGGCCACGACCTTGCCCGCCACCACGAGGCAGCGGATGTCTTCACCGGCGGCTTCCTTGACGAAATCCTGCACGAGGAAGTTGGCGCGCAGGCCACGGAAGGCGTCGATGACGCTCTCTGCGGCCTTCTTGGTTTCCGCCAGCACGACGCCCTTGCCTTGGGTCGACTCCAGAAGCTTCACAATCAAAGGTGCGGTGCCTACCAGCGCCATCAGGTTGGAGGTGTCTTTCGGCGATGCGGCAAAGGCCGTGGTCGGCATGCCAATGCGCTTGGCGGCCAAGACCTGATGCGCGTGCAGCTTGTCGCGGCTCGCGGTGATCCCGGCAGAGCCGTTGACGCAATAGGTGCCAATCGTTTCGAACTGGCGGATCACGGCGGTGCCATAGGGGGTGATCGACGCGCCGATGCGTGGGATCACCGCGTCGTAGCGCGGCAGGCGCTTGCCGTCGTAATGCACCTCGGGGGCGAGTTGGTTGATCGCCATATAGCAGCGCGTGGTGTCGATCACCTCAACCACATGGCCGCGCGCTTCGCCCACCTCGACCAGCCGGCGGGTGGAATAGTTGTCTTCCCGGCTCAGCACAGCGATGCGCAGCGCCCGCTGCGGCGCTTTGTGGCGCAGGCTGGCGGTATGGTAAACGTCGTAATTCAGGTCAGGTTGCAGCCGTCGTTCGGTGGCCGAGATGTTGATATGTTCGGTCAGCGCCTGACGGCCCAGCAGCATGCGGCTGGTCATGGTGCCCCGGTTGGTCAAGGTCACGTCGATGGGCCAGCTTTGGCCGCCGACCTCAAGCGTGGTGGCGATGACGAAACGTTGTTCGGATTCGCCGTTGGAGGAAGTCACCTCACGCCGGTCGATGATCGGGGCGGAACAGGTGATCGAGATATCTTCACGCCCGGCGATGGGATGCACGTTGAACCGCACCTTGGGTTTTGACGCGGGGCCGAAAACTTCGATGTCATGGGCATGCAGCGCCGAGGTGCGCGCGCCGGTGTCGACTTTTGCTTTGATCGCGGGCAGGCCAAGATCGGGCAGGGCAACCCATTCTTCCCAACCGAATGTGAGTTTTTCCATTGCCTGCTCCTTGGGTCATTGGTCTGCCTGCCTAACCTGCGGCAGGGGCTGCATCAAGCGGCGCGATGTCAGGGGGTGCCCATATCCGCGGGGGCGGGGGGCAACATGCGGACGTCGTCTTCTTTCTCCATCCGCGCGGCGGCGGCAAGAAGTTCCTCACGCACGCGGCATTCGATATCCCAAAAGGTGGCGGCATTGTCGGTGGGCAACTCGAAGCGCACCTTGATGCCAAAGGCATCTTGGTCGAGCACATGCACCTTGGCCTTGTCCATCGGTTTGACATCATCGGGGTCTTCGCGGGCCAAGAGGTCAAAGAACACACGGCGCAGGGCTGCCACATCGGCGTTTTGCGACAGGGTCAGGATGATGGGGCGCACCATGGCGTGATCCTCGATCGACCAGTTTTCAAAGGCGTCGGAGACGAAATAGCTGACCGGCACGATCAGCCGGGTGCCGTTCCAGTTGAGCAGTTGCACGTAAGTAAAGTGAATTTGCTCGACCGTGCAGAAATGCCCTTCGAAGATCAGCTGGTCCCCGATCCGTGCAGAGCGGTTCAGCGCAATCTGGATAGAGGCGAGGATATTGCCCAAAACCTCACGCGCCGCGAAACCCAAGACGATGGTCACCGCACCGGCAGAGGCCAGCAGCGACAGGCCTAGCGTATTGTCCGCATTGCTGGAGACGAGGATCACCCCTGAGGCCACCAGCACGGCGATCACGATCACCCCTTTGCGCGCCGCCGCGATTGTCGTGGCGATGGAGCGCATATGGGCATTCATCGGATCGGCCAACTCATAGGCGTTGTTGGGGCTGATCCGGTCAAAGATCTCGTCAAAGGTAAAGACAATGGCGAGGGCGGCGGCGGTGACATAGGCGATTAGCAAAATCGGGCTGAGCACCGCGTCGATAAAGCCTGAAACGACCAAGACCCGGCTGGTGGCCGTGCCGATGATTGCCGCGCAAAGCACGATGGCGGCGGGCCAGCGGAAGGAGCGCAGCACAAAGCGCATCCAGCGGCGTTTGGCGGCCTGCCCGAGACGGCGCATGATGCTGAAGGCGAACCAACCGGCTGTCAGGGCGACGACGACCAGCAGAGGCAGGAACAGCACCTCCCACAGATACATGCCCCAAAAGGCGCGGATGCGCAGCCAGTCGGGCAGCATCGTCTCAAGGTCCGTCGGCCCATACTGCGCGTGCAGATGCGGAATGTTGTCGATGCTCTGGCGCGAGAAGACCCAGACTGGCTCGGCATCCTCACCGGGTTTGATCCGGTTGAGCCGCAGTGGCACGTCATGGCCGCCCAGTTCCAGACGGTCGATCAAGAGCGAACGGCGCACGCGCCCGGTGTCATTGTCCTCGGCGGAGCCTGAGAGCCAGCCGTCGGGCCGGTCCGCCAGCCTGCGCCATGGCACGACGACCTTGCGCTCCATCAGGACGGAAAGTTGAAAAGCACGCTCGGCCCCGATAACCGCCTGATCCCCTTGGGGCAGGTCCGACAGGTCAAGGATATGGGCCGCGTCCGAATAGTGCCCATTGTCGGTGAGGTAGATGAAGCTTTCCAACGCCGCCATCGGTGTACCGCGGTCCAGCGTCTCAGGCGGGGGCGGCAGGCCGGGGTTCAGCTCGGTCGTTTGAAACCATTTCTCCTGCGCCTGCCCGGTGGCGGCCCCCGTCAGCAGCGCAATCGCCAGCACGAAGGCCCCCAGAAAACGAGGAAACACAGGCGCGAAATCGCGTGAGAGTAAGGCAAGCCGCTGCATGGATAGCGCAATGTAGCGGGGGTTCGGGCAATTCAAGGCTGCGCGGCGCTTTGAAACGCTATTTGCGGGCTTTTGGGCTGCGTTGAGGTTGCGCGTAGCGAGCCGCGCATAGTTGGATTGCTGGCTTCAAAGCCTGCGCAGGAATGCGTTGGGGGTGAATAAGTGGCGACGACCAAGCCCTAAGCCCGTTAACCTTTGAACGATACCATTCTCGTGCAATCTCGGCTATTTCAGCTTTATTGCATGTTTCCCGCCACTGGTTTATCGCGCCAGTCGCAGGCAGAGAGGGCAGCGTATGACCAGCACCGGATTCACCAAACACGCGCAGGACGGCAAGGCACGCAGCGGCGTGATCCAAACCCCGCGCGGCGAGATCCGCACGCCCGCCTTCATGCCGGTGGGCACGGCGGCGACGGTCAAGGCGATGATGCCCGAAAGCGTGGCCTCCACCGGCGCCGACATTCTGCTGGGCAATACCTACCATCTCATGCTGCGCCCCACGGCAGAGCGTGTGGCCGCCTTGGGCGGGCTGCATAGGTTCATGAACTGGGACAAGCCGATCCTGACCGACAGTGGCGGCTTTCAGGTGATGAGCCTTGCCGGGCTGCGCAAGCTGACCGAACGCGGCGTGACTTTCAAAAGCCACATTGATGGCTCCAAACATGAGATCACGCCGGAGCGCTCGATGGAGATTCAGGAGCTTCTGGGCTCGGACATTGTCATGTGTTTCGATGAATGCCCGGCGCTGCCCGCCGACCGGGACCGCATCGCCGAAAGCATGCGTCTGTCCATGCGCTGGGCCAAGCGCAGCCGGGAGGCCTTTGGCGACCGCCCCGGTCACATGCTGTTCGGCATCCAGCAAGGCGGGTTGGAAGAAGACTTCCGCCAAGAAAGCGCCGAGGCGCTGCGCGAGATCGGCTTTGACGGCTATGCCGTCGGCGGTCTGGCCGTGGGGGAGGGGCAGCAGGCGATGTTCTCTACCTTGGATTTCTCGACCGACATGCTGCCCGAGGACAAGCCGCGCTACCTGATGGGCGTGGGCAAGCCCGACGATATCGTTGGCGCCGTGGCGCGGGGGATCGACATGATGGACTGTGTGCTGCCCTCCCGCTCTGGCCGCACGGGGCAGGTCTTTACCCGGATGGGCGTGCTCAACATCAAGAACGCGCGGCATCAGGATGATCCCCGCCCGCTGGATGAGAATTGCAGCTGCCCGGCCTGCCGCAACTATTCGCGCGCCTATCTGCATCACGTCTTCCGCAGCCAAGAGATCATCTCGTCCATGCTGCTGACCTGGCACAACCTGCAATACTACCAAGACATCATGGCCGGCATGCGCGCAGCCATCGCGGCGGGGCGGTTCACCCAGTGGCAGGCCGATTTCCACGCAGGCCGCGAACAGGGTGACATCGACCCGCTCTGAGGGGCGGGGCGCTTCGCCCTCACGGGAATTTGTGCGGATGATCCTTGCTGCAAGGTGGCGGGGTCTTAGGTGCCTTGCACATTCTATTGCAAGGAAAGGCCCGAATATGACCGAGAAGCTTTTTACCCCTTTCACCGCCGGTGAGATCGCGGCCGAGAACCGTTTGGTGATGGCCCCCCTGACGCGCAACCGCGCGGATAATGAGACCGGCGAAGTCTCGGACATGCATGTCGACTATTACCGCCAGCGGGCTGGCGCGGGCATCATCATCACCGAAGCCACGCAGATCAGTGCCGAGGGCAAGGGCTATTTCCAGACCCCCGGCATTCATAGCGAGGGCCAAGTCGCTGCATGGCGCAAGGTGACCGACGCGGTGCATGCCGAAGGTGGGCGGATCGTCATCCAGCTTTGGCATGTGGGCCGGATCAGCCACACCTCTCTACAGCCCGATGGCGGCAAGCCTGTCGCGCCTTCTGCTATCGGCGCTGGCGTGAAAACCTTCACCGCCAACGGGTTCGAGGATACCTCCGAGCCACACGCGCTCGAGTTGGATGAGATGCCGCGTCTGGTCGCCGACTATGCCCATGCCGCCGAGATGGCCAAGAAAGCAGGCTTCGACGGGGTCGAGGTTCACGGGGCCAATGGCTATCTGCTGGACCAATTCCTCAAAACCGGCAGCAACAAACGCGAGGACGCCTATGGCTGCAGCGTCGAAAACCGCGCCCGGCTGCTGTTCGAGGTGCTGGATGCGGTGACGGAAGTCTGGGGCGGCGAACGTGTGGGGCTGCGCCTCTCGCCTTTCTCGCCCGCCAACGGGATCGAAGACGCCAATCCGCAAGAGACTTTCGAATATGTCGTGAAGGGGCTGAACCGTTACAACCTGTCCTATCTGCATCTTGTCGAAGGCGCGACAGGCGGCTCGCGCGAGTTGGACGAAGGCGAAAGCATCGCGGCGCTGCGGGCGCTCTTTGACGGGCCTTACATGGCCAACAATGGCTATGACCGCGAGATGGCGATCAAGGCCCTGGCCGAGGATAAGGCCGATCTGATCGCCGTGGGCCGCCCCTTCATCGCCAATCCCGATCTGCCGCGCCGCTGGCAGATGAACGGGCCGCTGAACGAAGGCGATACCGATACCTACTATGGTGGTGGGCGCGAGGGCTTTACCGATTACCCGACGCTGGAACAGGCCGAAGCCTGACCGATCAGGGGCGCCCGTGTGGCGCCCCTTTCTTACGACGCGTGCAATTGGGGCGAAATCACCCCATCGCGCGCTTGCCTCCATCCCGCCGAAGCGCGATGATGGCGGCCGAGTAGCCCGCAAGGGATTGAAACAGGCGGATGGGATGCACACATGTCCTGTCCAGAAGAGGGGATGTCAGAGGCCGCCTATGACAGGGGCCCGGATGTCTTGCTAAGATAAGGAATTGAGCATGTTAGAGCCACTGAACGCATCCTACCCGGTGCTTCCGCTGCGCGACATCGTCGTGTTTCCCCACATGATCGTGCCGCTTTTCGTTGGCCGCGAGAAATCCGTCCGCGCCCTTGAAGAGGTGATGGCGGACGATAAACAAATCCTGCTGTCGAGCCAGATCGACCCCGCCGAGGATGATCCCGACACATCCGGCATCTACAAGGCCGGTGTGCTGGCCAATGTGCTGCAACTGCTGAAACTGCCCGATGGCACCGTGAAAGTGCTGGTCGAAGGGCAGGCGCGGGTGCGCATCACCGAATACCTTGAGAACGACAATTTCTTCGAAGCGCGCGCCGAGTATCTGACCGAGATGCCGGGTGACGCCGCCACTACGCAGGCGCTTCTGCGCACAGTGGCCGATGAGTTCGAACGCTATGCCAAGGTCAAGAAAAACGTCCCCGAGGAAGCGCTCGCAGCCGTTGGCGAAAGCGCCGAGCCTGCACGTCTGGCCGATCTCGTGGCCGGTCACCTCGGCATCGAAGTCGAGCAGAAGCAGGACTTGCTGGAGACGCTGAGCATCTCCGAGCGGCTTGAGAAGGTCTATGGCCTGATGCAGGGCGAAATGTCGGTGCTGCAGGTCGAGAAGAAGATCAAGACCCGCGTGAAGTCGCAAATGGAGCGGACACAGCGCGAATATTATCTGAACGAACAGATGAAGGCGATCCAGCAGGAGCTAGGCGACGGAGAGGACGGCAAGAACGAAGTGGCCGAACTCGAAGCCAAGATCGCCGAGACCAAGCTGAGCAAGGAAGCCCGCGAAAAAGCCGAGGCCGAGCTGAAGAAGCTCAAGAACATGTCGCCCATGTCGGCCGAAGCCACCGTGGTGCGCAACTACCTCGACTGGATGCTGTCGATCCCATGGGGCGTGAAATCCCGTGTGAAGAAAGACTTGGGCCGCGCGCAAAAGGTTCTCGATGACGATCACTATGGCCTTGAGAAGGTCAAGGAGCGCATTGTAGAGTATCTGGCCGTGCAACAGCGCTCGACCAAGATGAAAGGCCCGATCATGTGCCTCGTCGGCCCTCCGGGCGTCGGCAAGACCTCCTTGGGCAAATCGGTCGCCAAGGCCACGGGGCGCGAGTTCATCCGCATCTCGCTCGGCGGCGTGCGTGACGAGAGCGAAATTCGCGGCCACCGTCGGACCTACATCGGCTCCATGCCCGGTAAGATCATCCAGGCGCTGAAGAAGGCCAAGACCACGAACCCGCTTATCCTGCTCGATGAAATCGACAAGATGGGGCAGGACTTCCGGGGCGACCCGGCCTCGGCCATGCTCGAAGTGCTCGACCCGGAGCAGAACGGCACCTTCGTGGACCACTATCTTGAGGTGGAGTACGACCTGTCGAACGTCATGTTCCTGACCACGTCGAACAGCTACAACATGCCTGGGCCGCTCTTGGACCGGATGGAGATCATTCCGCTGTCGGGCTACACCGAGGACGAAAAGCGCGAGATCGCCAAGCAGCATCTGGTGCAGAAGCAGATCAAGAACCACGGTCTGAAGAAGAAAGAGTTCGAGATCGAGGATTCGGCCCTCACCGGCATGATCCGCTACTACACCCGCGAGGCAGGCGTGCGGAACCTTGAGCGCGAGATCGCCAAGGTGGCCCGCAAGTCGCTGACCAAGATCGTCAAGAAGGAAGCCGAGAGCGTCACCGTCACCGGCGATAATCTTGAAGACTTTCTTGGCGTGCGCAAGCACCGCTTCGGTCTGGCCGAGGAGAAGGACCAGATCGGTGTTGTGACTGGGCTGGCCTATACCTCCGTTGGCGGTGAGCTTCTGAGCATCGAGGCGCTGCGTCTGCCGGGCAAGGGCCGGATGAAGACCACCGGCAAGCTCGGCGACGTGATGAAGGAAAGCATCGACGCGGCCAGTTCCTACGTCCGGTCGATCTCTCCGCAGATCGGGATCAAGCCGCCGAAGTTCGACACGCTGGACATCCACGTGCACGTGCCCGACGGCGCCACCCCGAAAGATGGCCCCTCGGCCGGTCTGGCGATGGTGACCTCGATCGTCTCGGTGCTGACCCAGATCCCGGTGCGGCGCGACATCGCCATGACCGGCGAGGTCAGCTTGCGCGGCAACGCCATGCCGATCGGCGGATTGAAGGAGAAACTTCTCGCGGCCCTGCGCGGCGGCATCACCACGGTGCTGATCCCCAAGGAGAACGAGAAAGACCTGCCGGACATCCCCGACAACGTCAAAGAGGGGCTGACCATCATCCCGGTGGGCCATGTCTCGGAAGTTCTGGAGCATGCGCTGGTGAGCAAGCCGAAGGCGATCGATTGGGACGAAGCTGCCCAAGAGGCCGCCGAAGCCGCCGCGATGAAGGCTCGTGCCGCAGGCGTGGACGCGACGACCACACATTAAGGCGAGCAGCCTGTCAGAATGTCATGAACGCGCGCCTTTCGAGGCGCGCGTTTTTCGTATCCACCGTGGGGCAGGGCCCGCCGCATCTCGCGACAGTTTTTGCGCCAAACCCTCTTGCAAGCCGCGCCGCAATTGGCTACTTCGCCCCGCAAGGGTGATTAGCTCAGTGGTAGAGCGCTTCGTTCACATCGAAGATGTCAGGAGTTCAAATCTCTTATCACCCACCATTTTCCCCGTCCTTCGCAATACAATAGCTTGCCGCGCTAAGCCTGCGCCCACGTCCCATGGCTTGCCTTCTCCGCGTCGGGGTGATCCTTATCACCAGCGGCCCATACCACGGGCACAACGGGCGGAGAGAGCATGTCGGCACATCCTAAAATCTGGTTCCTGCGCCACGGGCAGACCGAGTGGAATCGCGCGTTTCGTCTGCAGGGGCATCTCGATTCACCGCTGACCGATCAGGGCATCGCCGAGGCTGAGCGGCAGGCACAGATCATGCCAGCGATCCTTGAGCAAAAGCCGGATATCCTCGTCTCTCCGCTTGGCCGCGCGCAGCAAACGGCGCGGATTGCGTTGAATGGCGCCGCTTTCCAAACGGATGCCCGGCTGAAAGAGATACACGCGGGCGATTGGCAGGGGGCAACCCGGGATGAGATACTTGCCGCGCACCCTGACCTCGCTGCCCGCGACCCGGCCCCGTTGGAGATCTACGCCGCCGCGCCGGGCGGGGAGGGGCTGGCGGCCTTTCGCAAGCGGATACGGGCGGTGCTCGACAGTTTGACCACGCCCACGGTGCTGGTCGCCCACGGGCTCTGGGGGCAGGTGCTTCGCGCAGAGATATGCGGCGTCGATCCGGTAGAGGCCGGTCGGCTCAGCAACCGGCAAGGCTGCGTCTATCTGCTGGAGAACGGGACCGAGCGCATCTTGGAAGCCCCCGCATGAGCCGTTACCCGACGCTCTATATCCTGCGCCATGGGGAGACGGAGTGGAACCTCGCCAATCGGCTCCAAGGGCATTTCGATTCCCCGCTGACCGAGCGGGGGCGTGAACAGGCCGCGGCGCAGAATGCGATTCTGAAACGCTGCGATCTGGCGGGGTTCTCGGCGCTCAGCAGCCCGCAGGGGCGGGCGGTGGTCACAGCCGAAATCGCGCTGGCGGGAACGGGGCTAGAGGCTGCGCCTGATCCTCGTTTGGGGGAGATCGGCATCGGCGCTTGGGCCGGAATGCCGCGCGAGACGTTGCTGCGCCAAACCCCCGCCGCGCGTGATTCCTACGATCTTTACGAACACGCCCCCGAGGGCGAGGGATTCGCGGCGCTGCATAAGCGCTGCCAGCGCTTTCTGGACAGCCTGAACGGCCCCCATGTGCTGATCACCCACGGCATCACATCGCGCATGTTGCGCCTTATTTTACTGGGCCGCACGCCCGCTGCGCTGCGGGAGATGCAGGGCGGGCAAGGGGTGGTTTTCCGCCTTGAGAACGGTCAGCAAGAAAGGCTGACATTATAGGCTTGAAGCCCGCCCCCACCTTGGGCTATCAGGTCCAAGTCGGGTCGTTAGCTCAGTTGGTAGAGCGCTTCGTTTACACCGAAGATGTCGGGAGTTCGAGCCTCTCACGACCCACCATCCCCCTCCAACCTATTTATTTGGATCAACCAGTTGCTCTAGTGGTGAGCCCAATCGACGCCCGCCCGCTGCGCGGTCAGTCTGGGTCGGGAGTTCGAGCCTCTCACGACCCACCATCCCTCCAACCTATTTATTTGGATCAACCGGCTGCCCCAGTGGTGAGCCCGACCGACGCCCGCCCGCTGCGCGGTCAGTCTGGGTCGGGAGTTCGAGACTGTCACGATCGTCTCGTTCAGAGATTGGTATTGGGCCATCGCCCGGATTTCCCACGCAGCGTCGCAGTATTCCAAGCCATAGCCTTCGTCAGCCCCGACCATAGGGCAGTCAAGTAAAAGCGGCCCGACCCCTCCGTGAAAACCACCCGATTTTCGGCCTCAGACCCAGCCCATCAAACGCCCCAAAAACAACTTACAAAAATTTCACATTTTCGCGCAAACCGCGCTTGACGGCGGAGCGCCCTCACCATAGAACACCCAAACGCTCCGGGGCGACCTGGAGAGTGCAGCGGGCGGTTGTAGCTCAGTTGGTTAGAGTACCGGCCTGTCACGCCGGGGGTCGCGGGTTCGAGCCCCGTCAACCGCGCCA